>CAVJMH010000041.1:0-2618 GCA_963650755.1 Firmicutes bacterium TM09-10 | reverse complement strand
TCTGCAACTGATCCGAATCAATAAAACAAGATGTCCTTTATCGGAGGCTTACGTTACACCGAATCCTTCATACTCTTCGCACGTGATTGGTTCAAGGAAATAATAAACGCCATAACTCTCGCCGCCCCACGCCGTCTTGCTGTCCTTGCTCGCAGGAGTCTCTTTCAAGGTTGTTCTGCTCTTGATGTACCTATTCCCCTGCTCGTCTTCACAGACGACAGCATCGGACATATAGTTCGCAAAATATTTCATCTGAGAAAAAGTTTTAAAGAAAAAAGCGGTCAGAACTCTGGTCAGCCACTCGCATCCCGCCGTCTTGTTTCATACGCCATTACCATTGATGGTGAAAGCCTTGTCCGCTGTGAGTATTAGTCTGACCGCAGGCGCAAAAATAATAAATCTAAAACGCTTTACAAATAAATCCCCGTCTTCTGCAATTCTTCAAAGCCTTCCGCACGCCACAAACAGAGATACAATGCTTATCAGCACGCTTGCACCAAAGAGAAAAGAATCTATGATTATTCTCAGAAAAACATTACACCAGCAGAATCACGAAAAAGATAAGGGCGAAAATCTCGAACTTACGTTTTCCGTCAAGGGATTCATCTATAATGAGTTCCGAAGGGTCAGTGGAAGTTATGGCGCGGAGCGCCTCCTCCTGGAAAGAAAGGAATTCACGAGGCGTCCATTTCTGCGCTATCTGTCCACCCGAGATAAAAGTTACTCCCATATTGGCCCGATTAATACTCATAAGAGTACGCCTGTCCGCGCCGAAAGACTTTTCTTCACTGAAAGGCAATTCTCCGTTAACGGCAAGAACAGTTCTAAGTCCGGCTTTTCGTGAAAGCGAACGTATAGCCGCAAGGTCATCTTCCATTATCTCCGAAGGATTATACACGGATATGAATGCAACTTTACCCTTAAGCAGGTGTGAATCCACATAATCCCCATCCGCATTGGTCAAAGATAAGTCGCCCTCCTCCAATTCTTTACCGGTATGTAAGTTTGTAAGATCCAGAAGAGGCAGATGAGCATAGGAATAGACGGCAAACGCTATCACCATCAAGAAAGACACCCCGCTAAGTACCTTTCTATAAAGTGGTCGCGGGATGGTTCTCACATAAGGCAAGAACGACACAGCCCACAATATGAGAAGAAATATATTTTTTAAAAAACTCTGCAAATGAGTAAGATGCACTACTTCCCCGAAACACCCACAGTCCATATCCGGATTCAAAATGAGCAGAAGCAGCGTAAGAAACGTAAATATGGACAAAAGCGCAAGAGTAACATTACGCATCACCCTCACCCATATCCCGCTTATGAGAGAAATACCGACAAAACACTCCGTCAAATTAAAGAAAAGTGATGACACGAAGGCAAATTTCCGAAGAAAGCCCAAATGAAGAAAATTAAAATACGACTCCATCACAAGAGAGCTTCCCACAGGGTCCATTAATTTGAACAAACTCCCTACGAGAAAAACCGCACCGAGAATAAACGCGCAGAGCCTGCGAAAAAAACTAAATCGTATCATCTACCAATTTCCTTATTTTCAAGAATATGGAATCCGCATCAAGCATACTTCCATCCGAAGATGAACAATCGACCACCTTTAAAGAAGGATCCTCAGCAGCCTGTAAAAGATACATCTGTTTTACCCTGCGCTGGAAATCTATAGAGGATTCGTGTATGTCCCTGCCCCCGGAAAGGTAATCTCTGTCTTCTCCGCGACGGGTATGAGAAAGATTCTTTTCCACAAAATCTATTGGCACGTCTAGAAAAATATTCAAATCAGGGGTAGGTTCCGAAAAAATCCCAAATTCCGTATCAAAAATCCAATGTCTGAGAGCCTCAGCCTGCTTCGCATCGGACAATTTGGCACACTGATAAGCTATATTCGAATACACGTACCTATCTAAAAGCACCGTTTTTCCCTCGAACAACATCTGCCGTATAGCAGGAGTCGCACCATGTCTGTCTTCCGCGAAAAGAAGAGCCACCAACTGCGGATGAACGGCATCGTTCGCCCCGAAATCTCCACGCAGAAAACGCGATATAAGTTCTCCGTAAACAGGAGCATCATAACGAGGAAAATGTATATACTCACATCCTCCGCATTTGTCATCCAGATATTTTTTCAGCCTTTTGACCTGAGTCGATTTTCCAGCCCCATCAAGTCCTTCCAATACTATTAGCATAATTTTTAACCTTTTTCAGCCCACGCACTTAGAAATCATAATAAAATTCATCGCCGTTTCCGGCCATTTTCATCTTTATCCTCGCTTACATGACTACCGCCTCCAAGATCAAAACTACCTCGAAAATTCGGCAAGCATTTCAAAACAGCTTCTAAAAATACTCCCCTATCATTTACCATCATTTATTAAAGTTCGAGGTATTCCAAATCTTACAAAAATAACTATTTTTGCTCTCCTTAAAAAATAATTGTAAGCGGGAAAACTATAGAGTTAATTGTACAAAAAATTATAAACCGCACGTTAGATGGTTCTTTAGTATAGATGAATTGATTTCGATACACTAAATAAAGTGAGATTGTTTTTTACAATAGTTCGTTAAAAATTAGCCGAGCCTAAGCGGCTCTGGCAGTAAATAAA
>CAVJMH010000040.1:0-3851 GCA_963650755.1 Firmicutes bacterium TM09-10 | reverse complement strand
GGGCGTTTTTTAGGGCAATGACGCCAAATCGTGGATTTATTTCCGCAAAATCACTCCAAAACAGCGGAACTGTTTCCACAATTTTTGCCACAAATCGTGGATTTGTTTCCGCGTTTACAAGAAATTTTCTATATTTGCTCTCAAAAAAAATTAAATATGGAAGCAGAGCAGCAGTTATACGAACTTTATCAAGACAAGCTAAAAAGGACAAGCACTGATTTCGTGCGTTATCTGTACCGAGAAATCAATTGGGACTCACAGCTCATAGTGATTGTAGGAGCAAGAGGCGTGGGAAAGACGACTATGCTTATGCAGCGTATAAAGCTATCTCACAAACAAGACAAATCATTATATGTCAGCGCAGATAATACTTATTTTTCGACTCATACTCTTTTTGACACGGCGTCATCTTTTTATAAGAATGGCGGAGAAATTCTCTATGTGGATGAGGCTCATAAATATGCTGATTGGGCGAGAGAAGTAAAAATGATGTATGACTATCTCCCAGAATTGAAAGTCGTTGTAACGGGCTCTTCCATTTTGGAAATCATTAAGGGGACAGATGCGGACTTAAGTCGAAGAGCGATAACTTACTCTCTGGAGGGGATGTCTTTTAGGGAGTACCTTAACTTCCGTTTAGGTCTTGATGTTCAGCCGTTTAGTATTGATGAGATTATTTCGGGAAAGGCCACGCTTCCGGAGCAGGTCAATCATCCCCTCATGTATTTTAAGGAGTATTTGTCCCGCGGATACTATCCTTTTTTTAATCAAGATGATTATTTGACCCGTCTCGAAAATGTCGTAAACCAGACCTTGGAAGTAGATATTCCATCATTTGCAAGAATGAACATATCCACTGCGCGTAAATTAAAAAAACTCTTATATGTAATATCGTCAAGTGTTCCGTTCAAACCGAATTATACAGAAATAGGCAGGGCGATATCTGCGGACAGGAGCACGGTGGCGGACTATATGGTATATATGGAAAAATCGAAGCTCATCCAGCTTCTGCCCCCAGTATCTGGTGGGATGTCTATGGTGGAAAAGGTAGAGAAAGTTTATCTTGGAGACACTAATCTAATATATGCCCTTTCTGGAGGCACTCCGGAAATAGGAAATGTTCGTGAAACATTTTTCCTGTCAGCGATGTCCCCGCGTAATAAAGTAACGGCATCGCAAGTGTCTGATTTCGTCATTGACGGGCACACTTTTGAGGTCGGTGGTAAATCAAAGACACAGCGACAGATAAAAAATGTTGAAGATGCTTTTGTCGTAAAAGATGATATTGAGTTCGCGCATCTGAATATACTGCCGCTGTGGTCATTCGGACTGAATTATTAGTCGTCTGTCCTTGAATTCTGGGAAAAAGTGCATCTTGTGCCGATATATCACAATTTTAGATCAACACAAGAAAAAATCATTATGAGCACTTATGCCTATGTAAGGGTTAGCACGCAGCTGCAACCCTATGAAAGTCAAGAATTTGAGATTAAGAATTGGTGCGAGAAGAGACAACTGTCCATAGACAAATGGATAACCGAATCCGTGTCGGGGACCAAGTCGTGGGAGAAAAGAATGCTTGGTAAGACCATTCGTAAGATGAAGCCGGGCGACCTTCTTGTCTGCTCCGAAATATCCCGCCTCGGACGAAATATGCTGATGATAATGTCCATATTGAATGTCTGCTCTCAAAAGCGGCTGAACATACACACCATAAAGGACAACTTCGACCTTTCAGATAACATTAACTCCAAGATTATCGCTTTCGCATTTGCCCTCGCTGCCGAGATAGAAAGAAATCTAATCTCACAACGTACAAAAGAGGCACTTGCGGCTAAAAAAGACTCCGGGAAACAGCTCGGCCGCCCTAAAGGATATTCGAACAAGGTCAAAAAGATATGTGATGAAAGTCGAGAGATAGAAAACCTTCTCAATTCTGGCCAATCCGTAACGGCGGTCGCCAAGCGTTATAAAGTTCATCGTAACACTCTCGCCCGATGCCGCAAATCGAACTATACCCAGCGATGAATTTCCCGCTGCACTGTTCTTTTTTCGATGCGAAATTTTATATATTTGCACAAAAGTCGGTAGGAAAAGTGGCAAATTTGTCCGAAAAGTCGGTAGGAAAAGTGGCGAATTGACCTGAAAAGTCGGTAGGAAAAGTGGCAAGTAATTATGTATCAGCGTAAAATAGAAAGCGGATTGGCCGAATGGCTAAAAAACAAGGATAGAAAGCCCCTTGTCATCAAAGGTGTAAGGCAGTGCGGGAAAACAAGCAGTGTTCTAAGGTTTGCTAAAGACAACTTCAAAAATGTCGTTTATCTCGATTTTCGGGAACATCCGGATTATAAGGCCTTCTTCACGCCTAATCTGGAAATTGACTCTATCATCATGCGTATAACTGCCGCGATGCCGTCCGTCATAGTAGAGCCCGGAGAGACCTGTTTCGTATTTGATGAGATTCAAGATTGCCCTAAAGCCCGTGGCTCTCTTAAATATTTTCATCTTGACGGAAGATATGATGTTCTGTGTACAGGTTCTTTGCTTGGTGTAAACGGATATAAGACCCCAGAAGAAAAACGTGAAGAGGTTGAGGGTTCTATCCCCGTGGGCTTTGAGGAAATCGTCGATATGTACCCCATGGACTTTGAAGAATGGCTATGGGCAAATGGAATAAAAGACATCCATATTAATTATATAAAGGAATGTCTCACGAATGAGCAGAGCGTAACAGAGGCTATTCACAACCGTTTTCGCGAACTCCTGACGCAATATGTGATTGTGGGAGGAATGCCGGAAGCGGTCAAAGCATTTATGGATACGAAGCAGGTAGGAAAAGTGCTTGCCATTCAAAGACGGATTATCGATGATTATAAAGCAGATATGGTAAAGTATGCAGCCCCGGCGGACAAATCAAGAATCCGTGAATGTTTCGAATCTATCCCCGGTCAGCTCGCTCGTGAATATAAAAAGTTCCAATATTCATCGGTGCGTCCAGGAGGAAGAAGCCGAGAATACGAGGGGTGCCTGCAATGGATTGAAGATGCCGGCATCATAAAAAGATGCTATAACACCACTATCACCGAACTTCCATTGGACGGTAATCGGATTATGTCTGAATTCAAGGTGTACATGGCTGACATAGGGCTTCTCGTAGCGATGCTTGAAGACGGCACGCAGGCAAGTATTC
The DNA here is from genome assembly GCA_963650755.1 of Firmicutes bacterium TM09-10. Lineage (GTDB taxonomy): Bacteria > Bacteroidota > Bacteroidia > Bacteroidales > UBA932 > Cryptobacteroides. Next base: position 661 of record CAVJMH010000040.1, on the reverse strand, counting down.
TAAAAGGAGACCTTTTCGCTTATAAAGGAGCTATTTATGAAAACCTTGTCGCTGATATTTTGGGTAAAATGGGTCGCCGGCTATACTATTTTCATAAAGACTCGAACATTGAACTGGATTTTCTCATTCGATATATGGGCCAATGTGTACCTGTTGAGTGCAAGGCGACTACTGGTAACGCGAAATCGCTAAAGACAGCTCTTGCTTCTTACGATAAATATCACCTGAACAGCGGAATAAAATTGGGAGATTATAATGTAGGACGCGTGGAAAAGATACTCACCCTCCCTACATATATGGCCTTTCTTCTCACCGACTATTAATATAGCAACTCCTTAAAAACAACATACTTAGTTTATAGATACTTACACTTTTAACGGGCGTCCGTCCAATGTCGGTTGTAAATTAAAAGTGGGGTATAGTCAAGTTAAACGACATTTTAAGCAAAATTAAAAAATTTTAAAAATTTTTATTTTGCGCTATCAAGCAAATTTTGCTTTCAAATTGATAGTTTACAGTGGGTACAATCTAATGAATTGTAAGCAAATTTTAATAATTTGCTCTTATCTGCTTGGGTAATTGGTTGTAAAACAATTTGAAAAGATTTGCATTTCTAAAATTTAATTCCAACCTTTGCATCCACGCGCCCTAAAAAACGCCC
>CAVJMH010000039.1:0-4807 GCA_963650755.1 Firmicutes bacterium TM09-10 | reverse complement strand
TTGACCACGACTAAACCAGGTCTGAAAGTGTATGCCGACATAAATACCAAAACTTATAAAATCAAAAGAATAGTAGATGAATCATACGAAAGAAGACTTGCTTGGCAGGTCGTTCAATCACAGGTTCTACCTAAGTGGAACTACCTCATCAAACCGAACAACTGATGCAACTTATTTTTTACACATTACTAAACACGTCATCATCCAAGAACACATCATCTTCTATCTTTTCATCTAAGTAGGTGGCATAAACAGTTGTCGTTTCACGATATAGTCTATTATCCACTCCAGTATTAGTCAGTTCAAAAAAAAGAGATGGCTCATTCAACTGGTGAGGATCGTCTGTATTCATAGCCAAACTCTCGCAAAATCTTGATTTCGCATCACGCCCTATGAGGTAAACACTATCTTTAGGTAACCTCATATACTCTCCGGCTGACCTACACAAAACTCCATCGCCACTGGAATCAATGAAAAAAGTGGCGGAAAACACACAAATTTCTCCCTTAACAGATACGGAAATTTCAGTTATAGCATTGGAATCCATCTTTATAACAGACTCAAATGAAGAATTATAATACACGTCAATATTTGTCGCTCCCTCAAAATACTCCTTATAGTATTCTTCAATCTTCAATGGATTCATCTTGAGTATATTAGAAGCCTTATCTGAAAATTTTGAAGGCAACCAACTATTCTCAAGTTCCCCTTCGGCATTGCCTGTTTTCTTTAAGTGATTAAACATCTCTCGATGGAAATCCAAATTCACTCCTTCTATCCAGGTAGAAACACCACCTTCGGTCGTTGTTCCACCTAATGCAGAGTTTTCCTCTATAACAGCAACTTTATATCCAGTTCCGGCCAAGGCGGCAGCAGCACAAACACCACCTGTTCCACCACCGACAATTATGACATCATACTCCTTTTTATTCATATTGAAGCTCTCCTTTTATAAATTTTCCTCACCAGCACAGCCCAAATTTCTGCAGTGCCAATTTTTATGATCCGCCACGGATTCAGAGCCATTTCCTGATGCACTTCGCCCGGCCATTTCCAGAATATATAGGCAGATTCCGTGATTGCACGAACCAACAATAGTCCCCATATCCCCAAATGGAGATATACACTTACGAAAGATAGCGCAACGGTGATTACTGATGTTATTACCACCGACGGAACAAATGGTAGTCGATTCCCTAACGATATGAAGCTGGCATACATTGAATAGTTCATCTCCCCGAATGAGTAGTATGCAACTATCAGAAATATCAATAGATTAAACTTTGTTTGCGAATGAATTAAATTCAGAAGACACTCTCCTGAAAAAGCGCAAATCAGAGTTCCCCCCAAAAATATCCCCCAAGCGATGCATAATGACATTGAAAGTCTCTTTTTACACATATCTCTCTGGTCGTATTGGCGAAGCTGTGTCAACTCGGGTATTGTAGTTTGATAAAAAATCTGAGATATGGCAATCAGTGCGCTTAGTACCTGAAGGCATACACCATATTCGCCTGTCACTTCAACTCCAAAGTATGCGGAGCAAAGCATTGTCGTGCTTTGTGTCATTAAAACTGTAGCTATTGACGACACTCCTGCTCTTTTGGCGTTATACCATATTGTGAAAAAGGTTGACTTTATTTCCTGTTTTGCGAATTCACATTTGGATGCTAATATTCCACATATGTCTTGATAATGAGTAAAATAGTGATAAGATATGAATCTAATTACTATTCCGCACACGACGGTTGCTACAGCGAGCGCAATTATTCCATATCCGCACAATAATCCAACATAAGACAATATCAACTGGGCTAAATAACCTGCGATGTTGGCTTTCTGTGAATGTTTGATGGCACCAACGCCTCTTAACAATACGCTCCAATACCCTGTATATAAATTCAAGGTAATGCCGAAAACCATAATAAGCCAACCGAATATATATTCTGGCTTATAGATGTCTCTAACCACATAAGAGATATACCAAGTACCGAAGGACGCCGTAACTATGAAAGCAATTGCACCTATTATAAGGTATATTCTCTTACAGGTCTGAATTGTCAGCAGGAAAAGCCGATCATCTCTCTTGGCAGTACTTTGGGTGTGGTCATAACCTTCAGAACGCAACTCTTTCGACCCGCCCCAAACGTATGTCACATTTCTCAAAAGTGTGCTGGAAAAGCCGAAATCAAACAAGTTGACGATTATGGTTAAACTGCTGAAAGTAACCCACAGGCCATATTCCGCTGTGTTTAATATGTTAAGGACTATCGGGAAAACGAAAAGGTTAATCCCGAATTTCAAAAAATACGCAGCAAAACTCCACAGATAATCTCGCTTGGAAGCTTTAATTAGCATTGCAACCGTTCAAGTTTAACAGTATTTGAGCGTATTCCTCGCAGCTTTTGAGATAACCTGTCCCATCATATTCGAATCGTTCGCTGTTTATCGAGAAATCAAAGGTTTCGCTATTAAGGATGTTCATATATCTGGATTGATAAAAACCGTACGTATCAATCAGATCGAGGAAGACCTTGATTTTCCCATTCTTTAAATCCGTGTAATCCAGAATATAATTATTGCCATTCAAGAAGCATTGAAACACTATTGAATGATATCTCATCCCGACACATCCTTCAGCACCGGATATAAGCTCGTACGCCTCCTTTAAACTCAGCGGTTTTTGAATAACTGTGATATTGTCGTACTGTAGGTCTTGAGCTATACGGTTCTGAATGTAGCGGTCGTCTCCACCAACATAAAATGTGTGCATCGGCATGAGAATTAACTTAGGGACAGACTTTGCTATTTTTGCCACCGCCTCCTTAATTCTCGGGTAGTAGAATTCTTTTTTCGCATAAACATAATCCAAATCCCTGACATTGATCATCCATTTACCATCGCTCGCCGTACTTTCCGAATCCGCGGTTCGTAACGGCGAAGTTTTATAATCAAGAACAGAAATAATGGCTGGATCCAGTAATGAATAAACTTCCTTATCGGGATGCTTCGAGGAGATGAGTTTTCTCATTTGCTCTTTGCAATTATCACTGCGCATAATTATAGCATCTGAACACCCGGCTATATCCATCAAGCACTTTTTATAGGTCCTTTGGTTAAGAGGGCCATATCCGCACCCCACAAGAGCTGTTCTTTTATTCAGTTTCTTAGCGTAATGAAAACCGTATCTGATAATGAACATTTCTTGCAAATCCATAAGCGGGCCTCCTCCCATAATGACATAGTCCGACATCTCTACGGCTTGCTTAATCTGTTTTTTATCCTTCGCATCGAAGTAACGGATTTCGAGATGTTTTGCGTGTCTTTTATACATTTCCTGATCCTCGAAAATAGTTCGTTTAGTCAATACCGGATACAGAGAACCTATATTAAAGTCTAATTCATCAGACATCACTGAGAAGATTCGGATAATACCGTCCAAGATTGCACGGTCTCCGAGGGTCTCACTTCCATACCATCCAAGTACACAAACATTCATAAGATTTCTCTCATTGATTAGCGATTTATAAATGACAGTATAACACCCTCTTAAAAGACAACAACCTCTCTCATCCTTTCTTTTACATACTTGGAGAAATAGTTTTCCCGCTCCATCCTGTCTGAATAGTGGGAGCAACTCTTGCAATATTCCTCTTGCATCTTTTTCCGATAATCCAAGTTTTTCTCATCAAAGAATATCTTTTCAGAACTGTCTGTCAAAGCCGAGCCAATAATGTCTGAATGGGTCGCACAATATGACAGATTCCCATCTGGTGTTAACGTAACGACATTCCTTTTCGAGCCACAAGAATACAGCCTTTCACCCTTGCTTACCATATAATACAAGCCATAGTATTGCTCTTTCTTGGTTTTTAGGAATCTTTCATAAAAAAATTCAGCCGCCATCAATCGCGCATGTTCATCAGTAAACACGGAGAAATCTTCGTACTTGTCTTCGTTACTAATTCTCTTGTGGATTGTGGCAACATTGTAATTAATCGGAATACCATTCTGTACGGCAAAGACATCTAACTCGGCCAGATTATAAACATTAATCTTTGTGACCGTGCATATTGTCCCAAAAGAATCACAATACCGATTACGGTCTTTCAATATCTCCTGACAGGTCGCCAACGCATGTTCAAAAGCGCCTTTGTGTCCTCTCATAAGGTCTTGCATCTGTCCATAACCGTCCAATGAAATCGACAAAACAAATTTGGCCGAGTGCTTATGGCAGATATCCAATATTTGTTGAGACTTCTCCAAAATGGCACTTGTCAAGTATCCATTTGAAATGATATATAGGTTCTTTAGTTGTGGGAGAGACTGGAAGAGAACCTTGATGTATTCATCAATATTCTTTAGCAGGAATGGTTCTCCACCATTTACCCCGACAGAGTTGATGTTCTTGTAGAGATTGTCATTTAGAATAGTCCTTAAATCTTCCGGGGTAAATCCAGACTGATGAATCAACTTATGCATTCCGCACATAACGCAGTCGAAATTGCATTTATATGTTATAGGAAGTTGAATCGTCGTAGGATAAGTTTTGTCCTTGTGCTTTCTGTACCGTCCTTTCAGAAGAAGGCCACAATAAACGATGTGGACTTTTGCTACAGTAACTATCCATCTGTATATTTGAGGAATACGTTTCCCCACGAGTCTTTTTATGACATTTTTCGCCTTTATCTTCATGTTCTTAAACTCTACGCCATTCTTGAACTAATGATTAGTTTCTTTGATGTCTCCAAACTTAGTATATGACAATTTTTAAAAGAATATCGGTTTAATTTATTGGTTATTAAGC
>CAVJMH010000038.1:0-4883 GCA_963650755.1 Firmicutes bacterium TM09-10 | reverse complement strand
ACTCAAAGAATGTGTTACTTTCTCTTTTCACAACACCGCAAATATTGCAATCTTTTTCGAAAAAAACAAATACTTTTTTATTTCATTTCAATTCGTTCCGGCATTTTGCCTATTTTCTGCAGTGTCGAAAAGGTTTTTCTGCGCAGTATTGAAACACTACTTTAAAAGCAAGGTCATATCGGTTTAAATGATATGAACGTGCTTTGTTCAGATTCAGTGCCACCTTCGGCGCTATGACTATTCGAACAGCAAGCTCATATCACGGTCGAGAGCCTTACGGCAGACCTTTTCAGGAACGAATTTCCAATCCCCAACTTGTGCGACACCTTCCGGAGATATTTCTTTTTGAGATAAAATGTACTTGTAAACAGCGTCCCGTATCTCTGGATAACGCGCCACCATCCTTTCTTCGAGTTGAGTACGACTAAGCCCTGCTCCCTCGAACAAAAGATCACCGCCGCCTGCGGCACGGTAAGAGGTCATAGCTACCTTATACATCTTATCCATACAGAAAACTCCCCCGTCGCTAAAAGATATGATGTTAATTCTGTCCCCATAGTCTTTCGTAGCGTCCACAGTGTATTTTATGCCTGCGGCACTGTCGAAATTAAAACTTGGCCTGTTAAATGACCAGCGCGAAGTGCCATATCTTTCACTCTCACGACGAGAGAAATTAAATATATGTCCGTCAGGGCCGATTTTCTTAATCCACGCATCGTAAGAATACTCCAGATAGTTCTTTATCTCACGACCTGTCAAGTTAAGCACACAAAGCGTATTCTCATAAGGATAAAGAGTGAACATATCATTGAACACAAGGTCCCCCTTGGATAATTTGCCGTTAAAAGTGAGCGGTGCGCTAAATGAGATCTGAGCTCCGCTGCTTTCCAGCTGAACCTTATGTATAAGATTCATATAAAAGGAAGGACCTGCGAACGCATCGCGTGTGTACATATCCTCAGTGATTTTCCCTACGGGCATCAATGTAAACGCTTTAACCTTTTCATAGTCAGAGTTAAAGGTCTTCCACATTTTCTCATCCACTTTCTTCGGATCCACGTTGATAAGACTCCCCTGACAGCTTCTCCCGACTTCCCTGCCTTTTTCATATTGTACACTTACCTTGGCCAATCCCAGATGCTTAGCCCTGCTTCCGGTATTAACCAGACATAATTCTCCCGAATTTTCTATACGAGGAGCGTGGTCGTGCGAACAAAGAAGGACATCCACCCCCTTAAGGCTCTTAAAAAGATCCAACGCCTGAGCCTCAAGAATAGTCCCGTCTCCATTACCTGTACCGCTATGAACGCTCACTATCGTAACATCAGGCTTTACTTTGCCTTTAATCTCATCCACTCTCTGCTGCACAAAAGGCATGAGCGAGCAAAACTCCATATCGGGCCACAGACTCTTATCCAGCCATGCTTGCATATTGGCATTAGTATAACCGAACACAAGCACATTGAGGCCAGCACGTTTAAAAACTTTATATTCAGGAAAATACGGAGTAGCATCGTCTTTCAGAGCATTACCGGCGAGAAAAGGAATACCTCTGTGGGCCAATTCTTTAGCCACCCTGTCATAGACCTTAGGGCCCGTCTCTATGTCGTGATTACCGACCACCACTGCGTCATACCCCATATAGGAAGCGATACGCGGGTAAAGATGTTCCTCCGTCGTATCTATATAATTAAAATAATACGCGGCATTGTCCCCCTGAAGGCAGTCCCCCGAATCGATGAGCAGAACATTATCTTTCCCATGAGAAAGTTTTATGCTGTCGATGTAGGTATTCACCGACATAAGGGAAGATTTCGCTCTCGAATGGACATAATCTCTGGCGAACCAGCTTCCATGAACATCATTTGTAGCCAAAACATAGAGGGTGTGCTCGCCATCTCGCTTTCCACAAGCACTTAAGCCTAATAGAACAATGAGCAGAACTAAGGAAAATCTTTTCATAACGGAGGCAAAATTACATATAAAATCCTTAAATTTGCAGGCCAATTTAGAATTTTACATAATATGTTTGAAAACCTCAGCGAGAAACTTGAACGCTCCCTCAAAAATATTAAAGGCGAGGGAAAAATCACCGAGATCAATATATCCGAAACCCTGAAAGAAGTACGCCGTGCCCTCTTGGATGCGGATGTAAGCTATAAAGTAGCCAAGGAATTCTGCGATGACGTAAAGAAGAAGGCCATAGGAAGTAATGTCCTCACTGCCGTGAAGCCGCAGCAGATGATGGTGAAAATCGTGCACGACTCCATGGCAGAATTCATGGGCAGCGAACACAGCGAGGTTAACCTTAAAGGCTCCCCAGCGGTAGTGCTCGTGGCCGGTCTTAATGGTTCAGGTAAAACTACTTTCAGTGCTAAATTTGCCCTCTATCTTAAGAAAAAAGGCAGTAAGGTTCTGCTCGCAGCCTGCGACACATTCCGTCCGGCAGCCATTGAGCAGCTGAAGACATTGGCAGAAGGAATAGGAGTTCCTGTTTTCTCCATAGAAGGCGAAAGTGATCCGGTTCGCGTGGCTCAGCAGGCCATCAGCACCGCACGCACCGAAGGATATAACGTAGTGATAGTGGATACCGCAGGTAGATTGGCAGTGGATGAAGAGCTTATGGAAGAAATCCGGACCATGTACAAAGCCATCAACCCAAGCGAATCGCTTTTCGTGGTGGACGCGATGACTGGTCAGGATGCGGTGCTCAGCGCACAGGCTTTCAACGAAGCCATAGACTACGACGGAGTGGTGCTCACCAAGATGGACGGAGACACGCGCGGAGGTGCGGCGCTTTCTGTCAAAGCCGTGAGCGGCAAGCCTATCAAGTTCGTGAGTACAGGCGAAAAGATGGAGGCCCTGGACATCTTCTATCCATCACGTGTGGCTGACAGAATTCTCGGAATGGGCGATGTCGTGTCCCTGGTGGAAAAAGCGCAGGAACAATACGACGAAAAGCAAGCCCGCGAAATGAAGAAAAAAATCGCCAAGGGAAGCTTTAATTTCAACGACTTCTACGATCAGATACAGCAAGTCCGCAAGATGGGAGACATCAAAGACTTGGCAGGAATGCTCCCTGGTGTAGGTAAAGCCATAAAGGACGTGGACATAGACAACGATAAGGCTTTCAAGGGGACAGAAGCCATCATAAAAAGCATGACTCCTTACGAAAGAGAACATCCGGAGTGCCTCAACGGCTCACGCAGAAAGAGAATTGCGGCGGGAAGCGGAACTACCATAGCGGACGTGAACAAGCTAATCAAGCAGTTCGAAAATTCGCAGAAAATGATGAAAATGGCCATGAACGGATCTTTGGCCGCCAGACTTAAAGGCTTAAGATAAAATGAAATATCATCTGAAAGGCATATTTGCACTTTCTCCCGTCATCGTGCTCCTGGCGGTGTACCTTACGTCCTCTCTTGTCGCAGGAGATTTCTACCGCATCTCCATAGGAGTATCCTTTGTCGTGGCGTCCATTTATTCCATTCTCATAGACAGAGGTCACCCTTTTTCTGAAAGAGTAAACACCTTCTCGGTCGGAGCAGCCAATCCTAACGTAATGTATATGATATGGATTTTCGTTCTGGCCGGTATTTTCGCCGCATCTGCCAAAGCCGTAGGTGCAGTAGATGCCACCGTAACCATTACTATGAAACTCATTCCTGCACGATTCCTGCATGCCGGGCTCTTCATAGCCGCTTGTTTCATCTCTATGTCCATAGGTACATCGGTAGGAACCATAGTGGCCCTTGCGCCAGTGGCGATAGGACTTGCTGGCGAGATGAATTCCGACTTGGCAATTATGGTCTCCACGGTGGTTGGAGGCGCATTTTTCGGGGATAATCTGTCTTTCATATCCGACACCACCATAGCTTCTACGCAGAGCCAGGGATGCGCGATGAAAGATAAATTCCGCACTAACCTGCTGATGGTCTTGCCTGCAGCGATCATAACGCTGGGGATTTACATTTTCAATGGGGCGGCCAATATAGGCAGTGTCAACATTCCCGATGCTGATTGGTGGTTGGCCATACCCTACTTAATAGTCATCGTGTGCGCACTATGCGGGATAAATGTACTTAAAGTGTTGGTAATAGGCATTTTGCTGACCATTATCCTGGGGCTCCTTACTGGGGTGAGTACACTTCAGATGTTCGATGCGGCAGGAAGCGGGATAAGTTCCATGTTCGAACTTATACTTGTAACTCTGCTAGCGGGAGGTATAATGAATATGGTTAAAAGCGCAGGAGGATTTGACTACCTTATCAATGCCATGACCAGAAGGATAGGTAATCGCAGAGGTGGAGAGGCCACGATAGCGCTGCTTACTGCTCTTACCAATATCTGTACGGCCAATAACACCATAGCCATAATCACCGTGGGAGGCATAGCCAAGAACATATCTGACCAATTCGGAATAGAACCGCGCCGCTCAGCCTCTCTTATGGACACGACATCGTGTTTCATTCAGGGAATACTGCCATACGGTGCGCAACTTCTTATGGCGGCGGGATTTTCTTCGCTTTCCCCTATGGACATCATCCCGCACCTATACTACCCTATGCTTATCGGGGCTATGGTCGCACTTACCATAATCTTCGGCTCTCGGCATTAGCAGTCTCTATCGGCACGATCTCAGAAAAACGGGCCAAATAGGCTCAAAATTCCCCACGTGTGGGGAATTTCACGACTTACCGAAAATATTGACTATCTTTGCAAAGATTTGGCGAAAGAGAGATAGAAATTTATGGCAGAGAGCAACTTTATAGACTATGTGAAATTGTGGGCATAAACAAGCATTGAGAAATATAGGTAAACGGCAATAGAGAGTGTTCTGTTGCCGTTTTTCGTTTTTGGGTGGTTATGGTGAATTGGGCTTG
>CAVJMH010000037.1:0-5860 GCA_963650755.1 Firmicutes bacterium TM09-10 | reverse complement strand
TGCATTTCTAAAATTTAATTCCAACCTTTGCATCCACGCGCCCTAAAAAACGCCCGTTAAATAGTGCGGAAACGTCGGTAGTGTATTTATTCAGTGAGACGTAAGGCGTTTTGAGGTAAAAACCAAACAATATATAGTGTATTATTTAATTATTAACAAAGTCTAAGCTTATGAAGACATTCAGACTTTTATCAGTAGCCTTTGCGCTCTTCCTTGCAGGAACTGCCGCCTTCGCGCAGTCCACGATCAAGGTTACGGGTGTGGTAACAGAAGCAGGTACGGGTTATGAGGTGCCAGCTGTTGCCGTCGCAGAAAAAGGCAGCACGTCCAATCATGTGATTACGGACGATTTCGGAGTTTATTCAATTACCGTACCGAAAGACGCGGTGCTCGTGTTTTCGGCTTTGGGATTCCAGACAGTGGAAGTCCTTGTAAGCGGTAAGTCGACAGTGAACGTAACCCTTCTGGAAGACGCCATCGTTCTTGAGGGCGCCGTATCCGTAGGTTATGGCTCAGCTAAGAAGGTGGGCAATATCGTGGGTAATGTTACCACTGTCAAGTCAGAAACCATAAAGAACGCTCCGGCACAGACCGCTCTTGATGCCCTTCAGGGACAGGTAGCAGGTATGCAGGTGCTTTCTTCCGGTGGTGTAGCGGGTGATAATTCCATTTCCTTGAAAATACATGGTGTGGGTTCCCTCTCAAGCTCAAGTGAACCTCTGTTCCTCGTGGACGGTGTGCAGACCACGAGCACTATGGTTATGCAGATGAACCCTAACGATATACAGACGATAAACGTCCTTAAGGATGCATCATCTACCTCTATCTACGGTTCTCTCGGTGCCAATGGTGTAGTGTATATCACCACCAAGGCAGGTTCTTACGATACGAAGGCTAAAATCACAGCCACTTCACAATATGGTATCTCCACGCTCTCGAATTTCCAGTTCTATGATAATATGATGAGCGGCGACGAACTGAAGGACTTCTGGATAAGGGCTGGTCTTATGACTCCTGACCAGATATATACTTCTTATACGAGCAAGGGATATAATGCCAACACCAAATGGCATGAATATATACAGAACATCGTAACTCCTCAATATCAGAATGATGTAACGATAGAGGGCGGTAGTAAGACTGTAGCATACCTTCTTAGTGCATCTCAGTTCCATCAGGACGGTACCACCATAGGTAACTTCTATGACAGGTACACCGTTCGTTCCAACGTGCAGGCAAGACCTGCCAAATGGCTTAAGGCCGGTGTGAATGTAACTGGATATCTTACTTCCACCAGAGAAAACGGATCTTGGATGAATTCATCTCTCGATAATAATTTATATACATCCGGTGGTGTATCATATATGTTGAACCCACTTTATCCGGCAGTAGATGAAAATGGTGTTGAGTATCCTGAGCAATATCCTAATGGTATTATGAACCAGAATTACTATGTGGCCAATAGGAAGGATTCCAACAAGAAAGTAGGTATCAACGGAGCGGCATTCCTGGAGGTTTATCCTTTTGACGGGCTTACCATAACATCTCGTTTGGGAACTGATTCTTATGTACTTAAAGAAGACTTCAAGTTACTTCCTTCTTGCCCTTATTTCTCAGTTTCACAAAGGTATCTTGACAACACCTACTCACAAAAGCATACACTTACTAACACTATAGAGTATGCTAAATCCATCAAGGAGCATCAGTTCTCCCTGCTTTTAGGACAGGAGTGGATAGGATATCATTATGATTATAACACTCTGTCTGCACAAGGCTTTACAGATGACAGACTTATGGATGTTCAGAACGGAACCGCATCTTCTCGAAGCGTAAAACAGGGCAGCTCTGAATATGCTTTCCTTTCATTCTTCTCACATGCAGACTATAGCTATGGCAATCGCTATTTCATCGATGGAACATTACGTTATGATGCATCTTCAAGGTTCGGAACTAACAACCGTTGGGCTCCTTTCTGGGCAGTTGGCGGAATGTGGAAAGTAAGTAATGAAGAATTCTTTAAGGAAATTGGCTGGATAAACAGTCTTGATCTTAAGGCAAGTTACGGAACGCAGGGTAATGCCTCTATCGGTAACTACACTCATCTCGGACTTGTAGCCGTATCCAGTGCTAAGTATAACGACAATACCTATACTTACCTCAGTTCTCCATCTAACGAGTCCCTTATATGGGAGAAGCAGAAATTGTTCACCGTTTCTCTTTCATCTCGTCTTTTTGACTGCATAGATTTCGACGTAGATTTATATAATAGGGTAACGTCTGATATGTTGCTCGCTGTACCTCAGCCATATACGACCGGTTTTGATTCAGTAACCGGAAATGTCGGCGCTATGCAGAATACAGGTATTGACATCACTCTGGGAGTGGACGTGCTCAAGGGAAGAGATTATGGTCTGAATCTTCACGCGACATTCAACTATAATAAAGATAAAATCACTGAGCTGTTCGACGGCAGACAGAGATGGGAAATAGCTAATACAGGTCTTGCTTATGTAGTAGGAAGTCCTATAATGTTCTATTACCCTATATATGCCGGCGTAGATCCTGAGGACGGTGCTCCTATGTGGTATCTTCCAGGTGATGATAAGGATGTCTGCACTAAGGATCCGTCAAGAACTACCAAGGTCTTTAACTCAGAAGAACTTACACAGAACACAGGTATCCGTCGTAATGAACCTATTTCAGGAGGTTTCGGATTTAACGCACATTGGAAAGGATTGGCCTTGAATGTGGACTTCGCATATTTCTACGGAAAATACCTCATTAATAATGATGCATACTTCTATGCCAATCCAGCATATTTCCTCGGATATAACACCACTAAGAGTGTGAGTGATTTCTGGACACCATATAATAAGAACGCTCAGTATCCGGACTGGAGTAAGGGATATGAAATGGAGTTCGATACACACCTTCTTGAAGATGCCTCTTTCCTTCGTCTGAAGAATCTGGTGGTAGCGTACAGCTTCCCTTCAAAATGGTTTAAGAATCAGGATTTTGTTAAAGGACTACGCGTATCTGTTACAGGACGTAACCTTCTCACAGCTACCAAATATACGGGACTTGACCCTGAGGTTGACAGTAACTTGACGATTGGTCTTCCTGGTAACACGCGTCAGGTATTGGGAGGAATTGAAATCACATTCTAGAAGTACAGGAGATGAAAATCATGAAAAAATCTATAAAAATATATACTGCTGTCATAGCCCTTGGCGCACTGACATCGTGTAACCTTGACTTTTATCCGTCAAATGCCATTCCTCTTGTAGAGGGACAGTCTGTCATTCAGACAGAAGACGACGTAGTAAGTTACGAGACAGGCATCTATGCTAATTTCCGCGCCCTGCTCGGAGGATCTTATGACATAGCGGATGATCTTATGTTCGACGGCTTTAACGCCACGAGAAATTATGGTAACCGTTACGGCGGAATTCATCGTACCGATTCAGGATTTACTCCTGATGATTCATACGTTGAGGCTTTTTGGGAGAATAATTATGTAGCCATAAAGAATTATAATGTCATCATAGAAAATGCAGAAACTGTTCCTGAAGATATAAAGGAATATGCTACATACATTGCCGGAGAAGCAAGGCTTGCGCGTGCGGTGTCTTATCTTAGACTTGCAAGACGTTTTGGTGATGCCTACGATGATGCTACTGCGGAAAGCGCCCTTTGTGTTCCGCTTGTGCTTAAATATAATCAGCAGGAAAGACCGGAACGTGCCAGTGTTAAGGCCGTTTATGATCAGATAAAGGTCGATCTTGATATCGCTGCCGAAGTACTTGCAGAAGACGAAGGTAAGGCAGGCGCCGAGTACTTTACGATAGATGTCGTAAATGCTGTGTATGCTAACTATTATCTCGACACGAAGCAGTATGCGAAGGCATATTCTTATGCTAAGGGCCTTATCGACAGCGGCGTTTATAAACTCGCTTCTACAGTAGAAGAGCTTACGGCTGAGTACACTAAGGATGCAGCGACGGAAGCTATCTTCAAGGCGCACGTAGCTCTTACTGAGCTCCCTAACAGTTATGGTGAGTACCTCAATTATTCGTCTGATGCATCGTCTCCTACCGAGGATGCTTTCTCTCCGGGATATATCCCAAGCAAGACGCTTATAGATGCTTATGAAGAAGGGGATATACGTTTCGACGTTTGGTTCGACGACTGCAGTGAGGTGGCATATGAACAGGATGGTTCATATTATCAGGGAGAGTTCTATGTGTTTACCAAATTCGAGGGCAATAAGGCCTTAAGTACTTCGGGAGTTATAAGCAGTTGTTTGGCTCCGAGACCTTTCACCATAGCAGAGATGCATCTTATCGCTGCTGAGGCGGCTCTTAACGGTGGCGCGACTGCATCTGAAGGCTTGGCAGTTCTTATCGCTCTTCAAACAGCCAGAAAGGCTACCCCATCGACAGAACTTAATGCTGCTTCTGTTCAGAATGAATGGTTTAAGGAGACCGTAGGAGAAGGACGCAGACTCGAATGTTTAAAGAGATGGAAAGTGGGCTTCAGTGAACGTCCTGCACAGGAAGGTGCGTTGAGGAATAACTTAATAATGACTCTTGCTGATGTCAATAATAATTATGAGGCCAAGGCATTGGCTGCGGATGACTATCATTTTAATTGGCCTATCCCATCATACGAGATGAAAGTCAATGTTAACCTCAAGCAGAACAAGGGTTATTCAACTACAGAGTAAAAAGAGAGAATATGAAAAAGTTAATTATAAATATATTGACGGTAGCTGTGGCTGCGGCTGCGATTTGCTCCTGCAATGAGGCGAAGTATGTTACGGTGAAGTATGTCACGCTGAATTCGAACAAATATACCTTTAGCGAGGATGCGGGCACCGTGGTTATCCCTGTATCTCTTTTCGGAGCGGATGAATGCCAAGTAGGCTTTACGATAGGAGATGGCACAGCGAAGCAGGGTACGGACTTCACGATAGTAGATAAGGATGGTAATCCTAATACGACGGGTCTTGTGACTCTATCCTCTGATAAGGAGAAAAACGACAGCATCCGTGTTAAGCTTGTGTATGACCCTAAGTTGACTAAGGGTAAGAATTTCACCATTACTCTTGGTGAAACTAATAGCGATGATGTATTCGTAGATGGCACGACAGTGTGCGCCGTTACTATCAACGACCTTGAGTATGCTGTTACGAATTATTTCGGCAGTTGGATTACTGAAGATAAGTCTGTTTCTTTTGAAATAGAGGCGTATGATATAGATGAGGACCCTGACGAGATTGCCAAATACTATCCTGAGTGCTGTTTGACGATTAGTTCGGGAGGTATAGATGGTACGGCTATATCTTGGGCTATATATGGCGGATATGATTCTTCGGATAAGACCATCCATATTTATGGGCAGCAGGCTTATAATGCATATAATTTTGGCAGTATAGGTACTCATTATGTCGTATTGGAGAACGGCGGCGCGAATTATGAAGAAGATGTAGTGTTCAATACCGGAGATAAGGAGTTATCATTCTCAGATGATGGCGCTACTGTTCAGTTGTATTCATATCCTGATGGTGATAGAACGACTTATTATTACATTAAGATAGCTGGTGGCACAAAACTTATTAAGCAGTAATAAGGATTAAATTGCACATAGTCAGTCTCTCTTCGCGGGGAGGCTGACTTTGGTGTTCAATGTGGTATTAATAGATTAGGTATTTTTTTTTTGAAGATTAATGCAATACTTCGGTAAAATTTACCGATAATTTAAAAATTTAACAATCGGGCAGGCTAAAAGCCGGCTCCAACCCTATAAAAGTTCATTGAAATATTGTCAATAGATGAATCTACAAGCTGTAGGAATTCAG
>CAVJMH010000036.1:0-6841 GCA_963650755.1 Firmicutes bacterium TM09-10 | reverse complement strand
TTCTTATTTTCTCGAAGTTCTGTATTCCGATAGGGTATAACATACGGCTCTCTGTGTTTTTGACATTTCACGCGAAGTTACAAAAAACATAGGATTATCTAATCGTTTATTACGAATCCTTAACGAGTTTTATATTCACGTTTGAGATAAACCCTTTGGAGCATTTCAAGAAAATGTATAACTTCGGCCCCGGAAATTTTAGTGTTTCCAGTTAGAATATATGGTTGAGAAAAAGACTAAAATTATATGCACCATTGCAGATAATCGCTGTGATGTGGATTTTATCCGGAGTCTTTATGAAAACGGAATGAATGTCGTGCGTATTAATTCGGCTCATGCTACGCTCGAAGGAGCGCAGATGATTGTGAACAACGTCAGGAAAGTTTCTGATCGGATAGGGATACTTATAGATACGAAAGGCCCTGAAGTTAGACTTACACAGATGGCTGATTCTGTGGGCTTTGTAGCGAAGACGGGGCAGACGATTGAGATAATAGACGACCCGTCGCAGCCTTGCCGTAAGGGTGTTTTGTACACGACTTATCCACATATGTCCAAAGATGTTCCTATCGGTTCAGATATCTTGATAGATGACGGTTCTGTGGATCTTTCGGTTATCGGGAAAGAGGAAGGAAAGCTTATTTGCAAAGTGATGAACGAGGGGATAATCAAAGGGCATAAGAGTGTCAATGTCCCGGCTGTGCATATAAATCTTCCTGCGGTCACGGAAAAAGATAGAAGCTTTATCGAGTGGGCGATAGATGCGGACATTGATTTCATCGCTCATTCTTTTGTTCGTAGTGCTCGCGATCTGCATGAAATTCAGGAGATCTTGGATTTGCGTGATAGTCATTTGAAAATCATTGCCAAAATAGAAAATCAGCAGGGTATAGATAATCTTGATGAGATTCTTACTTATAGTTATGGTATTATGGTCGCTCGCGGAGATTTGGGAGTAGAGATTCCGGCTGAGAGCATCCCTTTGATTCAGCGTGATATCGTGCGTGCGTGTCGGGATAGAAAAAAGCCGGTCATCATAGCCACCCAGATGTTGCAGAGCATGATTGAGAATCCTCGACCGACAAGGGCAGAAGTGACTGATGTTGCAAATGCCATTTTCCAAAGTGCCGATGCCATAATGCTCAGCGGTGAAAGTGCATTCGGAAAATATCCGGAGGAGGCGGTTAAGACTATGACTAAGGTTGCAGTACAGACGGAAAAAACCATTGACGTCAATTTGGATCTCAACTTACGAAAGGCAGTCAAGCCTGTGGCAGTCGTATTGGCGAGATCTCTGGTGGCAGCTACGCATGAATTGCCGGTAAAAGCACTGGTTTTCGACACTTATACAGGGCGCGTGGGCCGTTATCTGTCTACTTTCAGACCTAAGGTGCCGGTATATGCGATGTGCTATAATAGCTACACTATGAGGGAATTAGCTCTCGTGTTCGGCATTGAGGCCTATCCTTTTTCAAAAGTAAATGATAAGGAGGAATTTTCTGCCAAATCCATAGAGATGCTTACCCGAGACGGTAAGATTTCACAAGGAGACCTCATTGGGTTTATGGGAGGTGTCTTTGGTGCCCAAATGGGAGCCACATATATGGAGTTGAAACACGTTTAGGTGGGCCATAGGATAAAACAAAGGGCTGACATTTTGTCAGCCCTTTTTAGTTTTGTACTGGGTAGGAGAATCGAACTCCTATTGCAAGATTGAGAATCTTGAGTACTAACCGTTATACGAACCCAGCATTTCTCGTTTGAGGAGTGCAAAGGTAAGTAATTTTTCGAAAAATGCAAAGTTTTTCAGAGTTTATTATATAATTTTGGAGCGTCTTTTGTTGAATGCAGCCACGGTTGCTAAGTAAGCACGGATTATTAGTAGAAACAAAATTATATTATCTATTATTATGAAAAAGAACTTTTTGCTTTTAGGTGGACTTATTTGTTCACTTTTTCTAATCGCTTCTTGCGATAAGGAAAACGAAAATTCTGAATGGAAATCCATTCCGTCAGAGGAGATTTCAGCGGCAAGCGCAACATTTACTGTAAATGGAGTGAAATCCACTTCCGGTGGCGTAACTGTGAATGCTGAAAGCGCGACATCTGCCAATGTGGTATTGAACGGGATTGTTCCAGGTTACGAGACCATTACTGTTCCTGCGACACTTTCTACGACTGACGAAGCGGGTATTTATTCTTTTACCGGCTCAACCATTATGACAGAGGGCCCGTCTATTCTGCTTAAATCTACAGCTGTTGAGACTCAGGAGGGCTTTCAGATAAGTGTTACTGGTACTATCTCTCTTGACGGAGCGGCTGAGTTGGCAGTAACGACTTCGCTCTCAAATGAATTTAAAGGCACGCTCGTGGGTACTTGGAAGGTAAATAGAGTGGCTCCTGTTGAGGATGAGGCTCCTGTTTCAGGTCCTGTTTGGATTAATTGGACATTGAAAGAATCTTCAAGTTATGCTCTTCTCCCTAATTATGCCAAGATAGGTTCTATATTGCTCGGAAGCCAATATACAGACCATTTCGATGCGTTTACACTATTGGATAACGGAACTATGGCTTTGAAAATCTGGGATGGTGATACTGACGATAACAGCCCGACCCCAGATGCGGATGGTAATTATGTGTATGGAAGCACTCACGAGGATTGGATAGATCTTCCTCTTGAAAATCAGGTGTTCTGGTTTGTAAAAGACGGTTATTTCTATCTTGTCCCTAATGCTGATGCTCTGGTAGATGACGATGATGCTATTACCAGTGAGAAGATAGCAGAGGTATTGGAAGAACTTGAGGTAATGCAAGTAGATACCGAGGCTCTGAAAGCGGAATTGGCTAAGATACAGAAGAATGGAATAGCTTTCAAATATACTCAGGAAGCCGATGCTCTTAAGATATATGTAGATAAGGCCATGATAGATCCTTTCATCACCGCTTTGGCTCCGGCTCTTCCTTACATTGATATTATGTTCGAAGAGATGAGTAGGTCTGAGGATGAAAGTGAACAGGAGACCTATAAAGAGATAAAGGTAGTGCTTAAAATGCTTGGTCTTGAGAAGCCTTCTGATTTACAGAAAGTATGGGCTGACACTACGGAGTTCCAGATAGAACTTAACTTTACGAAATAGTTGTTGGATTAAAGAACGCCTCCTGATAAAACGGGAGGCGTTTTATGTAAAAAAGGCTGCGAACGTTCGCAGCCTTTTTTATCTTTAAGAAGTAGTTTACTTCTTCCTTGCCTTGTATCTCTGGTAGAATTGGTCTACACGGCCGGCGCTGTCGACGATCTTCGTCTTGCCGGTATAGAAAGGGTGAGAAGTGTTAGAAATCTCGACCTTTACTACAGGATACTCAACACCGTCCACCGTGATGGTCTCTTTCGTAGTAGCGCAAGAGCGGGTGATGAATACATCTCCGTTAGACATATCCTTGAAAGCTACAAGACGGTAGGTTTCGGGATGAATTGTTGTCTTCATAATTACACTAGTGTTTAAAAATTGGACCGCAAAGGTAGTAAATTTATTTAAGAAAGCAAAAAAATACGGCAAGTATGAGGCAGAGGAAAGCCACCAAGTGATTCCACTGCAGCGGTTCTCCCTTGAATACGAAAGTAACGATGAGTGTAAAGACTGTTAGGCTGATTACTTCCTGTATGATTTTCAACTGTATAAGAGAAAACGGACCTCCGTTGATCTGCGAGCCTATTCTGTTCGCCGGAACCTGAAGGCAGTATTCGAAAAACGCTATGCCCCAAGAAAAAAGTATCACAAGAATCAGGGGCCAACTGTCGGAAATGTGCATCTGCTGGAGTTTAAGGTGTCCATACCATGCGAATGTCATGCAGATATTGGAGCCTATAAGGAGCAGGATTGTCCATATAATATTTAAATTCATCGTTTTATGTAGTTTTTACGCCTCGGTGATACCTGTTTCGTGAGTGCCAATTTGTCTTTTAGACAAGGCTTACTTGATAGTTTCGCGGTGCCAAACGGACGGCGAATTTAGCAATAATATGTGAACTTCTGAATTTTTTGTAATTTTGCGGTTCTTGAAAAATTTAAAAATTTCAGAAGACATGACACTGATTAAATCTATTTCCGGCATTAGAGGAACCATAGGCGGGAAGCCTTCTTGTGCTCTTACTCCTATCGATATCGTCAAATTCACTTATGCATATTGTGCTACACTTCCCCTTCGTAAGAAAACACCTACAGGGAAGAAATATAAGGTAGTGGTAGGTCGTGATGCCCGTCTTAGCGGGCAGATGGTGGAGGACTTGGTGTGCGGAACGCTTGTCGCTTGTGGTGTGGATGTGGTCAAATGTGGATTTGCCAGCACTCCTACTACGGAATTGGCCGTTAAATTCGCAGGAGCTGATGGCGGTATAATTCTTACCGCATCCCATAACCCTAAGCAGTGGAATGCACTAAAACTTCTTAACGACAGGGGAGAGTTTCTTACAGCTGCAGAAGGTCAGCAGATACTTGATCTGGCTGAAAGTGAGGATTTTACTTTTGCTCCAGTGGAAGAGCTTGGCCACGTGGAATGCCACGATTTTACTGATGAACACATCAGGGCGGTGCTTAATCTGGATGCGGTAGATGTGGAGGCCATACGACGCGCTCATTTCAAGGTAGCTCTCGATGCCATTAATAGTGTAGGGGGTATAATTATGCCAAGGCTGTTAGAAAAACTTGGCGTAGAGTGTGTTACCATTTTTGGTGAACCTACCGGTGATTTTGCTCATAATCCCGAACCGCTTCCGAAGAATTTGGAAGAGTTGAGTCGCACAGTGGTAAGGGAAGGCTGCGCACTGGGTATAAGTGTGGATCCGGATGTGGACAGATTGGCATTTATATGTGAGAATGGAGAACCTTTTGTGGAAGAGTATACGCTTGTGAGTGTGGCTGATTATCTGCTCGAAAGAGCTGAGAAACAGGGCGTTGCTCCGCGTAATACGGTGTCTAATCTTTCTTCTTCACGCGCTCTTCGTGATGTTACGGAAAAGCACGGAGGTGTGTATTATGCTGCGGCCGTAGGTGAAGTGAATGTCACCACTAAGATGCACGAAGTAGGAGCTCTTATAGGTGGAGAGGGGAATGGCGGCGTCATCTATCCTGAATCTCATTACGGAAGGGATGCTATGGTGGGTGTGGCTCTGTTCCTCAGTCATCTTGCCCATAAGGGATGCTCGGTTAGTGAACTTAAGGCGTCTCTTCCTCAATATTATATCGCGAAGAACAGGATTGAACTGTCAGACAGCTCTTTGATAGAGAAAATCCTTGAGAGTCTTAAGGAACATTTTAAGTCTGAGAAAATCAACACTATAGATGGGGTGAAGATAGATTTTGAAAAGTCCCGCAGTTGGGTTCATCTTAGGAAATCCAATACCGAGCCTATCATAAGGGTTTACAGTGAGGCTCCAAATGAGGATGCGGCGGTGAAATTAGGTGAAGAGGTGGTGGCATTGGCCAATAAAATCATCGCGGGATAATGTTTAGTTTTAGGACTTCTCCTATTGAAAGCCAATTAGATAAGAGCCTTAACGAAGGTAGGGTGGCTTGTTTTTGTACGCAGAGTTGTTTCGACACGGTATCGCAGAGGTATTTGTATGAGATTTTTCGTGAACGGGGCAATCTGTCGCGTCTGTTTCTTCCTGCCACTACGGAACTTACCCCTGGTACGTCCCATATAGAATTCAGCGCTGAAGAACTTGACGCTCTGGATGCTGTGGTGGTGGATATACAGGATGTGGGCGTTAGGTATTTTAACTATACCCGAGACGTGTGCCGACTTCTTAGCGCCTGTGCCCGTATGGAAAATGCACCGTCTATCTATATAGTGGATCATATTAATCCGCTTGGTCGCATAGTAGAGGGGACTCAGATAGTGCTGGATTCGGACCCTTGGACGGCAAAAGTGGCTCATAGACACGGACTTACCCTTGCGGAACTCTGCCTTTTATATTACGAGCAGATAGGGGCGCGTTTCCCTCTGCATGTTATATCGGCGCAGTGTAACTGTATGGGACGAGACATTATGCCTTGGGTCATAGCTCCTTCGCCTGACCTTCCAGGTATGTTTTCATCCTTTTTTTATAGCGGAGGTGGGCTTTGGAATAACACTACGATTACTCCGGGGATAGGGACTTCCCGCCCTTACGAATACATAGGCGCTCCGTGGATAAATAATCAGAGCAGTTCGCTTCCCCCTCATCCTGAGAATGTTATAATGCGTCCTTGTTCTTTCACTCCTTCTGTGGGAAGGTATTCAGGGGAGGATTGTCATGGGTATCAGATTATCCTAAAACCCGGTGCGGAGTATCATTCTCTTCTTCATACTCTTGAACTGATGCACTATTTTTCGGAGCATTATTCTAAGTTCGAGATGACCCCGGCGCTTTTTACTAAGGTAGCGGACCCGGTCATAGAAGAATATCTGAAGGGGCATATCACTTTCGATATAGTTCGCGAGCACGTGAAGGGGGAGGAACAGAAGTGGATTCGTAAGGCCAAACGTTACGTCCTTTACGATGATGCTCCATATAGAATCAAATAATCGTCCTTAGAAGTATGCAGTTCTTGTCATTTGGCAGGTTGCGGATAGTTTTTTAAAATATTTGCCAAATTAAATTTGCATATTTCGAGATGAATTTCTACATTTGCAGTCCCTTTCGGGGACGGAAGACTCGTTAGCTCAGTAGGTAGAGCATCACACTTTTAATGTGGGGGTCTCGGGTTCGAGCCCCGAACGAGTCACTTAATTGACATATTTTCTGCGTCCTTAGCTCAGCTGGTAGAGCAACTGACTCTTAATCAGTGGGTCTAGGGTT
>CAVJMH010000035.1:0-8779 GCA_963650755.1 Firmicutes bacterium TM09-10 | reverse complement strand
TTGTGCTTAACTAAGAAAAGGAAGGTACCTGTTTAAATACCGGTAGTATTGTACTCAAGTAAAAACTCTGCCTTTCTTGAACGTGCGTTCTCACTTGATGAGAATGGTAATTTTGTTATTCCTCTTGGGGATTTGGCACTACTTAATATGTCATCAGAGTTCTTACAGAGTATCGTTAAGAATGCTGTGTCTAAGATAAAGCTACCGGGTAAGGCACTTGTGTCTTGTACCTCCTTTGGTGTTGCAAACAAGCTTAAGGTTGAGTTTGAATATGATGAGCTTAATGACCCTATTGCATACAAAGGTATAGATTGTCTTTTGCCTGCATGGTCTGAGGACATTATTGCAAGTTGTGTAGATGAACAGGGACATCTGGATTTTGAAAAGATTAAAAAGCAAGCACCAGAATTGTTCACATTACTTGGTAATCGTATTCCAACGCAGTTCAAGAACTTTATCCTTCCATTGCATTGTGTTGGATTCCTTCCAACGATAATGGGAAATACTATAATCACTGCAATGGATTCTGTGGCTTTGCAGGATGCCGACTTCGATAACGATAAAATCGTTACTTTCTTTCCGAATACATCAGCAGATTATTATGAAGATAACTGGAAAGATAAGATATACGAAGCCTATAAAGAATATACTCGCACATTTTATATGTATGAAGTATATTCAACTGCAAAGGAAAAGATGTATAAATCTGGTGATGAACTATTGAAGTTCTATAGAAAGCCAGATGCTCCAGAAGGTAAGCTGATGAGTTTCTCTCAATATAAAGAGATGCACAGAAAGGATTACTTGAGAAAAGATGGTCCAAAAATATCATATATTGCGACAACGGATATTAGTGATATAAGCAAATTATCTGATGCGCAGATAGATAATGTTCTTGTAAAGACAATG
The DNA here is from genome assembly GCA_963650755.1 of Firmicutes bacterium TM09-10. GTDB lineage: Bacteria > Bacteroidota > Bacteroidia > Bacteroidales > UBA932 > Cryptobacteroides. The sequence continues at coordinate 7,870 of CAVJMH010000035.1, read as the reverse complement.
ATAGGAATGCTTACATCACCAGCCGTGGCTACTCAATCTTTAGCTTCTGGTTCTACTGCTGCGTTAAAAAAGATAAAGAAAGAGATTGAGGAATTAAGGCCTAAGAACAGATACCCAGATGGTCCAGCTGATATATCTACACGTATCAATTATGAAACCAGAAACAATGATGGTAAGCAGATGATTGCTGTCATGGCTAATGCAGAATCACTGCAAGCTATAGCTCAAAATACAAAGTTGAAGTTAAAAGATTATGAGGGAGTTACTATTAATGGCAGAAAGCTGACAAGCCTACACGATGTGCAAATTGAAAACTCTCTAACATATATTTCTAAGTACATAGGTGAGCTTCTTGGAGCAGCAGCTGATAATGCAAAGGACCCGATGTTGAGTGTTTTCAATATCAATCTTACTACTGCTCCTGTTGTATCCCTAATGCTTATGCTGGGTTATACCGTAGAGGAAACAGCTCTTTTCTTAAACATTCCTTCTATACGTCAATATACAGACACAGGGTATAGTGATTTTAAAATAAAGAATTTGGGTAGTCAGATATTGCCGGGTGACTTATCTGATATGAAAAAGACAATATCATTTGACGGAACTATTAGTGATATGGATTCTCGCATGCGTGAGTATAATGAGCAGGCATTAGGTGTGTATCTATCTCTACAACAAGCTGGAGAACAGTTGAGAACGCTATCTTCTCTTGTACGTGGGGATTCTGGTGCAACTATGCCGCATGGTCCTATAGAAAATATATTCAGTCGTATTTTGTTATATGACCAATTTATTGAACAACAGAAATCTATTTGGGGGGTCTTTGAGAATATAGAAGATATACTTGATATTGATTATGATGCTCCTATTTCAAAAGAACATGTTGATAATGCAAAGAATCCTATAGCACAGGCTTATCTTGATTACGGTGTAGTTGCTTCATATCAGTTCTTGAAAGAGTATTATCCGTGCTTGGCAGATAAGAATTTCAGAGATACTATCAGAGTAATAATAGAGGAATGCTATAATGGTAGAATAACAGCAAAGACTGTTAAGCCTATCATGCAGCAGTTAATGGCATTCGTGCAAACACAGTATGATTGTATGTGCAAGGAAGGACTTTCTTTTGAAGCATCACGTGATTATTATATCAATGAATTCCCACAAGAATGTTTGAGAATCATAAGTAAGTATCCAGCCTTTTATGGATATAGGTGGTCTACTATGTTTAGGCACTTGAATTTTTATTGTCCAATAATACATGCTGAACCATTTATTACATTCAGAAAACAAGATGGTGAAACAAATGCCATTGGGGACTTCTTTGCAAGAGATTGGACACAGATGTTCTATTATAAAAACTATGATGATTCTATCAATATGGAATTACGGCAACTTGGTGTTGAGCTATTCAAGCATTGTTTTTATAGGAATGGTTTTGCTTTTTCAGTTGATACGTTTGCTCATCTTGCCCCAGCAGAAGCTCGACTTTTCTTCCCTGGTTATATGGATATGTTTGAGCAGATGAAGAAACCTATGAGTGCTGAGGACTATAAAGAATTCAGGGTACAGTATTTACGAAATCATCTTTATGACAGTAGAGTTTGTGGTGTCAGAAGCAAAGGTGCTCAACTACGATTGATTGAAAACGGTGAGATAATGGGAATTATTACACTACCTAATAAGAATTACTTAGATTCTAGATATGGCGATAATAAATATGATTGGTATTTCACAGAAGTAAATGGCCATACTGAGGGTAGAGCTGCTTTTGCTCAATATTCAGGGGATAAGTTACTTTATTATGTTAAAGCATCTTATAATAAAGAAACAGGAGAAACAACGTATGTTTTAACAACACCACTTGGTTGGGATAAGAAAGCTACAGAATATTCCGCTAAGGAAGATGCTTTTGCTATGCTGAGTATATATGACCAATCTGTTGTAGAAAAAAGTATAAAAACAAGGAAGCGTAAAAAGAAAAAAAGGCTAAGCACAATCTAAGATGTCAAAAGGGCAGACAAAAAAATAATAAAAATAATACCTTTGCAAAGACAAACCTATCAATAGATTATGAATAAAAGAGAACTAATCGCATTGTCCTATAACAGATCGCTAGCAGAGAGTCTGTTATTTAAATCCTTTGGCATCTCACATTTTTATGATTCTCAATGGGATACAATCAAAAGAATTTTAGCCGGAGAACGTATCCTATTAATACAACGTACTGGGTTTGGCAAATCTTTATGTTACCAATTCCCTGCTACATTATTTGAAGGATTAACTGTGATTTTTTCTCCCTTGATTGCCTTAATGCGTGATCAAGTAAAGTCTTTAAATAATATAGGGATCCACGCCAAATGCGTGAATTCTGAACAATCTAAAGAAGATAATGACGAAGCTATAGAACTAGCAAAACTTGGTGATTTGAAGATTCTCTACATAGCTCCTGAACGTCAGGAAAACCAAACATGGATTAACGCAACTAGGCAAATGAAATTGTCAATGGTTGTAGTAGACGAAGCCCATACTATTTCGATATGGGGACACGACTTTCGTCCATCCTTTAGGCGTATTGTTAATCTCGTTAATCTAATGCCAGAAGGGACTCCTGTTTTAGCCACAACAGCCACCGCGACCAAACGAGTTCAAGAAGACATTGAACGTCAAATTGGTCATAGTTTAGTAACATTAAGAGGGAGCCTTGTTAGAACGAATTTTAAACTACATGTAATCATCACAAAATCTGAGGATGAAAAACTGATTTGGATTGCAAAATACATCAATTCATTGCCAGGAACCGGCATAATTTATACAGGGACAAGAGTCAACACTGACATTTATTCAAGATGGCTACAATTTGTTGGTATAAAAACCATCGGCTATAATGCAGGGCTCGATTCTGACTCTAGGGTTGATATTGAAAAAGGACTCATGGATAATAAATGGAAATGCATTGTTTCTACAAATGCTTTAGGAATGGGTATTAATAAGCCAGATATAAGATTCGTTATTCATACGCAAATACCTGCATCCCCTATCCATTATTATCAAGAAATTGGCAGAGCGGGTAGAGATGGGTTAGAAACACACGCTGTCCTTTTCTTTAATTCTTCTACTTCCGATGACGGCTCCTACACTGATAGCCAACTTCCTCGTGCTTTCATCGAGAATGCCAGACCTAATCGGGAAGTATATGAACAAATTATTGATATCCTAAAAAGTGATTTGTTGGGAGAACGAGAAGTCTTGAAAGCAGCGAACATAAAGCAAACACCTTTCCGGGTGATTAAAGCGGACCTCATTGAACAAGGAATTATTAGAGAGGTCATTATTAACCGTTCTAAAAAGTTTCAATATCAACATAATGCTCCACGTTTAGATACATCCGGCTATGAGGCGCTTCGTGATGCAAAATTGAAGGACCTCGACAGCATGATAGAATATGTCTTTACTTCAGAGCCGCGAATGAAATATCTTTGCAATTACCTCGGGGATAATTTATCTGACGTATATGGTGGATGTGATAACACGACAGAATCTAAATGGTACCCAATATCAGACACTGATTATACAAACAAACTTCAGGCATTCCGAGAGTCTTATTTTCCGGAGATCAAATGTATGGAGAGAGGAAATAATATAATTAATGGTGTCGCTGCATCATTATATGGCGTTTCCAATGTCGGGGCTGCGATACGAAGATGTAAATATGGGGACGGCGGGGATTTTCCTGATTTTCTATTAAAACTTACTTTAAAAGCATATCGAAAGACTTTTGGTAATAAACATCTAGACATGGTCATGTTCGTACCCCCTACTGTCTCTGGAGACTTAGTGAAGAATTTTGCCATTAAAATTGCGCGGATTTTGAATGTTAGGATATCGTTTGGATTAAAGAAAATCTGTCAAACAGAAGCTCAAAAGGTATTCAAAAATGCTTATGGTAAAAGGGATAATGTAAAAGATTCTTTTGGTGTTGAGGGTGAAATATTACAAGGTAAAACTGTTCTTTTGATTGATGACATATATGATAGTGGTGCTACATTAAAGGAAATAGGGAAAGTCCTTACATTATTGGGGGCACAAGAAATAGTCCCTTTAGTTATCGCCAAAACAGTTGGGAACGACATAGATTGATAACTTTACAAGATTATGAAAAGTGAATATACATACTGGATGGCTTTTGCATCAGCTGATAATATTTTTACAAAGCGTAAGAATGAAATATTGGTAATGATAATTAAGAGAAACTTGTCAATCTCTGATTTTTTCTCCCTTTCCGATTCTTGGAAAGAGGATTTTAATTTGTCAGAGGATGAGATATCAATATTTTTATCGGAAAAAGAGAAACTTAATAACTATTCCTTTATTGTTGAGGACCTAATGGAGCAAGGATATCAAATGATTCCTATTTTCTCCGAACAATACCCAAAACATCTCAAAGAAACATTAAAATATCAATCTCCTGTTTTATTATATGCATTCGGTAACACAGAACTTCTCAATTACAAGTCTGTTGCAATTGTTGGTTGCAGAAAAGCATCACAAAAATCACTATTGTTTACCGACAATATTGCAAGAAAATGTGTGAATGATGGTTATGTCGTTGTAAGCGGTTTTGCTAAGGGTGTTGATCGGCAGGCACTTGATTCGTCTATCCAAAATGGCGGATACAGCATTGTTGTATTACCACAGGGAATCACAACATTCGGTACTGGTTTCAGATTATTATACAGAGAAATATACTCTGGTAAAGTAGTAGTTATTAGTGCATTTCGTCCTAATGCCGGATGGGACAAGGGTCTTGCCATGGCTAGAAATCCCTACATATATGGTTTAGCTGAAAAAATATTTGTGGCTGAATCTGATTCAAAAGGCGGCACATATTCAGGAGTTCAGGATGGATTGCGTAAGAATAGGGAAATTTATGTAAGAAATGCTGAGAGCAACGAACTCAATGCAAACAATTTATTGATAACCCAAGGAGCTAAACCTGTTGATATGGAGGGAAATTTATTGGAACCTGCCGAAGAAAAAAAGAGTAACGCAACAGGAAGCGCCGAAGACAAAATTAAAAAAATTCTAAGCACGGGCGAGTATACTGCCAAAGATCTATCAAAAAATTTATACAACGATGACTCTACAAAATCTACAGCTAAAATACGTGCTATGTTAAAACAAATGGAAATAAACCCTATTAATAAAAGAAAATCACCTCTAAAATATACGATTCAATCACCAGAGAGCCAATTATTCTAATAATTTAAATCCGTCATCACGTCATAGAACACGACATGACAAATATTACAGACAATATTAAAGACATTAAGTCCAAACTGCCGGAAAATGTAGAATTGGTGGCGGTAAGCAAGTTTCATCCGCTGGAAGCTATTCTGGAAGCCTATCAGGCCGGGCAGAGAACATTTGCAGAAAGCAGACCGCAGGAATTGGCAGAAAAAGTGAAAGCTCTGGATAAAGAAAAATACCCCGGAGTGAATTGGCATTTCATAGGACACTTGCAGACCAATAAGTTAAAAATGGTGCTACCCTTTGTATGCATGGTGGAATCCGTGGACAGCGTCCATCTGCTCGACGAAATTCAGAAATGGAGCCATGAGCACGAATGCACCATAGATGTGCTTTTGGAAGTGCACATAGCAGCCGAAGAAAGCAAACAGGGCTTTTACGAAGAAGAGATTCTGGAACTGCTCTTTGGCCGTGAAGAATACACGAACATTCGTTTTCGCGGACTTATGGGGATGGCCACCAACACCACGGACGAAAAAATAGTCGATGCCGATTTCGAAAGGATAGACTCGTTTATGGCATATCTGAAAGACCTCTTCCCTGAGCTCAAGGACTTTAACCAGCTGTCCATAGGGATGTCTGAGGATTGGCCTATCGCCATTGAACATGGGGCCACGATGGTAAGGATAGGCACGTCCATATTCGGGGAAAGGCAATACAAAACAGTCTCCGAGCAGAAGTGAACACCTTTATAGCCATAGACTTAAAATCGTATTTCGCTTCAGTGGAATGCGTAGAGAGAGGACTTGACCCGCTCTCTGCATATCTGGTCGTGGCCGATGAAAGCAGGACCAACAAGACCGTGTGTCTGGCAGTATCACCTGCACTCAAAGCTTTCGGGATAGGAGGAAGAGCGCGTCTATGGGAAGTGGAACAAAGGGTGAAAGAAATTAACCGCACGCGTCGCGATAAGATTTCCTACATAGTGGCGCCACCGCGCATGTCGCACTATATAGCTTGCAGCACAAAGATTTACGAGATTTACTTAAGGTACTTTTCCGCCGAAGACATACACGTCTATTCCATAGATGAAGTGTTTATAGACGCCACACACTATCTGAAGGTCTATGGAATAAGTGCGCACGATCTCACGATGAAAATCATTCGCGAAGTTCTCGGCGAGACAGGCATCACCGCCACCGCCGGCATTGGCACTAATCTATACCTCTGTAAAGTAGCTATGGACATAGTGGCCAAGCACATACCGGCAGACAAGGACGGAGTGAGGATAGCCGAGCTTGACGAGATGTCATACCGACGGCTGCTTTGGGAACACAGACCTCTCACCGATTTCTGGAGAGTAGGACGAGGAACAGCGGCACATCTTGAAAAATACGGGCTTATGACTATGGGAGATGTGGCTCTCTGCTCCCTTAAAAACGAAGAATTCCTCTTTAAAGAGTTCGGAGTTATGGCGGAATTGCTGATAGATCACGCATGGGGATACGAACCATGCACCATGAAAGCCATTAAAGAATATAGGCCTCAGACCAATTCGCTTAATCGTGGCCAAGTACTCGCAAGACCTTATGATTATAAGGAAGCGCTGATCGTAGCTCTCGAAATGGCTGATGCATTGTCCCTTACACTGGTGGAAAAAAGACTTGTCTGCCCTCAACTGGTCCTTACCATCTGTTACGATCCGGAGTGTCTAAAAAAACTTCCGAACGGAAAAGTCTATGACGGGCCCATTGAGAAAGACTACTACGGACGCCTCGTTCCTAAGCACAGCCAAGGCACATATAACTGGGAGGAAGGCACGTCTTCAAGTACGGCATTAGCGTCGGCCATAAAGTCGCTTTTCGAAAATAAGGTTAACAAAGACCTGCTTATACGCCGACTTTACATATCCGTAAACAAACTTTCCTACGAAGAGCAGACGGGACAAAGCCACCAGTTGAGCCTTTTCGAAGATAAAGAGAATTCTCCAAAAAGCAGCATTCCAGCGAAAGAAAGGGAACTGCAAGAAGCGCTTCTGTCCATTCATAAAAAATTCGGGAAAAATTCCGTACTTAAAGGATATAGTTTCGAAGAAGGAGCTACAGCTAAGGAAAGAAACTCTCAGATAGGAGGGCATAAGGCATGAAAACAAAATACGAAGAGATTCTATACCTTGAAAGGCCAAAGAGCAAACATCCGCGGATGAGTCTTTCGGCCCGCGCCGGGCAGTTTTCTGCATTCAATGCACTCTCCGGACACGAGGAAGCCATAGAAAACACAGCACATAAGCACGATGAAAATATGGACTACACCTACGCAGAAGGCACTTTCGAAGAATAATGCAAAATTTTTTGAAAAATTTATTAAAATATTTTGCAAATATAAAAAAATGTTTTACCTTTGTACTCGGGTTGAGCAAGTGCTAGTTCTTAGCCATCAGCCTATTGGTTATTAGTTTTAGTGTTATTAATTATGTGGTTAGTATGAGTTGTCGCCGTGAGGTCACAACTCATTTCTTTTTATGTTCGTCAAATTCCCCGAAAAAAGAGTACCTTTGATTTTAAACGTAAGCATCCGATAAAGTGCATATTTTAGAAGAGTCATAGCCGCTCTACCTTTG
>CAVJMH010000034.1:0-9357 GCA_963650755.1 Firmicutes bacterium TM09-10 | reverse complement strand
TAGAGCAACTGACTCTTAATCAGTGGGTCTAGGGTTCGAATCCCTAAGGACGCACGAGAGGCTGACTTTTATGGTCGGCCTCTTTTTTTATAGTAATAAGAGGTTGTTTTGAAGAAGTGTACTGGACGCTGCGAATGATGAAAAGTGGTGTGGTAAAGGTAGTTAGAATAGTGTTTTTATGGTAACTATGGAAAGTGCCGAAGCTATAGGAATGTCCATCAAAACTTGGTTGGCATTGATAGGGCTGACCTTATCGGCATTCATATTCAATACGTCTGAATTCATTCCTATCGCTCTGTTGACAGATATTGGCAATGATTTTTCTATGACAGAAGCGGATGCAGGTATGTTGATTTCTGTTTACGCGTGGGTTGTGATGGTGCTTTCCATGCCTCTTATGATGCTCACGTCCAAGATGGAGATGCGCAGGCTGTTGCTTGGAGTCATAGCCGTGTTCACTTTGTTCCAAGTGCTGTCATATCTCTCGGCTTCTTTTGGAATGTTGATGTTCTCGCGTATCGGGGTGGCTTGTTCTCATTCGATTTTCTGGTCCATCGTGTCTATTATCGCTGTGAGGATAGTCCCTGAGAGCCATAAATCTACGGCTCTCGGTATGATAGTTACGGGTTCTTCCATAGCGATGATTTTCGGACTCCCAATAGGCAGAGTGATTGGCCTTAGCGTGGGTTGGAGGTTGACTTTCCTTAGTATAGGAATGGTGTCGCTGTTCGTTTTTCTCTATCTTTTCGCTTTGCTCCCTAAGGTTTCGAGTGGTGGAGGGATGTCTGGTCGTGACCTGCCGGCGATGTTTGGGAATAAAGTCCTGGTGGGAATATTTCTTACCACAGCTGCCTTTGCTACAGGATATTACACGACTTACAGCTATATAGAACCGTTTTTGAAGCAGGTAGGAGGAATGAGCGAGGAAGGGGTTACGTTCTCTCTGATGATTTTTGGCGGGGCGGGAATCCTCGGAAGTCTGCTGTACTCGAAATTTTACCCGAAGATGCGTTTCCGATTCATCAATATCTCGCTGTGTGGAATGATTGCCGGGGTGTTGCTGTTGCTTCCGCTTTCATTCAGCATCCCTTTTACAGTGGGAGTTTGTGCTTTGCTCGGTATGTCGGCGACAGCATTTAATGTGGCGATGCAGTCCGAGATTATTGCCAATACGCCGCCCGCTCAAAGTTCCGTAGCGATGTCCATCTTCTCCGGAATATTTAATTTCGGTATAGGAACAGGGGCGTTAATCGGCGGCTTGGTCTGCACACACACGGGGATTTCGTTCATCGGCATCACCGGAGGTGTGATAGTTTTGGCCGCCCTAATTTATTGGAAGACTTTGACTTCCCGTCGGTAGCCGATTATTTTCCTGCCAATCGTACTTGTAGCTCCACCTATTTTAGGTTGGAGCAAAAAACAGGCGACCAGAGGCCGCCTAAAAATGTTTTCACAACGGAATAATCCTTATTGTGAATTGCTATAAACTTCTGTAAAGGTAGTCAAAAGTTTTTGATAAACAAGTATTTTCGTTATATTTATAGCATAAAACGTAATAACCGTTATGAAAAAGATATTAGGATTGGATCTCGGGGTCAGTTCCATAGGCTGGGCCTTAGTTAATGAAGCCGAAAATGATAACGAAAAATCCTCGATTATAAAGCTTGGCGTTAGGGTAAATCCCTTGACAGTTGACGAAAAGACGGATTTCGAAAAGGGGAAGAGCATTACTACGAATGCAAATAGAACCAGTAAGCGTGGAGCGCGACGTAATCTTCAGCGCTATAAGTTAAGAAGAGACTTTCTTATGAAGACCCTTAAGGGTGCTCATTTTATTACAGATGAAACGATTCTCTCGGAGGATGGTAAAAATTCTACGTTTCAGACACTGCATTTGAGGGCAAAGGCTGCATCGCAGGAAATCTCTTTGGAGGAATTGGCCAGAGTGTTCTTGAATATAAATAAGAAGAGGGGTTACAGAAGCAATCGTAAATGTAAATCCAGTGAGGAGGATGGTTCAGTGATAGATAGCATCTCCTTAGCTAAAGAATTGTATGAAAAGGATTATACTCCAGGCCAATATGTCTATAATGAATTGATATTAAAGGATAAAAAGAGTAGTTTATCTTTTTATCGCTCCGATCTGGAAGCTGAATTTGATAGACTTTATACTAAGCAGGCGGAATTTTATCCAGAGCAGCTTACTTCGGAATTTAAGGAGGAATTGAAGGGTAAAAATAGCAGTCAGACTTGGGCTATTATAGCGAAAAAGTTTTCTTTGGAAGGAGAAAACAGAAAACTTAAGAGGGAGGAGAAAATAAAAGATAATTATCGTCTTCGCGCAGAAGGACTTGCACATAAATTGGAACCGGAAAAATTAGCTATCGCGTTACAAGAGGTGAATAATGATATAAAGAAATCCGGAGGATATTTGGGAGATATAAGCGACAGGAATAAGGAGCTATGCATGAAAGGTCTTACGATAGGCCAATATCTTGTAACCCAGATAGATAAAGATCCTAATCGGCGCCTTAAAGGACAGGTGTTCTATCGCTCCGATTATATGGATGAGTTTGATAAAATTTGGAGTACTCAATCTAAGTATCATCCGGAACTAACAGAGGGATTGAAGCACGAGATTCGCGACGTTATTATTTTTTATCAGAGGCCGTTAAGAAGTCAGAAGGGGCTTGTCAGTAACTGCGAATTCGAACCATTGCGTAAGGTGGCACCTAAATCTTCTCCTCTTTATCAGGAGTTTAGAATGTGGCAAGAGATTAATAATCTGACAGTTAACGGGAGTGTTCTTTCAGATGAACAAAGAAGTATTTTAGCAGATGAACTTTCCGTAAAGAAGACCCTTTCATCCGCAGACATAAAAAAGATTCTCGGTTTGGGCTCGAATGTCAAGCTTAATTATAAGCAGGTGGATGGGGATAAGACTCAGTCTGTTTTGTATGAAGCGTATGCTAAGATAGTGGAGGAAAGCGGAAATGGCGATGACGAATTTTTGAAAAAGGATGCTAAGAGCGTTAAGAATGTAGTTTCGGATGTTTTTAAGGCCCTTGGAGCTAAAACTGACTTTCTTAATGCGAATGCCGAAGAGAGCTCGTCTTATTTTGCTTTGTGGCATTTATTGTATTCCTATGTAAGCGATAATTCGAAGTCTGGTCAGGATTCTTTGGTCAGAAAAATAGAAGAAATAACCGCTCTTCCGGAAGAATATGCTAAGATATTGGCCAATATTACTTTTGAACCGGATTATGGTAACCTTAGTGCTAAGGCTATAAGAAGAATTCTTCCTTTCTTGGAGGATGGTTATCAGTATAGCGATGCTTGTGAAAAGGCTGGTTATAGACATTCCGCGCGCTCTTTGACTAAAGAGGAAATCGAGTCGAAACAATATAAGAATCATCTTGAGGCTCTTCCGAAGAATAGCCTGCGTAATCCTGTGGTGGAAAAAATTCTTAATCAGATGGTTAATGTCGTTAATGCTGTTGTGGATGAGTATGGCAAGCCTGATGAGGTGAGGATAGAATTGGCCCGAGAACTTAAGAAGAGTGCGAAAGAAAGGGAACAAGACACAAAAGGAATAGCAGCTGCGACTAAGGATAATGAAGAGAATAAGGAGGAGCTGGAAAAGGAATTCGGTATTTCTTCTCCTACCCGTAATGACATTATCCGGTATAAGTTGTATAAAGAATTGGCATCCAATGGATATAAGACGCTTTATTCAAATGTCAAGGTAGATAAGGCCAGGTTATTTACATCGGATTATAATATCGAACACATTATCCCTCAAGCCAGGCTCTTTGACGATTCTTTTTCTAATAAGACCATAGAACTTAGATGCGTAAATGAGGAAAAAGGTAATAGGACGGCCTATGATTATGTGCTTGAGAAATACGGAAAGTCAGGTGCTGGTAATTATGAGGCTAAGATAGAGGAATTGTTTAAAAACAAAAGCATAAGCGGAAGTAAACGCAGAAATCTTCTTATGCGGGAATCTGAAATCCCTGCTGGGTTTATTAATCGTGATTTGAGGGATTCGCAGTATATCGCCAGAAAGGCTAAGGAGATGCTGGAGGATTTTGTTAAGAGTGTAACTTCTACGACAGGAAGTATAACTGCCAGACTTCGAGAGGATTGGCAGCTTATAGATGTAATGAAGGAACTTAACTGGGATAAGTATGATAAAAAGGGTCTGACAGAATATGTGGAGGGAAAGGATCATCAGAAGAAAGCTCAGATAAAAGGCTGGACGAAGAGAAATGATCATAGGCATCATGCTATGGATGCTCTGACCATTGCATTCACTAAACCATCTTATATACAGTATCTTAATAATCTAAATGCGAGAAATTGTAATGCTCCCGCGTATGATTTAGAGGCAGAGGATAAGACACGGGTAGTGATGGCGATAGAGGCTAAAGAATTGCATAGGGATAGAGATAATAAATTGAGGTTCAATCCTCCTATGCCTTTAAATGAGTTACGTTTTGTGGCAAAGGAGAATCTTGATAACGTGCTTGTCTCCATAAAATCTAAAAACAAGGTCGTTACTTCTAATATTAACAAGACCAAGGCCCAGGGTGGAAGTATTAATGAAAAGCAGCAACTTACCCCTCGAGGCCAGCTGCATAAAGAACCCATTTATGGGAAACGTAATAGGTATGAGACTAAAGAAGAGAATGTAGGTTCCGCTTTTAATAAGGAGGAGATAGCTACCGTAGCGAATAAAAGGTATCGCGAGGCTCTTTTGCGTCGATTGTCTGAGGCTGGCGGCGATGTAAAAAAAGCGTTTTGCGGAGCAAACAGTTTGGATAAGAAGCCTTTGTGGATAGATATTTTGCATACAGAAAAGGTACCTCAGAAAGTGAAAACAGTGTCCATGGTGCCGTATTATACTGCCCGTAAGGCTATTGACGAAAAGATTAAGATTGAAAGTGTAGTTGATGCTAAGGTGAAGAGTCTTTTGCAAGCCAGGCTCGATGAGTGTAATGTTGACGACAAGAATAAGGCTAAGGTCGCTTTTTCTAATCTGGACGAGAATCCGATATGGTTTAATAAGGAGAAAGGCATAAAACTAAAAAAAGTGACTCTTTCGGCAAGTGTAAATACGGTGAAATCTCTGCATTATAAGCATGATAAGGATGGTTTTTTATTATCAAATGAAAGTGGAAATAGAATCTCTTCTGATTTTGTGGAATATGGAGGTAATCATCATATAGCCATATATAGGGACGACAAGGGGCATTTGCAAGAGAATGTCGTTACGTTCTACGAGGCCGTTAGTAGAGCTAATTTAGGATATCCAATTATAGATAAGGACTTTAAGAGAGATGAAGGATGGAACTTCCTATTCTCTATGAAGCAGAATGAATATTTTGTTTTTCCTAATCCCGAGACTGGATTCGACCCTTCTGAAATAGATCTGTTGGATGAGAGGAATTATTCTGAGATAAGTAAGAACTTGTTCAGGGTCCAGAAGTTGTCATCCAAGTACTATTGTTTTAGACACCATCTTGAGACAAGTGTTGAAGATGTGAAGGAGTTAAGGGATGTGACATGGAAGAGAATTACGGCTATTGATAAACTTGATGGGGCGGTGAAGGTAAGAGTGAACCATATAGGGAAGATAGTTCAGGTAGGGGAGTATTAAGCTATGGTGAAAAGAACCTTATATTTTGGGAATCCTGCCTATTTGTCTTTAAGACTTGACCAACTAGTAATACGCATTCCTTCTCCTGAACCTACGATAAGTAAGGATGTCTGTGAAGTAAAGACTATACCGGTAGAGGATATCGGGGTAGTGGTTCTTGATAATAAACAGATTACTATTACTCAAGGTCTGTTGGAGGCCTTGCTTGAAAATAACGTGGCGGTGCTTACATGTGATTCTTCTCGGCTTCCTGTGGGCTTAATGCTTCCGCTTTGCGGTCATACTCTTCAGAACGAAAGGTTTACTTCGCAGATAGAGGCGTCTCTTCCTCTGAAAAAGCAATTGTGGCAACAGACGGTACGTCAAAAGATTCTTAATCAAGCATCTACTTTATATTATGCCACGGGAGAAAGATATAATAATATGCTCGCTTGGGCAGAGGATGTGCGTAGCGGGGATTCTGAAAATATGGAGGCTCGCGCTGCAGCATATTATTGGAAGACAATATTTAAGGATCCGTTTTTTGTAAGAGGAAGAGAGGAATCTCCTCCTAATAACATTCTCAATTATGGTTATTCTATTTTACGCTCTATAGTTGCGCGCTCTTTGGTGTCAAGCGGCTTGCTTCCTACATTAGGTATTCATCATCATAATCGTTACAATGCGTATTGTCTGGCGGATGACATCATGGAACCTTATCGTCCTTATGTGGATAGAGAGGTGGTGGATATAGTTTCTAAGTATGGAAAAGGAGAATTGACGGCCGATATAAAAAAGAGGTTACTGTCTATTCCGGTGATAGATGTAAGTATAGATGGGCATAAGAGTCCGTTGATGGTAGCGGCTTCTGTTACTACGGCATCATTAGCCAAGTGTTATGCCGGAGAAATTCGTAAAATCGTGTATCCTCAGATGCTTTAGTTTGTGACACCGATGATAGAAAGAATCAGTGCATATAGGGTTATGTGGGTGCTCGTTTTCTTTGATTTGCCGACCGATACGAAAAAGCAGCGAAAGGCGGCAAGTGATTTTCGTAAGAAATTGGTTTCGGACGGTTTTAGAATGTTCCAGTTCTCAATATATATGAGGCACTGCCCTAGTGCGGAAAATGCATCGGTACACGTAAAAAGGGTAAAGCTTAATCTCCCGGACCTTGGTAATGTTGGGATTTTGACGATTACAGATAAGCAGTTTGGCGATATGGAACTTTTTTATCAGAAGAAAGTGCAAGATCCGCCTATTGATTATATGCAGTTGGAGTTGTTCTGATCTGATAGAAATTGGAATCTCGGAGAGAAAATAAAAATCCAGCCTTATGATGGGCTGGATTTTTAATTCTGATTACACCTTCTAAATAGTTGTGTTATAGCGACTTCCTGAAAATCTGCTGTAATCAGTCTGTCAAAGATAATAGTTTATAAGCAATTCACAACTCATCGGTTAACTTCTCATAAAGAGCTTCTGCTGTAATCAGTCTGTCAAAGATAATAGTTTATAAGCAATTCACAACCAGCGCATAGTGGATAGTCGCTTCGTGGAAGCTGTAATCAGTCTGTCAAAGATAATAGTTTATAAGCAATTCACAACTATAAAAGGAGAGACAGGGCAGAGATTTTTCGAAGCATTTGCCCGTATAGGGTCGCGAAGCGACTGCGCAGAAAAATCTCTGCCCTGTCTCGTTTTTGTTTCCTTCTTGCAGTTTAAAATGAAAGCGCCATTGTCTGCTCATTCATCGTATTCCATGAAGGATATTTTAGTAATCACTATTCGTGAGGGAAATACTCGCTTGGTGGAGGTAATTCGTCGCTATACTTGATATAATTATCAGGAAGTCCTTCGGAGTTTTTTTTCTCTAAAGACATTACTCTCACTAAGCGCAGGTAGATAGGATTTGGACCATCAGCTAATTTTAATAGACTTTTATCTTTAATCTTTTCTGCCTTTATCTGATATTCATATCCTTGCTCGTAATTTAACCCCAGAATGCGGTCGTATGTTTCCCATGTGTTATCTCCTTTTTCTTTGACAAAAAAGTAGGTTGCCCATAAACCATTACCATCACTGAAGCATCCTCTTTCTGAGGCAACTATATACTCTTTTGCAGGGTAAACCTTAAAATCTTCCTCTTGTTGTGAACAGGAAGAGAATACAAATAAGATGAAAATCGAAAAAAATAGTATGCGTTTCATAATAATCGTTATAATTAAGGGTTAATAACAACGGAGTAATTCTCCTCGTGTATCATATAACTGATGCCATAAGCTTTTGTGGTTACGGTCGAATTTATGAATACTTTTTAATAAATCCAAATTCACTGGGCAGAGTCAAAAAGCAGATAAGACTTGCCGCATCTGCGCATTCCTGTTATAACCTTGATCATCCCGTCATTCCGCAGAGAAATGAGTTCGTCCAGATATTCCTTTCGTTGAATATTTTTCATTGTTAATCGAATTTTATGTCACCAGGTGACAGGGTTTTCGATTACATGGGTAGTCGTTTTTCTTCAGGCACCCAAAATCAATCAGGAAGAGTTCGCGGTAAAAACGGAATTCCGGTAATATTTTCCGTATTGCCGGTATGAAGCCGTTCTTTATTTAGGAGTAATCTTGCATCCGGATTTCAGATGAATCAGGATAAGAATTAACTATATACGATATGTACCTTGAGAAAATAAACGGTCCGGCGGATGTCAAGAAACTGACTGTCGGGCAACTGAATGTCCTTGCCGACGAGGTGAGGCGTTGTCTGATTGAAAAACTGAGCGGACACGGCGGTCATGTGGGACCGAATCTGGGAATGGTGGAGGCGACCGTCGCCCTGCACTATGTTTTCAACTCGCCCGTGGACAAAATAGTCTTCGATGTCTCCCATCAGAGCTATGCCCACAAGATTCTGACCGGCAGGAAACAGGCGTTCATGGATCCTGCGCACTACGACGAAGTGACAGGGTACAGCGAGCCGTCGGAAAGTGAACACGACCATTTCGTCATCGGCCCCTTGGGAATTTTGGCAAAAGTGCTTGACACCCGCAAGGCGGAGGGAAAAAAGGATGACGTGGGAAAGGCGTGGAAGCGTCCGAAGGCTTGGGACGATGCGGAGCTGGCTCTCAAGATGGGCACGGAGACGCAGACCAAGTTGAGTGGCAAGCCCTTTGACTATGATTTCTGCCCGCAGGACGACTACTACTTGAAGTCGCACCTATTCGGCGACATATTCGCCGGCGACCAGCTTTCGGCCTCCGACCGCGAGATTGTCACCGTTGCCGCCTTGGCTTCCATCAAGGGTGTGGCTCCGCAGTTGGCATCCCACCAGAAGGGAGCAGTGCGTATGGGCAACACGCAGGAGCAGGTGGATGAACTGATGAAATATCTCAGCGACAAGGGGTTGTCTCAATGCGACAATGCCGCCGATGCCACGGACGGAGCTTGGCTCAAGGGCGACCCGAACACAGCCTATGCTAAGTATTTCATCGGTGACAGCCACTTGGCAAGCATCGCTCCGAAGAACCTTCAAAAAGACGAAAAGACCGTTCTCCCGATGTCCAACGTCACCTTTGAGCCGGGATGCCGCAACAACTGGCACATCCACCATGGTGTCCGCCAGATTCTCATCTGCGTGTCCGGCAAGGGATGGTATCAGGAATGGGGCAAGCCTGCCATCGCCCTCAATCCCGGCGACGTGATCGACATTCCCGA
>CAVJMH010000033.1:0-10516 GCA_963650755.1 Firmicutes bacterium TM09-10 | reverse complement strand
TTATTTACTGCCAGAGCCGCTTAGGCTCGGCTAATTTTTAACGAACTATTGTAATGAGAAAAAGCGTTATTGACAGAATATTGGGCTTTGTGATGTGCCTATGGCTTTTCGCATCTTGCAGTCAAGATGTAAGGGAAGAGGCTCAAGTGCCTTCGAAAGCTTCAGAACAGGAATTGGTCACACTTATGGTAACTTTTGACGACGAGACGGCAGAAAGTCTTTCTAAGAAGGTGATTACTAAGGCAGGATGTCTCGTGAATACAGGTATCTCCAGTCTGGATGATGCTTTTTCGCAGGTGAGCGTAAGTTCCGTCGAGAGAGTGTTTCCGGATGCTGGCGAGTGGGAGGAAAGGCATCGTGAGGCTGGGTTGCATAAATATTGGTATGTTACTTATGACCCTTCTAAAGCAGTGCAGACTAAGGCCGGGCAGGTGCTTTCCGGAGTGAAGGGCGTTTCGAATGTGGAGACTGTCCATAAGATTAAGCTTCTTTCGGAGACTCCTTCTTTTAATGACCCTTATCTTTCGTACCAGTGGCACTATTATAACTCCGGTTCGGGCTCTCAATATAAAGCCGGGGCGGACATCAATGTGGCCCCTGTGTGGAACCGCTATACAGGAGGATCTTCCGATGTCATAGTCTCCGTCGTCGATGGAGGCGTGGACTTGACGCACGAGGATTTAGGCGCGGTGGTTATCTCCGGAGGGAAGAACGGCAGCTGGAATTTTGTCGACAACAATGCTAATATAGTCGCGCACGATCACGGTACGCATGTAGCCGGAACCATAGCGGCCATTAATAATAACGGGGTCGGTGTCTGTGGCATAGCAGGAGGAACAGATGGTAACGGAGGTGTCCGTATTCTTTCGTGCCAGGTTTTCCGAACGGACACTGCTACGGGTGATGATATAGGGGGAAACACCGCTTCTGCCATAGTATGGGGTGCTGACCATGGCGCTGTCATATCGCAGAACAGCTGGGCCTATGATTTTAAGACGGAAAGTGAAGCTAAAAAGAGCGGCATAGGCAGTGCCGACAAGGCAGCCATAGATTATTTCATAAAAAACGCGGGCATCGATAAGGAAGGGAACCAGACGGGGCCTATGAAAGGCGGGGTAGTTATTTTCGCCGCCGGGAACGAGAACTGGTCCATAGGTTGGCCTGGTGCGTACGAGCCAGTCATAGCCGTGGGTGCTATGTCTTCGAAGGGGACCAAGTCGTATTATTCCAATTATGGTGATTGGGTGGACATCGCCGCTCCGGGAGGAGATGCGCAGGTCGGCCCTCAGGTGCTCAGCACTATTCCTGGAGGCTATGAAAGTTTTCAGGGTACATCCATGGCTTGTCCGCATGTAAGCGGGGTAGCGGCACTTCTCGTTTCGTGGTTCGGTGGTCCTGAATTTACAAATGATATGCTGGTGGAAAGGCTTCTTGGTGGTGCCAATTCTGAATTTATTAAGGATTCGCAGATTGGCCCGCTTGTAGATGCTTACGGCGCTTTCGTGTATGGAGAGGAAAGTGCGCCGGAGAAGGTGGAGACTTATTCAGTAGAGGGGAGAGGTGGAATCATAAATTTTGACTGGAGCGTAGGGGCTTCGGAGGATGGGACTTCGGCTTATGGTTATCTTCTTCTGGCCAGCAAAGACGAATCTGATTATGAAAAACTTAATCTGAACCGTTTGCCTTCTACGATAAAGACACAGAGCATAAGTACAGACGGGAAATCCCGGGGAGATGCGATAAGCGGGAGCATCGAGGCCCTCGAATTCAGCACCGATTATTACGTGGCCATAGCGGGCTATGATTATAACAGGAATTTTGGTGTTCTTTCGGATGTTAAAAAGGTTTCGACTACGCAGAATAATGCTCCTGTGGTGCAGGTAGTTACTGCGCTGCCATGGAACGTTAAAGCTACGGAGAAGTTTACTGCGCTTCTCGATGTCCATGATCCTGACGGACATGCTTTTGATGTGTCAGTGGAGTCTGAGCCGTCTTTAAGCACTCTTTCATACGGGAAGAACTCGGAAGGGTATTATTATCTTTCTGTTAACGGAGTAGAGGAAGAGCCGGGAGAGTATAAGATAGTCGTGGAGGCCAAGGATGCTTATGGTGCGTCTTCGAGCAATGAATTTACTCTGACCGTGCTTGAAAACAGGGCTCCGGTGGCGCTTAAAGAGTTCGAGGATCAGTTCTTTGATGCGACGGGTCGCAGTGTAACTTTCAATGTGTCAGAGTATTTTTCGGATCCTGATGGAGATGAGCTCTCTTTTAGCGCGGAGCATACGAACTCCAAGATTGCGCATCTGAATTCGACTCCGGACGTGTTTTCTTTGACTTCATTGAACTATGGAAAGGATATAATTACCATAACGGCTCGGGATGCTAAGGGTGCGGAGGCTTCGCTCTCTTTGAGAGTTAGTGTACGCGATTCGAAGGCAGAAGCGGATGTGTATCCTACGCAGGTAACGGATGTTTTGAAAGTCTCCGGAGGCGAGCAGGCTTCGACGCTCATTAGGATTTATTCATCCACGGGGGCATTGGTCTATGAACAGACCGTGCAGACGAGTGTGTTTAATCCGGCAAGTGTCGATATGTCAGGATTTGCTCCTGGGGTATATATGGTTAAGGTGACGATAGACGGTGTAGAGACGGTGAAAACGATAGTGAAACTATAGTATGAGAAAACGTGAAATTATATTAAAGGGAAGCGAGGGGATGAAACTTAACAGATTGATTCTCCTATGTGCTATGCTGCTTATTCCTCTGTGTAGTGCGTCAGCGCAGTCGGATGAGGCCTTGGGCTTTGAACGAATTAGTCAAGATGCTGTCATTCAGGGACTTGCTGGTGCGGGCTTTGTAAATGCGACCACGGCATCCTCTGCGGCTGTGTCTAATCCTACCCTTTCGCTGGATGCTCCATA
Organism: Firmicutes bacterium TM09-10; assembly: GCA_963650755.1. Taxonomy (GTDB): domain Bacteria; phylum Bacteroidota; class Bacteroidia; order Bacteroidales; family UBA932; genus Cryptobacteroides. Next base: position 7,595 of record CAVJMH010000033.1, on the reverse strand, counting down.
TAAGTTCAATTCTTCGCTGTCTTATAATAAGTGGGCAGCGTCAGAGACTTCATATTATACGGCAGGGCTCGCTTATAGATTCTCGCAGAAGGTGGCAGTGAGTGCCGGTGTCGTGTACGGAGCGGGTAAGTCTTACGATATTTATAATTCAGATGGTTCAAGGTCGGGAGCGTTTACTCCTTCGCAGCTTAGTCTTAGCGCAGGTGCAGCTTATAAGGTACTCCCTGTGCTTTCGTTAGGTGTGAATGTTCATTATCTGTCCGAAACGCTCGCGGCGGAGCATTCTTATAGCGCCGTGTCTGCGGATGCGGTGGCTTCGCTTAATTTTTCTGGATTGAAGGTCGCCGCTGGGCTTATGTCTCTGGGAGGTAAGGTTAAGTCGGCTTCCGGTTCGGAGTTTTCTTTGCCTGGTTCCGTGAAATTGGCCGCCGGATACGAAGACTTCTTTTTAGGAATTCTTTCTTATGGGGTTTATTTTGATTCGGACTATTATCTTGCAAACAGTGCTTTAGGGGCTTCCGTAGGCGCCGAGGCCGGATATAAGGGTTTGTTCTGCCTAAGAGCCGGGTATCATTATGGCTCAGAGAAATGTCTTATTCCGTCCTACGGCTCTGTAGGGTTTGGTGTAGGTCTTAAAGGGTGTCGCCTCGATTTGGCCTATCTTTTCTCCGGTCAGCTTTCCGGCACTCTGACTATAGGCGTGGGTTACAGTTTTTAATTTTCTTTTATGTAGCAGACGCTGTCTTCTTCCAGTGTTCTGTTACATAGCCCTGCATGGGAAAACATCCCTTCGAAACTGAGATCTTCGTCGAGTTGTGGCCAATGAATGCCGTAATAGGAAAGAGTGAAGTCTTTTCTTTGGCTTTGCGTGGCATTTTTCAGTCTGTTCCAATCGGAAAAGCGATAGCTGGCTATGAGACCATCTTCGGTTTTAGCAAACACCTGATTATCATCTACCCAGACTTTTTCTATAAAATGTTTCGTCGCCATAGTGCTAGTTTTTGTTAAAAAATTCGGACCAACTTGCTTTGATTACGTCAGTATTTTCTTCAATGATACTTTCAATCATGGAAAGTTCGTGTTTTTTAAAACCGTGGTTGAAAATCAAAATTATATTAGGTTCGATATTATATTTGGCTTCGTGTCCATCTTTTGTAATGTGAATGTGAACCGGTTCGTGGTCATCTGAATAAAATTTAAAGATGAAGCCAAAGACTATAAAAACAGTCGGCATAAAGTTAATGATAGTTTAAGTTAATAAAAATTGGAAAGCGGTTAAATAACCGCCTTCCAATTGTGTTTAAAAGAGGCTATTTGAGCTTCTTGTAGCCGTATTTAGCAGTCTCGCCAAGCTCGATTTCGATCTTCATAAGGCGGTTATACTTGCAGATACGGTCTGTTCTGCTGAGTGAACCTGTCTTAATCTGACCGCTGTTGGTAGCCACTGCGATGTCTGCGATGGTCGTGTCCTCAGTCTCGCCTGAACGGTGAGAGGTTACTGTGGTGTAACCATGACGGTGTGCCATCTCGATGGCGTCGAGTGTCTCGGTAAGAGAACCTATCTGGTTAACCTTGATGAGGATAGAGTTAGCGGCGCCCATCTCGATACCCTTCTGGAGGTACTTGACGTTAGTAACGAAGAGGTCGTCACCTACGAGCTGGCAGCGTGAACCGATAGCCTTGGTGAGCTTAACCCATCCTTCCCAGTCTTCCTCAGAAAGACCGTCCTCGATAGAGTCGATAGGGTACTTCTCGATAAGTTTCTCAAGATATTTAATCTGCTGCTCGGTAGAAAGTTTCTTGCCCTTAGGGTCTTTCTTCTTACCGTCTTTGAGCTGCTTGTAATCGTAGTAGAATTTACCGTCTTCGCCTTTGAAGCAGAACTCTGAAGCGGCGCAGTCCATAGCGATGGTTATGTCCTTACCTGGCTCAAGACCTGCTGCCTTGATGGCCTCGATGATGCAGTCGAGAGCATCGTCTATGCCTTTGAGTGCAGGTGCGAAACCGCCTTCGTCGCCCACTGCGGTAGAGCATCCGCGGTCCTTAAGCACTTTCTTAAGAGCGTGGAAAACTTCAGCGCCCCAACGAACGGCCTCAGCCTCGTTTTTAGCTCCTACAGGACGGATCATGAACTCCTGGAATGCGATAGGAGCGTCTGAGTGAGCACCACCGTTGATGATGTTCATCATAGGAACAGGGAGCACATAAGTGTTCGTGCCGCCGATGTAACGGTAAAGTGGAAGGTCAAGATAATTTGCAGCTGCATGAGCTACTGCAAGGCTGACACCCAGGATGGCATTTGCACCAAGTTTACTCTTGGTAGGAGTGCCGTCAAGGTCTATCATTATCTGATCGATAGTTCTCTGTTCGAGAGCAGACTGGCCAATGATGGCAGGGGCGATAACCTCGTTAACGTTAGCCACAGCCTTAAGAACACCTTTTCCAAGGTAGCGTTTCTTATCGCCGTCGCGAAGCTCAAGTGCTTCATTCTCACCGGTAGATGCTCCAGAAGGAACAGCTGCCACACCTTTAATGCCGGATTCGAGGGTAACCTCTACTTCAACTGTAGGATTTCCTCTTGAATCGAGGATCTCTCTACCTGTAACCTGAATAATTCTCATTTTTATAAAAATTGATGTTTTGTAATCAAAAAACAATTCTGTTTGTTGCTCAAAATGTCTTTGAGGGCTCGAAATAATGATGTTCTGTTCACGTTTTTAATGCGCTCCCTTCAAAAACGCTGCGAATTTAGCAAAATTCGTTACAAAATGCAATTATTTCAAAACAGCTTCTTAATCATTTGGAAAAAAATATCATTCCGTTATAATCAGCACCTCGGCCTCGTGGCTAAGGGAGAGCGAAATCTCATCGCAGGTGCACCTGTTGAGAGTGGCCACCCACCATTGGGAGAACTCCACGTTGTCCAAGGGCCATTGCAGCCCCGTCGTTTTTATTCGAAGCGATGGGTCATTACAGAAAAATGACACTTTTCTGCCTTCGCCCAGTTGAAGAGTGCAATCACCGCTCACGACGAAAGCCGTGCAATAGTCTGAAACGATCTGCACGTTTATCCCTTTTTTCCAGAAGCCCCACCACTTCTCGTAAGTCATAAGAAGAGAAAGATTGGCTATCGTATGGGCTTCGTGCTTTCCTGTGGCGCCGAGTATATCTATGGATTTTATGTCTTTATATGTCTGCATTATATAGCGCATCGTCTTCGTGAGGTCGTTGTAGTCCTGCTCGGTAACATGAACTTTGGCCCCTTGGAATTTTTGGGCGACACTCTTAGGAAGTGAATCCATATCACCTACGACAGCGCTGACATTCTGGTGATGTTTGAGCGCCGCTTCAAGCGCTCCGTCGCAGCAGATGATGGCATCCGCCTGTTCCAGGAGGTATCTCGGGTAGGCCTTTTTAGGGTAATCCCCGGCAGCAAGTATAGCAAGTCTCATTTTATCAATTTAGTTTTTAAAGAACGGCTCTCGTCTTATAGGATAGTCCCCTCGCAGTTTTTCGAAATCCTCCGGGTGGGCGCGAAGTGCCTTGTCGTCAGAAAGCACGTCGTAGGCGGGCGTTTCAGAGGGGGGAATATCGTAGACTACAAAATCTTCTAATTCTTTTATGCCCAGAACTTTAGAAACTGCCCTTACGGCTTGTGCCGTTCCTTCGGCTTTCCCGTCGGCGCTATACCCGGCTATATGAGGCGTTCCTATCTCCACAAGCTCCAGCAGGTCCCTATCTATCTCAGGCTCGTGTTCCCATACATCCAGCACGGCGTGAATTCCGAAGCCTCCTTTAAGACAGTTTTTCAGCTCTTTTTCGTCCACCACTTCACCGCGTGAACTGTTGATAAGAATTTGCCCCGCGTGAAGTTCATTAAGCTCTTTTTCAGAAAAAAGATGACAGGTATCCTCGCTCAGCGGAACGTGTAGGCTTATGATATCGCTCTCGTTTATTATTCTGCGAAGGTCCACGAATTTTCCCTTTCCTTTTTTTTCGGCGCGTGGAGGGTCGCACAAGAGCGTCTTCATCCCAAGTGTCTTAGCCAATTCATCCACTTTTGAACCCACATGCCCTACTCCGACTATCCCTAAGGTCTTGTCTTTAAGGGAGAATGCCAATCTATGAGACATGGCGCAGAGGACACTTCCCACCCATTGGCGGACAGAAGATGAGTTGCAGCCGGGAGCATTGGCCCAAATGATGCCATGACTTTCGCACCAAGAGGTGTCTATATGGTCAAATCCTATGGTGGCGCTGGCTATGACTTTGACTTTTGAGCCTTGCAGCAGGGCCTCGTCGCACTTGGTCCGTGTGCGGATAATGAGTGCATCTGCATCCAGGACCTCTTCTCTTTGGAAGTCAGACCCTTTTCGGTAAAGCACTTCCGCGTATGGCTCGAATACTCCTTGAAGAAAGGGAATTTTATCGTCGCAGATGATTTTCATACTTCTACCCAGTGAATTTTGACGCCGGAGCGTTCCATCCCACGGAACCAAGTCATCTGTCTTTTTGCGAACTGGTGTATGGCCGTGGCGAGCTGCACCTGCATCTGAGAGCGGTCTAATTGGCCTAAAAGATAAAGGGTAACGAATTTATATTCAAGCCCGTAGGCGATAAGTCTCTCGGAAGGGACGCCGCTCCGGAGAAGCCCTTGGATTTCCTCTATCATGCCTTCGTCCAGTCTTTGTGCGAGTCTGTGGTCGATACGACGGTTACGCTCGTCGCGGTTCACTAAAGTGCCTATGAAGAAGGTCTTTAGCTTCGGATGCTCCCGCGATGTGCTCAAAGGGATTTTTTCGCCGTTCCAATTATATCCTCCCGTGACGGCTGAAATATAGAGCCCGGTCCCTCCGCATAGGATGGGAATATGTCCATTGACCTTTATCTTAGAGTAAGCCTTCAGAAAATCCTGCTGATAATCGTGCACGTTATATTGAGCGCCGGCAGGAAGAATGTCTATCAGATGGTAGGGAATGTCGCCGTATTCCTGAAGGTCTTTGCCCGTGCCTATGTCCATTCCGCGGTATATCTGCCTTGAGTCGGCCGAGATGATCTCTCCATCTATCCTTCGGGCCAATTCCACTGCGTAACGCGTTTTCCCGGAAGCTGTTGGGCCAAGTACACAGACGAGGTTCACATCTCCATTCTCATACATTCGGGCCAATTCCTTCGGGTCCACGGTTTCCGCTGTCGGCAGGGGAGCGCTTTGATTTTTCATAACTGGGGCAAAATTACTAAATTTGCCCGAAAAGCTGTTTTAAGCGGCTACTAAATTATGGTCAAGGCTAAGAGTAAAGTTCAGATAAATAATAAGAGAGCGTCATACGACTACGAATTTTTGGAGCAGTATGATGCGGGGATTGTGCTTGTGGGCACTGAGATAAAGTCGCTTCGTGCGGGAAAGGCTTCGCTGCAGGAGGCATTCTGTTATTTTAACGGGGGCGAACTTTACGTCAAGGGGATGAATATCGCTCCTTATTTTTGGGCTTCTTGGGGCGGGCACGATCCGGAAAGAGACCGTAAACTGCTGTTGACCAAGAGGGAATTAAGGCATTTGGCCTTGGCGGTGAAGAATAAGGGACTTACCATCGTGGCCACGAGATGCTATATTAATGATGAGGGCTATGCCAAGTTGCATATCGCATTGGCCCGTGGTAAAAAAGAATACGACAAGAGGGCGTCCATAAAGGAAAAGGATATGCGCCGCGAACTCGAAAGGGGATAAGGAGCCTTTTACAAAACATCTTCAAGTAGGAATGGAATTATGCCGATATATGTTATTCCATCATCATCGGTCCATAGTTTCTCATTGCCTCCTATTACCACAATCTTTCGGAAAAAATCCCCTGTGTGCATGAGTGGTTGTTTTTCTTGTCTGGATTTTTCATCAGAATTGAGGTTCCATGCAGATTGTATATAGACCTTGCTTGCACCGGTATTGACGATAAAGTCTATTTCGTGTTGACTTGTAACTTTTTTCCCGTTAATTATGTTGTTGATAGGAACCATACCTACATCTGTCGAATATCCTCTTCGCGTGAGTTCGTTGAATATAACGTTCTCCATAAGATGTCCAGTATCTTGTTGGCGAAAATTGAGCTTTGCGTTACGAAGCCCGATGTCCATAGCGTAATATTTTTGAGGATAATCGAAATATTTCTTGCCTTTGATGTCATAACGTTTTGTATGATGCAAAAGGAAAGCATCTTCAATGTAGTCGATGTATGTCTTTATCGTGTTGTCAGATGTCCCCTTTTTCATAAGTGTCGCGGCTGCGTTTGCAAGGTTATGCGTATTTGTGAGTGAACCTACAGAAGAATATAGTGAATCGACAAGAGCGTCAAGCACTTCATCGCCCTTAAGGTTGTAGCGTTCGATAATATCTTTGAAATATACATTTTTATGAAGTCCCTTGAGATACGACATTTTTTCTTGTTCATCTTTTTCCTGTACTGATAGAGGCATGCCGCCATAACGGAGATACTCCTCAAATGCATCGGTTTTTTCAAGTTTGGAACTCTTGTAAAACTCGGCAAAAGAGAGCGGATATACTTTTATTTCTGTTCCTCTGTCTCGAAATTGGGTCACAATGTCTTTTGACAGCATCTTGGAATTGCTTCCTGTGACATAAACATCTATGTTGTCTCTGCTATTAAGTTCGCTTAGTATATCGTAGAATGTGATGTATATCAATTCTTTATCATCTTCTGCCACTTCAATGCCTTCAAGTTCCGGATTTCGTACTTTTAGCGACATCTGAATTTCGTCAATGAATACATAGTATTTCTTTTTCTTATTGTCGGTTTGTGACAATATGTTGTCAAGTAATGTAAGCGGATTCCTGAATTTAGCATCGGATTTTTTTTCAAGGTCAATTGAGATTATCTCGTCCTCTGTTACTCCACTGCCGAGCAAATAATTGCGGAATAGTGTGTTTAAAAGGAATGATTTTCCACATCGGCGTAGTCCGGTGATTATCTTCACTTTTCCATTCCAACTCTTTGATAGTAACTGTTCTACGTACTTGTCTCGAAGGATTGTCATAACTTGTAATTTAATTCTACTGCAAAGTTAGTGAATTTTTCAGTAAGTTTGCAGTGGTAGATTGTGGTGGCGGGGTTTGTTTTTGTTGAAAGAAATAACTACATTTAGCGGACTTTTGGACAAACGACAAGGATGAAAATGGCCGGAAAGGCTGTGTAAGAAAAAAAGAAATTATTCTAAATGATTAAGATGAAAAAACGTATCAATAGGGGGGGGGTATAACCTCTTTAAAATTAACTGAATATATAACGCGAGGGGATGCTGGCAGTTTTGCCGGTGTCCCCTCGCTGCGTGTATGCGTTATGATGTCCTAAAATATTTAACGATTAAATAAAAACTAAAAAATGAAAGCAAAATGGATTTTGATTTTAAGCGCATTGCTTGTGCTTTCTTGTAAAAAGTCAGCAAATGAAAACGCTGCTCCTGTAGTTCCGGAGGAACAGGAAAGAATCCCAATCAACATCGCTACGGCGGTAACGAGAGTTACAGATACAGTGTAGATAGTAACTGAAAAGTGTACCAGATTCTACTTTAAAAGTGTACCACTT
>CAVJMH010000032.1:0-10838 GCA_963650755.1 Firmicutes bacterium TM09-10 | reverse complement strand
AAACCATATAAACCGATATCGGCTCAATATATTCAAATTTTTGTCATATACTTAGTACAATTCCTATTTTGACTATAGCAACGTATCTACTATTTTCCTTGCCTGACTATCAGCCGTCTTATTTGACAAAATAAAATGAGAGGCTTTTAATCCCAACTCTCTCAATTTGTCAGGCTCCATGTTCAAGCAGTTCTTAATTCTTTCTGACATTCCATCAATACTTTCATCTTCAAACAAAAGCAAATACGAAAGGTAGTCCTTAGGAAGACATTTCAACGGACACATAAGCGTTGGTGTCCCAGAGGCCATATATTCCATAGTCTTTGAAGGGAAAGAGTACATAGTAAATTCATCATAACTATGTCTTGGATTCACCAAAACCGTTGCTTGCTTTTGAAGTTCTAAAATCTTGTAATGAGGCAAACTCCCCCGATATATAATCCTTCTATCCATCTTAGAATATCGATTTATCATATCAATATCGCCAGAGCCGCATAACCACAAACGATACTCATCACCTTTGATTTTCACGAAGGCCTCAAGCAAATCTTCAAGTCCAAACCATTTCTCAATCTTACCTGTATATAATAGAACCCTATAAGACGTTTTTTCTTGTTCGGGTACAATATCAGCAGTCGAAAAAACGCCTTCGACTGTTATCCAAGGCCTTCCACCTATATTTATTTTTTCTTTCATATAGGGACTGAAGAGCACGAAGCCGTCCACGTGCTTTAGCGTCCAGTCTATAAGCAACTTGTCTATTTTCTTAGCAAAGAGATACAAAGGATTGGTATTGGCGGACATATATTCCGGCAAATCAGGGACAATGACAATCTTCCTAACAGACTTGCCAGCTAAAACAGCTGGGATTAGACGTCGAGATGTCAGTTCATAGATTATTATAGTATCAGTATCCTTGGCGTTTTTTTTAATCTTTCCATAACAAGAGACAATCTGACTGATCTTTTTTAAGAAAGGGAGGTTTATGAAACTAATGCTTTCGCACTTTATTCCTCCGGTACAAAACTCTTCACTCTTTATGAATGTTGCTTTAACCTTAGGCCAGGTCGGGATAAACAACTCGCTAATACTCTTTATCTCGCAATATTTTGCCAATCCATTTAATAAAGAAGTCTGAAACGTGTTAGCGGCATAACTACAGGATAACCCAAAGTCAGACAATGCCATCAACATCTTCTCAGACTGCACCGACCCTACGAACAGAAGTTTCTTCGTATTTTTCATTAACTAATAAACCATAGAATAATATTACGTATACAATCTGATCAAATATCAAATCCTCATTGGAAAACATTACACAAAACAAAATGAACACATACAATGAATAATGATTAGATGTGAGCCGCCTACACGACTTATATAATAACAATAAAGCCGAGATGAAATAAAATATTCCATGAACTGACAACATTTTGAAGAAAGTGTTTGTGTTATGACTAGCTGAATAACCATTCGCTTGCGCAACAACTTCAACATTATTCTCCACAAACTCATAGCCATTTCCGAACAATATTGATACAATATTTCTTTGCCATAGATCTATATTATTATATATAGCACCAAAACGAGAATCGGACGACTCACTACCACTCAATTTACCAAACACAGAAGAGATAAGAATTTCATCTGATAAAAGAAAATAAAAGGCGACAATGAAACTTATCAATAATACCAATTTAAAACTACCTGTAATCTGTTTATTATTACATATTATCAAATACAAAAAAAATAAACCCAACCCAATATATCCAGCCGTAGATAAAGTCGTAAAACAGGCAATTAATAGAACAACATAAATTATGTTCTTTTGTTTATGATCTATAGTATTAGTGTTAAATAAGAAAATCAAACCAATAATCAAAAAGATCGCATATACCCCTGGTTCTCGAAACAATGAATAATTCCTTATCAAACCAAACATTGGAATCTCGGAAACATTTACAAGACCGAATAGAGAATAAAACTTGACATTAGCGACATTATTAAAAGAAGGCAATAATTCTATTACCGGATACGCAAGCAACGAAATAAAATAGACCGCGACCGACAGTACGGACAAGTAGAAAATGAAATATACAAACTGTTCCCGAAACTTTGTAAAACCAACAACGCGAGTGTAATTATATGCGATTACGAATAATAGTATTTCATAAAAATACTTTAACGTCACATCAACATTGAAGATTGCTGATAACAAGGACATCGTAATAAGACCAATTAGCACTATTTTAGAACTATTCTTATAAACGCATTGATTCTGCGTTGATTTATTGGACAGATATAAACATAGAAGAACGAGTACAATGTTCTTTAATAAAAACATTGTATGATTAGCATTTGTCCCAAACAGCAACGTATCTTGAGAAAAGTAAATCAACAAAAATACAACCCAAAAACTACTGTCTCCTATTCTCTCTCGAAACTTCATTTGACATCCAAATTAGCATTCATAACTTCCTATCGATTCTGATTTTTAATAATACCATAGTACCGTATAAAACCCGTATAATCATCCGACTGCAATATTGAGATTAGATTATTATCCAAAGTTGTTTCCTTAAGACCATTATCCAAACAGAGTTTTATTGTCCTTTTAGAAGAAGGCCACAATAAACGATATAGACCTTTGCCATAGTAACTGTCCATCGGTATATCTGAGGTAGACGTTTGCCGGCAATCCTTTTTATGACATTCTTTGCGCTCATCTTTTTAAATTCTACTTCATTTTCGACTAATAATCTGTTTCTTTGCGATTCCCAAGTAAGCATTCACTTTTCCAACCCACTGATTTTCAATGGGGGATTTTGTGATTTTATTTAATTTTTGTTGATTTTTCCGGTTTATAGCCCACAGTAGCAAGGCAGGAGACTAGTTAGATCCTCAACCTCTCTGGCAGTTTTCAATTTGCCGAGGAGGAAACTGACATACTTACCCGGATCGATGTCATTATGTTTGCAGCTCTCAATTACGGAGTACATGAAAGCGTTGTCCGCAACCGGCATCATCCGACCATGCATACTCGACAAAACGGACTTCTATGGACTTCATTAAATCTGCGGTACCGCCGGGCTTCAACCTAGCCTCATACCTGTCGTCGCACGATAGCTTCGTCCCCTAAACGTGTGTTCCTTCGCGAAGCTCAACCATCCAATCGATAAACCACATCGCTTCCTCAAAGTTCTTTTCCATTGCATTCACGAACTCTTATCAGAGCCGGGCGTACCGTCAAAGTTGTCCTTTCCTCTATTGCGGTCGTCATCATCCTTACGCCTATTCAGGCGGCCCGATTTCTCGGACTTGCGTCCATATAGCCTACCAGCGCTAACCTTTCTGCTTGCGGTAAGGGACGATATTTGGGCAGTAAGGCTATCTATCGTGCATTGCATCGACTCACGCAAGTCGTGGAGCTGCTTTTCCTGCGCCGTCCGCATATCCTCTATCATCCCTCTATAGAACTCTTCCACCATCCTCCTGTCGCGACCGTCAGACTCGGCAAGTCTCCGCTTCAGAGCGGCCACTGCTTCGACCAGTTTTGCATTCTGATCTTTCAGTTCGGCGATGGTCATATAGGCCAATCTCAGTTGTTCCTCCGCTCGCATATTCTTCGTTTCTTTAATCTGTCAGCATCACGAAGTCCGTCCAGCAAATTTTGCCACCAACACGCTCCGGGGTCTGTTTGTGGCCTTATAAACGCCCCTCGTCCTCGCAGAACTTCTTCATCGAACGACCGTGTCCATACCTCTTATACTGCCGAAGCGCAGCTGCGTAATCCACCACACCCGACTAGGCTATTGTCTCGTTTACTTGTTTGTTTGATGTTTCCATTTGCCCTGATTTTATTGTCTAGGCAAAAATCTGCACTATTTTTTACATGACAAGGCGGAGAAGTGAACACTTATGATAAACAGGCCTTCCTGACGGAACGTCACTCTGTCAGATATGAATTTATCTAAACTAAACATATGACATACTACTGAACTACAACACTTTGCAAAAAGAAGCCCAAAATAGCAACATTATAAAATACTCACCAATCTATCGAAATCGAAACTTCACCTAAATCTTTTGCTACTTTTACATTGACAATCTCTTTAAGCTTAAAAAAAGATATTATCTCATCCTCATCCTTATCTCTTTCACGTTCATCCCCATATAACGCCTTTGGAGTAAAACAACGAACTTCCAAAATCTTTCCAATTCTACTTGTAATAGTATTTAACATTGTTGACATATCTGCCATAAACCGATAACGATTATCATTTTTAGGAAGGAGACTTCGCGCAGGATAATGGAACCCAGCATACCCATTCTCACACTTGAATACTATGGCACTACATGATGCCAACTCGTCATAAGTAAATGTAGGAGATCCTGAACTTTTTTCACGAATACAAAAATCCCCCATTTTTAAAGGTCCAGAACAATTACAAGACTCGTGCACAAGCATCTCTATTCTGCTCCCGACAAAGGTTCTACACACGAAGCCATGATATCCATCAGTTTACTCAAGCCTTCCGTCGGCTTTTGTTGGCTGGCAGCAACACGCACCTGATATTTTGCTGTCTGATTAGTCGATCGAGTGCTCTCTCTTGAAGATGATATCTTACCGCTGACATTCACTGAACCGCTACCAAAACATCCGAATTTAAATTTCGCATTGGCATCTATACTCCCCTCCTTTGACGACTTCTCTGTTGATGTTTCCGTCGCCGTTACCTCCATCTGAAATTCTACATTCACATCGTCAATCAAAAGGCTTGGAAGCGGAACAAGACCCAAGAAAGGAGCCTGCACTTTTATCTCTTGAGGAGTAGAGGAACCCTCTACCGGCCTTTGAAGATTAAAATTCAATAAACGCGTATTTCCGTCCTCATCAAAGCCTATCTCCTTCATGAACTCAAAAGCAGACTGTGCCAATCGCTTTTGTGAATCACAAACCGCTACAAGAGGTGCTGATACTAATTCTGCAATAGGAATACCCACAAATTTATTTGCTACATTCCCCTGTTCGTTATTTTCATTTGCCATAATTAGTGTTATTTAAATAGTCAAACTTCAAAATAAAATATTAGGAATTCTTAACATCGAAAGTAGCTATCGTCTTATCGTATTCATCTACGACACGCGATAATCCTTCTGGGATAGGTGTCGATTCAAACTTAATCTTTACATGCATTTTGGACTGATTATTTTTCCCATCAAAACTGACCTCCAACTTTGATCGTCTTAAACGGTTATCGAAATCTACATCCTTTTCTCCTGTCAAAAATCCACCCTGCGCCTCCTTCTGCCTCAAATCAACATCTACCACATTGACATTAAACTCCATCTCCACTTCCTTAATATTAACGGTAGATGGATTTACGATAGATATAAGAGGAACATCCACGGCAGTTTTCTCATCCACCATAATCCGCCTTTTCAGCGGCACTCCGTCTTCCGTGAAATATCGACCCAAGAGTTCTACATTTCTCGTCTCTATCATCTCCATTGCGGCATTCACCGAATGCTGCAATCCTCGGATGAGATCCGACAATGCCTGACTACATTTTTCCTCTTTATTCCAAAATGCCATAATAGATTATCAATTATATGTTCCCTCCCCTGATGGCAAACATACAATATATTTCGCTAATTTGCAAAACTTTCACAAAAACACTTTAGACTTTTCTCCAGACCATCTTGTTCACCACGCCGACGTAGGACTGGATGATGTGGATGACTTTCGTAGAAACATTTTCATCGGTGTAATCTGGAACAGGGAGACCTGAATAGCCATCGCGAATGAGTGCGACAGCAGTATCAACAGACTGAAGAAGGCCTTTAGTGTCTATGCCAGAAAGGATAAAACAACCTTTATCAAGTGCTTCTGGACGTTCGGTGCTGGTGCGGATGCAGACAGCGGGAAACGGGTGTCCGACGCTCGTGAAGAAACTGCTCTCCTCCGGGAGCGTACCCGAATCGCTGACCACTGCGAAGGCGTTCATCTGGAGACAGTTATAGTCATGGAAACCGAGTGGTTCGTGCTGAATGACCCGCCTATCTAACTGGAAACAGCTTGACGCCAAACGCTTGCGGCTACGCGGATGACAGGAGTAAAGAATAGGCATATCATACTTCCTTGCCATTTCATTAATGGCTGTAAATAAACTAAAAAAGTTTTTCTCCGTATCAATATTTTCCTCACGGTGGGCGCTCAAGAGAATATATTTCCCCTTTTCGAGACCGAGTTTCTTATGTATATCTGATGCCTCTATCTCCGCGAGGTTATTGTGCAGGACCTCCGCCATCGGACTACCCGTGACATAGGTCCGCTCCTTTGGCAAGCCGCAGTCGGCAAGATAGCGGCGTGCGTGCTCAGAATATGCCATATTCACATCGGAGATAATATCCACTATACGACGGTTAGTTTCTTCTGGAAGACATTCATCTTTACAACGGTTACCAGCTTCCATATGGAAGATAGGGATATGGAGACGTTTTGCCCCAATGACGCTAAGACAAGAATTAGTATCCCCCAGAACAAGAACGGCATCTGGCTTCGTGGCCGCCATAAGTTTATAAGAGCAATTGATGATATTCCCACATGTGGCGCCAAGATCGTCTCCAACTGCATCCATATAAACTTCAGGTTCCTTGAGCTTAAGGTCATGAAAAAAAATCCCATTAAGATTATAATCATAGTTCTGACCCGTGTGGGCAAGAATGGTATCAAAGTAGATGCGACATTTGTCAATAACTGCTGCAAGACGAATAATTTCAGGGCGGGTGCCGACTATGATGAGAAGTTTCAGCTTGCCATTATCCTGAAAATGAATATCGCTATAATCAAATTTTGGCGCCTTTTCCATTATTTTTCCACTTTATCGTAATAAGTATCTGGATGATTTGGATTGAAAATCTCGTTACAATACATTACGGTAACCAAATCTTCCGTATCAGAGAGGTTAATAATATTGTGAGTATAACCTGGAAGCATTATAACAGACTGTATTCTTTCACCACTTACTTCGAAGTTTATAACCTCGTCTGTCCCCTCCTTACGTAGTTGAATGAGACCGTGACCGCTAACTACGATGAACTGCTCCCATTTACTATTGTGCCAATGCTCTCCTTTAATAATACCTGGTTTAGAAATATTTACACTAACCTGTCCACAATTAAGAGTATGGACTAGTTCAGTAAATGAACCTCTTGCATCTTTATTCATAGTCAAATCAAAAATAGCTTTTTCCTTTGGAATATAACTAAGGTATGTACTATAAAGCTTTTTCGCAAAAGAATCTGTTGGAATCTCTGGAATCAAAAGAGTTTGGGGCATATCATGGAACTGGTACAATAAGTCCACTATCTTTCCCAAAGCCACTTTATGAGTAACAGGACAATAACAATATCGACCTTCCTCCTTTGGAAGGACTGTCAGACCAGCAAATTCGCAGCGATGCTCTCGACCAGCAAGCGCCCCCATCATCTCGTCCACAAGATCATCAATATAGAGCAATTCAAGTTCGACAGATGAATCATTTACCTGAATCGGGATATCATTTGCGATATTATTACAAAAAGTTGCAACGGCAGAATTATAATTTGGACGACACCATTTTCCATAAAGATTGGGAAATCGATAAACTAAAACCTTCGCTCCAATCTCCGCACTATATTGAAAAAACAAATCCTCGCCTGCTTTTTTACTGCGGCCATATTCACTATTTCCAAAACGACCAGCAAGAGAGGCTTGCGCACTGCTGGAAAGCATAACCGGGCACTTATTTCCATGTTTTTTCAAAATATCAAGAAGAGTTGATGCGAATCCGAAGTTACCCTCCATAAACTCATCGTCATTCTTAGGTCGGTTCACTCCAGCAAGGTTAAAAACGAAATCACATTCAGAGCACCACACATCAAGTTGTTCCAAAGTGGAATCAATATCGTATTCGAAAACCTCATCAATAGAAGGCGTCTCATCAGTCCCCAGCCCTGCCGGAGCGAAGGGATACCAACGGGCCTTGCCTTCTTTTATGTTGTTCAACTGAGCGCAGAGGTTCTTACCCACAAAACCTTTAGCTCCAGTAACTAAAATCTTCATCAACTTATCGTTTTGCTATATTAGCTACTCCCTTGAGCTCGTTCTGAATGTATTCAAGCGAAGCTATCTTGGCTTTTGTCTCTTCAAGATTTAAACGATAGGTATTATCGGAATTAAATTCCTCTATAGTAACTGCTTTTTTATTACCTTCCGTAAAAAACTTATCATAATTAAGTGTACGGTTATCCGCAGGAACTCGGTAGAAATTTCCCATATCCTCGACTTTTGCGCACTCTTCTTTTGTGAGGAGAGTTTCGTACATCTTTTCTCCGTGACGAATTCCGATAACCCTAATATCTTCCTTCTTTCCACCAAAAAGCTCGCATACTGCCTCGGCCTGCGTACCTATAGTACAAGCAGGAGCTTTCTGAACAAGGATATCTCCATTATGTCCGTGTTCGAATGCGAAAAGCACTAAATCGACAGCTTCTTCAAGAGACATTATGAATCTAGTCATCTTAGATTCTGTAATAGTAATCGGACTACCATTTTTTATTTGATCTATCCACAAAGGAATAACACTGCCTCTTGAACACATTACATTGCCGTAACGAGTGCAACATATCTTCGTATTCATAGAGTTACGACTCTTAGCTACAGCCACTTTCTCTTCAATAGCCTTAGTAATACCCATAGCATTTATAGGATAAGCCGCCTTGTCTGTAGAGAGACAAATTACACACTTTACATTATTTTCTATAGCGGCCGTAAGCACATTATCTGTACCTATTACATTAGTCTGGACTGCCTCCATCGGAAAAAATTCGCAACTTGGCACTTGCTTTAATGCTGCTGCATGGAAGATATAGTCAACACCACGCATAGCACTGCGGCAACTTTCCAGCCTTCTGACATCTCCTATGTAAAATTTTATCTTTTCCACATATTCAGGATATTTAGACTGATACTCATGACGCATGTCATCCTGTTTCTTTTCGTCTCGAGAAAAAATACGGATTTCCCTTATATCACTGCCTAAAAAACGTCTCAAGACAGCGTTACCAAAAGATCCAGTACCTCCCGTAATTAAGAGAACTTTGTCCTTGAAGATTGACATAATATATTTATTGTTAGTTAAATATTTACCCTAAGAAGGGTTTAGGTTGATTGTCTTTCGATTGATAGAGTTCGATATACTCCATAAAGCGCTTATTCTTTTCGAATGCGACAGCTCTATCAAGACAGTTTTGTGTACTAAATTGGTTTCGTTCACAAATCCATTTAATCTGTGCGACCATTGCGTCTATATCATCGCAATCTACGACTACACCGCAAGAGTCATCAATAATTTCTGGGCTTCCCCCTGTCTTGAAAGTGATAACAGGCGTTCCACAAGCAAGAGATTCCATATTTACGGTCGGATAATTTTCTTCGCGAGTGGGATTAACGAATAAGTCTGCCGCAGTGTATATCTCTGCCAACTCTATCTGATTTTGCGTCCTATGTATGGAGAGAATGCTTGACGGAAGTAGTTTATCTACATTATCATCAGTTCCTACAAGGACTATTTTATAGTTGTCAGTAAGACGCTTTGATATTTCAATGAATACATCCAATCCTTTGCGCTTTCCCCAACCAAACGACACTCCGAGTAGAAGTTTTGCTGTTTCCGGAATGTTATATTTGACTTTAAAGTTACTATCACGTGGTTTGAATACTGTCAAATCAATGCCATTATTGATTACCTGAACGGGATATTCTTGCAAAAAGGATTGCTTCACTAAATCTGCAAGCCATTGCGATGGCACAACTATCGTCAGATCCTTCACTCCTGTAAACCATTTTCTTTTCAACTTCCACATTGTTCTAGTTATATCAACATAACTCTGTGGGTAATCACGGTATTGAGGACATTTTGAACACCCTTTCTGCCAATGTCCACATTTTACTATAGTAAAATGTGGACATTGGCCAGTAAACGGCCAGCAATCGTGAAATGTCCAAATAACTGGAATATTATGCTTCTTTATGTACTTGAATAGCATAGGAATGTTCAAATACCAACCATGTATGTTATGAAGGTGAATCAGGTCATACTGTTCTCTCTTTATTTTCTTAATCAGATTTTTAGTAGCTAAATAAGAAAAACATCCATTATATCCTGTAAGCCGGGCAAGGAGCATGTGTAAACTTTTGCTCACTATTCCACCGATATTGATATGATTTTGAGGAAGATTTGTGTTCGGGTGCGTGGAATAGCCAGAGGAAGTATCTACTCTGATACCGATTGACTCGGCTACATCGTGTATTCCAAGCATTATATTACATGTACTGCCGTAAGGAACAGAATTAATCTCAAGTATTTTCATTATAATTTAAGCGGCTCATCTAAAAACTTGCTTCTAAACTTTTCTATAATAGTTACGGATTTTAAGTAAGCGTTCACTTTTCCAACCCATTGATTTTCAATGGGGGATTTTGTGATTTTATTTAATTTTTGTTGATTTTTCCAGTTTATAGCCCGCAATAACAAGGCAGGAGACTGGTTAGGTCCTCACCCTCTCTGGCAGTTTTCAATTTGCCAAGGAGGAAACTGACATACTTACCCGGGTCGATGTCATTATGTTTGCAGCTCTCAATTACGGAGTACATGAAAGCATTGTCCGCAGCCGAACTCTCGCTGCCGATGTTGCCGGCATTCTTGAGATTCATCTTGTTCTTTCTTACGCTCTGTATCTAAGTATATGACAAAAATTTGAATATATTGAGCCGATATCGGTTTATATGGTTT
>CAVJMH010000031.1:0-11541 GCA_963650755.1 Firmicutes bacterium TM09-10 | reverse complement strand
ACAAAGGTAGAGCGGCTATGACTCTTCTAAAATATGCACTTTATCGGATGCTTACCGCCATTCTTGACGGAGTGCTTTATATTCCAAGCAAAAAAAAGATGTACTCATACATAACGGGACACGACTTGCCGATTATGAGTGCACTTCTTCTACGCGATTTTTTATTCCAACTATAATTCAATGAACAACTTACTTTTAAAAGGAGATAATCTGAAGGCCATGAATTGGCTATTGGCCCACGGATATAAGGGAAAAATTGACCTTGTATATATAGACCCGCCATTCGCCACAGGAGGCTCCTTTGGCATAGATAAAGATGGAAGAACTGCCACAATAAGTAAATCGAATGATGCCGACATTGCATATACCGATAATCTTCAAGGAAAGCAATTCATTGATTTTTTAAGAGCCAGAGTTGAACTTATATACCAACTGCTTTCAGATCAAGGTTCACTTTATCTTCACATAGATTACAAAATAGGACATTATGTAAAAGTAATGCTAGATGATATTTTCGGCATGAAAAACTTCCGAAACGATATCACCCGTATCAAATGTAATCCTAAAAACTTTAACAGAATCGGATATGGAAATATCAAAGATATGATATTGTTCTATACCAAATCGAGCAGTCCTATCTGGAATCATCCGACATTTGACTGTACAGAAGAAGAAATATCAAATCTTTACTCTAAAACAGATAGTTTGGGAAGGCGATATACCACCGTACCCATTCACGCGCCTGGAGAAACCAAAAATGGAGAAACAAGTAAAAGATTCCGAGGGATTTTTCCACCGAAAGGAAGACATTGGAGGTGCAGCGTAGAAGAACTTGAAAGACTCGATGATTCTGGTTTAATCGAATGGTCATCCAAAGGGAATCCACGTAAAATCAACTATGCTTCTGAACATCTTAAAAAGAAAGCCCAGGACATTTGGGATTTCAAAGATCCCACATACCCAATTTACCCTACTGAAAAAAATCTTGATATGCTTAAATTCATAATCGGAGCTTCGTCCAATGAAAATTCTATCGTCATGGATTGTTTTTGCGGATCCGGTTCCACATTATATGCAGCAGGGGTATGCGGTCGAAAATGGATTGGCATAGACCAATCAGATTTAGCTATTAAAACAACAAGAGAAAGATTCGAGGTAACCGGACTCTTTAATGAAGATTTTAAACAATACGATTACACAGAGATCGCAAAGTAAAGAGATTTCGAGACATGGGAATGCCTAGTCAAGTGCAAAAGTAGACAAAGTTAAATAAAAATTTTTATTAATTTTTTAAATAAATCTACTATTTGCAATATCTTTTGTATCTACCTTTGCGACTTCTTGTTTAAAGATATTTACAGCAAACAATACATGTCATTTGCAGAGGAAAAAATTATTTACGAAGGCTTGACCTTCGATGACGTTCTATTGGTTCCGGCCTTTTCACAAGTCCTGCCGAAAGAAGTGAAAACCGGATGCCGCTTCTCCCGCAACATCACTCTCGACATACCGTTCGTATCCGCAGCTATGGATACTGTAACCGAAGCGCCGATGGCCAAAACACTCGCAAGAGAAGGAGGCATCGGCGCTCTTCATAAGAATATGTCCATAGAGTGCCAAGCAGCACAGGTCAAGGAAGTTAAGGACGAAGGTCTGAAAGTGGCCGCCGCCATTGGCATAAATGCCCAATCCTTGGAAAGAGCTGAAGCTCTGGTAAATGCAGGAGCCGACGCGCTGGTACTGGACTGCGCACACGGGCACTCGAAAAATGTAGGCACTCTTCTTCGCAAAATCAAATCCACTTGGAAAAATGTGGACGTCGTGGTGGGAAATATAGCCACGGCACAGGCGGCCGAATACCTTATAGAGAACGGCGCTGACGCCATAAAGGTAGGCATAGGGCCGGGCTCCATCTGCACCACGAGAATTATCGCAGGAGTGGGCGTTCCTCAACTATCGGCCATATATGAATGCGCGAAAATAGCTTCGCAAGCGGGCGTACCTGTAATAGGAGACGGAGGTCTTCGCTACTCTGGTGACATAGTTAAAGCCCTGGCAGCAGGAGCCGACTGCGTGATGTGCGGCTCTCTTTTCGCAGGAACAGAGGAAGCGCCCGGCGAAACCATAAACATAGACGGACAGCTTTACAAAACATACCGAGGGATGGGTTCAATAGACGCCATGGCAGCGGGCTCTGCAGACAGATATTTTCAGAACGCCGCTGACGGAGCGAGCAAGCTTGTTCCGGAAGGAATCGTAGGACGCGTTCCTTATAAAGGTTCGGTCAAAGACGTGATATACCAGATTCTCGGAGGTCTCCGTTCAGGAATGGGATACTGCGGCGCGGCTGACCTTGAAGAGCTCAAAAAGGCCAAGTTCGTGCGCATTTCAAGTTCAGGAATGGCGGAAAGCCACCCTCACGAGGTAGTCATAACTAAGAAAGCCCCGAACTATAACAGATAATGGATAAGATACTTATAATAGATTTTGGCTCTCAATATACCCAACTGATAGCACGGAAGGTTCGTGAAATCGGAGTCTATTGCGAGATTCACCCCTATAACAAGATGCCGGTCGCAGACCCCTCCGTACGCGGAGTAATTCTTTCCGGAAGCCCCTCTTCGGTAAGGGATACGGACGCGCCACAGCCGGACATCAAAAATTATATGGGGGCACTGCCTATTTTAGGAATATGCTACGGGGCGCAATGGCTCGCTTACTCTCATGGGGGCGATGTAAAAGCTTGTGGGACACGCGAATACGGCAGGGCCAATCTTACCATACAGGACACCTCGGATCCTCTTACGAAAGATATACCCTCTGGCTCTATAGTCTGGATGAGCCACGGAGACACTATAACAAAGCTCCCGGAGGGAGCAAAAATATTGGCTTCCACAGACAGCGTTCAAAATGCGGCATTCCGCTTCGAAGGAAAGCCCGTCTGGGGAATACAATTTCACGCGGAAGTGCATCACAGTCAATTCGGTAAGAAGTTTCTGAAGAATTTCGTCATCGGCATCTGCGGATGCGAAGGAGACTGGACGCCGGAAAACTTCATAGAAAGCACGGTGGCAGAATTAAAAGCCAGACTTGGAGACGACAAAGTAATTCTCGGACTCTCCGGAGGCGTAGATTCAAGCGTAGCAGCACTTCTTCTGCATAAGGCCATCGGAGACAGGCTTCACTGCGTGTTCGTGGACAGCGGTCTTCTTCGAAAAGACGAATTCAGCAGTGTCCTGTCTTCCTATAAAGATATGGGGCTGAATGTAAAAGGAGTGAACGCTTCACGGAAATTCTTTTCCGATCTGAAAGGCGTAACTGACCCGGAAGCTAAAAGAAAAATCATAGGCCGCGATTTCGTGGAAGTTTTCGATGAAGCGTCACGCGAAATAAAGGACGTTAAATGGCTGGCACAAGGGACCATCTATCCGGACGTGATAGAATCCGTATCTGTCAAAGGGCCGTCTGCCACCATCAAAAGCCACCATAATGTAGGCGGGCTCCCTGAAAGAATGTCACTGAAAGTGGTTGAACCTCTGAGACTTCTATTTAAAGATGAAGTCCGCAAAGTGGGAGCCGCTCTCGGGCTCGATCCTAAGATTCTCAACCGTCACCCATTCCCGGGGCCGGGACTTGGCATAAGAGTGATAGGAGAAGTCAGTCCTCAGGCGGTGGAAATGCTTCAAAAAGCGGATGCGGTGTTCATAGACAAACTTCGCGAAACAGGACTTTATGACAAAGTCTGGCAGGCAGGCGCCATACTTCTTCCTATAAAAAGCGTCGGAGTTATGGGCGACGAGCGGACATACGAATTCACCGTAGCGCTAAGGGCCGTAACCTCCGTGGACGGTATGACGGCAGACTGGGCAAGACTCCCCTATGATTTCCTGGGGGAAGTGTCAGACGAGATTATCCGTAAGGTAAAAGGCATTAACAGAGTAGTTTACGATATAAGCAGCAAACCACCCTCAACGATAGAGTGGGAGTAGTAGCGTTTACCAAAAAACACCAACTTTTTATATTTTATTTATGAAAAAAGCTTTATTTGCATTCGCGGCTGTCTCAGCTGCGCTCGCAGCTAGTTTCAATTCTGCTGCACAAACCAATCTCCAGACCTTCTATGATTTCGGCCGCGGTTACGCCACGACTACCATAGAGATGTTCAAAGCGGACAACTGGGGTAACACCTTTTTCTTCGTGGACCACTACTACACCACAGCTTCCCAGCGCAGTGACAACGGAGTAGCCAGCGCCTTCAACGGCAGCTATTTCGAAATCGAACGCAAGCTCAACTTCTGGCAGAACAGCGAATTGGCAAACCTCAGCGCCATGGTGGAATACGACGGATCCACTTGGGGTGCAGGCGTGTGGTGCTTCGGGGCAAACTACTTTCTTCACTCTTCTGACTTCAAAAACATCTTCAACGTAGCGCTTCTCTACGACAAGCACATAGGTCTGGGTTCGGCCACTACTCCTATCAAATTCACCGGCACATGGGGAATGACAGACCTGTTCGGTGTGAAAGGGCTGAATTTCAGTGGCTTTATAGACGTTTGGGGCTATGACCAGACCATCGCTAACAAGGACGACCTTCTTAATCCATATCAGACCAAATTCTCCCTGCTTACAGAGCCACAAATCTGGTACAACATAGGCAAATATTTCGGTTGCGAAAATCTTCTCATAGGCAGCGAGATAGAGCTCTCCATCAATTTTGCGGGAGTGCACGGCTTCGCATGCAACCCTTGCATAGGTACAAAGTGGATATTCTAATAGGATACAAGCATGTCAAATATTCTCACAAAAGCTTTCGGTTTCGAAAAAGGCGTACATAATGTGCGCACGGAGATAGTCGCCGGCATAACTACCTTCCTCACAATGGCATACATCCTGGCGGTCAATCCTAATATCTTCGCCGCTCTGCCAGATATGCCTAATGATGCCGTATTTACAGCCACGGCCCTTGCCGCTCTCATCTCGACTTTCATAATGGCTCTCTACGCGAAGAAGCCTTTCGCCCTCGCTCCTGGCATGGGACTTAACGCCTTTTTCGTGTTCACCGTATGTCTCACGATGGGATACTCTTGGCAATTTGCCCTTACCGCCGTGCTTATAGAAGGTATCATCTTCATTATTCTCACGGTAACAAAGGTCCGCAATTGGCTTATCAACGCCATTCCATATTCTCTTAAACAAGCCATCGGCGCCGGTATAGGTCTGTTCATAGCTTTCCTCGGACTTCAGAATGCCGGAATAATCGTCAACAACGACGCCACGCTCGTAAGTCTCGGAGATCTCAACAAGGGAACTGCCCTGCTGGCCATCCTGGGCATGATCATTACCGGTGTACTGCTTATTAAAAAAGTGAAAGGAGGTATCCTCCTGGGCATCATAGCCACCACCCTGCTCGGACTTGTCATCAAAGATCCTTCTACGGGAGAGGCCATCACCAAGTTCCGCGGAGTCGTATCGGCGCCACCAAGCATAAAACCGCTTTTCTGCCAGTTCGAATGGTCAAACATCTTCAGTCTTGACATGCTCGCCATAGTGTTCACTTTCCTCTTCATCGACATATTCGACACTATGGGAACGGTGATAGGAGTCTCACAGAAAGCCGGTTACACCGACAAAGACGGCAATATACAAGGTGCGGAAAAAGTATTCATGGCCGACGCCATAGGTACCGTAGCAGGTGCTTGTCTGGGAACATCCACTACCACCACCTATGTAGAAAGTTCAGCCGGGGTGGCCGCTGGAGGACGTACAGGACTCACGGCATTTACCGTAGCGGTATGTTTCACTTTGGCCCTGTTTTTCTCGCCGTTCTTTCTGTCCATCCCAAGCGCAGCCACAGCCCCGGCTCTCATCCTGGTAGGTGTCATGATGATAAGTCCTATCAAGAACATCGAATGGGACAACTTCGCAGAAAGCATCCCTGCATTCATCACCATACTCTTTATGCCAATGGCCTATTCCATCTCTGATGGTATCCTCCTGGGCGTAATCACCTACGTGCTTACAAACGCGTGTGCAGGCAAATTCAACAAGATATCACCAGCCCTGTGGGTCATGGCCATACTCTTCACTCTAAAATATCTCCTTATATAATAATACAACCACCTTCGGGGATAAAGAAAACAGGTCGGCTGATTCATTTCAGCCGACCTGTTTTTAAATTACTCTACCTTTTTCTTTTCAGACTTAGGTTTGGAGTTAAGTTTCTTTTTCAAAGCTCTCACTCCCTTCAATATCAATCTATTAAGAGGAGACCCACCATATACACCCTTTGCGGCATAAGTCAAAAGACTCACAGGCTTAAGTCTCTCTTTCTGTATGCTAATCTCAGATGCAATCTGCATTCTGGCGGCATCTAAAGACGCCATATCCTTTATATCAGAGTATTTCATCTTCTGCCTTGTCTTCAAAGAAAATCCTTACAAACGTGCGCACGAGTCCATTGACAAACAACTTCTTACGCAACAAATACACTATAAAAGTTATAAGCAGGAATATGCCGGCTACCACAAAGGCTCCTACATAGTAGTTTCCCAAGACATGACCAAGAACGAGCACCAATCCTACCGCGAGAGCGATAAGCGCCACATTGACGAGCGAAAGGATAAGAACTGTTACTAAAAGCTTCTGTCCTGCAAGGGAAAGACCCTTGGCTGTCTTGAGTTTAAACTCATCCAGCTTAAGGTCCAGAAGATTATTCTTACTCATTACCCTCTTCTTTTATAGAGCCCGCATCCTCAAGCGCTGCTTCTATCTGAGTAAGTTTTTTGAGAGCCGCTTCTTTTATCACTTTCTTATTAGGGGCTAAAAAGATGCCTATGGCTGTTCCTGCAGCTGTTCCCACAACTGTTCCTACGATAAATGAAACTAGATTTCTCATAATGCTGATATTTTAAAATGAACAATAAATACTATTTCTTGCAGCAATCGCCCTCTGCTTTTTTACTGCACTGTCCCTCTGCCTTCTTACAGCATTCTCCTGCTTTCTTCTTATCACACTGTCCTTCAGTCTTTTTACAGCACTCTTTCTTACCATCGCAGTGTGCCTTGCCTTCTTCTGCACAAGCACCGGCCTTCTTTTCACAGCAAGAAGCCTCTTCCTGATGTTTCGTACACTCAGAACATTCCGTAGATTCAACAGCTTTCGCTGCATTTTTCTTAGGAGAGTTGTTACAAGATACCGCTGCAAGCATCACAAGAGCCGAAGCCATGATTAAAGTTACTTTTTTCATAATTCTTTAATATATTAAAAACCAATAATTTACTATTATCATATAGCCTATTGGAGTTCCTTTCTACGGAAACATCCACTCAACCATTTGTACAAAAATAATTTATCTGAATTACCTTACAAAATGTTTTCATAAATTTTCACAGAAAAAAGTCAAAATGTTGATTTTTTCGTAAATTAGAGGTGATAATGAGAACGCGAAATATGCTTAAGAAAATCCGAACAATCTGCGCTTCAGTGTTTTTCATACTGATTACGGCGCTTTTTCTTGACTTCACAGGAACGATTCACGCATATCTGGGATGGTTAGCAAAGATTCAGTTCCTGCCTGCGGTATTGTCACTTAATATATTGGCAATCGCCCTGATACTTCTCATCACATTGGCATTCGGCAGAATTTACTGCTCAATCATCTGCCCGCTTGGTGTATTTCAAGACGGAGTTTCTCACATAGCAGGGAAAAAGAAAAAAAACAGATTTCATTTTCATAAAGCCAATACAATATTAAGATATACTATCCTCTCCCTGTTTATACTCGCCATTATTTTCGGTGTAGGCTCCCTCGTAGCGCTTTTGGCTCCATACAGTGCCTACGGAAGGATAGTCCAGAACATCTTTTCCCCTGTATATCAAGCGGGTAATAATCTGCTCGCACTCATCAGCGAAAGAGTGAATTCATACGCGTTATATAGTAAAGACGTGTGGATTAGAAGCCTTCCAACCTTTATAATAGCAGTACTCAGCCTCATTATCATAAGCTTTCTCGCTTGGAAGGGGGGAAGAGAATATTGTAATTCGGCCTGTCCCGTAGGCACATTTTTAAGTTTTTTCGCCCGCCACGCGTGGTTTAAAATCCATATAGATGAGGATAAGTGCGTGGGATGCGGACTATGCAGCAAGAACTGTAAGGCCGAATGCATAGATCTCACCTCTCATAAAATCGACTACTCCAGATGCGTTGTGTGTGGAGATTGCATAGGCAAATGCCGCAGGAGTGCCATATCATTTTCACATCAGAAACACAAAAGCACAGCCAAGACCACTACTTCCGGATCCACCGAAAGAGTCGCTCAAAGTCGCCGAGCATTTCTAATCGGAGCAGCGGTAGCGACTACAGAATTGGCATACGCCCAAGAGAAGAAAAAGGTAGATGGAGGATTGGCAGTCATAGAAAAGAAGAAAGCGCCGAAAAGGCAGACGCCCCTCACTCCGGCAGGCTCTCTATCCGCGCAAAATATGGCCACTCACTGCACTGGATGCCAATTATGCGTGTCAGTTTGTCCTAATGACGTGCTTCGCCCATCCACAGGACTTCTTACCCTTATGCAGCCTACAATGTCCTATGAAAGAGGCTATTGCAGACCTGAATGTAACAAATGCAGCACCGTATGTCCGGCAGGAGCCATAAGACCGATTTCGATAGAAGATAAAAGTTCCACGCAGATAGGGCACGCGGTATGGATTAGAGAAAATTGCATACCTGTAAGCGAAGGGCAAAAGTGCGGTAATTGCGCAAGGCACTGTCCTAATGGAGCCATCTCGATGGTAAAACTCTCTCCGGAGTCTAATCTTCGCATTCCGGCGATAAATACCTCCCGTTGCATAGGATGCGGGGCTTGCGAAAATCTATGTCCATCAAGACCTTACAGCGCCATCTATGTCGAAGGCCACGAGGTTCACAAAACTATATAAGCACTACTATGGCAGACAAAATCAACAGACGCGATTTTCTTAAAATCTTAGGAGCCGGCTCTTTAGCCACGACAGGGCTTTCAGGTTGTGCCTCCAAAAGGAACGCCTCCTCTGATGGAGAGATAACATACCGCATCAACCCGAATAATGGGGACAAGGTGTCTCTGCTCGGATACGGGATGATGCGGCTTCCTATGAATGGGAGCGGGAACGAGGCCACCATCAATCAGGAAATGGTCAACCGCCAGATAGATTATGCGCTTGAGCACGGCATTAACTATTTCGACACGTCCCCGGCCTATTGTAAAGGACTTTCGGAAAAAGCCACCGGAATAGCGCTTTCTCGGTACGAGCGGAATAAATATTTCATAGCCACCAAGTTATCTAATTTCTCCGAAGAGACGTGGAGTTTCAGTGCAGGAAAAGAAATGTTTGAAAATTCTCTAAGAGAACTGCAAACGGACTATGTGGATTATCTTCTGCTTCACGCAATAGGGATGGGTAGCGGAATGAAAGAATTCTACAGCAGATATATAGACAACGGACTTTTGGACTATCTGGTGGAACAAAAAAAGAACGGGCGCATTAGAAATCTTGGATTTTCCTATCACGGGGACGTGAAAGTGTTCAATCTCGCACTCAAATGGCACGACGAAGGCCGGTATCATTGGGATTTTGCACAGATAGAGCTCAATTACTTGGATTGGGAATACGCTAAAGAGATTAATCCGCGAAACACGAATGCCAATTATCTCTATGATGAACTTCATCGCAGAGGCATCCCTGCCGTTATAATGGAGCCGCTTCTGGGGGGAAGATTGGCCAATGTATCACAAAACATAGCCCAGAAGTTAAAAGAGCGCGACCCGCAGGCAAGCATCGCGAGCTGGGCCTTTCGTTTTGCAGGCACACCGGAAGGAGTTCTGTGCGTGCTCAGCGGCATGACATATATGGAGCATCTGGCGGAGAACACCGCGACATATTCACCGCTCAAGCCTATAAGCAAAGAGGAAAACGAATTTCTGATGAGGATAGCGTACGATATTATGAATCTTAAGACCATACCTTGCAATGAATGCAACTACTGTATGCCTTGTCCGTATGGAATTAACATTCCGGCCGTCTTCGCACATTATAACAAATGCATTAACGAAGGTAATTTTCCTAACCACGGTAAGGAAGATGCCGACTATGCCAGGGCCCGTCGCGTGTTCTTGATTGGATACGACAGAAGCGTTCCTAAGCTAAGGCAAGCCAGCTACTGCATAGGATGTGGCCAATGCGTAACACATTGTCCTCAAAGCATCAGGATACCTCACGAGATGAGAGTAATCGACAATTTCGTGGAAAAACTCAAACGAAACCCTTAACAGATGGTTACAGCAGCGTTACTTCTTCAGATTATCATAATCGGCTTCACTCCCGGGCCAGCAAATATCTTCGCACTTACAACGGCCATAAGATTTGGCAGACATCGAGCGCTGAAGGTATGGGCCGGACTATTTACAGGAGCTTGCATAGCCGTGCTTCTTATGGCGCTGCTCACTCACCTCATAGGCGAAGCTTTAGGCTCTTATGTTCAATACCTTAAATACGTGGGAGCATTGTATATCGTCTATCTGGCCTATAAAATCTATCGTAGCCACGATGACAGGGACCAACAGAAAGGCGACTGTACATTTCTTAGCGGTATGATAATGCAACTGACCAATGCCAAAATTCTTCTTTTCGAGATAAGCACTTTCAGCACCTTTGTACTGCCCTATTCTTCCAGCTATGCAGATATGCTTCCGGTGGCTGCGGCACTTCTTATCGCCGGGCCTGGGGCCAATTTCGTATGGCTTATGGCGGGAAGTTTTCTCTCTGACCTCTATTACAGTCATTACAAGAGCATTAACATAGGCTCCGCCATAGCGTTAGTTCTATGCGCCATCTACATAGCCTTCATCGCATAAGGTATTCAACTCCCTCTTCGCATCAAATCGCCGGCAGGTAGGGTTGCGCGCAGAGAATGTGAAATGTTTTTCGTATATTTGGGCGGAATGTCAAAACAGAGAGCCGTATGTTATACCCTATCGGAATACAGAGTTTTTCAGAAATACGCGAAGGCGGATATGCTTATGTGGATAAGACCCAGCAGATTTACAATCTTACTTCGACAGGAAAATATTATTTTCTTAGTCGTCCGCGTCGCTTCGGCAAAAGCCTTCTTATCTCCACGATGGAAGCTTACTTCAGTGGAAAGAAGGAGTTGTTCAAGGGGCTGGCGATGGAAAACCTTGAAAAGAATTGGACAGAGCATCCTGTTTTACATCTGGATTTCACCGGAAGTAAGTACGCTTCCGGCGAAGACTTGAGAGAAGCCCTTAACCAACACTTAAAGATGTGGGAGGAAAGATATAATGTAACCGATAAATTCACGACCGCAGAGGCTCGATTTAAAGCTGTAATTGACGCGGCCTACAAAAAGACTGGAAATAAAGTGGTTATCCTCGTCGATGAATACGAAAAACCGGTTATAGATAACATTGACAACGATGAACTCGCTGATACATTCCGCCGTGAACTTCAAGGTTTCTACAGCGTTATCAAAGGAAAAGATG
>CAVJMH010000030.1:0-12972 GCA_963650755.1 Firmicutes bacterium TM09-10 | reverse complement strand
TTCGAAGCATTTGCCCGTATAGGGTCGCGAAGCGACTGCGCAGAAAAATTTCTGCTGTGGCTAAATAACGCACGTTCATATCATTTAAGACGGTACGCGCTTCGTGCTATCCCTCCCACTGTTGTGGGCCCCTCCCTTCACAGACCATGGGCGGTCAGCCGTCTGAGAAGCTGTTTTTAAATAATTGCTCTCTTTTCTTACACCGCCTTTCCGGCCATTTTCATCTTTGTTATCGGTTACGTAGCTACTGCTACGCGCCCTCTTCCAAAATCGAAACTGCCTCGAAAATTCAACATAATAAAATTCGGCAACCATTTCAAAACAACTTCTTAAACCGATATGACCATGCTTTTAGTATAGCGAGACGGTCACCGAAAAAGAAAGGGGGGCTGCATACTAAAACGCAGCCCCCCTTAAATAAGTAAATTTTACAACTTTCTGAAGTCGATGGTTACGTCGAACTTATTGTTAGCATCAAGTGCCGTGCAGTTCGTAACAGTCATCCTATAGGTGGCGCCTTTCTCAAGAGGCTTGTAGGTCTTAGTGTCGCCTTCCTTGCTCTCGACTATGAGCTCTACATTACCATCCTGTGCGATGTATTTTTTAGCCTCGTCGGTGAGCGTTACATTATTCCATTCAGCGCCCCATCCGGCCTGGCCGAAGAACTTGAATGATATGTCGTTATAGCGCCAGCAGTTACCTACTACAGTTTCGTCTCCGTCTTCACAAGCCACTCCGGTGAACTGGTAAACTCCATCTTCGATCTGGGCGAGCGTTATGAGAAGACCGCTGTCGAATCCGAGCTGCTGAGCCATGGCAGGGTATCCGACGCCCCAACCCATGAAGGTTATGGCCTTTTCGTCTGCGTAAGTGGCCGCCTTTCCGTCTTCCTTAACGTGGCGAACGATTACATATTGATTCTCTATGTCAAGCTGGAATGAGTAGAATCCAGTGATGGCCTTGAACTTGAGTCCGTCAGCAGTGAGTTCGAAATGATCGGCATCGAAAGTCCAGTTCTGAGGGTTTTCAATTCCCTTGTAGGTGATGATGCTGTTCTGCTCCACCTTCGCTGCGATTACCTTATAAACTGTGTTGGATACTTTGAGTGCTTTCACTCCGTTAACCTCTATATCAAGTCCTCCGGCTGCGACTTCCACTTCTTCGCACGAAATCTTGGCTGCATTTACACCTCCCGTAAGGTCAAGTGTGAATTTATAACCCTTGCCGGCTTTAAGATCATTGGCCTGAATATTTCCACTGTCTGTCATGGTGAAAGCAGGGGAGATGTTGATTTCACTGTAATTGGCTTTTTTGAAGTCAACATCCCACCCTTTCTGGTGGAAGAATTTGATTTCTGAGCCGGACTGGTTCAACTGGCCTGGAACAGCGAGAGTAAATTCGTAAACTTTAGAAGAGATACAAGCTGCCGGATATGCTCCTTCTTCAGTGTTCCAACTTGGCCCGATTTCAGGTTTTCCGAATCCTGAACCTATAATCCATACAGCTCCACTGCCGTCTTCTGAAAGTGACAGAGGTGTGCTTTCGTCCTTCATAGGCTCTACACGTATGAACATCTTCTCCGTGTCATAGTCCATCTTGTAAAGGCCGTCCACAGCGCGGAAGGTAACCTCTTTAGTGTCCTTGTTCAGGCTGAAGAAGTCAGGGTCCAAAGTCCAGTTTTCTACATCTACGACGTTGCCGAACTCCATCTTCTGTCCCTGCTTATATTCTGCCACGGATACTACGGCGGCATTGCCGGTAGGAGCGGCGCTGAGCGTGAGAAGGTCGATGGTGATCTTATATTTTCCTGCTATGCTTGCGCCCAGAGGAATGAGGTCAGTCTTGGAAGCTGAAAGTGCGGAACCGTCCCATCCGAGGGTAATGACTTCACCGCCATTGAATTCAGGTGTTACGATAGTCGAATTGACGTAGGCCGGGAAATTGTCCTCCACTTCATATTTGTAGTCTTCAGCCTTAGTGAGAGTATATTCTTCGCCTGCCTCACGCTTAATGGTAAGAGTCTCAAAGTCAGGACGTTTAAGAGCTATGTCCAGAGTGGTTTCACTTATGCCAAGTCCTACGTTTTGTGCCTTCAGAACGAGTTGCGCCGTTCCGTCCGGCACGTCTTTAAGAAGCGGAGCCTGGATTTCGAGAGCGTAGTCTCCCTCCGTCTTGGTCCTTTGAGTCAAGGTCGCCACTTCAGTTTCTCCATAAAGCAGGCTTCCCTTGACTGTAGAGAGGTCGAAATCCTTATCCGCAAGGGTAAGATTGACTTTAATCACTGCGCCCATATAAGTGGACTCGGTGTAGGAATTCACTGTCATCTCAGGGCCTTTTTCAGCCTTGACGAACTCCTTGGGCGTTTCGGTGCAGGACAGAACCGCGATGGTAGCCGCACAGAAAGCAAATATAGTTTTGAGTTTCATATTTTTAGATTTAAATTTTATTTGTTTTTCCACCTTGCCGAGGCTATGCTTTTGGCAGGTACTTTAAGGTTTACCGTATAGTCGTCTGCGCCGAACACTATGGTCTGCTCTGAAGAGGATTTGTTGCACACAAGCACCCCTATGCTGCCGTCCGTGTTCTTGAACATCTGAACTTCCACTCCCGAAGGAGCGCTGTATCCGTTGATTTTCATCTTCTTAGCACCATCTTTCACAACCATGCTGGCGTGAGCTACGTTATACCAATGTGTATTTCTGGTAATGGTCTTATAGTCAGATGAATTGATGGTGACTCCTCCCCAGCACGTTTTACACGACCCATCGTGAGGGCTGTAAGGAGCATGCTTTTCGTCAAGCATGAGGTTCCACAGGGTTACGCCCCGTCCTCCTCTTTTGAGAGTCCCCATGAAGATGGATGAAAAGTCGTTGAGAAGACAGTTTTCGAAACTGTAGTTCCATGTTCCTATGGAAGCTTCGGTGAAGTAGATGTCCTTTTCGGGATATGCCGACACGATATTGTCAAGCTCCGACACGTCTCCTCCATAGCTGTGCCAAGCGGACCCGGAGGCCCATTTGTAAGCCTGCGCATCGGCATAGATGTTCAGCGGATAACGTTTCTGGTCGCTCTTGTTATCGTAGTTGTAGTTATGGTCAAACAGAAGCACCTGCACATCGCCAAGCCCGGCTTCATTTAGTGCGGGACCCAGCACTTTCAGAAACTCCTTCTGGTCCTTCCACGGCATATACATGGACATGGAATTACCATGATTAAGAGGTTCGTTCTGCATGGTAATGGCGTAGATGTCAAATCCTTCTGTGCGCATGGCCTGTATCCACTTAACGAAATAGGCGGCGTAGTCGGCATAGCATGAAGGCTTCAGTCGTCCGCTGGTCCAGTTAGCGAAATCCTTTTCCAGAATGCTGCTGTCATAGCCCTCATAGCCATAATATCCACCTTTCATCCACAGAGGACAAGACCAAGGCGAGCCTATGATTTTCACATCAGGATTGATGGCGTAGATCTCCTTCAGGATAGGAAAAAGGTAGTTCTTGTCTTCAGCAGGTACACCGAAATTCTCAAGTCCCTTTTTATCGCACCACGTGTACTCATCTTTCAGGCAGAAATCTGACGCCCCGATGCTCACCCTTATAAGACTTGACCCACATCCGCTCGAAGCATCGAAAAGCTCTTTCAAGAATGCCGTACGGTCGTCTGCATTCATCTTCAAGAGATTATAGCAAGATGCCGTAGTTATGGCAAGTCCGAAGCCTTCTACACTTCGTGTGTCCGGGTCCTCTTCGAATTTCACCTGATTGGGCGACATGCTGCCGGCCTTGGCAAAATCGAAGGTGTTTTTCTTGAACAGGGTGAGCCCGTCAGCGGTGGTAATGTACGCCGTAACGTCTCCTGTCGTTTCCACCGGCACTTCCGGCTCTTCCTTCCCGGGCTCATCACCTTTAGGTGAAGTCGCACTGCAGGCGAGAGGAAGAGTGCAGAGAATACCGATCAGGATTTTATTGAAATTGGGAATCATATCTGTTAATAACCTTCGTTTGTGGTAAGGCTTGGGTTGTTGTCAAGTGCCGTCTGTGGGATAGGCATAAGAACAGTCTGTTCCGTGAGAGGAAGTCTTGTCTGCCAATAGCTGTCTTCCAGCGGCATAGCATCGTGCACAGCCTTTGCTCTTTCGAATCCGTGGCGAAGAAGGTCGAAGAAGCGGAATCCTTCGAATGCGAGTTCGAGACGGCGCTCGTTAAGAATCACGTCTATCGCTTCGTCCTGGCTTGCAGGCACGCTCACGGTCTTGATGCCGGCTCTTTCGCGGATCTTGTTGACATAGCCAATGGCTCCGCTTAAGTCGCCTGTCATGGCAAGAGCTTCTGCGTGAAGAAGATATATTTCACCAAGACGCATAAGTATGATGCTTGATGCGTTCGTAGGAACCTTGTGCATGAATTTGTATGCGTTGCCAGGATAGTAGTTTGACCATGTGGCCTCATCCTCTACTATGCAGGCGTTCTTTCTCTCGGTGTCGCCTTCCTTATCATAAGCGGCGACGAGGTTACGTGAAGGAGTAATCCACTTAATCCAAGAGTAGCTGTCGCTTGGGTTGTATGCGTTACGGTGGAACATCATCCATACCCAGTTGCCGTTGCTGCGGGTGAATGTTACTTCGAATATGGATTCAGAAGTGTTGCGAACCGCGTCTGTGTCATCGTATGCCCACATCTGTGCGTAATCGTCCACGAGAGTGTAGCCCATAGCTTCTATGGCTTCGCAGTGTTGAGCGACTTTCTGCCAATTCTGACAAGTCTTCTCGGCATAGATGCGTGCGAGCATTCCGTGTGCGAAAGCCTTGGTAAAGATATTCTTGTTATTAGGGTTCACGTCTGGAGCATTTTCCGTGGCAAATTCGAGTTCGCTTATTATCTGCTTATAGACTTCTTCCCTTGAGGTCCTTCCGGGATAGTAAAGAGAATAGACCTCTTCGATGTTCTCGGCCGTGATGGCAGGAGGGATGGAATTCGTTAGAGGAATGTCTCCCCAAATTTGCGACATCTGGAAAAGATTCCATGCTCTCCAGCAGTAGGCTTCAGACTTCCACTGTGCGCATTCCTCTTCGGTCATGGTCTCATCCAAAGTCTTGATTCTGTCTATGTTACAGATGATGTTGTTACAGTTGCTTACTTGTCCGAGATACCAGTCCCAGTCGCGCTGTACGTTCTTATTCTCGCCGTCCTGCTTATTGGCTTCTATAGCCATAAGTTCACCGGTGCCGGGATTTCCGCCATAGGCATTGTCGGCGCGGCATTCCGCATAAACGAGCCAGTCCAGGTAGCCTTTTTCCTGAATATCCTTGGTCCAGCTCTCGTAGATGGCATTCCTCAAACCCTCCATATCGGTTCGGGTAGAGTATTGCGACTCTGAGCTGCTCTCGTCATCTACTTTTACATTGCCTTCATTATAGCCCGTAACAGGATAGAGATCCAGATTACAGGAGGCTACGGCCAATATTGAAAGCGAAGCTATTAAAATATATTTCTTTTTCATAATACCCTTATTTTAGAATTCCACATTTACACCGAAAAGAACGGTCTTTACACAAGGATAAGTACCCCAGTCTATGCCCATGCTTGTAGCGGATGTGTATTGGCTCATTTCTGGGTCGTATCCGGAGTATTTGGTGAGGGTAATCATATTGTCAAGAGTTACATAAGGACGTATCTTCGATATGCCAGCCTTTCTGAGTGCAGGGTGAACTATATCATAAGAAAGGGTTATGTTCTTGACTTTTAGATAAGAACCATCTTCGACCCAACGAGTGGATGCTTTGAGGTTGTCAAGTTCGCCGGCCTTAGGTATGTCGGTGATCTGTCCAGGGACTCTCCATCTTCTGGTGGCGTCCTTTATCTGGTTAGCGCCGCTGTACATGCCTATCATCTCTATCTTCGAGGCGTTATAGATGTCGTTGCCTACAGAAGAAGTGAGAAGAATGCTGAGGTTAAGACCCTTCCAGCTGATATTGTTGGTCATGCCGGCGGTGAAGAGAGGATTGGCATTACCTATATAATGCTTGTCGGAAACATTTATCTTGCCGTCTCCGTTGAGATCCTCATAGATGATCATACC
The DNA here is from genome assembly GCA_963650755.1 of Firmicutes bacterium TM09-10. Classification (GTDB taxonomy): domain Bacteria; phylum Bacteroidota; class Bacteroidia; order Bacteroidales; family UBA932; genus Cryptobacteroides. Next base: position 6,897 of record CAVJMH010000030.1, on the reverse strand, counting down.
TGTTTCAGGATCAACTCCTTGCGCTGTATATCCCCAGAACATTGAGAGAGGCTGGCCAGGAGTCATTCTTACTACATATTCGCTGAGAGCTTCAGAAGTCTGGGTGTAGTAGTAAACCTGCTGCAGAGAGAGTTTTTCGAGGCGGTTACGGTTGGTGGAGATGTTGAAGTCTGTGGTCCAACGCCAGTCTCCGCGGTCGATGTTGACGCTGCTTATGGCAAGTTCCAGACCCCAGTTCGACATCTCACCTTCGTTACGGTAGATGGAAGGGTTAGGAGATGGAAGCGGAACATACATAAGGAGGTTGGTGGTGTACTTGTAGTAGCCGTCGAGGGTTACATTAAGTCTGCTGTTGAACATAGACCAGTCTATTCCGACATTGGCCTGGGAAGTGGTCTCCCAAGTAAGGTCCTTGTTCCCTATGTTGCTCTTGGAACCGAGGGTAGGAACGGCGTCAGCATTTTCTGACTTTGTCCAATCGGAGTAGTTGATGTCGTAGTTCTGAACCCAAGCGTAATCGGCAAGGCCGGATTGGTTACCCTGCTGTCCCCAGCCTGCACGAAGTTTGAGGTCGTCTATCCAAGTGATGTCTTTCATGAAGTCTTCGCCGGAGATGCGCCATGCAGCGGAAACTGAAGGGAAGTATCCCCATCTATGGTCCGGTGCGAGTTTTGATGAACCGTCTGCGCGGAAGTTGGCGGTTAAGTAGTAGCGGCTGTCATAGTTATATGACACACGGGCGAGATAAGACATGATGGCCCATTCTGCGTAGCCCTGGGATTGGCCTCTCAACCCCCCCTTATTACCTCCGTTAAGACCGAAGATGACGTTGTTGTAGTCAGGGGAGAAGTGGCTTCTCGAACCGCTGAGGTTCTCCCAGCGTGAGGTCGTGGCTGATGTGCCTCCCATAGCCTCGAAGTTATGCTTCCCGTTCCATGTATTATTGTAAGTGAAGATGTTATCGTAAACCATACGCATGTCATCGCTTCTCGTGGATGTGGCCTCGCCATGCTGTGTGCGTCCGTGTGAAGTCTTGATAGGGTCGAGGAATGAGTAGTCGTGTACCCATCTGCGGTCCATGGTTACGGTCGATTTGAAGTTAAAGTTACGGCTGAACTTTACTGTGGCGTGTCCTGTGAGAAGGAGTCTGTCCGTCTGGGTGTAGTTGTTCTCCGTACGTGCGAGGTTCTCCAGAGGAGTGGTGAGATTGGCTCCATAGAATTCGGTCCAATACCAGTTAGGATTGGTCTCGCTCCAAGTCTTGGCGTATGTAGGAGTGTTGATTACGGAGAGCACTACGCCGGCGCGGTTAGAGCCTGTTCCGGAGATGATTCCGTTATTCTTATAAGAAGAATATGCTACGTCTGTGCCTACGTTGAGCCAATTATAAAGATCTGAATCTACATTGGCCTTGACATTAAACCTCTTATTATAGGCTACAGGGAGCACGCCCTCTTCGTCGGTATATCCGGCGCTCAGGTAGTAGCGCATCTTGTCGGTGGCGTTGGATACGGAAACCTGGTAGTTCTGGTTGATACCTGTCTTGTAAGTTTCTTTGAACCAGTCTGTTTCGTCTTTAAGTCCGTCAGGGAGCGAAACGATGCCAAGTTCGTTCATCAGGTCGCGGTATTCCTCCACATTGAGAACTTCATAGGTTCTGGCTACGTTCGAAAGGCCCAGAGACGCATTGAACGAGATTTGAGGTCCGGCGCTCTTCTTGCCTTGTTTCGTGGTTATGAGAACGACGCCGTTAGCTGCGCGTGAACCGTAAATGGCTGCTGAAGACGCGTCCTTGAGGATCTGCATGTTTTCGATGTCCTGCGGCGAGAGGTATGCAATGGCATAGTTACCTGTTCCTACAGGCACGCCGTCCACGACGTAAAGAGGGTCATTGGATGATGTGATGGAAGATGCCCCGCGCACACGGACTGTCATACCGCTGCCCGGAAGTCCGCTTGTCTGCTGAACCGTCACACCGGCCACTTTACCCTGAATGAATCCGGAAGCCTCAGTAACAGGGCGCAGTTTCATGTCTTCGTTAGATACGGTGGACACGGCTGTGGTGAGGTCTTTTTTGCGGACTGTACCATAACCTATGGCCACGACGGCGTCCAGAGCGATGCTTTCTTCTTCGGCTGTGATGTTGATGACATCTCTGCCCCCGACTGGCTCTGTCAGTGTCTTGTAGCCAAGTGCATAGAATTTAATCACTGCATCCTTTGACGGGAGAGTGATGGTGTAATTACCATTAGCGTCTGTGATGGTACCGTTCAGTGTGCCTTCCTCTACCACGGCCATTCCTACTACAGGATAGCCTTGCGAGTCGGTTACAGTACCTTTTACAGAATGCTGCTGTGCTAATGCGCTAACGCCACAGACGGCGAGCAGCAATACCATAAGTAGATATTTTCTCATCTGGTTGTAAATTAGTTATTAATTAGTGTTTCTTTGCTTGCTCTTCTCCTTCCCCTTTTCCGTAGAGGCGAGAAAAGAGCAGAACAAATTTAGAAATTTTGTCCTGCTCTCTATCCTATTTTATTCCTTTAAGTGGACGGTGTTTTTGTTTTGAAAATGCAAATAATTGATATTCCGCTAATTGTAAATCCGCCCATTTCTTAAAAAGTGGATGCTATTTATCCAGCCATTCTCGGAGTTCTGCCGATTTTTCTTTACTTAGTGTTAATGGTTTGTCGCATCCTTTAAGACGAACTATGAGCCGTGAGTTGAAGAACGTGTTTATTCGTGCTATGGAATCGACACTTACTATGTATTGCCTGTTAAGTCGGAAGAACATTTTAGGGTCAAGCTTATTTTCCAATTCGCTCATTGTGTACTGAACGATATTTGAATCTCTATCTGTGGACTTGGCATATACGTGCCGATGGTCAAGGTAAAAATATAGAATGTCTTTCACCTTTACTGATGTCAATTCTTCTCTTTTCCAGATTAGGATGCGTTCCTTATAAGTTTGCAGTTCACCGATGGCAGCGCTGACACTGCCCTTGTTATTATGTCCGATAATGTTTTCCACTTTTTTAAGCGCTTCGGAAAGGCATTCTTTCTCAATAGGCTTTAGAAGATACTCTATGCCATTGTTCTTAAATGCTTTTAGTGCGTATTCGTCGTAAGCGGTAGTGAATATGACCATACATTCAGGTGTTACTGCTTGAAATGCGTCGAATACTTCGCGATCTCGTAGTATTATATCAGAGAAGATTAGGTCATACTTTGAGCATTCTGAAAGTCTCGATACGACTTCTGAAACGGTGGTCAAGGGCCCATCTACCTCCATATCGGGATGGAGTTCTTGAAGCATTCGCTTTAGCCGACGGAAACTTATGGCTTCGTCTTCAATTATCAATGCTTTCATAATGAATGAATTATAGGAAGGCTCACTTCGAAAAACCGTTTGCTGGCATTCTCGGCTATATTTATCACCGGTTCTTTGTCACATTCTATTAAATATCTCTGCCGAAGATTTTTAAGTCCGAGACTGCTGCGCGAAGCGTCGGGTATAGGCTTCTGTTCAGTGTTAAGCAGACTGTTACGCACTACGAGAAAGTCGTCACGCTTAAAAATTATGATTTGAAGTGGATGTTCAGGAGAAGGACTATTATGCTTAATGGCATTTTCTATCAGCAACTGCATGCTCATCGTCAGAATCTTTTCATCGCTGCCGTACTCGAAGCTGCGGTCATCGAAATCTATGCTTGACGGGAAACGTGTCTGCATAATCGACACATATTCTTTAGTGAATATTATCGCCTCCGAAATTGGAACGATGTCTTTTTCAATGTTATTGATAGTATATCGGTATATTTTTGATAGCGATACAATGAATTGTTCAGCTCTATCAGAATCTTCTTTTATTAGTCCTGTAAGGATATTGAGGCTGTTAAAGATGAAGTGAGGATTGAGTTGAGATTTTAGTTTTGTTTTTACCAATGCCAAATTTTCATTTTGCTGGTTATTAATTAATTTAGTGTAGTAACGACCAATATGAATTTGGGATACGATGCTTGCGATTATGCAGAAAATATATACACTGCACCAGAAACCGTCCTCTGACGGAGCGGGCCATAAAAGTTTTGCTGAAAATGATTCGTATAAAAATCCTAATATTAAGTTTATGACCAATGTCATTATTCCGTTGAGAGCCAATCTTGAAGGAGTTAATTTATGAAAGTCGTTTCTTTTTAGGATCACATATTCTACACCTATGCTGATTAATATGAATATGCTGCAATATATGAAATCGTGGAATAAGACGATTGGTCTCCAATCGAATTCCTTTTGAAGAATTGGAAGCCAAAGAATAATATGTAGCAGGGATGCTGTCATTGATAGTAGAAACCATTCTTTTATATATCGAAGTGCCTTCATATCTTTCTTTTTTGCAAATATATACAATCATTCAGTAATTTCGAACGCCAATTTTTCCGCTTTGATACACAAATATTCCTGTTCGCGCATTTTCATTGGTCTATGATTTTTTTAAGAGATATATTTGCCAGCACAAAATATAAATTTTAATTAACTGTTGAATGTTGAATATGAAAAAGTATTTATTCTTTTTATTTGCGCTTTTCTGCGCATTCATCTGCGGTTGCAATAAAGAATCTTTTAACGTGCCTCAGAATTCTCAAAACACCATTTGCCAGAGTGACCTTGAGGAGGAGTTTGCGGTAATATTATCTAAAGCGCTTTATCAAGAGGAAGGGCTGCGTCGATTTGTTAAAAATCAAGCGCTAGAAGAATTTGATAAAGATTACGATGTGTTTTATCCCTTAATCAAAGACAAGATTGTAGAAAATAAGGAATCCTTTCGCACGATTTTATCAAGATATGACGATAAAAAATTATTATCCGATATAGAGGAGAATTGTCCTTTTATCAATATTTTAATTCCAGATTGGTCATGGATAGATGCTTTTAGTATTCATTCGTGGGATACTGATATTCAAGATGTTTCTGTTATTCTAGGAACAGCTAATTCTAAACATCACGTATATACTAATGGGGAATTAGAATGTACATTAGATTTAGGGCAAATTCCTGGATTTGCATCTGTTATAGTAAATAATAACGACCGAGTGAAAATGGTCGAAACAAAGGGGGCAAATAAACAGTACCAATTCATAGATGACGAATTCAATGGATCTCTTTCATTAAAGACTAAAGCAGAGGTACAACCTATTCTTGACCATGAATACTACGATCGAACATTTGAAACTGTAGACTATTCAAATTTCATGTCGACAGAGGAAGTAGTATCTAAAGGTGCAGGCAATATTATTTCAGCATACTATATGTTTACTAATAATTCTGAAGCTTGCCACAGAGATTTTCTATATTACGGAATGACAAATAATATCAAAGCAGGGAAACTTAATCCAAGGGTTACGGAGTATATAACGAAATTCCGTTTTGAAACTTTAGATTGCGACTTTTTATTGGAGACAGAAGATTTCAGTAGCCCAGGTTCTTATGAACGTTATGTTTATGTTCAAGATAGTACTTTATTGGAAAAGATGTGCTATGACGGGAATCTTGAAATATATTTTGATATATTTATAGGGAACAAAGATACAAGTGTTAGCTATGTACGGAAAATGAAATCTGTGCCATTTAATGAGGCATTTCAATTATCAAAGGTTCATGTTGATTTTGCGCATAAAACTTGGTTCTCAAGTAGAAAATGGGTATATACTGTAGATAAAAGTTGTTTTGTCCCTAAATGGATTGATGTAAATTTAAAGTTACCTAAATGGGATATTAGTAATCAGTCCTCGATTATGAATATATGTGTGTCGGAATTTGATAATGCATCAACGCGTGCTTATGAGAAAATTATAAATTCTTCTGTTTCACTAAATTTTACGACAGAAGTGGAAACTTCAATACCTTCTGACCAAATTGGTAATTCTACTGAAGCCGGGAAAATTAAAGTTGGTTACGGTGATAGTATTTCTAATTCTACAAATATAAAGGTTGAAATAACGACAACTGATACAACTGATGATTTAGGAATGGCACAGCTTTATTATCATGATCCGATAATTCTTTCTTCGTCAACTCTGAATGGAAAAAGTGGATTCAAAGTTAAGGAAATAAATACTGGTTTTGTCCATATTATAATATTACCGAGATACGAATAGATGTATATGAAAAGACAATATTGGTGGAATATCTTTCTGCTATTATTACTTATCTTGAATAGTTGTAGTAAAGAGAAAACCGAATTTGAGATTATTTGCGATAATTTGTGCGGTATATATAGATTGGAGGATTCTGGGTTGGGTATGGCTATAGATTTAGACGGAGATGGAACAGGAGGGTCTACTATAAGTGAACTTGAGGGGCTTCCAGGGGGAAGAAATGACTGGCTGTTCGCACAAATTGTAGAGGACAAAGATCACCCTAATACGCTTATATTTATTGCGCAAATTCCTAATATCATGACGTCAATAACAGAAGAAGACGTTGATATTCAAGTACGATATGAAACTATAGTCAAGCATAAAACTTATGAAGTTTCAGAAGGTAAAATCGTAATACCACTATTTTTTGGTGCAGAAGATCCTATTCTCGCGCCGAATACTTATGGTTTAAGTGATGTCAGTTTTACAGATATAGACATTAATGGACATTCATTTACAATTAGAGGACGAAATCCATTGTATAATAAATCTAACAAGAAGTTATATCGTTATGTATATAACTGGTGTAGATATATTAGAATGTAGGTGACTGAGGTAATCCCTCTTGTGGAGGGGGGTGTTCTATGGTTTGTCGCATCCTTTAAGACGAACTATGAGTCGTGAGTTGAAGAACGTGTTTATTAGGGTGTTAAGTTAAACAATATTTCATGGTCACGATTTCAAACTGCATTTCCGA
>CAVJMH010000029.1:0-14387 GCA_963650755.1 Firmicutes bacterium TM09-10 | reverse complement strand
GCTGCCGCTTTTCGGATGCCCGAGTGATTTGTTTCACCCGGGCATCTTTTTTTATTTGTTTTTTTATATTATATTTGCAGCCAATTTGGGCCGCGGTGGCCTGATGTAATCAAATAAATTTTTTGCGCTATGGCTGAATATCTTATGCCAGAGAAAAAGCAAGAGATTTTCGCGAAGTACGGGAAGTCTAATAAAGACACCGGCTCTCCTGAGAGTCAAGTTGCACTATTTTCCTACCGTATCGCTCACCTTACCGAGCACGTGAAGAAGAATAAGAAAGATGTGGTAACACGTCGTAGTCTTCTTCGTCTTGTAGGTAAGCGCCGTCAGGTACTGGATTATCTCCAGAAAGTTGACATTGAGAGATACAGAAAGCTTATCAAAGACCTCGGTCTCCGTCGATAAGCCTTACAGGATACAAGGGGTGGGCTTAGGGTAGCGCCACCCCTTTTTGATGAAAGCAGTTAAGTAGAATAATAATGAACGTAATTACAAAGAAGATTGAACTCGCGGATGGCCGCGTGATTGAGATTGAGACCGGTAAATTGGCCAAGCAGGCAGCCGGCTCAGCTGTCGTGAAGATGGGTGGTACTATGCTTTTAGCCACGGTGACAGCAGCTACAGAAGTTAAGGAAGGCACAGACTTTATGCCGCTTACTGTAGATTATAAGGAGAAATTCTATGCCGCAGGACGTTTCCCTGGTGGATTTATGAAGAGGGAAGGCAAGTCATCAGATTATGAGATTCTGGTTTCCAGACTTATAGACCGTCCTATCAGACCTCTTTGGCCGGATGATTTCCATCTTGAGGTCTTTATTAATGTAACTTTGATTTCAGCGGAAAAAGACATACAGCCAGATGCATTGGCAGGTCTTGCAGCTTCAGCAGCTCTCGCTACATCTGACCTTCCTTTCGGAGGCCCTATCGGAGAGGTGAGAGTTTGTCTTATCGACGGACAGTTCGTAATCAACCCTTCATTCACTGATATGAAGCGTGCCGAACTCGAACTTATGGTGGCTGCTACCGAAGAGAATATCATGATGGTGGAGGGTGAGATGAACGAGGTCAGCGAGAAGACTATGCTCGACGCCATCAAGTTCGCTCACGAAGAGATTAAAAAGCACTGCAAGGTTCAGAAGGAACTTATGCACGAGCTTGGAACGGATGTAAACAAGAGAGACTATCCTCACGATGTAGAGGACGAAGCGCTTAAGACAGCCGTTCACGATTTCTGCTACGATAAATGCTATGCTCTCGCTAAGGCAGCCAAACCTAAGCAGGAGCGTCAGGATGGCTTTGATGCCATTAAGAATGACTTTATCGCCACGCTTCCTGAGCCTACTAATGAGGAGGAGAAAGAAGCTTACGCTCTTAAACTTTCTCTGGTGGAGAGATATTACCACGCAGAGGAGAAAGAGGCTATGCGTAACCTTATTCTCGACGAAGGCAAGCGTCTCGACGGACGTGTATGTAACGAAGTTCGCCCTATCTGGTGCGAAGTAGGGTATCTTCCTTGTGCACACGGTAGTGCCATCTTTACACGTGGAGAGACACAGTCGCTAGCTACCGTAACCCTTGGAACCAAGATGGATATGAAGGAAACCGACGAGGTTCTTATCCAGGATGACCAGCAGTTCGTACTTCACTATAATTTCCCTCCGTTCGCTACCGGAGAGGCTAAGTCGCAGCGCGGTGTAGGCCGTCGTGAGATAGGTCATGGTAACCTCGCTATGCGTGCCCTTAAGCCAGTTGTTCCACTTGCTCCGGAGAATCCTTATGCAGTACGTGTGGTTTCAGATATTCTGGAGTCTAACGGCTCTTCATCTATGGCTTCAGTCTGCGGCGGTTGCCTTGCTCTTATGGACGCCGGTGTCAAGATTAAAAAGCCGGTTGCAGGTGTGGCTATGGGTCTTATTACAGACGCTACCTGCCCTAATGACCGTTACGCTATCCTTACCGATATTCTCGGAGATGAGGATCACCTCGGAGATATGGACTTCAAGGTAACAGGTACTAAGGACGGTATCACAGCTACCCAGATGGATATAAAAGTCGATGGACTTTCTTATGACGTTCTTGAGAAGGCTCTTGAACAGGCTCGTCAGGGTCGTCTTCACATTATGGGCGAGATGCTTAAGACTATCGCCGAACCTCGTGAAGATTACAAGCCATTTGTTCCTCGTATCGAGCAGCTCCGCATACCTGCAGAGTTTATCGGTGCAGTGATAGGAAAGGGTGGCGAGACCATTCAGAAGATCCAGAAGGAGACAGGTGCCACTATCACCATTACAGAGGAACCACTTCCTGATGGCGGTACCGAGGGCGTAGTAGATGTAGCTTCAAGTGATAAAGAGGCTATGGAGAATGCTCTTAACTGGATTAAGGGCATCTGCGCAGTGCCTGAGGCTGGAAAGGTTTATCATGGAAAAGTGGTAAGCATTCTTGATTTCGGTGCTTTTGTGGAGATTCTTCCAGGTAAAGAGGGTCTGCTTCACGTGAGCGAGATAGCTTGGACTAAGACCGAAAAGGTAGAAGATGTGCTTAAAGTAGGCGACGAAGTGGATGTCAAGCTTCTTGAAATAGATCCTAAGACCGGTAAGATGCGCCTTTCAATGCGTGCTCTTACAGAGAAACCTGAGGGATATGTAGAGCCTGAGCGTAGGCCAAGGCCTGAACGTGGACCGCGTAGGGATTCTGATTCTCGCGGACCTCGTAGAGACTCAGACAGAGGACCAAGAAGAGACGGTGGAGAGCGCGGACCGAAGCGTACATTCCGTCGTGAGAATAAGTCCGATGACCAGCCACGTCGCGATAATTTTGAAGAGAACAAAGAGGAGATTTTTTAAGTACTGATCTCCAGTAGATAATTTAAAAAGCCCTCGCCGTAATGGTGGGGGCTTTTTAGTGAAGTACTCCAGCTTATTAGAAGCAATATCCTAAAGACAGGCCAAGGCTTCCACCGAGGACTTCTGATGCGAAAAGATACGCCGCATCTATGCTGAATTGAGCGAATTTTACTCCGATTCCGGCTGAAGCATAGGACGGAATGGCTTTGGCCGCGTCTCCGTAGTGATAACCGCAGCGAAGAAATGCCCAATCCTTAAAGGAGTATTCCACTCCGGCTCCTGCCATAAAGGCTCCGGAAAACAGATAATCCGCTTCCGCCTGTAATGAAATGACTCCCTGTCCGCCGAGATGCAGATCGTAAAGCGCTCCGGCTTTAAGAAGTGAAGGAAGTTCGGAGCCCAAGTTGTTCAGCGAAAGTCCTGCTTTTATGTTCGAAAGAGTGTAGTACAGGCCTAAATCTACGCCGAAAACGGTAGAGGCGACCTCGCTTGAAAGAGAATAGTTAAGGACTCTGGCGGCCGCACCTACAGAAAGAGATGACGTAATCGCGAAAGATGCTCCGAGCGCCGCGTTAAATTCTTTAGGAGTAAAGGTTCCTTCTCTTGACGTGTTCCCGCTTTCCGTTATGATGTCGTAGGGTGTGTATGAGAAATTCTTAAACGAAGCGCCTATAGCGAGCTTTTCAGTCGCTTTGAAGAGGGCGGAGGCACTGAGGATGCTGTTATCAGCGTATGAAGGCTGCCATATTCCATAATAGGCTCCGGCATAGAGTTTTTTATCGCTGAGCGACATAGAGGCCACGTTATTTTCTATCGAGTAAGCGTTTGCTTTTCCGGCCACACTTGTGCACGCAGTTCCAAGCGTGGCGGCATCGTTCCCGCAGAGGAGCGACGGAAGGGTCTGAGCCTTAAGCGCAGGCTGGAGAGTAAGGATAGTAAATAGAGCGAAAAATAATGTCTTTTTCATAGCGCTTTAGAGTTTTACGGTGTTAAACTTAAGAATGGTGCCGTCGAGCTCCACGGCCGCGGTGTATGCCCCTGCCGAAAGAGAGGACACATCTATCTTGAAAGGCTCGAACGGGTCTCCCGCACCTAAAGCCCGGTCTATGACCGTAGCTCCTGTTCCGGATATAAGTTTGATGCTCACATTTTCGTATTCTTTTCCTACACGTATGTTGAGAACATCTTGCATAGGGTTAGGGTAGAGAGTGGCTTCTTTTACTCCGTTGCTGACCATAAGTCTGAATGACGAACTGACACTTTCTCCACGCACGTCCGTTCCTGTGATGGTAATCTCGGTGATGCCGTAGTTCATCGGGGTCAGAAGGAACTTTTCTTTTGCATAAGTCATATTCGCAACAGAAGAATTACTGAAAGCGAAGGTGTATGAAAGTTCCTCTCCGTCTTCGTCGTAAAAGTAGTCCGTCGCGTTTAATTCTGTAGTTCCTGCCGCCTTCGAATAGAATATCATATCGTCCAATTTATTTACTATCACCGGCTTGTGGTTTTCGAGAATTTCGTACTTGACGGTGGCTTTGGCTGAAAGTCCGTAGAGGTCGGTTACGGTGAGCGTCGCGGTATATGAGCCCGTAGGCGCGTCAGAGGCTTTTATGCGAATTTTCGGATTTTGACGGGCCAATGTATCAAGTGTGGCGGCATGAGAGCCGCTGTCAAGCGAAAGGGTGTAATAATGTCCGTCCGGTTCGGTTATGCTGAATTCAGCCACGGCACTTTCGTGAGGCTTCAATCGAAACTCGGTGGCAGTGGTGGCGTTGATTTCCGGAGCGTGATTGTCTCCTGTGGTAACTTTTACGGTAGATGTAAGGTCAGATTTATTCCCTGCCAGATCGCAGGCAAGAGCCGCCACATAATATTCAGTGTTGAAATCCACTCCGGATATGGTTCCTTCGAGAGTTTGTCCCACTTTCAGATTTTCTATATAGAACATACCGAACATTACCCCTTTTGTCGAAGTAAAATCCTTTTTAGCGTAATAGATATAGATGGATGTAGGTTTACCGTCGTCCGGATCCGAAGGGACGGTTACGGAGAAGTTGATATTGTTAGAATTGGTACTTACACTGAGCCCTGTCGGAGTTTCCGGTGCTGTTCCGCCGCTTCCGGCCATCGCTTTATAAGCATTTATAAGGCCTTTCCCGATATAGTAACCCGGATTTTGTGCTGACACGTCGCTGACATTGTCTTCTATTCTTTTACGAAGAGCATCGCAGGTATATCCTGAACCACCGTATCGAGAGAGCAGCAGAGCGGCTACTCCAGAAGTATGCGGACAGGCCATGGATGTTCCCTGCATAGTCCCGTATTTATTCCCAGGGATGGTGCTGAGCACGTAATTGCCTTTTTTCGCGTCTCCTCCAGGTGCTGCCACGTCGACCCAGTCGCCGTAGTTCGTATAGTAGGCTCTTTTATAGTCAGCTCCTACGGCGCTCACATTCAGAATTTTATCATAGCTGTTACCGGAAGCGGTGGTGTTTTCGTTTCCGGCAGCGAATATGACCAGTCCGCCTTTCATAGGCCCTGTCTGGGCGCCATTGGCATCAATACCTGCATATTTGATGAAATAATCTACGGCTGCTTTTAGCGAGGATGGTGTTTCAGTCGCATCGACATAGCCCCAGCTGTTCTGAGATATGACGGCACCGTGGTCCGCGCTCCATTTTATGGCCTCTGGACCGGACCCTTGTTTTTCCCCGTCGAAAATCTGGCAGGACATAAGTTTAGCCCCCTTTATGCCTGATTTGGAGTCTCCTCCGGCTACACCGCATACTCCTGTGCCATTATTGTTTACGGCGGCTATCGTTCCAGCCACGTGTGTGCCGTGCGATTCTGCGTGTATGTTGAAGGTCTCGTTTGCGAAGTTATATCCATATACGTTATCCCCACTTTTTTCGGGATTATTCCACATGTTGTCCTTTAGATCTTCATGAGTGTAATCGATACCTCCATCAACTACGCCTACCACTATATCACCTGTGTATTTGGCATAGGTTGAATAATTCCGCCATACGGGAAAGACATTGATATCGCATCCGCTGACCGATGATGATACGGAGCCGTTATTATAGTAATGCCACTGCCTTTCGAGCCCCGGGTCATTAAACGGTGCGGAGCTGCTGGTGGCAGGGGCTGCTGTGGACGTGAGGTGGGCATATTCCACCACGGTAGTGTCTCCGATAATCTTGATTTTAGGGCAGTACTCGATTTCGTCCACTCCCGGAATGGAAAGCCCTGCGGAGGCTTTGGTCATAGATTTCTCCTCGTCGTAGGTCAGTACATACCAGAGGTGGAGTCCTTCGGCGCGTGTCCTTTCTTCGAACTCTCCTGCATCAGGGAAGAGGCGGCGCATACGCACTACTCCTTGTTTCTGGAGTGATGCGTATTCCGACAGACGTACGTAACCGTCTTCTCCTGTCGCTGCGGCGAAGGATGCTTCAAGTTCAGGCGTTACCTTAATGTTCATCTCCTTCAGCAGTGCATCGTCAGAAAGTCCTTCTCCGAACGCTTCAGAGCTCTCCTGTATTCTGTTCTCTTCACTGAAAATGTCTTCCTTTACGCTGCATGATGCAGCGAGGGAGAGAATTACTGCTACGGGTAGAAATCTTAATATTTTCATACTTTATAAACTGTTATTGAAGTTCTGAAAGGAAATCCAAGACCGTAAGAAGGCTGTTGGGGTTCTTCCATTTGATTTTATGCTCTTTCTGGAACGCTTTCCATTCCGCCTGTTTTTCTTCCGGAAGATATTTGGTGATTTCTTTCTTGGTGGCCTTTACGCGTTTCAGTCCGCAGACTGCATAATAAGTGTGTTCTGTTCTAAGTTCCACTCCGTTGTTCTTTTCGTTCAGAATGTTCATATAGTTCTGATTTATCTGACTATCAGTCTGAACAGAGGTGAGCTTCATAGTAGCGGAAGAAGTGGAGGATACTCCGTATGCTCCTTTTGCTTCCTGTGAACTTTCGAAATCTCCGAGTATCTCCTCCACGATGCATCCCTTGTCGTTCTTCGCGACTACTTTCATCATCCTGCCGTTTACGGGAAGGAATACGTCGTCTCCTATTTCGACTGCCACTACATCTTTAAGAAATGCTTCTTTTATGATGCCGTCATCGAGATAGTGCAGAGCGTCTCGACGAAGGTGTACATTCATTGTTTGGGGCTCTTTCTTTCCTGTGTCGAGTACTACCCGCCCGTCGGTAAAGCGCGGATAGAGGTAAGGGTATGTAGTGGTAGGCGATTGAGCCAAAGCTAAAAGTGAGGTTGCTAAAAAAACGATAGCGAGTATTAATCTTTTCATAACTAATTGCGAAAAGGAGATGCCCCGTGATTACCGGGACTATCTCCTTAAATATAATAAGATGAAGGTCTGTAGCTATTGCTGTCTTTCTGCTGTAAAGTAGTATAGGAGAAGATAGTTTCCTGCACTATCTGTTGCATAGTTAGTCATCTTTCCGCCGCTTACAGTAGCAGCCCCGATGTAGTATTCGCTGCTTATGACTCCGGCTGATGGAACATTGAATATAGCTTCATCATCTTTATAGAAGTAGGTGCAATATCCCTCAGTCGAGTTTCCTGAGAATAGGTCGTATGCTTCTACAGAGAAGCTTCCGTTGTCAAGGTCGAACGTCGCATATAGCTTGCCTTCAATACCAAGGTAATTGGTAATGACTATGTTGCCTTTCTTGGCATCGTCTGAGGCTTTGACTACAAAAGTGTAAGCTGGTGATACCTTTCCCGTAAAGGCATTGTAAGAAGATACTGCGTATGTTCCGATGATGTCTTCAAGAGTGTAGCCGTATGAGCAGAAATATCCTTTTGTAACAGTGAGAGCCTCATTAGAGTTTCCATAGATATCTACGATGGAGCCGGCGGCGATGCTATATGAAACGTATGTTCCAAATCCAGGGTCTTCGTCAAGTGCTACTCCGACTACGCCGTTAACTTTATCCACGATTTTGAGTTGCTGCCCGGTGTAGGAAACTGTTCTTCCATTTGCATCCTCTACGGAGATGCTTGCTGTGGTTTTAAGGCTGCCCGCGAGAGGGTACTCTGTCTGAGCATAACTCTTCATAACGAGGGTCTCCCAATCTGAAAATACTTCGTATTCTGCTTCGTCCTCGTCTTCGTCGTCAGCCTTTTCCGGGCTGTCATCATCGTCGGCATCTCCCTCCTCGTTCAGCGACAGGGCAAATGCTACATTCTTATATTGTGCGCAGATGCCGTTGTAGATTACTTGTTTGTATTCTGATGAATAAGCTACCAAAGCATTTTCGAATGCAGCACATTCTGCTCCGAGAGCATTCTTTACTGTTCCGGCCGTGTAGGTGATGGAAACATAAGCTCCAGGGATGTACTCTTCTTCGGGAACATAAACATACAGAACATTTTCATCGGTGAATATGTTGTCCGGAGAAATGCTGACGCTTTTTTGCTCTTTGAGAAAGAAGAAGTTCCCATTAGTAGTGCCTTCATAGCGGGCGAAGAAATGCGCCGTTACCTCAGGGTTTGCACCCGGAACGATGGGGTCATCAAATGGAATGGCGAAAGCAAGCAGGCCATCTTTCTCTCCGCTCTCGTAGTCGTCATAAACCAGCGCCGGTGCAGTTCCATCTGTTGTAGTGGTGGATGCTGTAGTTACTGCAGATACTTTACCCTGAGCATTGGATGCCACCGCATATACGGTGTATGTAGTGTTAGGGGTAAGTCCTGTAATAGTAACAGATACGGTCTGTGTCTGTGAGAAATCTACTACTCCGGCTACCGGCTTACCATCAAGCTTTATGGCAGAGGATGCGTATGAACCTTTCAGAAGTGATACGGAGTCGAGTTTGGCGGCTGGACCTTCAATCACGGCATAAGAGAAGAAACTTGTGCTCTGCTTTCCCGTCACGGTGATAAATATCTGTTTATCACCAGACGTTTCAGCCTCTACCTCAGGACTTTCCGCATCGGTAAACACGACGGGAGCATCCTCGACGAATTTGGTGCAGGATGCGGTTACGACCGCTGCTGCGAGTATGCTGAATAATATCTTTTTCATGATGTAATCTTTTTAGTTTTTCTCGGCAGTAATACCAGGGTTGATGATGTTCAGGTTTCCGGCATCTTCAATCCATACCCAAATTCCCCATTCCTGACCGAAATCAAGTGTTACACTGCTGCCGTTGATGGTGATGGCTACGTCCACAGATCCGGAGTCATATCCGTCTTCTCCATTAAAGCCAAGCAATGTTATAGGTTTACCATTCTTGTATGTGTAAACGCTTTCTTGTCCGAATGGAATGTTGAGGGTCTTATGGTTGTCATCGACATCTGTTACGGTGCCATAGAATCTGGTTGACTCTACCGCCCAGCCTGAAAGACCAAATAGATTGTCAATCCAGACTTTGTGATCATCGTCAGCGTCCTTATACAGTGTCATAGTCCACTTCATAGGTCCATCCCAATAATTATCGCCACTTGCGGTGTATGCTCCAAGTATAGCTCCGAGAGGGTGGTCTTCATCCGTGATGGTTACGACGCATTCATCTTCTGAACCGGTAGGGAGTGTCTCGCTTTCTTTTAGCACAATGGTGAATTTAAGATCGCCCGTGTAAACGCCATCGTAGATGGTCTTTAACTCTATGTATTGCGTTCTGTTTTCTGCATTGAACGATAGAGTTTTAGAAGTGGTAAGGAGTTCGTAATTCACCCCTGCCTTGGCCCCCTTAGACTCCGGCTCCACTATGTCGAATGCTACGGTCTCTTCCAGACCGGTTACGGAAGCGAGGGTTACAGGGATTTTATAGACTGCTCCGTCTGCGGAGTAAGTTTCTTTAATGGAGACCTCGACCTTGTCGAATGCGACAAATGCATTCTTGTCGTCAAATACCGGGTACTCATTCTTGTCGCAGGCACTGAAGGCAACTGCTGCAAAAAGAGCCGATGTTATATATTTTAATGTCCTTTTCATAATCTTACAATTCATTCTGTACAAGGTTCTTGTTCAAATCAATCTCTCTCTTAGGAATAGGAAGAGCCCATTTTTTGCTTGGGAACTCAACGTTAAGATTGTTAGTGCAGAGAGGGTAGTCCGCTTCTGAACGTGTTACTCCTTCTCCCCAGCGTGCAAGGTCGTAGATGTAATGGCCTTCCCATGCCAGTTCTATACGTCTTTCGTTCTGTATATCTGTCTGACCTACAGAAGAGTAAGTCTTTCCGCCACGAATTCCTGAGATGGTGTTGAGGTCTTTCACCGCTGTAGTTCCTTCTATGGTAGCTCCATGCATGATGGCCTCGGCTCTATTAAGGTACATCTCGGAGAGACGGAGAACTATTACGTTGTTACAGTCAGGAGCTTTGTTGTCTCCCTTGCCAGGATATTTGTTAGTCCAATAGATGCCTGATTTTCCTTCGGAATCAGTCTTGTAGAGCTGAAGACGTACATCATCTTTCCCGTAGAGGTCCAGAAGAGGCTGTGCTGCCTGAGGATCTCCTGAACCGTCCGGATTGCAAAGATAGGAGAGGTCTTCCCAGCTGCCATAGGAAGCGTTTGTGCGCTTGCCGTAAACTTCGAAGATGACTTCACCAGTGCCTTTTTCTGCTCCCCATACGGTCTTGTATTCACTCTGGCTCCATAGAGCATAGTCTCCGCATTTGATGACTTTGGTGGCGTAGTCGGCTGATTTCTGCCATTCTCCCATATAGAGATATACTCGTGAAAGAAGAGCTTGAATGGTGTGGATGTTTACTGCTGCGGCCGGGTCTGCTATGCCGGAGCGAACATAATCAGGGTCGATGATGCTCTCTGCTTCGAGAAGGTCAGCCACGATGTTCTTGTAGTTGGAAACGACGGTTTCGCGTGCAGGCCTTCCTTCAGGGTCAGTATGATAAACATAAGGAACTCCGAGGCTTTCAGGGTCACTCTTTACGCAATATGTGTAAGGCTGTCCGTATGTAAGAACATTACAGAAGTGTGCGATGGCTCTGAGGAAAAGGCATTCTGCCTTCAGGTTGTTCAGATCCTGCTCGGTTACATCTCCCGTGGCTTTGCCTTCGAGGTTGTCTATGACATTATTGGCATAAGATACTGTAAAGTAGCAGTATGCCCATATAGAGGAAGTGTTTGTCTCTGTATAGTTCCAAGTGTATGGCTGAACACAACGGCCACTGTTCCATTCGCCTGATTTCTTTCCGTTACCGGAACGCATTTCCGCGTCAATCACCCAGTCGCCTCCTAACCATCCGTTGGATGTGAGGTAGTAGTATGCTCCCCAAGTGGCGTCGTTGAGGCCGTCATAGGTGGACAGAGTTATCTCACTACTCTGCTGAAGCTTAGGCTCTCTGGTAAGGAAATCGGAGCATCCTGTCGCTCCTAAGAGAAGCGCTGCGCTTGCTATATATAATAAATTCCTTTTCATGATTAATTCCTGTTTAGAATGATATTTCCACACCGCCGACAATTGACTTGACCATTGAGTGTGATGCGCTCATAGTGTATCCGAGAGCACCGAGTTCAGGATCCATTACACCTTTGATGTTGTGGAAAGTGTAAGGGTTCAATGCGCTTACATAGATGCGAGCTCCCTGAACGTTGATAGGTTTGGTGATTTTCTCCGGAAGAGTGTAAGAAAGAGTTACATCCTTGATTCTAAGGTAACTTCCGTCCTGGATGCGTCGTGTAGATGCTGCGTATGCACGCTTTGGAGCACCTGCGACAGGTTTAGGCTGCACGCCGGTATCGCCAGGCGTGGTCCAGTAGTTAAGGGAGGCGGTGGAGGCGTTCTCTGTCATAGAATAACCGTCCGTATCCCAGTTAGCACTTGCGTACACTTTGTTCCCATATACGAAATCGAAGTATGAAGACAGAGTAAATCCTTTCCAGCTGAGCGTGGTGTTAAATCCTCCGGTAGCCTTAGGCTCAGGTGAGCCTGCATAGATATAGCGGGCTTTTGAAGAGTCAGAAGTAAGCTTGCCGTCTTCGTCGTACCAGAGTGGATCTCCGTTAGACGGGTTCACTCCGTAGTAGTCGCGCGTATAGAAAGTGTAGAGGCTCTTTCCAGGGACGATTCTGACAGGGGTGCCGCTGTTGCCGCTGGCACGAGAATCGGAAACGGTAAGATATTCAGACCCTGCAAGATCAAGAACTTTCGAGCGGTTAAACGCTACGTTGAAGCCTACGGTCCAATTCCAATCTCTGTTATGGATAAGTACACCTTCGAGCTGGAATTCAAGACCCTTGTTGCTGATGGCGCCGACATTCATAAAATTGCTTCCGAAACCGGTGGTGTAAGGAACCTGCTTTGAAAGGAGCATGTCGGTAGTCTCTCTGTCGTAAACGTCTATGCTGCCTGTAAGTCTGTCGTCGAACAGTCCGCCGTCAAGACCTACGTTCCATGTCTTGTTCTTTTCCCAAGAAAGGTTAGGGTTAGCTGCGCGAGATGGTGCCATACCTGTGTATGCGGCGTATTGAACGGTAGCGTAGGTGCCGTATGCTCTGTAAGCTGAGATGTTATTATTACCGTTTACCCCATAAGAGCCTCTGAGCTTGAGTGCGCTGAGCCAATTCTTGGTCCAGTTCATCCATTTTTCCTTATTGATGTTCCATGAAGCACCTGCTGACCAGAATACACCCCATCTGTTAGACTCTCCGAAAAGGGAGCTGCCGTCTGCACGAACTGATGCCTGAAGGTAGTATTTGTTAGCAAAGTTATAGTCTGCGATACCGAAGAAAGAGAGAAGAGACTCTTCCGTAAGAGAGTATGACAGATTATCCTCTGCTGCTGTAGAAGTGTTAGGATAAGGGATTAAAGGGTTGACGTTAGGGGATTTACCTCCCAGCATGTCAATGTTATCAACCATAGCTTCCTGACCTACGAGAAGACGGAGAGAATGCTCGCCGAACTTGTCGTCATAGGTGACGGTGTTGGAAGTGGTGTAGCGGATGTCTTTGGTCCAATATTTCCAGAGAGTGGCAGTGCCTTCATTTGTCTCAGGAGCCCAATACTGCTTGGAATCTACATAGACAAACTCAAGTCCGTTATTGGTCTTGAAAGTGAGTTGTTTGATAGGTTTCCACTCAAAATAGAGAGAACCTTGAAGTCTGTAGTCTTTATCGTTATCCTGATCGTATGCGGCATTGGCCCTTGGGTTGGTCTTGGAGTTCTCAGTGATGTTTACATTGTAACTTCCGTCCGCATTGTACATAGGAGTCCAAGGAAGTATGGACCACATGGCTACGATAGGGTTAGAATAGTAGAGGTCTCCCATCTGACCGGAATTGGCATCTGCATAGCTGAGGTTAAACTTTGCGCCGCTGCTGAGGGTGCTTGTAAGCTTCATGTCTGCATTGACACGGGCCGTTAAACGCTGATAGTCAACTCCATAGAAAACGCCATCGTTCTTGTGGTAAGATAGTGAAGAGTAGTAAGATGCTCTCTCGGTTCCGCCTGTAGCGTTGACCTCGTACTCCTGAACTGAGCCTATCTTAGTGAGTTCCTCGTACCAGTTGGTGGTGCCGTTTTCGAGAAGGGACTGAGGATAGTAGTACTGCGAAGAAGGATCGTCTGGATTGTATCCGGCGTTGATGGCGCAGTCGCGTCTGTAGTTTATAAGTTCCTGTCCTGTGAGAGGGCGGAGGTTATGGTCGTTGATAAGCTGCTGTGCGCCGAATTTGGCTCTGGCCGTAAATCTTGCCTTGCCTGCCTTTCCGCTCTTAGTGGTAACGAGGATGACACCGTTAGCAGCGCGTGAACCGTAGATGGAAGCGGCTGCTGCGTCTTTAAGGACGGTGATGGATTCTATATCGTTAGGGTTAAGGAAGGTGGTGGAGGTGCCTCCGTTATCACCGGTGTTGGACATCGCGCGGAAATCGCTGGACATTACCGGAATACCGTCCACTACCCAGAGAGGCTCGTTGCCTGCGTTGATGGAGGAAATACCTCTGACGCGGATGGTGGAAGTAGAACCCGGCTGTCCTGAACCTGAGGTTATGGATACGCCGGCCATTTTTCCTGAAAGCATCTTATCGACAGATGTGGCAGGGGCCTGGGCCAATTGTTCATTCTTAATGGAAGTTACAGAACCCGTGTTCGCTTCTCTGCGGACAGTTCCGTAAGCCACGACGATCACGTCTTCGAGGACTTGTGTGTCTTGCTTGAGGGAGATGATGAGGGTTGACCTGCCGTTGACCGGAACTTCCTCTGTAATGAAGCCGAAGCTGCTGACAACCAGCACTGCATCGGCGGGAACGGAAATGGTAAACTCTCCGATAGCGTCTGTCATCGTGTAGACGCTTGTGCTGCCCTTAAGCTGGACAACTGCACTGGCCACCGGTTCGCCATTGTTGTCGGTAACTATCCCGGACACTTCGGTGGCCTGAGCGAATGCTGCTCCTATGCTCAAACAAAGACACAGCACCAATGAGAATAATTTTTTACTCATGATAAGCTCATTAGATTGTTAAACTTTAATAATACTTGTTGCGATTTACACTACTATTTACGGCCCTTTTTCCGCACTATTTAATGGGCGTTTTTTAGGGC
>CAVJMH010000028.1:0-15087 GCA_963650755.1 Firmicutes bacterium TM09-10 | reverse complement strand
TACGAAATACAGGGTAATCTCGAACTCTACTTTCAGAACACGATGTACATAATGTTCCGAATGATGGGCCTCTATGTACGAACGGAATATTGCACATCACGAGGACGAATAGACATAACCATCGACACCGATAAATATGTCTATATCATAGAACTCAAGCGCGACCAATCACCGGAAGTAGCTCTCAAACAAATAGAAGAAATGGGCTATGCGCAGCCGTTCCTCGCCTCCGGGAAACAAATCATAAAGCTCGGAATAAACTTCTCCTCCGAGACCCACACTATAGACGGCTGGAAGATGGGGTGACGATCAAGGGTATTGCGAAGAAGTTGCCGCCACTCGTAACTTAACACAAAGCTAAACTTTCACGACCATATCCTTTAGCGACAAACCCACATAATCAATCGTCCATCCTTTGTGATGCTCGGCGATTCGTGCGGATTTGTCGATAAGAATTTTTCTGTTAATTTTTAATTCATTACGTTTACACTCCCCGATTACTATCTTGCGGTCAACCTCATTGACGGCAATAAGATCGATCTCATTCTTTTCTCCTGGTTCTCCCTTTGAGCCTTTCTCCCAATAGTTCGTCACGATGTTGTACTCGCCGGTCTCCATATAGGACTGTCTGAACCATTTCTCCAAGACAAGCCCCGAAAAAGTTTCGTAATCTGACTCTATCCTTTTTCTGACATATTCCATATTGCCTATTTCCACGGCACTTCTGTACTTATAGATGAAGCGGAACCAGAAATTTAGAAAGTTGTCAGAAATGTAGTATCTTACATTTCTCGATTGCTCGCCGCTAAGATATGGACGCACCCTAGCCACAACATTGAAATCGTTTTCTAGTTTATCCAGATAGCCTCCGGTCTCGAATCCTACATAACTGGTCATATCCCCACGATAAGTATTTCCGCCCGCAAGAGCCGCCAAAACAGAGAAATAATTACCATATTCCTTGCCAAATTCGTCAGACAGAAGTTCCTTTCCTTCATCTATAAAATAAGACCCTATTGATATTACCGTATCGATGATCGCAGCCTTCGTGTATGCTTTCTGAGACATAAGCAGTTCTACATATTTCGCCACGCCTCCTGTCACCATATACAGTGTCAGAAGGTCATCCGGTGTATAATTTGGGTTATGATCACGGAGTATCTCCGCCAAGACAGCTGTAGCGAACGGTTTAATTTTGAACCTTGCGGTTGCCCTTCCAAACAGAGGCTCGTCCTTATCGTCGAATATTTTCTTCATCTTCGAATAGATAGAACCACAAATAACAAGGTTTATATGACTGTCCTCTTTGGCAGAATCCCAAACATTCTGGATGTCTGAAAATATCGCTTCTCCGGCAATCTTCAAATTTTGAAACTCGTCCAGCACTAGAGTGAAATTCCTTCTTTTCGAAATATTCATTATCGCCTCGAAAAGACGCCTAAATGAAGTAAAGTCCCCAATATCTTCACCCAACACATCCCTCACAATTTCCGTCAGTTCTTGACATAACAGGTTCTCGCTCTTCTTCCCTACGAAAAAATAAAGGAATGGAATAGATATAAATGAACGCTTTATCAGCATCGTCTTTCCAATCCTGCGCCTTCCGCTCATCACTATCATCTGGGCACATTCCGAAGACAGCGCCTCATATTTTTTCAATGCAGCCATTTCGGCCTCACGATCATAGAATTTCATAATCCCTTTGATTTAATGCAACCGCCGTTACAGTAACAATTGTTACAAAGATAAAAATTATTCAGAAAAGACAAAAATGACCATCAACTAAATTGCGGAAGAACCACCTTGAATCGGCTTTGCAAAGTGAATCCAACCACCACTATCCACTTTCCTAAAAGTGATTTTATCCAAAATATTCGCTTTTACAAAAGTGATTTTGTATATTTGCAAAAATATCGTTATAATTATGCAAAGTTCTGACATACAACCATTGGTAAATTATTATCACCGAAAAATAAGACAGGTGAACCTTGATTTTAAAAGATACCTTTTCAACCGCATCAACTGGGATGCCAGAATTATCGGGATAAAGGGGGCCAGAGGTGTCGGAAAAACCACGCTTCTTCTTCAACGGATATTGGAGAAATACAAGGACATTGATGATACGTTTTACATCACGCTGGATCATCTCTGGTTTAGAAACCATTCTCTTGAAGAACTGGTTGAATATCTTTACACCCACGGCATCACGGAAATCTACATTGATGAAGTCCACAAGTATAAAGAGTGGAGTCAGTCTCTGAAAACTTTCTACGACGAGTTCGCAGACCTGAGGATTGTTTATACCGGCTCATCTATGCTTGAGATAGAAAAATCAAGCACAGACCTCGCAAGGAGACAGACGCCATACCGCCTTGACGGACTGTCTTTCAGGGAATATCTCAAATACACGGGTGTCCTTGAATATGAGCCTCTGCAACTCTCAGACATCATTCAGAACCATGTCTCCACGGCTATGGACATCTGCGGCAAGACAAAGATTCTCAAGATGTTTGACAAATACCTGAGAACAGGATATTATCCCTACTTCACCGATGCGAAGAATGATTTTCTGATAAGATTGGCGGAGACTGCCAAACTGGTGATTGAGAACGATTTACCGGCAGTCCTTGATGTGAATTACGCGACTATAGAGAAGACGCAGAAACTTCTTATGATTATCGCGGAGCACGTACCGCTGCAACCGACCACCGAGAAGCTGGCTTCATCAATAAATTCGACACGCGACTCGTGTCTGAAAATGATGTACCTGCTTGACAAAGCCGCCATATTACGACTTCTCACCACCGAGTTAAAAAGTTATAAAAGGCTTGTGAATCCGGATAAAATCTATCTTGACAACACAAATCTGATGTACGCTCTCGGCTCCGATGTCAATGAGGGCAATCTTCGAGAAACATTTTTCTTCAACCAAGTCAGCAACACCCACGATGTCCGCTCAAGCCATGCTGGGGATTTTCTGATAGACGGGGAGCTGAGAGCGGAAGTCGGCGGGCCATCAAAGGACTTCTCGCAAATAGCCGACATTCCAAACAGTTTCCTCGCCGTAGATGGTATTGAGACAGGTTACGGAGCGAGAATTCCACTTTGGCTGTTCGGGTTCTTGTATTAGAGAGGCCGCTAAAGCTCTATCAATTTTTCCGTTCTGCTGACAGCGCCGAACACTCCATATCCGCCGGATACGTTAGTATAAGCGAAATTGGCCGGGCTAAATCCTAATCTGCCGAGAAAATTATTATTCTGATTATACAACGCGTTAAAATAGCCATAAGCCTCGTCGGAAAGATTAAAAAGTATCATTCTATACGTTGACTCCGCGTCGTAATTAGTGGTGAAATAGAATTCCCCATTTGTAAGTTCCGCTTCCCGAAGAAGTGTAAGGTCATAATTTTTCCCGCTCCGTGGGCTGTAAGTTATCTGCCTTAACCCGGAAAACATAATGATAGCCTCGTCGCCACCCACATTTTCAGGCGATATTTGGCAATCCGACCACGCTTCTATAGGCCCCTCCTCTCCGATGTCGTACAAATAAGAATACTCACACATAAGCGCGAATTTCCTATCCTCGAAATCGCCCTCCAATTTCATCTTCCAATGGAGCACGTTGTCCACGACAGTATATGTCCATTCGGGCTCCACAGAAGAAGGCATCACCGTAGTCGCCGAAACCTGCGGCTCAGAAGCGGTGGACAGACTAAAAGATAATTCACTCCCCGCCGCGACCTTATTAGTTGATACATAGCACGGTTCCTCTTCGTCCTTAGACAAGGTAAGAGCTTCTCCGTCCACCTTTAAGCTGATGGTCTTCACTTCATAAGATTTACAGTCCTGCAGCTCACTTCCTACAGGGACCGCCTTCACCAGCCTTATATAATCGGTCTCATCCAGTCCTATTATCCCTTCCATCACCATCCTTGGCCCGTTTATAGGAGATGAAACGTCAAACTTATATTCGCAAGACGAAACCGCGAGCAAGATTACTGCCCCTATCAATATCCTTTTCATACTTTAGAACCTCCACGAATAGCTGAATGTCGGAATTATCGGGATTATCCCGTAAGCCACTCCATTGACCTTCCTGTTATTATCTGCCAAATCCAAGCCTCCAGCTATGGCATTCAGCCTGTTATAAGCATTGTAAACACTCAGATTAAGCGTACGGATACGCCCGTTGCGCAGTTTTTTATGCCAATTCAGCCCCACATCCAGACGGTGATAAGCGGGAAGAATGTAGTTGTTCGGCATATCGAAAATATCCTGTGTTTCTGAATTAACCTCGTCCCACACCGTAAGGCTGGCCGCCGTGAAACGGTTCCCGGTGTGATAGGTCCAATGCGCATACACCTCGAACTTCGGCGAAAAATGATACGTGGCGCTGAGATTAATCTTGTGCGTGTTATCGTTACGGTCGGGATACCACGTGTAATAATACGTCGGAAAGAGGCGCTCGTTTTTCGAAAGCGTGTAATATGCGCTCGCCTGTAGATTATCCGTAGTGTATTCCACCGAAAACTCCACACCATAAGCCCTTCCACGGCCTTCCACGTAATCCACCTCCCATTTATCAAGGCTTGGGAGCAGAGTATTAGTGCCGTTATATTCATACAGATGCTTCATCTTTTTATAAAAACACTCCACATCTATCTTCCACTCATCGAAAGGACTGAAAGTAGCACCCAGAACGACCTGATCCGCACTCATTGGCCTTATCAATGAAGTGGAAGGCATCCAGAGGCTGGTAGGAATATCTATATATAAGGAAGAGACCAGATGCGAGAATTGGTTCATCTTTGAATAAGAACCTTTTAGAGCCACCACGGGGCTAATCTCAGCTTTTACGGCCAATCGCGGCTCCACCCTATTATATGCTTTGTCCTTAACGAGAAAAAGAGCATCTCTAAGGCCCAAATTAACCTGAAGCCATTCTCCCACAGAGACTTCGTCCTCCAGATAAAGGCTCGTTTCGCCTCCGAGATAATGCAGGGCGGCAGACGCATTCTCCTGTACATAAGGCACGGACCCCACGCTCGCTGTCATATCCATTTTACGGAATGGGTCATATATATGCACTACACCGGAGCATCCGAAACGCACGTGATGGTCTTCCCAAGCATCATAGAACCAGTCAGACGTAGCCCCTATGTCATGAATACGCGAAAAATCCTTTTCATTAAGACTGCCTGTCACTTCCACTATCCCCGCCTCCTCGTTCTTCTCCTGTTCATACATGTCCAGAGACATCGCTATATCGGAACGGTAAAGCGTATAATAAAGCTTACTGTCCATAGCAAGAGACTTCTCCTCCCAAGTCCTGTCCCACCTCAGCGAAGCCAGGGCATTACCCCAAATCATCCGGCTGTTCAGCGAAAACGACGATTTCTCCCCACTATCCATAACAGAAGACGATGAACTCTTTCCGGTCAGAAAGTCATGCCCATAATATGCGGAAAAAGACAGCTTACTCACAGGGCTGAAAAGATGCACTATCTTCAGATTATAATCTCCGAAATCATAATGAGACCCCGAAACCGCTTCATCCGCTTCAGTAGAATAATCCTTACTCATCTTCAATAGTGGCCTTGCCAATGCTTTAGCCAAATCGACCCAAGTTCGTCGCACCCCAAAACTCAGGCTCGTCTTGTTTTTAATGATTGGCCCTTCTATCTGAAAACTGCCATCCACAAGACCAAGAGAGGCCGAGCCCTTCCATTTGGTAAAATTGCCATTTCTGACATCCACGTCCACCACAGAAGAAAGCCTTCCGCCGTATCTGGCAGGGAAACCGCCTTTGTAGAAGTCCACTTCCTCCATCATATTCATATTGAAAGAAGAAAAAAGCCCTATCAGATGGCTGACCTGATAAAGAGGAACACCGTCTAAAAGATAAAGATTATCGGAGCCGTCGCCCCCACGCACATACAATCCACTTGAAAGCTCCGTTCCTCCCGACACTCCCGGAAGAGTCTGGAGAGTCTTTATCAAATCTGGAACACCGAGCATGGCAAATCCACGCTGAAGTTTCTGAGAATCAAGCCTCTGCAAACTGGTTTGCGTACGGGCCGCACGCTTCTGTTTGTCGGTACGCACTATCGCGGCATTCAGCGTGTCTACCTTTTCAAGGTCGTCCTGAACTTGCGCCCGAACACCTCCGCAGAGTAAGAATAAGACTATGATGAGAATAAATTTTTTCATAACGGCTTCTGTTTATTTATCTACACCCAACTCCTCCTTTAAGTGCCTCAAAAGGTCAAAAGCCTGAAGCGGAGTCATATTATTAAGGTCCGCCTCCGAGAGCTGGTCTCTTATAGAAGAAAGTGCAGGGTCATCGAGCTGGAAAAGAGAAAGTTGATATTCGGGAGCCCCGTCGGAGAGTATATGCTTCTTCTCCGATGCTTCGAGACTGTCGAGAGTTCTCTGCGCGGCATCTATCACCTCCTTAGGCATCCCTGCCATACGCGCCACGTGTATTCCGAAACTGTGCGCCACACCGCCTGGCAGAAGTTTACGAAGGAAGATGATGTCCTTCCCTTCCTCCTTAACCGCTATATGGTAGTTCACCACCCGCGGAAGTATCTCCGCCAGGTCGTTAAGTTCGTGATAATGAGTAGCAAAAAGAGTCTTGGCCCCTTTCCCGTAACGAGATATGTATTCCACTATTCCGCGCGCTATGGACATACCGTCATAAGTGGAAGTGCCACGTCCTATCTCGTCGAGAAGCACGAGCGAACGTTCGCTGAGGTTATGCATAATCATCGAAGTCTCCAGCATCTCCACCATGAAAGTAGATTCGCCGCGGGAGATGTTATCGCTTGCCCCGACCCTTGTAAAAAGTTTATCGAAATAACCGAAGTGCGCCTTGCGTGCCGGAACGAACGAACCTATCTGACCCATGAGCACGATAAGCGCACTCTGACGAAGCAGGGCCGATTTTCCCGCCATATTAGGCCCTGTAAGTATCATTATCTGCTCCCTTCGACTGTCGAGATGCAAGTCATTCGGAATATATTCCTGACCCGAAGGCATATTGCATTCTATCACAGGATGTCTCCCCGCTTCTATGTCGAGCGAAAGCGAATTATCTATCTCGGGGCGCGTATAATTATGATCCAACGCTTGTTGTGCAAATCCCTGAAGAACATCTATTTGCGAAACTACACTACAATTGGTCTGTATATCCTTTATAAAATTGCCAATATAAGCGACCAGTTCAGAATATATCCTGGATTCTATCTCAAGGATGCGGCTTTCGGCGCCAAGTATCTTCTCTTCGTAACTTTTAAGTTCCTCTGTTATATAGCGTTCTGCGTTTACGAGCGTCTGCTTTCTTATCCAATCCTCCGGAACCTTATCGCGCGAAGAATTACGCACTTCGATATAGTAGCCGAACACGTTGTTATACCCTATCTTAAGACTGCCAATGCCTGTGCGCTGAATCTCCCTTTCCTGCACCTTAAGAAGATAGTCTTTCCCTCCGGATGAAATATCCCGCAACTCGTCAAGTTCTCCATTCACCCCACGCGCTATCACCTCACCTTTACCCACCTGCGCCGCCGGGTTCAGAGACAAAGTCCCATTTATCTTTTCCACCAGATCTTCGCACGCATTCATTTTTCGGGCCAATGCCATAAGTGACTCTACGCCAGAGTCTAAAGCCAATTTAGCAATAGGAGACATCTGGCTCAAAGAGCGTGAAAGACTTTTAATCTCTCGCGGAAAGATTTTTCCTGTCGCTGCTCGTGAAATTATCCTTTCGAGATCGCCCACCTCACTTAAAAGGGATTGGCATTCAGAAAGAGAGGCCTCATTCTCCGTAAAATACTGCACGGCGTCGTGCCTTCCTTTAAGTTCCGGAAGAGAAAAAATCGGCATGGCAAGCCACGTGCGAAGAAGTCGCGCACCCATAGGAGTTAATGTACGGTCTATGCACTGCACCAAGGACACGCCGTCACGGCCTGCAGAAGAGGAGAAAATCTCCAGATTAGAGAAAGTGAAACGGTCCATCCAGACGAATTCCCCCTCGTCTATACGCGATATACCGCAAATGTTTTTCAAGCCGCTGTGCTGCGTCTGCTCAAGATAGAAGATTAACGCTCCAGCACTGCAAAGAGCCACCGTAAAGTTCTCTATACCAAAGCCTTTAAGACTTTTCACCTCGAACTGACGGCATAGCTTGTCGTAAGCCGCGTCATAGACAAAAGCCCACTCGTCGATGGCAGAAACATAGTAATCCGGAAATTTTTCCTTTACAGCCGAACGCAATTCCTTTTTGACAACTAACTCCCTCGCATTAAAAGAGCCAAGAAGTGTGGTTATATACTCTATACTTCCCTGCGCCACTTGAAAAGTGCCGGTTGACACGTCCAGAAAGGCAGCCCCGCAAGTTTTATTGTCGAAATCAAGGCCCACGAGAAAATTATGTTCCTTCTGTTCAAGCATCCCTTCGCCGAAAGCTATTCCCGGAGTAAGTATCTCTGTTACACCCCTTTTAACAAGCTTGGTCTTCGTAAGCGCCGGATCTTCAAGCTGATCGCATATGGCCACTTTATATCCCGCACGAATTAACTTCTGCAAGTAAGTCTCTATCGCATGATGCGGAAACCCCGCCATAGGAGTAGGCTCCTTGTCCCCATTAGAACGTTTGGTAAGCACCAGTCCCAGAACCTTGCTGGCGGTAAGCGCATCATCAGAATAGGTTTCATAAAAGTCCCCCACGCGATAAAGCAATATCGCCTCAGGATTCTGCGCTTTTACCGCAAAGTACTGCTTGAGTAGCGGAGTATCTTCCGACTTTTTCGCCATATCTTATGATGGATTTTATGCTTTTTGAGCGATTTTTCCTGCCAATTCAATGAAAGCCTGCGCATCCGGCCCGCTTGAAAGAGCTATCGGCTCCCCTGCATCTCCACTTTCGCGCACACTCTGCACCAGAGGTATCTGTTCGAGCAGTTCAAGGCCCAGGTCGCCAGCCATCTTCACACCCCCATCGCGTCCGAAAAGATAATACTTCTCTTCCGGATGCTCCGCCGGAGTGAACCACGCCATATTCTCTACCAGACCGAGGATGCGTCTGTTAACATTTTCATTTTGAAGCATATTCACGCCTTTAAGTACATCCGAAAGTGCCACTTTCTGAGGCGTGGTAACTATTATCGCACTCTCCATAGGGATGTCGCTCACAAGAGAGATATGTATATCCCCTGTTCCTGGAGGCATATCTATAAGAAGAAAGTCAAGTTCTCCCCATTTTACCTCCAATATCATCTGTTTAAGAGCGTTGCTCGCCATAGGACCGCGCCAAATCAAGGCCTGCTCCTCAGAAGCAAAATATCCTATGGACATCCATTTCACGCCATATTTCTCCACAGGGAGTATCCACGTCTTGCCGTCTTCTTCCACAGCGTCCGGCTGCATTCCGAGAGTCCCTGTCATAGTAGGTATGGAAGGACCATATACATCGGCATCCGCAAGACCCACCTTATAGCCAAGACGAGCAAGTGCTATGGCGAGATTAACAGCTACGGTAGATTTGCCTACTCCACCTTTTCCTGAAGCTACTCCTATTATATGGCTCACCTTTTCGAGCTGCGAATTATCCAGGTCAAGCGCCTTTTTCTTAGGTTTCACCTCATCTACGACCACGGCTTTCACCTCGCTCTTCACATCTGGAAAATTCTTGATTAAAATAGCTCTGGTTGCCCCTATGAGATACTCCGTAAGCGGGTCGCGATGTTTTGGAAAACCAAGAGTTACAGAGATGCCCCCGTCCTCACACCGGACATCGCTTACCATCCCCAGCTCCACTATGCTTTTATTCTGCCTTCCCGGATGTACCACATCCTCTAAAACCTTCAATATCTGTTCTTTATCCATATTCTTTGTCTTTTTCTTACTAAAAAAGCGTCGGTTCCAATTCCTTTGGATGAAAACTTTTTCTATGATAAGGCGTATATCCCCACTTTTTTATAGCCGATATGTGTTCCGGAGTGGGATAACCCATATTTCTCTCCCATCCGTATTGCGGATATTCCTGAGCGAGAAGGCGCATCTTATCGTCCCTATAAGTTTTCGCAAGGACAGAAGCCGCCGCTATGCTGGCATAGGTGGCATCTCCGTGCACCACCGTTTCATAAGGAATATCCTCAAAAGGCTTGAAGCGGTTACCGTCCACCAAGATGAATTCAGGCCTAAGAGAAAGCCGCTTAAGGGCCCTATGCATGCCCTCCACCGAAGCCCATAAGATATTAAGAGAGTCTATCTCCTGCGCACTCACCTCCACCACTGCCCACGAAATAGCTTCTTTCTCTATAACGCCCCTAATAAGTTCCCTGTCACTAGCACTCATCTTCTTGGAATCGTTAAGCTTAGGATGAAAGAAATCGCTGGGGAGCACGACCGCAGCGGCATAGACGGGACCCGCCAAAGGGCCTCTCCCCGCTTCATCGCACCCTGCTTCCACGAGGGAAGGATGCATATATTTCTTCAACTCAGGCATAGCCTACGAATTTACGAATTTTTTACGAAAATGGAGGAAATGGTCTTTCGCCCATTCCCTCCACTGGTATATTCTGTTTTACAATTATTCGTCGTCTGTATCCTGCGCCGCGTAATCTGCAAGAAGCTTAGTCTGAACATCTCCAGGTACTGGCTGATAATCAGCAAACTCCATTGTAAATGTAGCAGAACCTGAAGTAAGTGAACTCAGAACAGTAGAATAGCGATAAAGTTCTGCAAGAGGAACTCTGGCCTTAAGGATAGAGAATCCCTTATCGGCACCGAGCTCTCCTAGAATACCACGTCTGTTCTGAAGGTCAGACATCACTGCACCCTGATACTCACCCGGAGTCATAATCTCTACATTATAGATAGGCTCCAAAATCTTCGGTCCTGCATTACGGAACGCCTCTTTGAATGCATTGCGGCCTGCGATGATGAACGCGATTTCCTTAGAATCCACCGGATGCATCTTACCGTCATAGACAAAGACACGAATATCACGTGCATAAGAACCGGTAAGAGGTCCTTCAACCATCTTATCCTTAATACCTTTGAGAATGGCCGGCATGAAACCGAGGTCAATGGCACCACCTACCACGCAGTTATAGAATTCGAGTTTTCCGCCCCATTCGAGGTCCACGGTCTCCGAAGTCTTCACGTTAAGCTGCGTCTCTTTTCCATCTATATTAAACTTGGTCTTAAGTTCTCCCTCTGCAGGACATACGAGCAAGTGCACTTCACCGAATTGGCCCGCACCGCCGGACTGCTTCTTATGACGATATTGAGCATTTGCAGTCTTGGTTATGGTCTCGCGGTATGGAACTTTAGGTGCGAAGAGCTCGACATCGATACCGAACTCATTGTTAATGCGCCATTTAACCATATTGATATGCTGCTCTCCGTTACCGCTGAGGATAGTCTGGCGAAGTTCCTTAGAGTATTCTACGACTACGGTAGGGTCCTGATTAGATATCTTCTTCAGCGCCTCGCCAAGCTTCTGGTCTTCCTGCTGCACCTTGGCCTTGATAGCACAACGGTACTTAGGAGCAGGAAAAACTATCTTATCGTAGCAGATGCCGGCTCCCGGAGCGCAGAATGTAGTATTGGCCTTACCATTCTTAAGCTTAACGGCACACCCGAAGTCTCCGGCACGAAGGCTCTGAACGCTTTCCCTCTTGCTTCCCGCAACGGCGTAGATAGTGGAGAATTTTTCTTTATTCAATGTCTTAGGATCTTCATATTCAGAGCCGGCAGTTACAACTCCGGACATAACCTTGAAATATGACACCTCGCCCACGTGCGGCTCGACATCGTTCTGATATATAAATAAAGATGCAGGTGCACTCTCGTCAACATCCGGAGCCACAGAGACGTTCTTCGTAAACTCAAGCAGACGCTTGACACCTATATCTTTCTTTGCACTCACGCACATGATAGGGAACACTTCCCTGTTTTTTATGCCAATGGCCAAGCCTGCGCGAATCTCGTCTTCGGTGAGAACTCCCACCTCGAAGAATTTCTCCATGAGAGTATCGTCAAATTCCGCAGCCTTTTCGATGAGTTCCTGCCTTCTCAAATCTGCCTCGTCCTTAAATTCTGCAGGAATTTCCAGATCTTCTCTGGTACCATTCTCATCCTTGAAATGGTAATATTTCATGGTAAGCACATCGACAAATCCGTCAAACTCTGCGCCTACCTTCGTAGGAAACTGAATAGGAATTATCTTGTTTCCAAACTCTTCCTTTAAGGAAGCCAATGTCATATCCCAGTCCGCCTTATCGCCGTCAAGCTGATTGACTGCTATTACGAGAGGGATGTTGTATTTGTCCGCATAGCGAAGCAGTCCTCTGGTCCCGACTTCCACACCCTGCTGGGCGTTGATGACCAGAATGCCGTTCTCGCAAACCTTGAATGCAGAGATGGCTCCGCCGATAAAATCATCTGACCCCGGAGCGTCGATGATGTTAATCTTTTTGTTCATGAACTCTGCATATAGCGGAGTCGCATAGATTGATCTTTGATTAAGCTTTTCAAGTTCACTGTTATCGGATACGGTGTTCTTATCCTCTACGGTTCCACGTCTGTCGATAACTTTGCCCTCGAAAAGCATTGCCTCAGATAACGTGGTCTTGCCTGACTTAGTAGCGCCCAGGAGTACCACGTTTCGAATGTCATTTTTAGAATACTCTTTCATTTTATTAGTTTTATGTGTGTTGGTTCTACAAATCTAAACTTTTTTAATATCAATTCCAATTCCTATGAATATTCTTTACTGTAACATCACGCCCCCTTGCGAAATAAATCATCAAGGCGTACTTCGCTTTGAATAGAATCGGAATAGGCATTCTTTTTTATCCCATAAGTTGTAACCATAGTCAAATGAAGAGCTTTACGAGTAGATGTCACGCTACGAAACAATTCCTTTCTCTCCTGCATTTCCCTTTCATATTTTCCAGTGATTTCATATTCACTTGTAGCATATTTCATTTCACACAAATTGATAATCTGGTCCCTGCGGTCTATAACCAGGTCTATTTGCGCGCCTCCGTGATTCTCATCGGGAAGACAAAACCACGAACACACATCACTCTGAATACCACTTATCCCTAAAGTAGATTTTATCTGAGCTATATGATTGAGGCACAGCTGTTCAAACGAATAACCGCTCCAGCTTCTTTTTCTTGAAGCATCTGCGAGATTACTCCAAAGATGTTCATCACGACCGCTTTCCCCTTTAATAAAATGAAGATAAAATAACGTGAACATATCTGTCAACTGGTACAATACGTCGCGTTCTGATTTTCCAAAAGCAGAATATTTTCTAATGAAATCACAATTACACAGATTTTCAAGCACAATGGTCAATGTGCCTCCGTCCTTAATTTTTAATCCGGACATCAACTCCTTACGAGACATCCCTTTTGCCTTCCGGGCAAGAACTTCAACCGTATTACGATATATCTGAGAATCTTTGAACAGAGAGCGAAAAAGAAAATTATATTCATCTCTAAGCTCCGCATTATCCGCGAAGAAAAGAGAATCCACATTTTGGGATAGTCCATAAGGCTTTTGAAGCATTTCAAGATAATACGGAGTCCCTCCGAAAATCATATAAGCTTCTGCAATCTGATAACGATTCCAGACAATTCCTCTGGACTTCAAGAAAGCCTCTGTCTCATAAAGATTAAATGGGGATAATTTAATGCGCTTAGTTACCCGATTATGAAGCCCGCCTTTATCTCCTATCAAATGCGACATCATCCAGGTAGTCGCGCTGCCACAAACTATAAGTTTTAGATTTGCCTTGGTTGATCCCCAACTGTTCCAAAACAATTCAAAAGCTTTTAAGAATCTGGAACGCGGAGTGTCCAACCATGGCATTTCATCTATAAAGACAATAATAGGATGATTATCTGGACGATGCGAAAGATAGTGTTTAAGTTGATCGAATGCATCAAACCAATTATCAACAAAAGGATATGGCAATGAAGAATATTCACTCAATTGTTTATTGAAAAATTTCAATTGTTCTGCCTTTGTTCCTTCGTATATGCCCGTCAGATAAAAATCAAACTTGTTATCAAAGAATTGCTTCACAAGAAATGTCTTTCCGACACGTCGTCTTCCATAAACCGCCACTAATTCTGGCTTCGCGGAATCTCGCACAAGCGATAGCGCTTCCTGCTCCTTTTCTCTTCCTATAATCTTCTCTTTCATACGGATTGATTTTTCTCATCCGCAAAGGTATAAAAAAAGAAGTTGCGGAGATACATTTTTACTTTTTATTTCTCCGTAACCCGATAAAAAAGACAGTTACGGAAATGCTTTCGCGATTTTATTCCTCCATAACCATTTATAACAAATGGTATTAATTTCCAGCGACTTCTACAAAAATTTCGAGCCTTATTTGGCAATTTGGCTGAATTTTGCTTGGCAATTTGGCTACATCACAGGAAACAAGACATATTACATAGCTGTACTCCCAGGGACACTTTCACAAGGGTTCAGAGTTATCCTCACACCGACGGTAGCTTTAGGCTCTCCGATAACGACTGTAATAAAGTCAAGCAGCAAATCATTTGAAATCAAGAGAAACAGTAACTGGAATCTTGGAACGATATACGGAGTACAAGTCGGCGACATAATGCTTGATGACGAGTCTGTTGTCTGCGTAGCTAACGGAGACTACCTTCCGAAAGACCTATGGTCAAGTGCGGTAGGTGTCGTAGCCCACATCTACTCGAATTCAGACAAAGACCGCGAATGCTACAAGGGTCTCGCGACCGCCCTTTCCGGAAAGGCTAAAAAGCCGACGGGACTTGTATTGGCGCTAAAGAACGCCGCTACAGAAGTGGCGTGGAGTACAATTACAGACAAATTTATAGCCGAAGAGACAAACGCAAGCAGCATGGCAGAGGCGTACAAATTGAGGGACGGCTATGCAAACACACAAGCAGTGTATTCGTATATAAACAAGAATGGCTACTCTCTTTCAACTGATGCCCCGGCTTTCTATGCTGTGTAAATAATAATTGAAAAATGTACCAGGAAAATAATTGAAAAGTGTACCATTTT
>CAVJMH010000027.1:0-16933 GCA_963650755.1 Firmicutes bacterium TM09-10 | reverse complement strand
GCTAAGTTATATATTTTTAACTTAGGCACCTGTATTAAATTCCGCGACTATTATAATTATGGCAGGTATGTTGATGATTTCATAATAATCCATAATGATAAGTGCTTTTTGAAGAGTGTTATCCCTCTTGTCGCTGATTTCCTTTCAAAAGAACTTGGCTTGACTCTTAACCCAAAGAAAATTTACCTGCAACATTATTCCAAAGGCGTAAAATATCTTGGTTGTGTGATTAAGCCCTGGCGCATATATATTGCAAACAGGACCAAAGGTAATTTTTATGACGCCGTTGAGCGGTTTAATGAAAAGGGGGAAGATGTACGGATGAGGACTTGTCAACTGAAACGTGATTTTCGATCCAGCATTAACTCTTATCTGGGCATAATGTCTCACTATTCAACATACAATATCAGAAGACGGGAGATTTATTCACATTTATCTCCGTGGTGGCGTAATCGCATATCTCCTAAAAATTACTGCAGGAAAATAAAAATTTAGGGTGGGAACATTTGTTCTGCTATTATTTATGGAGCTTCTTAAACTTCTTAAAATTTTTTATCTTTGCCGTCTCAAAAAAACGTGTAGATTATTATTGCCTAGAATACGGGATTTCGAAACAGCTTTTAGATCGTGCGTAGTCTTAGGGAAAAGATATTATTAGGGTGGGGCCTTTTGGTCGCATTCGCTGCGACTCTTTCGGGCCAATCATATTCCTATATGCAACAATTCTCTGTGGATGAGGGACTTCCGCATACGGATGTTTCTTCTATCCTACAGGACGAGGACGGGTATATCTGGATAGGAACTTATTCGGGACTATGCCGTTATGACGGAAATCGTCTTCAATGCTGGGATATGTCCAATTCCATTCTTCAGAGTTCCCGAATACGCTCTCTTCTGCTTTCCGGAAATCTGCTCTACATAGGCACGGAAAATGGTGGCCTTACCATCTATGACACCCTTGAAGAGAAATTCATCAGGAATATCGAGGTATCAAGTAATTGCGTAAATTATCTATTCCATTCTTATGACGGGAAATCCGTCTGGGCCTGCACTAATGACGCCCTTATGCAGATAAGTATTGCGGGGGGGGGTAGTTATAGTACATCATCTTACGCCCTGCGGGGTTATTCACAGTCCGGATGCGCCATTAGTGAAGATG
The DNA here is from genome assembly GCA_963650755.1 of Firmicutes bacterium TM09-10. Classification (GTDB taxonomy): domain Bacteria; phylum Bacteroidota; class Bacteroidia; order Bacteroidales; family UBA932; genus Cryptobacteroides. The sequence goes on along the minus strand of CAVJMH010000027.1, from coordinate 15,774 downwards.
AAATTCTTGTAAGCGTAGGGGGAGACATTGGCATTTTCAGCAAACAGGACGGATTTCAAAAGATAAAGGACGGCTTTTTCGTAAATTCATTTCTCAGGCTTCCCGGAGATAAGGTGATATTTGCCGCTTCGCAAGGTACGTATGCCTATGATATAAAGACTGCAAAACTTCAATGTCTCAATCGGTTCGATTCCCGAAAAGCCTTTCTTTCAGATGACGGGCGTAGATTTGTGGTGGGCACCGTGCATAATGGAGTTCTTCAATACGACGCGGACCTTAATCCTTTAGGCGAGCTTATCCCTTGGAATACTTCATCACAAGGTGCCGACATAGAGTTATCCACTATTTTTAGCGACGATGCCGGAGTTCTATGGCTGGGAACTAACGGCCGCGGGTGTTTCAGAAGCACGCAGAACAGTAGAGCCTTCAGACTTTATCAGCCTTTTACGGAGGGCGGAGCTCAGATTGTTGCGATGTTCGTGGACAGCGCGGACAGGATGTGGGTCAGCTCCAGAGACGGACGTCTGGCTGTACTCCGCGGCGACAAATTCGTGCAACTTGATGAGAAATCGCTTTCTCCATTAGGCTCTATGCCAATTTCCGCCATATATGAGGACAGGAACGGCAATGTTTTGCTCGGGGCATGGAATCACGGAGTCTCCGAGATAAATAGGAAAAATGTTCAGGCTGCTTGTGAAGGTAAAAGCTTCACACTTAAAAGCATAGAGGAACTTCCATCACGGTTAAGCGTGTATAAGTTCGCTCCTGACGCTTTCGGACACCTGTGGATTACCACCAATGATGGGGTTTATCGTTCCGGGCCCTCAGGAATTCATTCCAAATGGGATAATCTGCGCTATTCCAGAAAGGATACTTTAAGTCTAAGTGATAATTTTACGACAGATATTCTTATTGACGGGAAAACTGTCTGGGTGGGTTCCCGTGCAAGTCTCAATAGGATTACTCTCTCTGATGACGGAAAGATACTTAAGACCGAAAGAGTATATATAAGATCTCAGCATAGTGCCGGTGAATTCGTCTCTTTCATACATAAATCTTCCGATAATTTTCTATGGGTGTCTGTTTTAGGGCTTGGTCTGGCCAAAATGGTTAAGGACGGACCCGAATACGAATTCAAGGTGTATAATAAGAGCACCTGCTCGGAGTTTGTGAACAACGAATTCGAATCCTTGCTTGAAGATGCGCACGGAAATTTCTGGATTGGGGGCTTTGGCATCACCAGATTTTCTCCACAGACAGAGAAAGTGAGGGTATATACACGCAAGGATGGACTTCAGAGTAATTCTTTTAAGATATGGGATTCTGCCAAGTTTGCGGATGGGAGATTGGCTTTTGGAGGCATAAACGGGCTGAACATTTTCTTTCCGGACGACATAAAAGAGAATACCAGTAAGGTCAGGGTAAGGATTACTTCTGTTGAGGTTAATGGAGAAGATGCCGTGCGGCAGGCTAAGCCAATGAAATTGGCCCACGCGGAGAATAATCTGGTATTTGGTTTTTCGTCAATGAGTTACAGCGCTCCGGAACAAAATTGTTACAAATATATGATGAAGGGGCTGGATGATGTATGGCACTACACTGACGGTTCTAATCCTGTCGCTTCGTATCTAAATCTCAGACCTGGACGATATACATTTACAGTTTATGGGTCCAACAGTGACGGCGTGTGGGGAGATGCCTCGGCAAGTCTTGCTTTTCGAATCTTACCGCCTTGGTATCTGTCCGTGGCATCGAAGATTTGCTATCTTATTATGCTTATGGCTATGACGGTGGCGGTCATCTGTTTTCAGAAAAAACGGATAGAAGAAAAGCATAACAGGGAAAGAAACGAAGAGGAGCTTAAGTTTCATACCGACTTCCTTCACGAAATACGCACTCCGCTCACGCTTATAACGACGCCCGTGGAGGAACTCCTTTCAAATCCCAACCTGGGCAAGGGTACGCTTAGTCGTCTGCATCTTGTGCAGAAAAGTGTCAACATCCTGCAGAAACATATAGAATCCGTAACTGACCTGCGTAAATACGATAATGGCAAGGTTAATCTGCACGTGGTGGAGGTGGATTTTGCACGGTTTACCGAAGAAATTTGTCTGCTGTTCCAGCCGTTGGCATCGTCTCGCGGTTATGAGTTTAACGTAAACATCAACCCATTGCCTGAAAAAGTCTTCATCGATAAAGACGGAATGGAGAAGGTGATACTTAATTTGATGTCCAATGCGGTCAAATATTCTCCGGAGCGCGGAGGGAAGATAGATGTCAGCCTGACTTCAACAGCCGACGGAGTGCTTCTGAGTGTGTCAAATCTTGGGATTGGGATACTGCCGGAGGATCTGCCTCATGTCTTTGAGCGGTTTACTCAAGGAAAGAATAACGATAGAGGCGGTATGGGTATTGGCCTGTCTATCAGTAAGTCCGTAGTGCTTTCGCATAGCGGGAAAATATGGGCGGAATCTGTCCCCGGAGGAATGACCACATTTTATGTGCTGATTCCTTACGGATGTTCTCATTTTAAGGCGGAGGATATAGACACGGATTATCAAAACAGCGACCATATTTCTAATTATGACTCGCTTGCGGAGTTCGCTCCTTCTGGCGCTGGTATGGTAAGCGGCGTGGAAAGGGAGAAAAGTATGCTTGTGGCAGATGACAGTAAGGAACTTTTGGGGTATCTTTCCCAGCTCCTTTCTTCCAAGTATAATGTCCTTACAGCTCCGGATGGTGAAAAAGCCTATGAATTAGCCATATCAGAGCAGCCCGATCTGGTGCTTACAGACGTGGTGATGCCTAAGGTGAACGGACTTGAACTATGCCGGAGGATTAAGGAAAACAGTGTTACTTCACATATCCCGGTGATACTTGTTTCTGCCAGAGACTTGCCGGTTTATAAGATGGAAGGTTATCAGATGCTTGCGGACGACTATATAACCAAGCCATTCCACGCGGATTTGCTGCTTTCGCGCATAGATAACCTGATTCGTCAGAGAGAGTGCATGAAACAGGCTTTTCATACAGAAGTCAATATAGAGCCGTCCGCGGTTACCGTTACTTCCGTGGACGAAAAGTTTATACGTTCATGCATTAAGGATATAGAAGAGCACATAAGCGAAACGGAATATGGAGTGGATGATTTGTGCCAAAACATAGGATATTCGCGTCCGCAGCTTTACAGGAAAATAAAATCCATCACCGGAATGTCGGCAATACAGTTTCTTCGCAGTATTCGCCTGAAGCGTGCGGCTCAGCTGCTGTCCTCCGGCAGTGGGATGAGTGTGGCGCAGGTGATGACTGCGGTCGGCTTTAATAATGTCTCTTATTTCACCAAGATATTTTTCGCGGAGTTCGGCGTACTTCCAAAAGATTACGCATCTGAGCAAAGTCGGGAGAATGCACTTTAATTTAAAAGTGCTAAAATATGAACGATTTGTAAAAAGACGCGGTGGTGTCTATTTATATATTTGCTTCCACGGAAAATAAATAAACACTAATACCAATTCATTATGAAAAAAATCTTTTTGGCTTTGGCCGCTTGCGGAGTGCTCTTCGCAGTTTCTTGTGAAAAGGAAGAGAAGACAACTCCTATTGACAAGGATTTCAGTTACAGTATCCCTACCGAGGCTATCGTAGGTAATAGCATCATCGTAGAGGACCTTTCAATTAACGTCGATTCTCGCACATGGACATTCGAAGACGCTCTTCCTGAGACTTCAACGAGTAATAAGGTCAGCGTTACATTCAAGAGTCAGGGTGATAAGAAAGTTACTCTTACCGTTAATTATGCAGACGGGACCAAGGACGAGGTTACAAAGACCGTATCTGTAAAAGACTTCTTTTCTGCTTCCATTCATGCAGAGGGTCTTACCACTTCCGGATGCGCCCCTAAGGGTAAGGAGATTACATTCTCTCTTAATCCGCTTGAAAATAAATCAGGTTATGCCCTTACATATAACTGGGCATTCCCGGGAGCTACTCCTGCCACTTCTACGGAGGCTTCTCCTAAGGTAGTTTGGAACGATCAGATTAACAACGTCAAGGTTACATGTGAAGTTACCCGTGAGGACGGAGCTAAACTTAATCTTGATTACGACTTGATAGCAGGCAATAACCCTTGTCTTAGGGTAGATAATTATGATGTCTATGGCTTTGAAAAGGGCGAAGGCTGTAACAAAGGCTGGTACACATGGGTTAAATTCCCTTCTGATGCCGGGGCCGGAGGTCACGACGAGATACTTTCTGTAGTTGACGGCGGAGCCAATGGAACTGCTAAGGCTATGAAGATAGACATTTCAGCCATAAATAACGGACAGGATATCTGTGAACTTGCACATCGTAACAGCTGGCCTACAAATGCTTTCCTCGAAGTGGGTAAGGAATATGAACTGTCATTCTATCTTAAGAGCGAGGGCACTTTTGGAGCTTGCTGGTGGTTTAATATATTCTCTTTCTGTCCAAATTACCTTAATGATCCTCTTCGTGGAGCTACTGCCAAGGATGACTGGAGAGAAGTCTTCGGAACCAATTATTTGGAGACAGTTATGACAAATTTGTATTCTTCAGCGATCACAGTACTTGTAGAGGATGAAACCCAGGAACTTGGATACAGAATCGATGGTGCACTTTCTACGGAATGGACAAAATACACATTCAATTTTACGATTGCTGAAAGTGAAGGCACTCCTGCAGGCACAGTTTATAAGAACTGCTACCTCTGTATGGGACTTAGCGGTATAGGCGCGACTGTTTATCTTGACGAGGTTCAGATAAACGAAATAGAGAAATAATTATTATTCTCTTTAGTAGATCTTTCAGGTGGCCTGATGCCTTCGGGCTTAGGGCCACTTTTTTCATTTGATTATAGATAATGAAGCGGATTTTTCTTTTACTTTCACTGCTGGCAGTGACAGCAGGCTCTGCCTTTGCTCAGCAGAAAGTCACCGGACGTGTAACGGACGCGAATGGTGAACCTATCCCGTGGGCCAATGTTTATCCTAAAGGCACACAGTATGGTACTACTACAGATGACGACGGGTATTATACCATAACTGTCAAATCTGCGGATGTTATTCTGGTAGCATCTTTTCTCGGTTATCAAGATTGTGAAAAAGCCGTTTCAGGTAAAACTGTTGTCGATTTTGTATTGGAATCGGATGCAGATATGCTTGCCAATGCCGTGGTCATAGGTTATGGTACGGCACGCCGGCAGGACCTTACCGGCAGTGTGGCTTCCATTAATTCGGATAATCTGAAGAATCAGGTTCTTTTCTCTGTCGATGACGCACTTAAAGGTGGTGTGGCAGGCCTTATGGTATCTTCTACCAGTGGTCAGCCTGGAGCTGCATCCAAAATGCTTATTCGTGGTGCTTCATCTCTTTCAGGGTCCACTTCGCCCCTTATCGTGGTGGACGGATTCCCTCTGGGCGATGTGTCCACGTCTTCGGGTATGGGAATGGCAGGCTTGGACTCTCAGATGAGTTCACTTGCGATGATAAACACCGAAGATATCGCTTCCATAGAGGTCCTCAAAGACGCCTCATCTACAGCTATTTATGGTAACCGCGGCGCTAACGGCGTCATTATGATTACTACCAAGAAAGGAAAGGCTTCTTCCGGACGTATACAATATACAGGTTATGTGAGTGCGCAGAGTCTTCCTCATAAGTATGATATGCTTGATTTTAAGGGATATGCTTCCATGATGAATGTGAAGAACCCTTCTTATCTTCTGTTCAGCGATGCCGACGGCAATCTTCGCGACTTCGAATATAACAGGATTAAAAGCATTGATTGGCAGGATCAGATTTACCGCACCGGTTTTATCCAGAATCACAACATCTCTCTCCAGCACTCTACCGACAAGACTAATTTTCTGGTAAGCGCGTCATATATGCAGAATCAGTCCATAATTATCTGCACTGATTGGCAAAAACTTACCACGAAGGCCAATATAGACCACAAGTTTACGGACAAGTTCAAGGTGGGAGTCGATATCAATTACAGTCGCATCATAGACGACGGCGTGCCTACTTCTGGCGGTGACGGCACGGCTGTAGGAACGGTCATGAGTGCGCTTATCTCTCAGCCTTTTGATCTGACGGACGAGCAGACTCAGGTCCTGTTTCGTCGCGCTGGTGTAGAGCAATATGTGATAAACGCTTATAACGAAGGAAATAAGCAGAACCCTGTGACCATGGCGCGTGACATTAAGATGAACAAGACGCTGAGCCGCACCATAGTGAATTCTTATGCGCAGTACGACATACTTGACGACCTGGTGCTTAAGGTAACGGGAGGATATGACGATTATGCTTTGTCAGACAAGCAGTTCTATCCTACCACGACTCCGCGCGGCTATCTTTACAATGCTCAGGCTTGCATGGCTAATGTGTCAAGTTTCGGTTGGCTTAATGAAAACACCCTTACGTGGTCTCCTACATTTAACGATATGCATAGGCTGAATCTTATGGCAGGTGTTACGGAGCAGGGCTCGCGCTATAATTACATGGCTACGGAGGCTTCTTCTTTCTCTAACGAAACGCTTGGCTACAATAACCTTTCATTGGCAAAGGACTTTCATTCTTACTCGAACACCAGTAAAAGTTCTATGCTTTCTTTCATTTTCCGCGGTAATTATGCCTACGATGACAGATACATAGGGACTTTCACTTTCCGTCGCGACGGCACATCGACCTTCATTAAGAACAAATGGGGTTCGTTCTTCTCAGGAGCGTTCGCTTGGAATGCCAAACAGGAGGAATTCCTTAAGTATAACGATGCCATAAGCACCCTTAAACTGAGGCTTTCAATGGGCGAGGTCGGTAACTCCAACGTACCTACTTCAGGCTCATTTGCACAGTTGTACACGACCAGCACGGCTTTCGGTACCGGTATAAGCATAGGGCAGTCTCCTATTACATTGGCCAATGAGAACCTCACTTGGGAAAAGACGCTCGAATATAACCTCGGACTCGAATTCGGTGCGTTCGACGAGAGGATTCACGTAGATATGGACCTATATAACAAGACTACCCGCGATCTTCTTCTGGAGGCACCTGTGCTTAACATATCAGGATACACGAAAGCATGGCAGAACATAGGCAGCATACGTAACACGGGTATAGAACTCTCCATGAATGCTACCCTTATAGACACCCGTGATTTTCAGTGGAGCGTTAATGCCAATATCAGCCATAATAATTCCAAGATACTTAAACTCGGACAGAACGGAGCCCCTATCTACTTGGGTATCACCTGTCTGGGCGGCCAGAATGCCGTAATTCTTCAAGAAGGCGGTTCTGTGGGGCAGATCTATGGATACAGAGCGATCGGCCTGTATCAGTTAGATGAATTTACTGCTACAGAGAGCACTACCAAGCCGGGAACTTACAACTATACCATTAAGGACGGCGTTCCGAATCAGGGCGTAGGTGAGCAGCCTGGCTCCATCAAACTTTGGGACAAGGACGGAAACGGGAAGATAGATGATAATGATCGCGAGGTCATAGGTAACTTCCTTCCGGATTATTATGGTGCGTTCTCGACTACGTTCAATTGGAAGTCGTTTAATCTTTATCTTGGTTTCCAATACTCTATAGGCAATGACCTTTATAATGCCAATTACGCTATGATAGCCTTTTATAGTGGCGACGGATCTAATCAGGTATCGCATTGGAAGGACAGATGGACGGTGGATAATCAGAGTTCGCGCTATTATTCGCAGATCTCGAAGGGGCTTGTGTCATCCGCTTTCGTGGAGGATGCGTCATTCCTTCGCTTTTCTTCTGCAAGGCTGACTTACACTATCCCTAACAAATTGATTTCAAAGGCTAAACATATAGAGAATTGCAAGGTTTACCTCTCTGCAGATAATATTTATACATTTACGCGTTATTCGGGCTATGACCCGGAAGTGGGTATCAGTCAGAGTAATGCTTCCGCTATACTTTCTCAGGGATTTGACTATGGTAACTTCCCTCATGCCAGAACTGTTACTCTCGGTGTAAACGTTTCATTCAGATAGTGGAGGACCGTAATTATGAAAAAGATTTTTACATTATTTTGCATCGCTTTCTGTATGGCTTCGTGTAATTTTCTCGAAACTACCGTTGAAAGCAATATTACGACTAAAAACTTTTTTAAGAACACGAGCGATTTTGACAGTGCCCTTACCGGTGTCTATTACACTTTCACGTCAGTGGAGTGGGATGCACAGCATCGTTATGGCAATTACTTCACAGGATTTATGTACTGGGGAAGGATAGGAACGGACGAGGCTTTCGTGTCATCCGGAAACAATGGCGAGGAACTGATAGGAAATTATACCTATACTCCGGAAAATCTTTTTGTGGAGAAAGTATGGTTTATGCAGTATCTTGGTATTCAGAGGGCTAATGTAGTCATCAACAGGCTCAACGCCTATACCGGCACTCAGGTGTCAGATGAAGACAGGGCCAGGATTATGGGGGAGGCTTATTTTCTTCGCGCTTGGTTCTATTTCCAACTCGCCCGTTACTATGGCGAAGTGCCTCTGGTTCTGGAAGAGACCACGGACATCTCTAAACTTGATGCGCAGAAAAAGCCTCTTTCTGAAGTATATGCGCAGGTAATCTCTGATTATGAGAAAGCGGAAAGTCTTCTTCCTGAGACCAATACAGTAGGCCATGCCACTAAATATGCCGCTACAGCCTTGAAAGCCAGGGCTTATCTTCAGATGTCGGGAGAGCCTCTCAAGGACGAGACTGCCGCTGCCAAGGCCGCAGAGGCTTGTAAGACTGTCATATCGAGCGGGAAATATGCTCTGGTAGAGGATTATTTCTCTCAGTTCGATGGCAAGCACGAGCATAACAGCGAATATATTTTCGATGTAGAGTTTGACAATACCGTCAGCAATTCACTTTACGGCGGGCAGGTAGGAACGGTAGATGGTGTTCCGCACGAGCAGAACGCATATTGGGCTCAGGTCCGTACATTTAAGGAGATGTACGATAAATTCGATCCTTCTGACCTTCGTCGCGGGGCTGTGAATAATGGAGGACATATAGCTGTGGGAGAAAGCGGCAAGGCCGAGATGGTTATGGGAGATCCCGACTACGAAGGAAATTATTGGGTATATAAATTCCGTCATCCTATAGACAAGTCTGAACGTGGGTCAAGCTGGGCTAATTGGTGTAATAACATCAATTTCCCTATCATCCGCTATGCAGACGTGCTCCTTATGTATGCTGAAGCGGAAAACCGTGCTTATGGTTCGCCGAGTGCCGAGTCACTGGAATGTGTCAATCAAGTCCGCCGTCGCGGTTATGGTAAAGATATCTTTACGCCGAACGCGTCTGTTGACCTTCCTATGAGTTCAGGAGCGGCTTTTGATGAGGTCATCCTTAAAGAACGCAGTCTGGAACTTTGCTTCGAAGGCCACAGGTGGGCGGATCTCGTGCGTTTCGGTAAACTTCAAGAAGCTTTCTCTTCTGTGGGGACAGACGAGAAATTCAAGCCTTATTATGACCCGGTACGCGGGAACTGCAAAGCTAAGCATTCAATATTCCCTATTCCTCAGTCAGTAATCGATGCATCTAACGGTGCTATAACACAGAACCCTTTATGGAATTAAATAAAACTTTATCATTTCTACTTGTGTTGTCCACGACTTTGGTGTCAGGATGTAACAGGGAGTGGATTCCAACTCCAGATCCTGACACTTGTCAGTGGCATAATCAAAGTCCCGAGCCGGATCCTGACCCGGACCCTGAACCCGAGCCGGAGGAGAATTGGACCGAAATCAAAAACGCAGGATGTGCTCTTGGTGAGTTGAAAGTCTTGGAACAGTCTGCGAGCACTTTCATGAAAGGATATTGGCCTGATGGTAAATTGATTCCGATTAAGAAAGGTAATCAATGGCAGCTGTTCTGGAGTGAGGCGACAGATGCCCTTACTATCGCGGATACACCTTATCCTGAAGATCATATATCCGGGCTTACCGCATCGGCTAAGGTGTGGGGCAAGGAGTTCGTGCGCATAGACGGCTTCAACGACGGTGGCTCGTGGTTCATTGGCATTTTCCCTCTTGACGAAAAGGGGCACTATGTCGGCTTTTTTCACGCTGAAAGTCATTGGTCAAGCGGAAGCGGAGCACATAAATCCATAGGCGTGGCTTATTCCGATGACTATGGCGCGACGTGGAGAGATCCTAAGCCTATCTTGACGGTTTCTACTCCTAAGCCGGAGAGCGCTGCATGGACAGGGCTTGGAGATGGTTGTGTGATATGGGATTCTGTATCGTCTCGCTATATCTGTTATTATCAGGCACGTGCCAATACCGGTTCGAATGCACTGTGTATGGCATCTTCGTCTGATAAGAACGGTGCTGCGGGTACTTGGAAGAAATGGGACGGTAAGGATTTTACTATTGAAGGGTGCGATTCTTCTACCGGTCTGGGCGGCGAAGACATAGCGATAGATGCTCTCAGCGGAACTGCCGGATGTAATCCTTCGGTAATGTGGAATACCTATCTGGGCAAATGGGTTATGGCGTATGCGACGTGGGCTAAAAGAGTGGTGATAACATATAGCGACGACGCCATAAACTGGACTACTCCGGTTAAGATACTTGGCTCAATAGGCGTTCCTGCATGGTATCCTAATCTTATCGGAAGTGAGGGAGACCTTAAAGGTGGCGAGATAGTTAAGATTTATTGGTCTCATAATCAAAACGATAATGCTATTCGTGAGATAGGATACAGAAGCATCAAATTCATTAAGGAATAATTATGAAGAATATACTGAAGGGCTTGAGCATCGTAATGGTGGGCTCTCTCTTATTGGCCTCTTGTTCAGAGAACGTGGTTACTGTAAAATATGACCCGTCTGTGAAGGATTATACTTCGCAGGTGCGCGAAATCCTCGCATCCCATCCTCAGGGGAACATTACTCTCAGATTTGAAGAGGGGGAATATAACTTCTACCCGGAAGATGCAAGTGAGGATTTCCTCTCGCTTTCTAACAACTGCAGCGGAGACCGTAAGATAGCCTTTTACATTAATGACATGAAAAATGTCAAGGTGCAGGGACATAAGACGGCGTTTATGTTCCACGGAAGGATAGTGCCTTTTGCACTTAAAAATTCTGAAAATGTAAACATAAGCGGGATTTCCATTGATTATGACTACCCGTGGACCTTTGAGGGAGAAGTCATAGCGAATGACCCCGTTAAGAGAAGTTTCGTGGTTAAGGTTTTTCCGGATAACAAATATAGGATAGACGGAGACAGACTTCTTTTCGGGGGATATGACTGGGAATATCCTATGGGAGAGAGCATAGTGTTTGACCCTAAGACCAGACGTCCTTGGTACGACACCTCAGCTTATGAGCACGGTTATTGGTCCGGAGAGATGGGCGCCAGACAGATAAGCGATGGTGTAGTGGAATTTACGCGATTGAGTGCGCGTGACGTGCCTCCTGTAGGAAGTATTTGGGACGATAAGGGCCCTATGAAGCTTAACCGTTCTTATCCAGGCATAGCCATTCTGTCAAGTAAAAAGGTGAAAGTGGATGATGTTCACGTATATAGGTGTGGTGCTATGGCCCTGATGGGAGAGTATTCCGAGGATATCACCGTGTCTAATTTCTCCACTGCGCAGAGGGAAGGCAGCCCACGAATGATTACCTCTTCCGCGGATGCTACTCATTTTGTTGACTGTAACGGCGTTATAGTGCTTGAAAACTGTTATTTCGAGAGCATGCTCGATGATGCGACTAATATTCATGGCGTATATATGAAGGTCGCTCAGGCTCTGGCGCCTCGCACGTTTACCGCGACTTTTGGACATTTTCAGCAGGAGGGTAACCATTTTGCAGATAACGGCGATTTACTTCGTTTCGTTGACAAGACTTCTCTTCGTCCTGTAGCGGAAGCGAAACTCATCAGCATTGATAAGTCGGACAGGACCTGTTATGTTATGACTTTCGATAAAGACCTTGCACAGATTGCCGCAGAACCATCGCGTTATGCTGTGGAGAACATGACCCGTGGTGCGTCCGTAGTAATTCGTAATTGTGTAGTACGTTATAATAGAGCAAGGAGTCTGCTTATCTCCACGTCCGGCGATGTGTTAATCGAGAATTGCGATTTTTCTTCTATGATGGCCGGAATTCGTATCTGTGGAGATGCCAATTATTGGTTTGAATCAGGAAATACACGCAATGTCGTGATTCGCAATAATACTTTTACAGATCTAGCAATAGGGGGACGCGAACCGCAGGCCATTCTTCAGATTGACCCTATCATCCCGAAAGAGGCTCGTGGTAACGATTTCTTCTATCACGACCGCGTGGTTTTCAAGGGTAATACAGTCAAGACTTTCGACAACCAGATTATCTATGCCTTAAGCGTAAAATCTCTGGATATAAGTGATAATAAGTTTATAGATAGTGGATTATATCAGCCTCTTTTCCCTGAACTTTCAGTAATAGATGTCCAATACTGCGGTGAAGTGAACATCACGGGCAATGATTTTTCTCTCTGGAAGCCGGATGCAACCATAAGCATTCATAACTGTGTGAAGGTGAATGACAAGTCAGGAGAAAAGGTGGTGGATGCCCCGAATCCTTATTTCTTCCAGAGTTAGTAAGCGGTAAATTGTAGAAGATTTGCTATTTTTATCGTTCACTTAGATTTTGGGACAGATGAAAATGGCGGGAAAGGCGGTGCAAGAAATTAAAACAGCTTCTAAATGAGGTTATCTAATAAAGGGTTTATAATAAGTGCGATATTGGCGATTTTCTCGTCAGTATCGCTTTTTGCTGATTCTTCCGATAAGTTGGAACCGGACCGAACAGTCCTTTATGCCCAGAAAGATGGTCAGTGTCTTTATATGGACATCTATGAACCAGCTGAAGGACAGATCGTTTTTAATGGACAAGAGAAGCCGACATTGATTCATATCTTCGGAGGCGGCTTCAAAGATGGTTCGCGACATCAGGAGTGGCTTCGTCCGTGGTTCAGGCAGATGAACAGCCTTGGATACAGGATGGTATCCATCGATTATCGTCTTGGACTGAAAGATGTAAAGGACGTCGGTATAGTCAAATTTACCTTTTTGCTTAAAAAAGCCATAAATATGACGGTGGAAGATCTTTTCAGCGCCACTCTTTATATTCTGAATCACGAGGATGAACTTGGGATAGACCCCTATAATATAGTGCTTACCGGGTCCTCGGCAGGGGCTATAACGGCTCAGCAGGCTGAATGGGAGATATGCGATAAAAGCCGATTGGCATCGGTTCTTCCCCAAGGGTTCAATTATCGTGGAGTGATGGCTTTTGCCGGGGCTGTGCTTATTCGTGGAGATTTACGATATGCCGCTCATCCATGCCCTATGGTGATGTTCCACGGCACGGAAGATGAATTGGTCCCTTACGATAAGATAGCATCTGCCGGTGTATCTTTCTGTGGCGCTTGCACTATTAAAACTGCGGCGGAAAAGGCCGGAGGAGTTGTTCGCTTTTACAGATTTCCCGGCATTAATCACGCCGTAGCCGGATATATGCCTTATATGGTGGATAAAGAGGTGGATTTTCTTCAGAATTGTGTACTTGGCGGCTCGTGTGAAAGTGTAGATGAGCAGATAGTGGACGCTTCGCTTCCTACCTATAAGACAGATAATTCCAACTCGCTTTATGATATTAACGAAGACGATTCTCTTTGGAAAATACTTCCGTCGGAGCAGGGCATTGTACTGGACGCATCGTCCGCGTCTCTTCCTATAGAAGACCACTTGGAGATGAGCGGAGAACAGGTGTCTTGTGTTCTCAGGTGGGGGATAGATAAGGATAGGGCGTTTCATAACGAAAAATCATTGGTATTCCCGCTTCTTCGAACTATCCCAAACAACACTCACGCATCTCTTAATTACCGCATTTCGACGGACATCCCTTCGCTTCTTACCATAAACGGACATTCGCTTATAAAGGAAAAAACGGAGACGGTACGCATAAACGCCCTTGTGGAGGTTACGAGCTTGTGGTCCAAGTCTAACGATTTCATAGGAGTGGGCGATGGTCAGACGGAGACTTCGTGCATTAGAATGACACGCACTATTTTCCCTTCCACTACTTCTGCCGCTGTATGCGAAAAGTTTGTGATAAAAAATGTGACGAGCGATAACCTTCTTCTTTGTGTTCCGAAGTTTTGCGAAGAACTTTCGACGGATCCTTATGCGGGGGTAGATGGCGCGTATATAATTAGAAGCGAGATAGATAAGTCGTGGACAGGATGGCTTGCTCCCTGCGAAGAACATAGCTTTAGCGTTGTATATCAGGCCTATCGCGAGGTGGGCGAGGAAAAGCCGGCCGTTCTTGACGGCGAGGCTGAATTGGCATCCAGAAAGGCACTTGTGAAAGAGCTTGACTCGTCTCTTATCCTTGAAAGCCCGGACCCTGTGTTCAATGAACTTTTTCGCTTTTCGAAGATTCGCGCCTGCGAAAGCATTTATCGCACTAAAGGAGGTCTTATGCATTCCCCCGGCGGAGAAAGTTATTATGCCGCTATCTGGGCCAATGACCAGGCCGAATATGTTAATCCTTTTTTCTCTTTTGTAGGATATGCCAATGCCAATGAATCGGCGCTCAACTCATTTCGTCTGTTCGCGCGCTATATGAATGATGAGTACAAGCCGTTGCCGAGTTCGATTATTGCCGAGGGGGATGATATATGGAACGGGTGCGGAGACCGTGGCGATGCCGCGATGATAGCTTACGGGGCTGCCAGATATGCTCTTGCGTGCGGAGATATTTCTCAGGCGAGAGAACTTTGGCCTTTAATCCGCTGGTGTCTGGAATATTGCAGGAGGAATCTTAATTCGCAAGGGGTAGTGCTTTCTGACACTGACGAACTTGAAAACAGATTTGAGTCCGGCGATGCCAATCTATGTACTTCTACTCTTTATTATGATGCGCTGATTTCAGCCTCTTACCTATGCGGGGAACTTGGCATTGAGGCTTCACAATATCGCAGTCAGGCTAAAGAACTTGAAAAATCCATTGAGAAATATTTCGGGGCTGACATCGCAGGTTATCATACATATCGTTATTACGACGGGAATACGCTTCTTCGTTCGTGGATATGTATGCCTCTTATTGCTGGCATAAAAACGCGTTCTGAGGGCACAACTGCGGCATTGTTAGGCCAGGAACTAATGTCTGAGAACGGCTGCCTTACCGAGCAGGGGAGCGATGTGTTCTGGGACAGGTCCACATTATATGCTTTCAGAGGTATCCTATATTCCGGAAACAGCAGCGATGTTCTTCCACTGCTTTCTTATTATTCGTCGCGAAGGCTTCTGGGAGAGCACGTTCCTTATGCCGTGGAGGCTTGGCCTGAAGGGTCGCAAAGGCATCTTTCGGCCGAAAGCGGGCTTTATTGCAGGGTCTTTACCGAGGGCCTTTTCGGAATTCGACCAACTGGATTACATTCATTTACCATGAACGCCACTTTGCCAGATGGCTGGAACTCCTGTTCGCTAAAACATTGCAAGGCTTTTGGAAGTGATTTTGACATAACGCTTTATAGAACCGCTAAAGGAGCAGTAAGGGTTAAAATTTACGATCATCATTCTGGCTCCATCCGCACTTTCAAACCCGACCGCTCCGGAGTGGTAAAGGTGAAGATTTCAAGTAAATAGTCAAAAAAAGAAAGATTTTGTGAAAAAATACTTAGTATATGACAATTTTTAAAAGAATATCGGTTTAATTTATTGGTTATTAAGC
>CAVJMH010000026.1:0-17349 GCA_963650755.1 Firmicutes bacterium TM09-10 | reverse complement strand
TGGAAACATATTTAGATCAGGAAAGAATGAAATACGATTACGAAAATGTTTTGGAGTACGCCGTGGAACAAGGCGAAGCACGTGGTGAGGCACGAGGCGAGGCCAAAGGTGAGGCTAAAAAAGGACTTGAGATAGCTAGGAATCTACTGTCTCTTGGGGATTCTGTAGAAAAAATCGCAATTGCTACAGGTCTTTCTGCACAAGAAATAAGAGAACTAAATGCTACTCTTTAAATCTGTGACTTTGATTTGTCGTGTTACAAGGACTCTCCGTAGAAGAGGTGCGAGCTTTATGATTGTTCGAGAGTGCGAAAATTGAAGACTTCACGACGCCCAACCGAATGCCGCAATTTCTGCTAAAATCACAAAGCACCAAAAAAAACCTTACGAAATAGGCGGAGTGGCGACGCCGACAAAGGATAATAAAAAGAAAGAGGGTGACTAAAAAGTCGAAAGACTGATTAGTCACCCTCTTCTATTATTTTATCTACAGCCAAGTGAAGCTGAAAAGTTAATTATACAAAAAATTGTAAAACTTACGATTAAAGGCTTGGGAGTAATCGTTAGAAAGAAAGCGCGATACCGATGAAATCTTCTGCTTTAAGAGCAGCGCCACCGATAAGTCCCCCATCTATATCCTTCTGTGCGAAGAGTTCCTTAGCGTTTGAAGGCTTGCAAGAACCACCGTAAAGAATAGAAGTGTTCTCTGCCACCTGCTCGCCGAACTTCTCAGCGATAGTCTTACGAATAAATGCGTGTATCTCTTCAGCCTGCTCCGCAGTAGCCGTCTTCCCGGTACCGATAGCCCATACAGGTTCGTATGCTACGATAACGTGAGCCATATCTTCAGCGGTAAAGTTATAAAGTACGTTTTTAATCTGGCTTGCGCATACATCGAAATGCTTACCAGCCTCTCTCTCTTCAAGGTTTTCACCTACGCAGAGGATAACATCAAGTCCGTGAGCAAGAGCAAGTTTGGTTTTCTCTACGAGTTTCTCGTCGGTCTCTCCGTAATATTGACGACGCTCAGAATGACCAAGAATGGTGTATTCGCATCCTACTGAAGCCAGCATGCTTGCAGAAACTTCTCCAGTGTAGGCACCCTTTTCCTTATCGGCGCAGTTCTCTGCAGAAAGACCTACTACCGTGCCTTTTACAACTTCTGCTACTGGATAAAGATGTGTAAAAGGAGTAGCAACGATAAGTTTAACATCTGATGGGACTTCTGCCGCACCCTTAACGACTGCCTTTGCGAGTTCAACACCCTCCGGAACTGTGGTATTCATCTTCCAGTTGCCGGCTACAATTTTCTTTCTCATATAAATATCTGAATATTAGTTATAATCTATTACTCGTTAAAAATAAACTGCTTTCGCGACGCGAATTTAGCAAAATTCGGCCGAAAAATCAAAGTACCGCCTTGGGTCATAAATACATCCGTAATAGTAGAAAAACGCATCAATATGTTTTCCGCTTTTCCCAAAAAACTACAGCAACAGCAGTATCAGCAACTGCCCCGATATGACCCGTAGGAACATTCCGGCAGGATAAACGGTGGCGTAAGCCACGGACGGTTCGTCATCGTCCACGGTAGAAAGCGCGTAATTTAGTGCGATAGGATTGGCCATGGCCCCGCAAATCATGCCCACGGTACCTGCATAAGGCACTTTGCATAACTTGACAGCTACCAAGCCGACCAGCAAGACAGGCACGATGGCAAAAATCAGACTCACAAGCACCCAGACGAGACCCTCAGGACGCAAGACGGTTTCAAAAAATCCAGGACCGGCGCTAAGTCCCAGACCGGCAAGATACACGGTGAGGCCGAACTGACGAAGCATCATATTGGCACTCATGGTAGTATATGTATGCAGATGAAGCCTCGGCCCGAAAGCCCCCATAAGGATGCCCATTATGATAGAACCACCGGCAAGACCCAGCTTCACCGGAGCACTCATCCCCGGAATCGCGATAGGAATGCTTCCGAGTATCAAGCCCAATGCGATGCCTACGAAAATGGAAGCAAGATAGGGATTACGCAGTTCCTTCTCCTGATTACCGAGAACGGCGGCCACATTATCTATAGCCTTCTCTCGGCCCACGACAGTAAGCTTGTCCCCTATCTGCAGATGCAGCTGACTCGACGGCAGGATATCTATACCAGCACGGTTAACCCTCGTAATATTAACATCATAAGAGTTACGAAGATGCAGATCCCCCAACTTCACCCCGTTGACCTCGCTCCTGGTTACAAGCACATGGCGCGACACGAGAATGCCATCTATATGATTCCAATCTATATCTTTCTTATTCCAATCCTTCTGCACTATCTGCCCGAAAATGGCCTCCACCTTCCCGACCTCACTTTCCTTTGACATCACCAGCACGTGTTCGCCCTTCTCCAACACAGTGTCCCCGTTAGGGATAATAACCGTTCCCTGCGCGGCGTCATCCTCGGTAGGACCGTTAAATTTCCACACCCTGGATATGACCAGACGCGTCTGGGCACCCTTCATAATAGTCCTTATGTCCTTTCCGAAAATGTCTGGATTAGTGATACGCATCTCGGTAACGAAGGTAGGATTTTCATGCACAACTGCCCCTCCCGCACCACCTTTACAGAAAATAGCCCGCAGAATTATAATGGAAAATATCACCCCTATGACGCCGAAAGGATAACCGAGAGCACAGGCAACGGCCATCTGATTAGACATATCCACAGCCGAAGGATTAATTTCAAGCAAAGTCTGCTGAGCCGCACCGAGCATAGGAGTGTTAGTAACAGCACCTGTAAGCAGGCCAATGCTTACACCGAGGTCCATCTTCAGAGCCACGCACGAAAGCACAGCCATAGCGGTGCCGATGACCAGAATGCCTATTGACAGGATATTAAGTTTTATTCCACCCTTACGAAGCGAAGGGAAGAAACTCGGACCCACCTGAAGGCCAAGGACATAGATAAAGAGGATAAGGCCGAAATTCTGGGCCAATGAAAGCATCTTAGGATCGATCTCCAATCCAAAATGCCCGGCCAGGATACCCGCAAAAAAAACAAAGGTAATTCCTAAAGAAACACCTTTGAATTTAATTCTGCTTAAAAGCAGCCCTATCGCACAGACCAAAGACAGGACTATGATAGCCTGAATGAACGTCTGGTCCGCAAAAAGAGAGATAAACCAGTCCATCGGTCCTCCCTTCTGAAAATCATCCTTATTCTAGTAACGATCCTCCGAAGAAACAGTCAACTTCTTGCGACCGTGACGACGGCGGGCATTAAGAACTCTGCGTCCATTAGCAGAAGCCATACGCTCACGGAATCCGTGCTTGTTCACTCTCTTACGTTTTGATGGTTGGAATGTCCTTTTCATATCTATTCTTTTTATATTTTCATTTTCTGGTTCACGAGCACGAAACCGGCACTTCAAACATCCGGCCTCACAAGCACGAAATCCAATAGCACTTTTGGGAGGGCAAAGGTACTATTTTCTAATTTCAATTACAAATTTTTCGCTGAAATATTCATCATCAAGCCAATTCGATATATTCCAAACGCTTATTTTATCCGAAGGAACCTTAAATTTGGCCTGCAAAGCAGAGATTTCTTCCAACACGTCGCCTCCTTTCAGATACAGAATGCTCCTCTTATATTTGCCTTTAACCCAAGGATAGAAATTCAAAAGGGAAGTCACCGCGCGCGACACTACATAATCATATTCTCCCGCCAAAGACTCCGCCCTCGCATTGATACAGGTAACATTCTTAAGGCCAAGCGCATCGGAGACTGCAGAAGCCACCTTTATCTTCTTGCCTATAGAATCGCAGAGGGTAAAATGACAAGAAGGTATCACCATAGCAAGAGGAATTCCAGGAAAACCTCCACCGGTGCCCACATCTAAAATGGACAGTCCGCTTATCGTCTCCCCACCAGCCTTCAAATATTCCAAAATGGAAAGCGAATGCAAGATATGGTGCTCATAAAGAAAATCTATGTCCTTTCTGGACACCACGTTAATCTTCGAATTCCAGTCCGCGTAAAGCTCGCACGCTCTTTGAAAATCCTCCTTTTTATATGTCTGACTCATCTTTCTTCTTCTTTTCTATAATCTCCTTGGCCCGCCGAATTCGCGTACGCACCGTATTCAATTCCAGATTCATCTCCTCGGCTATCTCCTTATACTGAAGTCCGTCAAGAAGTCTCTTACGCGCCACTTCACGATAAAGGTCCGGAAGAGCGTCAATATACTTTCTCGTACGAGACTCATCTTCATTACGTATGATAGTTTCAAGCGGAGTATCTATCTGGTCCACAACACTATCTGCCACAGAATCAGCCGAAGGGGAAGTATCCAGCGATATGCGCTCTCTGTTCAGACGTTTTTCTCCCTCCAGCACATCCAAAGTGGTATTTTTGGCTATGGTTATAAGCCAAGTCGAAAACGAGCTTCGCGTCGGATTATACGAATTTATCCCCCTGAAAGCCTTTTCAAAACTCCTCGAACAGATGTCATCGATAAGAAAAGCGTCATGCACATGCATTGCGGACGCTATATAAGCCTTAAGTGAATCTATATAAGCATCCCACAAGGCCGTAAAAGCCATACCGTCTCCGATAATAGCCCTGCGCACCAGTTCGTCAATGGGCTTCGAGCCAATTTTTCCCATAATTACATTCCACTGTGAGCGGCACGGAAAGCGCAACGACCTTTTCCATCTGCTCCGTTAACAATTCCTTTACTTCTTCTATCTCACCCTCAGGCACTTCCAGCATAAGTTCATCGTGAATCTGGAGTATCATCTTCGACTCCAGCGAGCGTCTCTGCAATTCCCCCGACACCCCTATCATGGCAAGTTTTATAATGTCCGCGGCCGTTCCTTGAATAGGAGCATTGATGGCATTACGTTCCGCTACGCTACGCACATTACCATTAGGCGAATTCACATCCGGAACATAACGTCTGCGCCCGAAAAGGGTCTGAACGTAACCAAGACGCCTCGCATCTTCTAACACCTTGTCCAGAAATACTTTAATACTTGGGAACGAAGCGAAATAATCCTTTATCAATGCTGAAGCCTCTGTCCGTGACACATTTAATCTTTGGGCCAATCCAAACGCAGATATGCCATACATTATTCCGAAATTAGCAGTCTTAGCCATACGCCTGTCCTGTGCACTGACCTCTTCCATTGGCTTATGAAAAATCTTCGCCGCCATAGCAGAATGCACATCCAAACCCTCCCGGAAAGCGGAAAGCATGTGTTCGTCTCCACAAAAATGCGCCATAACCCTAAGTTCTATCTGGGAATAATCCGCCGACATTATGACCGACCCTTCATCCGCGACGAAGGCCTTACGAATCTCCCTTCCGTCGTCGGTGCGGATAGGAATGTTCTGAAGATTAGGATTAGAACTACTGAGCCTCCCGGTCGCTGTCTGAGCCTGATTGAAGGTGGTATGCACACGCCCGTCCACTTCAGATATGTGTCCCGGAATAGGCTCTATATATGTCGAAAGCAGTTTACGCGCCCCTCTATATTCCAATATATCCTCTATTACAGGACTTCTGTCGTAAAGGGCGGAAAGCGTCTCTTCATCGGTAGGGTAACTGCCCCTCGAAGTCTTCCGGACTTTAGGATCCAAATGTAGTTTTTCAAAAAGGAGCTCGCCTAATTTCTTAGGAGAAGCTACATTAAGTTGTTCATCTCCAGCCACTTTCCTTATTCTGCGCTCACAGTCCGACATTCTTTTACGAAGCGCCTCCGCAAAGCCACGAAGTTCTCCCACATCTATTTTCACTCCCTCCCTTTCCATCAGCGCAAGTACTCCGATTAAAGGCTCTTCTATGTCGTCATAAACATTTTTCATCTGAGCGAGCTTCTCATAAAGAGCCGGGCAAACCTTCCATAAAGCTACAGCACTTCTAAAAAGCGTATCCGAATTATCGGAATCCTCCACCTCATCAAAAAGGCTCAAGGATTGAGGGTCTGACACTTCGCTCTCCAAGTTCTCCCCTATAAGTTCCCTTACTATGGCGTCAAGATGATGATTCCGCTCAGGATTAAGAACATAGTGCAGAAGCTGCGCATCGAGAAAACGTCCTTTAAGAGAAATTTCATCTCTCCATAACCCCTTAATAGACAGCTTTATATCGTAGCCGTACTTTTCTATGTCGCTATCCTGCAGAAGTTCTCTGAAATCCTCTGGAGCCTCTATTGCCACCTTATCCTCACACGCCACCACCACTCTGCCCCCTTCCATTATAAAGGCCATCTTTCCCTTCTTTTTAACCAAAGGGACTATCTGTTCCGAGGACACTTTCTCAAAAACGAGACTTCCGCCCCCACCTTCAGAAAATGACTTTTCACCTGACTCCAAGGACTCCACAGTGGCATTCACCGTCCAGATGGAAATAACAGGGCGTTTGAGCGAGGGCATCTCATATTTTTGAAGCAGAGAGACAATATGCGAGCCCACCTGAAGAGGAAAACGCATGGTCTCTTCCTTCACATCCACTGGCACGGAAGTATCTATCGTAACCAGTTTTTTACTTAAAGCTATATAATCGCGTGCCGCTGCAAAAGACTCCCTTTGTTTAGGAGTAAGTTCATTGAGATGCTCATAGATATTCTCGACACTGCCATATTTCGAGAGAAGTTTTCCCGCTCCGACAGGTCCCACTCCGTTTACCCCGGGAACATTGTCGGCAGAATCACCACAGAGAGTAAGAATGTCTATCACCTGTTCAGTCGAAGAGATGCCATATTTCTCGCATACCTCCTTTGAAGACAGGATTTCATTATCCGAACCCCCTTTCCCGGGTTTATATTGGAACACGTGAGGGCGTACTAATTGGCCATAATCCTTATCTGGAGTAACCATATAGACATCCATCTTATCGGAAGCAAACTTATGCGCGACAGTTCCTATCACATCATCAGCCTCATAACCGCTCACCATAAGAACGGGCAGACCCATAGCACGAACTATCTCACACAGAGGCTCAAGAGACTGTATCACCAAAACCGGAGTGTCGGGACGATTGGCCTTATATTCCGGATACATCTGATTACGGAATGTCCCTCCGGGAGGATCGAAACACACCGCCATGTGCGTAGGCTTTTCCCGCTGAATAAGATCCAGTATGTATTTCGTAAAGCCAAAGATTATAGACGTGTCCACCCCTTTGCTATTGACCATTGGCCTTCCCAAAAAAGCGTAATACATCTTGAAAATCAAGGCATGACCATCTATCAGAAAAAGTTTCATCCTCTCTAAAATTTTATCTTTTCTTCTTAAAATAATCCGTTACCAGAGAAGAACATTCCTCCTCCATGACCCCCTTTCTCACCTGAGTCTTAGGATGAAGAAGGGAAGGCGCATAGAGGGAAAAGCCTCGCTGCGGATCAGGCGCACCATACACTATAGTCCCTATCTGAGCCCATGCAAAAGCCGAAGCACACATGGGACATGGCTCGACAGTTACATATAAAATGCAGTCGCGCAGATACTTACCTCCAAGAGCAGATGTGGCCGAAGTTAGGGCTATCATCTCCGCATGAGCGGAAGGATCTTTAAGACGCTCTGTCATATTATGTCCCCTGCCTATAATCTTTCCCCCGCAGACCACCACCGCACCGATAGGCACTTCATCCTCTTGAAGAGCCTCATTGGCCTCGGAAAGAGCGCATCGCATATAATAAAGGTCGTCCATCGTCAAGACCTACTCCATCAATTTACGGTATTTGAAGCGTTTAGGCTCCACGTTACCCATTCTCTGCTTTTTATTTTCTTCGTATTCAGAATAGCTCCCTTCGAAGAAATAGACCTGAGAATCTCCTTCGAAAGCCAGAATATGTGTCGCGATTCTGTCCAGAAACCACCTGTCATGGCTAACTACCACAGCACAGCCAGCGAAGGAGTCAAGCCCCTCTTCAAGAGCGCGTATAGTATTGACATCCACATCGTTAGTAGGCTCGTCAAGAAGGAGCACATTACCCTCATCTTTGAGAGTGAGAGCCAAGTGCAGACGGTTTCTTTCACCGCCGGACAGCACGCCGCAAAGTTTCTCCTGGTCGGCTCCGGAGAAGTTAAATCTGCTCACCCACGAGCGTGCATTGATATCCTTTCCTCCGAGTCTTACCCATTCGGAATTATCCGCTATGGTCTCGAACACCGTCTTGTCCGGATCTATGCTCTTATGCTGCTGGTCCACATAAGAAATCTTCACGGTCTCACCTATCTCTATGCTTCCCTCGTCCGGAGTGTCGAGCCCCATGATAAGACGGAAAAGCGTAGTCTTACCGGCACCGTTCGGACCTATCACGCCCACTATCCCCGCCGGAGGGAGCACGAAAGAAAGGTTTTCGAAAAGCACCTTACCATCATAAGCCTTGCTGACATCATGAAACTCTATGACTTTATTACCCAGATGCGGCCCATTAGGAATATATATTTCCAGATTGCTCTCCTTTTCCTTCACATCAGCCGAGGCCAATTTTTCATAAGCTCCAAGACGAGCTTTCTGCTTAGCCTGACGGGCTTTAGGTGCCATTCTCACCCATTCCAATTCCCTCTCAAGAGTCTTTCTGCGCTTGCTCTCCTGCTTTTCCTCCATGGCCAGGCGCTTACTCTTCTGCTCCAGCCAGCTCGAATAATTACCCTTCCAAGGAATACCTTCCCCGCGGTCGAGTTCAAGAATCCATCCGGCCACATTATCAAGGAAATACCTGTCGTGCGTAACAGCTATGACAGTGCCTTTGTACTGCTGGAGATGACTTTCAAGCCACTGAATGCTCTCCGTATCCAGATGGTTGGTAGGCTCATCCAAGAGAAGTACGTCAGGCTGACGGAGAAGCAGACGGCAAAGCGCCACACGTCTTCTTTCTCCTCCGGAAAGGTTCTTTATCAAAGCATCCGAAGGCGGACATTGGAGGGCATCCATAGCCCTTTCGAGTTTAGAATCTATCTCCCATCCGTCGCAATGCTCTATCTTCTCCGTAAGTTCCCCTTGCCTCTCGATAAGAGCGTTCATCTGCTCATCAGACAAAGGCTCACAGAATTTCATGCTTATCTCATTATACTCGGCAAGAATATCCATCACTTCCTGCACACCCTCCTGCACCACTTCGAGCACGGTTTTATCGGGGTCCATCTGCGGTTCCTGCTCCAGATAACCGACCGAATAGCCCGGAGCCCAGACCACTTCGCCCTTGTAAGATTTTTCCACTCCGGCTATAATCTTCAGAAGTGTCGATTTACCGGACCCGTTAAGTCCTATGATACCTATCTTGGCACCATAAAAAAAAGAAAGGTAGATGTCTTTAAGGATAGTTTTGTTATTATGAGGCAAGACCTTACCCACCCCATTCATCGAGAAAATTATCTTTTCGTCTGCCATATATTTTTACTGATATTACTTTTCGCGTAAAAGTAGTAAATTTGTCCCAAATCGTCAAAAGCCAATCATCATGACTACACTTAATCTACCTTCAGATTTCGACAATCTTTCACTTTCCGTCGCTCTTTCGCCGGCCAAGGGAGAAAAACCTCGGGCTATTTTTCAGATAGTTCACGGCATGGCAGAGCATAAGGAAAGATACTTCCCCTTTATGGAATACCTTTCCGAACACGGATTCGTGTGTGTCATCCACGACCATAGAGGCCACGGAGCGAGCGTTAAAGGCGAACCGGATTTGGGCTACATGTATGAGGGCGGAGCCGATGCCCTGGTGGAAGACGTGAAAAAAGTTCAGGATTGGGTTAAAAAAGAATACCCTTCTCTTCCCGTGTACCTGTTCGGGCACAGCATGGGAAGTATGGTTGTCCGGGCCTTCACCAGAAAATACGATGACCTCATAGATAAACTCATAGTATGCGGATGCCCATCGAATAATCCAGGGAAAGATGCAGGTCTGGCATTGGCCAAAAGCATTAAGAAACTTAAAGGCGACCACTACCGGAGCAATCTGCTGAATAGATTGGCATTTGACTCATATTCAGAGCTTTTCGAAAAAGAAAATCCTCTCGCATGGCTCAGTGCCAATGGTGCAAATACCCTTGAATATCACCGCGACCCGCTTTGTGGATTTGTTTTCACTGCCAATGGTTTTGAAAATCTCTTCAAGATCATGAAAGCCTGCTATAACCCTAAAGGATGGAAAATGTCCAAGCCTGAGCTTCCCATCCTGTTTATCTCAGGAGGAGACGATCCGTGCAGAATCAGCGACAAGGATTTTTACAAGGCTGTGGATTTTATGAAAAATCGTGGCTACAGTAACGTTTCCGCCACACTCTACCCGGGACTTCGCCACGAACTGCTGTTGGAAGGCGAAATGAAAGTCTGGAATGACGTCCTTGAATTTCTATCACGCTAACTTCCTATGGCAAAGCCAAGTATAGATACAGCATCACAGTGCGCAGGCCTCATTGACGAGATTCGCAAAGGTTCTTTCCATCCTATCTATCTTCTTATGGGAGAGGAGGCTTTTTACCCCGACATGGTATGCCGGGAGATTCTGGAGCATTGCATAGACCCAGCCGAAAAAGATTTCAATGAACTTATATTCTACGGAGCCGATACCGATGCCAATACCGTAACAAGTGCCGCCAGACAGTTTCCTATGCTCTCCGAAAGAGTCTTGGTCGTTCTGAAAGAGGCCCAGATGATGAAGACACTTGAAAATCTGGCCGTGTATTGCGAACATCCATTGGACAGCACCGTGCTCGTGATTCTTATGCATGGGGCCAGCGCGGACAAGAGAAAAAATCTCTATAAGACTGTTTCGAAGACGGGAGTAGTGGTGGAAAGTCCGTTGGTGAAGGACTATGAAATGCCTCGCTGGATAGAAAAATACTATAAGGACCGCGGACTTGAAATTGAGCCGGGTGGAGCCAACCTCCTAAGCGAATATATAGGGTGCAATCTCAGCGCCATAGCCATAGAGACAGACAAACTTCTGCATAATCTTCCGCAAGGGGCAAGCAGAGTAAGCATAGAAGACATAGAGAAAAATGTGGGGATAAGCCGTCAGTTCAGCATCTTCGAGCTCACAAAAGAGCTCTGCCGGAAAGACAGCGCAAAAGCCCTTAAAATAGCTGCGCACGTGGGCAATGCGGCCAAATTCTCCATGCCTATGGCAGTGAGTGTAATCTTTAACACTTTTTCCAAAGTACTCCGTTACGAGGCCATGCTTCTTCGCACCGGCGGAAGACTTTCTCCTGCGGACAAGGCGGCGGCGCTTTCAGGGATAAATCCTTACTTCTATAAGGACTACGATGCCGCTGTACAGCAGTATCCTCTGCCTAAAACGATGAAGATAATATCACTTCTCTGCGATTACGACTATCTTGGGAAAGGCGGAGACGGAGTAGAGACCTCCGACGGGGAACTTCTCGTGGAACTCGTCGCGAAAATCCTCACCCTTTAATCCGACTTTTAAAAATTTGACGCTGTTTGAACGACTTCTTAGAAGCTGTTTTGAAATTACTACTGAATTTTAATAAGCAATACACGATTTTTTAACTAATTTACGTATATTTGCCGTTCGGAATTGAGGTATGGTGTAATGGTAGCACTACAGATTTTGGTTCTGCCTGCCCAGGTTCGAATCCTGGTACCTCAACGAGCCAAGAGGACTTTTCAAGGCAATAAGACCGCTGCGAAGGTCCTCTTTTCGCGTAAATGGCTATCGTGCTAAATCAAAGAAGGCAACCTAAACCGGCTGCCTTCTTGCTCCCCTTCTAGGACTTGAACCTAGGACCCCCTGATTAACAGTCAGGTGCTCTAACCAACTGAGCTAAAGAGGAATTTCACATATCCCGCGTAAACGGGACTGCAAATGTACGACATTTTTTGAAAAGCACAAAGTATTTTCTAAAAAATCACACAAAATATTTAACTTTGTAGGGTTATGACTATAGACAAGTTTTCTTTACTTCTGAGCGAATCCATTCTTGACAGGGACCGTGTAATAATCCCTGGTCTGGGAGTGTTTCTGTCAAAAACGCAGAATGCCACCATCTCAGACAATGGATTTACCATAAATCCCCCTTATAGAAAACTTGATTTTTCCCAAGACATCGACGAAAATGACGCACAGAATGTCGATTTCATTTCCTTTTGTGCTTCCTATTGTGGACAAGATATGCAGCAGACTCAAAAAGAAGAGGAAGAGGCTGTGCATCAAATCGATAATCTTCTAAAAAAAGAAGGCGTAGTGGCCTTGCAGGGTCTGGGAAAACTGCGCCGACTTTCTGACGGCTCGCGATTTTTCGTAATGGATAAAGATGCAAGGATAGACCCTGACGGTTTTGGACTCGAAAGCGTATCGCTGAAAAACAGACCAGACCCGATACCTCAAGCACCTGCACAGGCAGAAGAGCCCACCGAAACGGATAATTCTGAAACGGGGCCATCTCCCGAGGCACATAAAAAATCGTCAGTCTTCAAGAAAGTGCTTGTGGGAATAGTGTTATTGGCATTATTGGCCACTGCCGCATTCTTCATACTGATGAACTGTTTTCCTGATACGCTGGACAGCATCTTATACTCGCCAGAAGAGCTGAGCATAATCAAGCAAAGTGGGATATGATAAATAAATTCTTGCAGGACCAGCTGTCCGTATGGCCATTGGCATCAAGTAATTTCCGTGCGCTTAAACAGGCTGAAATCAAAACTTTAAAAGTTTATGACCTCGAGTGTAAGGCTCAACATAACCCATGTCGCATAGCTTCTTCGACGGCCGAAGTGGACCCGGTGTCCCTCTCTGCAAGACCTTGCTTTCTATGCGTGGCGCACCGCCCTGCCGCTCAGTTTCACATCAAATTCGAAGGGCGTAAGGACAGACACTATAACATACAGGTTAACCCCTACCCCATTTTCCCTAATCACTTCGTGATAGCAAGGGACATTCACAGTCCGCAGTCTATATGGCACAATTTCGTGGACATGATGGATTTTGCGCGGAAATATCCCGATTATCTGGTGTTCTATAACGGACCTCACAGCGGCGCTTCCGCTCCGGACCACATGCATTTTCAGGCCATTCCTAACGGACTTCTGCCTCTTCAAAACGCAGTGGACAGTTTTTTCGAGAATGCCGGAGAGCCTCTCACTGCAGGACAGGACTCTAAGCTATATCACTTTGAAGGGTATTGCAGAGGCGTATATGCACTTCGTTCCGACACCCCCAAGTCGCTTGCTAAACTTTTCTACCGACTGGTGGATTGCGCGCCTCTTCTCGAAGGAGAACCGGAGCCAAGGCTTAACCTATATATATATTGTCATGGTGAGGAATACAGGTGCTTCGTGATACTTCGAGGAAGCGTCCGTTCCCATCATTACTATTCCACCGGAGAAGACCACCTTACGATGACCCCCGGGGCGGCTGATATGGCGGGCTATTTCGTGTGCCCTAAGTTATCTGATTTTCAAAAACTTAACTCCGTTCTTCTCGAACAGATGCTGGACGAGGTGAGCATCTCGGCAGAAGACGAGGAGATGGTGGCATGGCGTCTTACACGCACACAGCCGCGCTATAACGTACCTATCCTTACCGGGGACGAGATTTCTTTCGAAATGATCTCCGACGGGGCTGGTCCTCAAATGGTTAGATATAAAGACGGGAGAATAGAATACGGCGGCGTGCTTTATGACGAACTTTTCTTTGACAGCGTCACCCGTTCCAAAGTCTTCGGCGAGCCTTCATTTAAGATAGAGTGCGCAGGGGAAAGCCTCTTGTTCGCCGGTTCCCTTATTTTCGATATTCACGACGGCACAATCAGGGCCATCAACCGAATTGGCATAGAGAATTATATGCTGAGCGTGCTATCTCAAAAATTCCCCACAGCGACAGATGTCGAAATGCTTAAAAATGAGGCCAATGCGCTTCGCACCGACATAGAAAACGGAAGTGTCTCTCCGGAAAAATATAAGGGACTGTCTGTGGAAATATCCCCTTATGTGCGTCAAGCGATAGACCTCAGCTGGGGACAGATTCTGCGGTAAGGGGCTATCCTACCTCACCAAGCGAGCGCTTTACCATAGCCAAGATGCGTCGGGCCGAGTCGTCCTGGCCGCTACTTTTTATCTGAATATCAGCGTGTGGCAGATTCTCCAGCGCGATACCCTCTTCTTTCAGCACTTGAGAGAGTCTTCGGGCCACAGCCGGCGCTGGATCTATGAACTTTACATTTTCTCCTGCCAATCTTTGCAGAACAGGAAGCAGAAACGGATAGTGAGTGCACCCCAAAACTATGGTGTCCGCGCCGTTTTCAAGAAGAGGAAGGAGTGAGCGCCAGACAGTCTCCTTCACCTGAGGCCCGTCTAATTGGCCTTGTTCCACCAGTTCCACAAATCCTTCACCTGGATGCTCAAAGACCTTCACCCCGTGGGCAAATCTGTCTCTGGTAAGGCGATATTTTTCTGCTCCCAGTGTACTTTTCGTGGCCAAAATGCCTATCGTCCCCGTCTTGGACTCTTTTACAGCAGGTTTCACAGCAGGCTCCATCCCTATGAACGGAATTTCAGGCCACTTCTCCCTCAACACCTTTATAGCAGCACCCGTAGCAGTATTACACGCCACGACTATGGCCTGAGCCCCCTCTTTAAGCAGCTCTTCGCTTATGGCTATGCTTCTGGAAGTTATAAATTCAGTGCTTTTCTCTCCGTATGGGCAATTGGCATTATCGGCATAATAGATATACCTCTCCCCGGGCAGAATGCGAAGAATCTCCTTCAAAACGCTGAGCCCGCCACTTCCTGAATCAAAAACACCTATATAAGCCATACGAAAGCAAATATACCCATAAATTCGTCTTCGTTGAAAATTCATTTTGAAAATTTCCTTTAATATGCTTAATTTTGTGAGTTATTTGTGTCCCCTATGAAAGTGTTTTCTCACATTTCCGTTAATGTTCCCGTATGTTTTCTGATACGGGGGGGGTATTCTAACAGCTTAATTTTTAATATCATACATAGGGTCTCTTTCGGTGCTGGCATCGGAAGGGATTTTTTGTTGCGTGGCAGTCCTTTTCTTTCTCGTGCCAATTCAAATCCATCTAATTATATCAAAAAAATGAGAAAAACATTTAACCAGACCGCGCAGAAGGCTTATTGTAAGCCTGACTGCAAGACTATCGCCTTCGGCCTCGAAGGTGTACTCTGTGGAAGTTCCACATTTAATTCCGCGAACAACACCGAGAATATCTATCTGGACACTGAGGAAGATATCTAAAAAGACAAGCGTTATGAAAAAGTTATCTCGTTACATTCTGCCTTTCGCATTAGGCGCTCTTGTCCTTTCTTCTTGTGAGGAGAAATTGGGCTCCGACGCCATCTCTTCTTACACTTACAGATTTACTCTCAGCAGTCCAGACACGAAAGCCGTTCTCGCTTCTGATGAAAATTCTTATTTCACCAAATGGGAAGAGGGCGACCAGTTGGGAGTTTACACTCTTAATGGTGATGCCGAGATCTCCTATAATAGATATGGCGATATCGACATTGCTAAAAATCCCGTAGAGTTCACCATTAGTAGTTTCAAGGCACTTACCTCAGGCTCAGAAGTTTACACCTACTTCCCTTATGATTCTTCTAACAGCAACGGAGATGCTCAAAATCCTTCTAAAGTAAATCTGTACATCCCTGTTTCTCAGACCGGTAAGATGAACGACATGCCTATGGTGGGTACTACCTATACCGTAACGGAAGATATAGAGGCCAAAACCGATAAGGCTGTTTCTGACATCAAACTTTATGCTCTCGGAGGTATCTTCCAGTTCAATGTGTTCTCTACTTCGACAGATTACCAGAGCGAGACCGTGAAGAGCGTCGCGTTCACCGCAGAAGAGGCCATAGCTGGAGGATTTGTGTTCGACATCACACAGACTAAAGACCTTAGCATTACAGGGAATACGGAGAAAACCATCACCACATCTGCCAATGCAGCTCCCGGCACAGCCAAGGACTCCGGGCTGAAGGTGAATATGGTAGTAAAGCCTGGCACCTACACCGGGACCCTCGTAGTTACCACCGATGCTGCCACCTACACCTATAATGTTACCACAGGAAAGAGCGTTGAGCGTGCCCACATCAAACCTCTTAACGTTGACCTCGCCGAAGGCGTGAGAGCGGAAGTGGAAGCTACCGAAAAATATTTTGTAAAAGTAACATCAGATTTATCAGACTGGTCCGGCAAATACCTAATTGTCTTTTCTGATAATAAAGCACATAGTTATGTTGATGGAAAAGATCTTGTTTCAAGTTATAACACAGAATTATCTATTTCAGACAATAAGATCTTATCAGATGACAACGTAAATAAGGACATTGTAGAAGTATCATCAGTAACTTCAGGATACACGATTAAACTAAGCAATGCAAAATATTTTACGGTGCCTGCTTCAAATTCCTGTGGTTCTAGCACAACAGGAGCTACAATTACGTTTACGTATACAGATAAAGGCGTAAAAATTCTTGGGACAGATAGCAATAAAGTAGAAAGGTGTCTATTTAAAAATAGCACATACTTCAGATTGTATAAATCATCTTCACCCTACGAACTTCCAAGTCTTTATAAACTTGAAGATTAATCTGTTTGAAACACCCCTTACAGAAAAACGATTAGTCTTTCTGTGAATATCACTGTTGTGATAAATATTTGAGGAAAGAAGCCACGTTGTCGTGAGACCCCGTGGCTTCGATTTTCTCTACTTCAATCAGATAGCAAGTTTGTAATGAAGATGGCTAAAAGTATTAGTCTATCCCCCCCCCTTTCTTGGCGAGGTTAAACTTAACCTCATAGTCGCACTCAATTTTACAAACAATGAAAAATTACAGGGCCTGCACTTCTTCTACCGAAAGCCCTGTAGCAAAAGCTATTTTGTCAAGAGTCAAACCAAGAGACAATAAATTTTTCGCCGTCTCTCTTTTACCTTCTGCTAAACCTTCGGAACGTCCTTCTTCTCGACCTCTGGCCTCACCTTGTTCTACAGCGTACTCCAAAACATTTTCGTAATCGTATTTCATTCTCTTCTGTTCTAAAGCTCAATAGATTTAAAGAGTAGCATTTAGTTCTCTTATTTCTTGTGCAGAAAGACCTGTAGCAAAAGCTATCTTGTCAAATGACAAGCCAAGAGACAATAAATTTTTCGCCGTCTCCCGCTTTTCCTCAAAACGACCTCTTGCTTCGCCTTGCTCCACGGCGTACTCCAAAACATTTTCGTAATCGTATTTCATTCTTTCTTGATCTAAGTATGTTTCCATTTCACTGGAGGTGAAGTTAGCAATTTTCGCACTTTCGAACAATTTTTTGAAACATTTTTCGGAAAATTCATCCGGCTCCTCTCTCATAT
>CAVJMH010000025.1:0-17844 GCA_963650755.1 Firmicutes bacterium TM09-10 | reverse complement strand
TGGGAGGGATAGCGCGAAGCGCGTACCGTCTTAAATGATATGAACGTGCTTTGTTCAAATATTACAATGTTTAGAGTTATGCTATTGTTCAGTCTCGTCACCGTAGGACTCCCAAATAATAACAAAATCGACCTCACAAATGTATGAGAGGTCGATTTTCGAATTATGCAAAAAGCGCTGCGTTTTACTCTAACTATTTCAAATACGGTGCGACGATGCTCTCAAGCACCTTATATCCGGCATCCGTAAGATGACATTCATCGCGACTATACTCCGTCTTCAATCCGCCAGAACCATTGTCCATAGATGTATGATAATCCACATAAGTAACACTAGACTCATCGCAATAAGCCTTGAGCAAGCCGTTAAACTCTTTAATCTTATCTGAGCAGTCGCCAAGTTCAGGTCTCCATCTATATAACGAACAAGGCGTTACAGAACATACCAGTGGAATAATTCCATTATACTTGGACAA
Organism: Firmicutes bacterium TM09-10; assembly: GCA_963650755.1. Lineage (GTDB taxonomy): Bacteria > Bacteroidota > Bacteroidia > Bacteroidales > UBA932 > Cryptobacteroides. The sequence continues at coordinate 17,369 of CAVJMH010000025.1, read as the reverse complement.
TTCACACATGCTAATAATATTGCCCGCCGCAGTTTTCAGATCGATTGGCCCTATATTCTGTGCTATATCGTTAGTCCCGCACATAATGGCCACATATTTAGGATGAAGATTGATTACATCCACGCGAAAACGGCACAACAACTGGCACGTAGTCATCCCGCTGACGCCAAGAGCTATGCTTTTATGAGAGGCGAAAAAGTCATCATCGTGCCATCCCTCGGTAATGCTGTCTCCATAAAAAACGCAGAGCGGAGCCACAGAAATGGTGTCCCTAACGTCTGCATACCTATGAGTATAAGCCCAGTCCTGCGTACGAGGATTATTAGTCCAATTTGACAGCACTGGACTTTTCTCTCTTCCGGGGCAGCATGACAAAAAGGCCAAACATGCCAATCCCAAAATCACAAACTTCTTCATTACAATTTTTCCTAAAAAGAACCTCGAAATTCAGCAAAATAAAATTGTCGGATACTTCCAAACAGCTTTCTCACAAAGCGCTATTAAATGCGCTTCAGGATTTCCTCTGTCTGTGCCTCATAGCCAGGTTTACGAAGAAGAGCAAACATATTCTTCTTATATGCCTCCACACCAGGCTGGTTGAATGGATTAACACCTAATACATAGGCAGATACGCCGCAAGCGAACTCAAAGAAATAGAAGATGGCACCGAGATTATACTCGTCCACTCTGTCAATTGAAAGCTCCACCTGTGGAACGCCACCATCGATGTGGGCTACCTTCACTCCCAACTGAGCCATAGCGTTGCAATGCTCTACATGCTCTCCGGCGAGATAGTTAAGACAGTCAAGATTCTGCTCATCACTTCCGATTACCACACTTCTATTGGCATTCTCCACTTTGATGACGGACTCGAACATCACGCGGCTTCCCTCCTGGATGAATTGGCCCATAGAATGAAGATCTGCGGTATTAGTAACACTTGCAGGGAAAATGCCCTTGCCGTCCTTACCCTCGCTCTCGCCATAGAGCTGTTTCCACCATTCTGCGAGGTAAACAAGTTTAGGAGAATAAGTTACGAGTATCTCGACAGATTTCTTATAGTCCGTATGCAGAAGGTTACGCACAGCGGCATACTGTATCGCAGCGTTATCCTCACCCTTTACGAGCAAAGCCTCTCTCTCAGCAGCGGCACCCTTAAGCATAGCGCGAATATCGAATCCTGCAAGTACGATAGGAAGAAGTCCAACTGGAGTAAGCACGCTGAAACGGCCGCCTACGTTATCAGGAACCACGAAAGTTCTATACCCTTTCTGAGTAGAAAGAGTCTTAAGAGCACCCTTATGGGCATCAGTAACAGCCACTATCCTTTCGCTTGCCTCCTTCTCTCCATAAGTCTTCTCAAGATATTCCTTAAAGATTCTGAAAGCTACGGCAGGCTCAGTGGTAGTACCGGACTTGGAGATAACCACTACTGCGGTGTTTCTTAATTTGGCCAAATCAAAAAGTTCAGCGATATAATCCTCGCTAAGATTATTACCGGCGAAAACCACTTGTGGAACCCCTTCGGGACGGATAAAACTATGACTAAGCGCCTCTATAGCACATCTTGCACCCAGATAAGAGCCGCCAATGCCTATTACAATAACCAGATTAACCCCTTTTCCTTTCCAATCATCACGAATGGACTCGCAAGAACAGATAAGTTTTTCGTCTATATCTACAGGAAGAGTCTTCCACCCAAGAAAATCATTACCTGCACCATTTTCTGCGATAAGAGTATCATAAGCACTCAATGCCTTCTGTACATAAGCCTTATATTCCGCTTCTTTAACAAAGGAGGCGCAACCTCCGAGATTAATTTTAACCATAATATTGATAAATAACTACTTATAATTCAACTCAAGTTTTTCCCAAACCCTCCGTTTTCCTGCGTACTTGTCATCTTAACACAAAGCTTCTCCCACCACTTTCAACAAGCACCTATACGGATAGGCAAATCGTACAAAATTATACAATTACCGCAAATTTCGCAAATACTAAATTTGGAGAACACTTTGAAAAATTAAAACTCACCTCTGGCGGACGAGGTTAAGCCAACGGGCGATACATAAGCATCTGTAACGAAGCGCGTTATAGTCAAGTGTTTCCTCCGTGTCCGTAGGCTTGTTCGTGTCCATGGAAATCCCCGAAGTAAAAACGACACAGCGTACCCCAGCATTCAGAAAGACCGTCTGATCTCCAAGACGACGATAGAACATTCGCGTAAACGATTCGCTCCTATAATATTCGTAATACATCTGTATCTTTCCGGCCTGAGTGCACCTGTCGAAAAGCCGCGAGTATTTCTCCCCGCCTAAGGCCAAAAGATAACGCGGACGAGCCTTGTCCACCGGAGTAGAACCTCCTAAAGTGTCAAGATTCACTACCATTCGGATCTTCTCGCGCGGAATCTCCTGCAAAAGGCACTGCGCTCCCCTATATGAATCAACATGTCCGTCCAAAGCTACGAAGATGACCCCGTCACTTTTCCCGGCAGAACCCCCATTATAGGAGTCTCCCGCCATCAGAAGCCGCGCTATATCCAGCATAGCCGCCACCCCCGAAGCATTAGAATCCGCCCCAGGATACAGAACGCCATCCTTCACACCCAGCGCATCGTAATAGGCCATAAGCACCACATACTTTCCGCTTGTCCCCTCTTTCACTCCTATCACGTTATACCCTGCTCCGCCTTCTGACAGTTCGAATTTCAATAACCTTTTTCCTTCATACTTTTCCAGGCCAATCTTCTCGAAACGGTCTCCAAGCCAAAGCGACAAATCCATCATCTGAGAAGAACCGCACATGCGCCCCTGATATAGAGAATCGGTGAGAACCAACACATCATCCCTTAAAGAAGACGACGGCCGACCCACAAAAAGGGACTCAGACATGGCCGATACCCCCGTCTGAAAAAGAAAGAGAAATGCGGAAAAAACAAATAGAACGATGTTTTTTTTCAAAATGGGCACGAAAGATGTTATATTTGTAAGATTTGCAAAAATACAGAAAATGAAGATAACAGGCAAACATCTACTCCTCTCGATTTCCATTCTCGGATGGATTTGCCTGCATTGCATCTCTTCATTTGCCCAATGGGATAAGGACGTGCTCGAATTCAGAGGAAGACTGGCCCTTCAAGACGGCAAATACGCTCAGGCCATAGAACAGTTCAATGTATTGGCCAAGATGGACACTAACGCCTATTGGACATTTTTCTATCGAGGGATAGCCAAATATAACCTTGGAGACATACGCGGAGCGAAGAACGATTTCGACCGTTCCATACACATCAACCCCGTGTTTACTAACGGATACCACTACCGCGCCATCACGGAAAGCCGCTTCGGTGATTATGATAAGGCTCTTGAAGACCTGCAGCAGGCCATAGAGCTGCGTCCGGGCAACACTGGGCTATATTTCAGCCGAGGCGTAACTTATTTTCTATCACAAAGATTCGAACTTGCAGTAGAAGACTTCGACAAATATCTCAGGTTCGAAAAGGCAGACCCTTCGGCATACCTTAACAGAGGCGCCTCATACCTCTATCTGGGAGATACGCTTAAGGCTTTGGGCGACTATAATAAGGCCATTAAACTCGATAGGTTCGATCCGGAAGGATACATCAGACGCGCACGCCTATATGCACTGCAGGAGGACTACACCTCAGCCATAGAAGACATCGACAAAGCCATAGATTTGGATGAGACTAATACATTGGCATACTTTAACAGGGCACTGATGTATTTCGAGACTAAAAAATATGCACAGGCGCTGAGCGATATGGATAAAGTGCTGGAGTATGAGCCCGGCAATGCACTGACGCTTTATAACCGCAGCCTTATCCGCATGCAACTCTCCGATTTCGAAGGCGCGCTTGACGATATGGACAGAGTCCTGAACATTAACCCGAAGAACGTTCTGGCCTATTTTAACCGCGCTTCGTGCCTTATAGAACTCGGCCGCTACCGCAGCGCTCTCAAAGACTATGATAAGGCCATAGAACTCTATCCGGACTTTGCCAAGGCCTACCAGAACAGAGCCTATGTGGAAAATCTGCTGGGAATGACAAGCCAGAGCAAAAAGGACTACAACATTGCACAGAAAAAAATCCAGGAATACAATTCTTCCAAAGAGAAGGGCTCCTTTGCTGACACCACGCGCAAATACAGTTCCCTCCTTACGCTCGATGCGGACTTCGCCAAGAAGAATTTTGACGATGAACTCCTGCAGAACAGAGACATAAACATTCGGCTCAAACCTCTTTACAGAGTGGCATTTGCACAAAAGAAGAAAGGCGAAAAACAGGCTTTCACCATCGAATATGAAAATGCGAGCGTGTCAGCTTTCCTCTCGGAAAGCATTATCCCCGTGGAGATAAGTTCTGAAAACGGGAACACCGGACCTTCGGAATCGCTGTTCGGATACTCGTCCGACCGTGCGGACATCAATTTCCTTCGCGGCATAAAAGCCGTACAGGAAAAACAGTATAACGCCGCACTTAACGAATATAACCTCGCTGTGGATAAGGCCGAAGGCAGGGAAAAGGCATTCTACCTTATGAACAGGGCCGTTCTGAAAGCGGAAATGATAGATTTCATCGCCTCCATAGAGAATAATGTGCAGACCCTGTCCATGGACGACCAAGGAGCGACGAAGACACGCGTACGTGATCAGGTGGACCGCGCGTACGATTATTCAGAAGCTATAGATGACCTTTTGCAGGCAGACAAATTGGACGCTAACATAGCCTACATCCATTTTAACTTGGGTAATCTGTACTGCCTCTCATCGCAGATGGTGCAAGCCATAGAGTACTACGACAAGGCCATAAAGGAATACCCGCAGATGGGACAGGCATATTATAACCGCGCACTCGTGCTTATATTCATAAAAGATAAGGAAAAGGGCTGCATAGACCTTTCAAGGGCCGGTGAACTTGGCATTAAAGACGCCTACAGTGTAATCAATAAATATTGTAAGGAAGATGGAGAGTAAGGTGGTCTTTAAAAGTTTTTCCTCCGGAAGTGCCGGAAACTGCTACTATCTGGGGGTTGACCAGGATGGAAGACACGAGGGAGTGCTCATAGACGCGGGAGTGAGCCTTCGCCGAGTTAAAAAAGAACTTGCGGCAGAAGGTCTTGACCTGCACTCGTTCGACGCCATGCTCATAACCCACGACCACATGGACCATATCCGTTCCCTGGGCTCTTTCTGCAAGCATCTTTCCCTTCCCGTATGGGCCACGGACACACTGCATAACGCACTGTCAAGGCACATACTCACGCACGAACACATAGCAGGATGTCGCAGAATTCTTCCGGAGGGCAAATGGACAGCCATAAGCGGAGGTCTTATCCTTGTTAGATATTTTATAGTGCCACACGATGCCAGCCAGACTGTAGGATTTGCCATAAAGATAGGCGACCATAATTACGTTCACATCACTGACTGCGGACAGATGACGCCAGAGGCCATTTCATTCTGCGCACAGGCGGACACCGTGGTACTTGAGTCCAACTATGACACGCAGATGCTCATAAACGGCCCGTACCCTAAAGAACTGAAAGAACGCATCCTTAACGGCAACGGACATCTAAGTAACGACGAATGCGCCTGTGCGATAGAGGAATTCCTGCATCCTGGGCTAAAGAACCTTTTCCTCTGCCACCTCAGTGAGAACAACAACACTCCAGAACTTGCCTACGACAATGCCCGTAAGGCCATCGGCGCGGACACCTGCATCAGACTACAAACACTGCCTCGTACAAGCCCTACTCCGCTAATTATTTTATAGACACACATTTTCAAGAAAATGAAAGAATTTTGGGTAATAATAAAAAGATACGTCAAACCATACACCGCCTATCTCGGAGGTTCTGTTCTTCTGAACATTCTCTCGGCCGTATTTAACGTATTTTCATTTTCACTGCTCATTCCTATTCTGAAAATCCTGTTCGACACGTCGGGCGCGACATATACTTTCACTCCGTGGGGAGAAGTCAATGACTTTTCGGACGTTACAGCCAACATCTACTACTACGTGGGCGGATGGATAGACATTTATGGACAAAGCCGCGTGCTGCTGGGCCTTTGCTTGATATTCTGCCTTATCACACTCATCAAGACATCCTGCTATTTCGGATCCTCGGCCGTGATGATTCCTCTTCGAAACGGCATAGTAAAGGACCTTAGAATGCAGATTTACCGTAAAATCATATCCTTGCCAATAGGCTTTTTCTCCCAAGAGAGGAAAGGCGACATTATAGCCAGAATGAGCGGAGACGTGCAGGAAGTGGAATATTCCATCACCTCCACCCTCGAAATGCTCATAAAGAACCCTATTCTTATCATCATATACCTCACGGTACTCTTTCTCATGTCCTGGGAGCTTACTGTCTTCACTCTCGTTTTTGCTCCTCTTATGATGCTAATAATGAGCGCCATAGGACGTAAGCTCAAGGCTCAATCGCTTCAGGCGCAGCAGTATTGGAGCGACACCATGTCCCAGGTGGAAGAGACTCTCGGCGGCCTTAGGATAATCAAAGCTTTCTTGGCAGAAAAGAAGATGACAGACCGCTTTGAGAAAGTAACCGAAGGCATGCGACAGAAAAATAATAAGGTAGGGGTAAGACAGGCAAGTGCGCACCCTGTCAGCGAATTGCTTGGAAGTGTCATGATAGCCATAGTGCTCTGGTTCGGAGGCACACTCATTCTCGGGGACAAAGCCACCATAGACGCGCCTGCATTCATGTCCTATATGACCATACTCTACTCTATCATACAGCCGTTCAAAGACCTCAGCAAAGCGGCGTATTCCATTCCGAAAGGATTGGCATCGGCAGAGAGAATAGACAAGATCCTGGGCGCGGAGAACCCTCTCAAGGAGTCCGAGCACCCGACAGAGATTAAAAGCCTTGAAAACAGCATCGAATTCCACGACGTATGCTTCTCTTATGATGGTAACAGAAACATACTCAACCATATAGACCTCTGCATTCCTAAGGGGAAGACCATAGCCATAGTAGGAGCAAGCGGCGCAGGCAAATCCACGCTCGTAGATATGATTCCGCGTTTCTATGACGTGAACAGCGGAAGCGTAACGATAGATGGGCTGGACCTTAGAGACGTATCCACGAAGAGTCTGCGCTCTTTGATAGGGAACGTGAATCAGGAGCCTATCCTTTTTAACGACACCATTTTCAACAACATAGCTTTCGGAGTCGAGGGAGCGAGCCTGGAAAGCGTAATCCAGGCCGCGAAAATAGCGAACGCGCACGACTTCATTATGGAAAAGCCGGAAGGATACAACGAAAATATCGGAGATAGAGGAACTAAACTTTCGGGCGGACAGAGGCAGAGAATCTCCATCGCCCGTGCCATCCTGAAAAATCCACCTATACTTATCCTCGACGAGGCCACGGCTTCTCTTGACACCGAATCAGAAAAACTTGTCCAACAAGCACTTGACCGACTTATGTCGAACAGAACCACCATAGCCATAGCACACAGGCTCTCCACCATCAGGAACGCCGACATGATAATCGTTATGGACGAAGGTCGAATAGTCGAGAAAGGAACACATCAGCAGCTCGTCGATAAGGGCGGGTACTATAAGAAACTCTACGACATGCAGGCTCTATGATTATCACACACAAGAGATTAACTTTGTTGCATATATTAACCCTGCTGTATATGGCGGCGGTGGCTTATCTGTGTTTTGCATCCCCGGACAAATTTCCGGAGGTCAGGCAATGGTCATTTTTCATTCCACAAGATAAAGTAGTGCATTTCTGTATGTTCGCACCGCTTCCTTTCCTGCTGTTTCTGGACACGGCATCCATAAAGATGCGGCCGGGGCTTAAGATATTGGCATGCCTTATCACAGGAATGTTTCTCGCAGGGCTTACCGAGATTATTCAAGGATTCAGCCCTTATAGAAGCCGGGAATTAGGAGACTTTATCGCGGACTGCCTGGGGATGGGGTTCAGTTGTCTTCTTCTAGTGATTCTGAAGAAGAAGATTTCCTGAAAATGACGAATTCGTTCAGAACGAAATTCAAGATACCTGAGACGCAGAGCGCGAGAAGATTACATATAACAGGATCCCACCCGGTGGCTACGGCTATAGCGTTAAGTATCATCATCTTAACCAGAAAAGCCGAGATGCACGAAAGGTTATATTTCCAAAAATGGCTCAGATATGAACCTACGGAAAATATGTTTATCCTATCCCGCCAGACATAGAAATATGCCACGGTGTAGTTAACTATCACGGCACATTCGAACGATATGAATGGGGACAGGACATAGAGTTCAAAGTGCCCTTCCGTGAAAACGAATGTAGTCAAAGCCCACAGGACCGCAGTATCCGCGGCTGTGCCAAAAAGCGATGTTAACGAGAACTTTAACGCCTGCAGTGCTAACTTGACTATGCTCTTCACTCTGTGATGTCCACTCTTTAGGGTTGCAAAAATAGCAAATAACTTACTTTACACCAAACAGAACCTTCAAAGGCTCATTATCCGGAGCCGTCGCAAGGGCGTTTTCAGGAGGACCGGCATAAACCACTTCGCCTCCTCTATCTCCCGCGTCAGGGCCCAAATCTATCAGATAATCAGCAGCTTTCACCACATCTGGATTATGCTCCACCACCAGTATGGAATGCCCCATCTGAAGAAGAGCATCGAAGCTGTGAAGCAGTTTGTTGACATCGTGAAAATGAAGACCCGTCGTAGGCTCATCGAATATGAAAAGTGTCTTCCCCCGCTTTTTCTTCTCCTCCCCCATCGAAAGATAATATGCCAACTTCACCCTCTGGCTCTCCCCTCCTGAAAGCGTAGCCGAACTTTGGGCCAATTTGATATAATCCAGACCCACATCCACAAGCGACTGAAGACGCTCGACTATCTCCTTCGCCTCAGGTTCTGGACAAGTCGAGAAAAATTCAACAGCCTCACTTACAGATAGATTCAGAATGTCATCTACATTCTTCCCGTGGTATCTTACTTCCAGAATATCAGGTTTAAAACGTTTACCGGAACATTCTTCACAGACCATAGTAACGTCGGACATAAACTGCATAGGGATGGTCACTACGCCCTCGCCTTGACATTCCGGACATCTGCCGCCGTCTTGATTGAAAGAGAACCACGAAGGTCCGAAACCGGAAAGACGCGCAAGCGGCTGATCAGAAAGCAATTTGCGTATCAAATCATATATCTTAAGGTAGGTCACCGGATTACTTCTGCTACTCTTACCCAGCTGGTTTTGGTCCACATATTCAACTTCGCTTATGCGGTCAATACTTCCTTCAAGGGAACGGAAAGCCCCCGGAACGTCGCCGCTGTCATATAACTTTCGCGAAAGAGCTCTATAAAGTATATCCCCTACAAGCGTGGACTTTCCGGAACCGGACACCCCGCTCACCACGGTCAAAACTCCAAGGGGTATCTTTACATCTATGTTCTTAAGATTATGCTCCATCGCGCCCTTTACCTCGATAAAATAGTTCGGAGTGCGCTTTTGACGACTATACATCTGCTTTTCGCCGCGCAGATACTGAAGAGTGAGAGAGTGTTCCACCGCTGAAGACGGTAGGTCCGCAGAATATTTACCTTCGAAAGTGATTTGCCCGCCGAAACGCCCGGCTCCGGGTCCCATATCTATAAGAAGGTCGGCTGCCTTTATAATCTGTTCATCGTGCTCCACCACTATCACGGTATTACCAAGGTCGCGAAGTCTGAAAAGCACCTTTATAAGATTTTGAGTATCACGCGGATGAAGACCTACAGACGGTTCGTCAAGAACGTACATGGACCCCACAAGGGAACTACCCAGGACAGATACCAGATTTACCCTCTGACTCTCTCCTCCAGAAAGCGTGTTACAAGCTCTATTGAGAGTAAGATAGCCTAATCCCACGTCTTCAAGACACTGAAGACGGTCGCATATTTCTTCATAGGCCTGTTTTATAATCTGACTTTCCGTAGGCGTAAATTCGATGCCGCGAAGAAAATCCAGACACTGCTCCACATTAAGAGAAAGAACCTGATTGATGTCCTTTCCGCCCACTTTTACATACAAGGCTTCTTTCTTAAGACGACTTCCGTGGCATTCATGGCAGACAGCTTTTCCGCTGAAACGGCTGAGCATATAACGATACTGTATCTTATACTTCTGTGTCTCAACCCATTCGAAGAATTCGTTTATCCCCACTATCGTGGACAAGTCTTCCTTTTCGCTACGCGCATTCCAGATGGTATCTTTAGTCTTCTCATCAAGCTTACAATATGGTGTAAAGATGTCTATGCCATACTTTCCGGCATTGTTGATTATCTGCTCCCTGAACCAGCCCATCTTTTCACCGCGCCAGCAAGCTATAGCCCCGTCGTATATGCTCTTGGATTTATCCGGAATCACCAGATCCTCGCTTATTCCTACGACTTTACCAAGTCCGCCGCAGACGGGGCAAGCCCCGAGAGGACTGTTAAAATTGAACATCACATCATTAGGATGAGAGAACGTCATCCCGTCGAGTTCAAAACGCCGGCAAAAGCGCTCCGTTATATCTCCTAACCTCACGAACATCTCGCCCGCACCACTGTCAAACGCCTCCTTAACGGACGAAAGCAGGCGTGTACGGTCTGAAAGATCACGAAATCTGTCCACCAGAAGAAAATCCGACTCAGAAAAAGACCTTATTCCGTCCGAAAGCAGGTCATCTATTCTGGCCACCGTTCCGTCCGAAAGCATCATCCTGCTGAAGCCTTGTTCCTTAAAAGAAAGAAGATCCGCCACTGGGGTATCGCTCCATGAAGGACGAGAAAGGATGTAAGCCGCCTCTCCATCCGACTTCAGATTTTTCTCAAGATAGGCGATGACCGTCTGCACACTGTCAGAAGTTACTTCGCGCCCTGATACAGGAGAATATGTACGGCCAATTCGGGCATAGATAAGACGCAGATAATCATATATTTCCGTAGTAGTAGCGACGGTAGAGCGAGGATTTTTCACATTAACTTTCTGCTCTATGGCTACGGCCGGGGGGATTCCCTCCACATAATCCACGTCAGGCTTGGACATCCTCCCGAGGAACTGCCGGGCATAAGAACTCATGCTCTGTGCAAAACGCCTCTGTCCTTCCGCGAAAAGAGTATCAAAAGCAAGCGAAGACTTTCCCGAGCCGGATACGCCCGTTATCACCACCAACTTACCCCTTTCTATAGAAAGAGATATGTCTTTAAGGTTGTTGACCCTCGCACCCTTTATTATGATGCTATCGCCTTTCATTCAAATAATTTATGACATCACGCACGGACCCTTTCTCTATCAGAAGTCTCCTTACCAATGCCTCATCCTCTATGTGAGTTTCCTGCATCACCATATTCACGCCCCTTTCCATAAGTTTAGAATTGGACAGTTTCATGTCTATCATCTTGTTACCCTTAACATGGCCAAGACGTATCATCACGGAAGTAGAAATCATATTTAGGATAAGCTTCTGCGCCGTACCCGCCTTCATTCTGGTGCTTCCGGTCACAAATTCCGGCCCCACCACAGCTACTATAGGGAACTCCGCTATAGCTGCCACCTGAGAATCCGGATTACAACAGATGCATCCGGTCAGAAGTCCGGCGCTGCGGGCTGCCTTCAATCCTCCCACCACATAAGGAGTGCTTCCGCTGGCCGCTATTCCTATCAGCGTGTCCAATTCATTCGGCTTATACGGAGCAATGTCTCTCCAAGCGCCCTCCGCATCGTCCTCTGCACCCTCCACCGCTTTTCTGATGGCTCCATCTCCTCCGGCGATAATGCCTATAAAAAGATCATACGGAGCTCCATAGGTAGGCGGAATCTCCGAAGAATCTACAACCCCAAGCCTTCCGCTCGTTCCTGCGCCTATATAGAATACTCTGCCACCCTTTTCCATTTTCTCAACCATCTGAGTAGCAAGGGCTTCTATCGCAGGAATACACTCCCCTACAACAGAAGGCACACTTCTGTCTTCGGCATTTATGCCCTCCAGAATTTGCCTTAAAGACATCTTATCCAAATCAGCGTATCTGGAACTTGTTTCTGTTATCTTCATTTCAAAACAGCTCTTAGTAATCTGTAAAAAATCATTTTTCTTTCTTACTTACAAGCCAAAGTCCGAAAAATGACAATAATCCATTGGCCAGAAGCAGACTGAATCCCATATCGTAATTAAAAAATCTTTGCAACGCGACATTCAGAAGCAGACACACCAACGGGCTGGCTACAGCCACATACGGAGCGGCCTTATCCTTTATCGTACGTTTGGTGAGAATCCCGAAAAAGAACATACCCAATAGTGGTCCATACGTGTAGGATGCCAATTTATACACCAGATTTATCACCGCCGTGTTGCTTACAAGATATAGGACTACCAATATCACCCAAAAGACAAAGCCCACCAAGGCATGAACACATTTTCTGGTCTTTTCATCCCTATTATGAAGAAAATCCACACAGACGGACGTGGTAAGGGAGGTCATAGCGGCACCTGCAGACGGATAACTTGCTGAAATGAGACCTATAAGGAAGAATATCCCAAGACCCACTCCGAAATAGCGGCTGGCTATTATCGGGAACATCTCGTCAGTCTTATTTATCCCCATAGTTTCAAAGCCGCCATTGGCAGAGACAAAAACACAAAGCAACGCGCCGAGAAGAAGAAAAAAGAAATTCACCGCCACTATGATGCCCGAAGTAGTGTACATATTCTTCTGGGCGGCCCTTATGTTCTTACAAGCCAAGTTCTTCTGCATCATGGCCTGATCAAGTCCGGTCATGGCGATAGTAACGAAAATGCCGGAAATGAACTGTTTGAGGAAATTCGTCGCGTGTCCCCAGTCAAGGTCTATCATGGACACGTAGCTTGATGCGGCCACATTATCCACCATATCCTTAAAGCCCCAGTCCATACTTTTACAAATGTTCACTATCGTGAAAGCCACCACAAGAAGCATAATAGTAGTATTGAATGCATCAGTCCATATCATCGTCTTCACGCCACCTTTATATGTATATAGATAAAGGAGGAGCAGGAAAACAAAGGAAACAAGCGCGAAAACGCCCACTCCGCCAGCCTGCATGTTCCTTGGCAGAAAAGCGAAAAGCACCACCATAACCACGAAAATCCTCACGGCGGCCCCAAGCAACCTTGAAATCATAAAGACTGTAGTCCCGGTCTTATAGGAACACATTCCAAATCTTTCTCCCAGATAAGTGTAAATGGAAGTGAGATTCATCTTATAGTACAGAGGCAGAAGGACCTTGGCGATAATGACATAACCGACCACAAAGCCCAGAACCATAGGCATATAATAAAAATTCTGTGTCCAGACATTACCCGGAACGGAGACAAATGTAACTCCGGATATGGACGAACCCACCATGCCGTAAGCTACTAAAAGCCATGGAGCCTTGCGCTCACCTCCAAAAAAAGAATTGGCCCCGGCCTTCTTCCCCGTATAATGGGCCATAACAAACATCAAAGCAGTATAAGAAACGAAGGCCACAAGCAGCCAGACAAACGGAAATTCAGTTGTCATTCTAAAAAAATGTAGGGTTTGGCATTATTAAATTATAAGAACATTACTGTTTCGCATGTGTGAAACGTCTTTCAAATTGTACAAAAATACTAAATTAATGTCGTATTTTTAGGCCAATCTTGATAAAAGAATAATTTTTGTTGTAACTTTGTAGAAGTACGTGACATATCTCAAATTCTTTTACGATTGCCAAGTAAGTGGAATTTTGAGCAGTTGCATAAAAACAATAACTAAAATTGCACATAATGGAAATAAAGCAATCGAATAGAATTCAGACGTCCCTTATTAACGCTACGGAGAAGAAAGTACTTGTTTATCTTGCGGGCAAACAGCCTAAGTGGATCAATTCAGACCACCTGACTTTCATAGGATTTTTAGGAGCACTTATAATAGGTGCCGGGTACATTCTTTCAGACCTTAACATCTGTTGGCTTTGGCTCAGCAGCTTCGGTTTTTTGGTAAATTGGTACGGAGATTCTCTCGACGGCACTTTGGCAAGAGTAAGAAAACAGCAGCGCCCTATTTACGGGTTCTATCTTGACCACACCATTGACGCCATCAACGAATGCATAATGTTCCTCTGCGTGGGCATCTCACAGCTTCTACACTTCCCCATCGCCGTAGCAGCGCTCACCCTCTATCTTCTTCTTAGCATGAACGTGTGCGTAAACGCCCATCTCAAAGGCGAATTCAAGCTCACCTATATGAAACTTGGCCCTACTGAGCTGAGAATCATAATGATAATTATCAACACGCTCTTCATCGCCATCAAACCACTTCGCGATTTCAGACTCGATTTGGCGATATGCGGTAATCAGATAGCTCTTACTCCATTTGACATAGCAGGTGGAGTAATCGTAATAATTCTTACCTTCATATACTTCGGTACCATTTTCTCAGATGCCAAGTATTATTCGAAGATAGATCCGCGTAAAAAATAAGCGTACATGGCAGAGAATCTTTACGAAAAAGAAGATCTTAAAAAATTGTCCCCCTTTTTCCAAACGAAAGGGGGTTCTTACGTTTTAGACAAAATCGAGAAATTGAGTAAACTCGATGTCTTGAACGCAGCTTATCGTAAAAACAGCATCTATGAAGGCCCTGAATTGGCCCGAGCCATGATGAAAGAATTCGATATTGAATATCTGGTAGGAGGAATGAATCTCAGTAATCTGCCGCAAGGTCCGTTCATTACAGTCAGTAACCACCCCTACGGAGGCGCTGACGGGCTGGCTCTCATAGACCTCATAGGGCACATTCGCCCGGACCTTAAAGTTATGGTAAATAAGATTTTAGGCATGGCCAGAAGGTTAGGAGAGAATCTTATAACCGTAACTCCCACGGGAGAAGAAAGGACGGCTGCTTCGGCCGACAGCATTAACGGCATAAAACAATGCATAGAGCAGATCCGCTGCGGTGGAGTACTCGGATTGTTTCCTTCCGGAGCGGTGTCGGACCTGAAGCCTAAAGAGGGCTGGAAAGTACGCGACAGAGAGTGGCAGCTCCCTGCCATAAAGCTCATCAAGAAACTCGGCGTTCCGGTAGTCCCGGTCAGATTTTTCGACGGCAACTCGCCCTTTTACTATCTATTAGGGCTTATCAGTTGGAAAATTCGTCTTCTTAAACTGCCCAGCGAGCTGATGAACAAGAAGAACAAACCTATCCGAATGGGTATAGGGAATGTCATAACAGCCGACCAGATTAAGGGATTTACAAGTGTAGAGACACTTCGTGATTTCTTAAGAAGCAGCGTCTACGACATGCCACTTCCAGAGCACTTCCTTACTCGCGATGAAATCTTCGGGTAAAATACTTCTCATCAGCCTTTTAGCCTTATTTCTTTTTTACACTGAGGCCTTTTCAAAAAGCGGGCTTGTCTTGGGCGACGAACGTACGGAAGAGTATCTTCCGCTTCTCAAAGGCAAGAAAGTAGCTATTTACTCTAACCATACAGGGATAATCGGAGACAGAAGTGAAGGTCTCGCCGTCTCTGGGAAAAGCCGAGTTACGGAGAAAAACTGCACCATAGCATTCGGAACTCCGAAGAAAGGAGATAAAGTAAAATATGGGCCACATCTTTTGGATTTTCTTCTTGACGAAGGCATTGACGTAAAGATGGTTTTCTGTCCGGAACACGGATTTCGAGGCACGGAAGACGCTGGGGCTGAAGTTCTTAGCGGAATTGACCCGAAAACAGGCATTCCTGTGCTCTCGCTCTATGGAAAACGGAAATGGACGCTCCCCGAAAAGATAAGTGAAATAGACGTCCTGGTAGTGGATATACAGGATGTGGGGTTAAGATACTACACCTACTATATTTCTATGCTGACCCTTATGGAAGAGTGCGGAGCGCAGGGAAAAGACTTCATAATTCTGGACAGGCCTAACCCTAACGGATTCTATGCTGACGGCCCCGTGCTTCGCAAAGAACTTTATTCAGGAGTAGGACGACTTCCGATAAGCACCGTTCACTCTCTCACTCTTGGAGAATTGGCGTGTATGGCCAAAGGCGAAAATTGGATAAAAAACGCTGACAGGCTGTCTCTTACCGTCATCAAATGCCTGAGATATAAGCATAACGACAAATATTGCCTGCTTAAAAGTCCTTCGCCTAACTTAAAAGACATGAAAGCTGTTTATCTGTATGCGTCCACCTGTTATTTCGAGGGTACGGCCATTTCACTTGGCAGAGGAACTCCCTACCCTTTCGAGATTTACGGTTCTCCGCTGTCCTCGGGAGACTATGCCTTTACCCCTCAAAGCATGGAAGGCGCACTAAGGCCTATGTATCAGGGAGCCAAGTGCTACGGCAGGTCGCTTCGTGAAAAGCCTCTGTCCGAAATTTGGAAAGATGGGATTAATCTGGACTATGTCACAGATGCCTATGCCAATTACCCGAATAAAAGCGAATTCTTCATATCTTCGGGAAGATTTTTCTGCCTTCTTATGGGTGATACCTCGGTAATGGATATGGTGAAAGCCGGGCGCTCCAGTAAAGAGATAAAATCTTCACCGTTCTGGGCGGACGGATTAAAGGACTATCTTAAAATCAGGGATAAATATCTTCTCTACGAACTGTGATAATCCGTTGCAATCACCCAGACGCCCGACTTTTGCTCTATTACCCCCCCCCCGAAATATCCACATGCCATTTTTTCATGACATTCTATCACCCAAAATGTCCAGGTGGCCTAAAATTCGGCCGCCATTTCAAAACAGTTTCTGAGGGTTCAGCGAGATAAAAAGATACGGACACCGAATAATCAGTGTCCGTTTTAGTAGCGGGGGAAGGACTCGAACCTCCGGCCTCCGGGTTATGAGCCCGACGAGCTACCAACTGCTCTACCCCGCGATGGGACTGCAAATATACGTATTATTTTTGAAAATGCAAATAAAGTAAAATAAATCACTTTTTCTGTACTATTAGTTAGCCACGGCAGAGATTTTTCTGCGCAGTCGCCTCGCGACCCTATACGGGAAGTGCAAGGCAGCTTCTTTTCGGCGACCGTCTCACTTCGCTCGACCCCACCACTCACAGGTTCGTGGTCCCCCCCTCTAACGATGCCGAGGGCGGCACGGGTCTCAAAAAGAACTGCCACTGCAAATACATAACAGGATCTGCCGTGACTATATGTGGCCAACGTGTTATGATATAGAAAGCTACGATAAAATGAACTAAAACACTAACAACTATCAAGCACTCATTATTCATCTTACCTATAAGTTTTGAACGAACCAAATGAACCGAATTTTGAGGGACCATGCTTGCAGTTTAAGAAAATAATCTTATATT
>CAVJMH010000024.1:0-19899 GCA_963650755.1 Firmicutes bacterium TM09-10 | reverse complement strand
ACTCAAAGAATGTGTTACTTTCTCTTTTCACAACACCGCAAATATTGCAATCTTTCTCGAAAAAAACAAATACTTTTTTATTTCATTTCAATTCATTCCGGCATTTTGCCTATTTTCTGCAGTGTCGAAAAGGTTTTTCTTCGCAGTATTGAAACACGACTTTAATGGCAAAATCTTAGTACCGTAATACTCCTTCAAAAAACAACTCCGCGCAAAAATTTCAAAATACCTGAAAAATAATTTGCACTTTCAAAAATTTGTCGTACATTTGCAATCCCAAACAACGCGGGACCACTTCGGGAGCGTAGCTCAGTTGGTTCAGAGCGTCTGCCTTACAAGCAGAGGGTCAGGGGTTCGAATCCCTTCGCTCCCACGAAAAGCCAATCCAAAGCGGATTGGTTTTTTTATTTCACTTTCCCCATTCCCCACTCCAAGAGACTATCCATCAGCGGCGTAGGCACATCCCTTTCGCGTGCAAGGTCCCGAACATATTTAAGTCCGTAAGGGAAATCTTCTCTGAAATACCTACTCGTATAATCCGGCACCCACCCTTCAGGTTTTTGCGCCATAGGAGCCGGTATCTGCTTAAAAGCCGGAATAGAGCGCAGTTTAAAGGCAAGAGAAGCCGCAGAAGTGCTTTCATAATATTCAAGTATAGTAGGAAGAAAGCTTTTGGAAACCGGAAGCACATCTAAAAGAGAAAAAAGTTCCGCGTCAAGTTCTATCAGATACTGCGCCGCCCTCTCAGTCCACTGCTCATAAAAAAGAATCTGCTCCGAATACACCCTACCCTCATTATCTCCACCGAAAAGATCGTACAGTCGCGCCGGATGCAGAAGCGGATTACTGTTAGTAAGCGAAGCTTCGTAAAAATTGGCAAGAAGACTCACCGGTGTCTCGAACCAAAATGAAAGAAACCCTACAAGTTCTTCTTTTTCCGACGCCGAAGCCTTTTCTATCGCCACATTCAGGGACTTCTTAAAGCCCAACAGATGAGCTCTCTTTCCATAATCCGTAACTCTGGAGATAAAAGGAGCACGCTGAAAACCCCAAATCACCTGCCGCGGAGAGAGTATTCTTTGAGCCTCAAAGAAAAAACCGGTGGAGCTTACCACGCTCCCGACACTGGCTTCCGGACGAAGAAAATCCTTTATCTTCTCAAGACAAGGGCCGATCATATAGCCCGGATAAGCTAAAAGCACTATGTCGGCATCGGATACTACATCCTGAGCACTGTCGCTCACCCTCTCCACTGCTCCCTTAATCAGCTCTGTAGAAAGAACATCTATGCTGAGCTCCGAAGAAAACGACTCCGGATGACCGGTCAAAAGACTCACATCACCCTTATCCTTGGCCGCAGTCCATCCAGCGATGACCGTTCCCAAAGAGCCGCCTCCACAGATACATATTTTCTTTCCCAGCATGCGCGTTCAGAGTCCAGTTCAGGCCAATTCCTTTAAAGCCTCCACCAACGTATGATTATCTTCCCTACCTCTTATCGCAAGTCGAATATAATTCTTACCTGCGAAGCATTTCTTTGTACTGCAATCCTTTATAAGAATATTATAGTCGCACAAAAGCCTTTGGGCCAATTGACTTGAACTAAAATGCCCGCCAGTTAATTGGCATAAAAAATAATTGGCCTGCGAATCAAAAACCTTCAGGTAAGGGACAGTAGAAAGTTCACCGCGGAAAAGTTCACGTTCGCACCTGAATTTCTCCGCCGCCTTACGGTAATCCACCTCATATTTGGTGTAAATCTGCATGAAGAACTCCGCAAAGGAATTAATGTTCCAGATGGAGACATCCTTTTTAAGCCTTTGAATAAGAGCCGTATCCGATGAAGCCACGATGCCAAGCCTTAGTCCAGGCACGCCGAAAGACTTGGATATACTCTTGACTACCACAAGATTAGGATATTTTTCAAGAACACTGTTAGAAAGCAGAGAATTCAGCGGGAATTCATCGCTAAAATCTGCAAAGGACTCGTCAACTATGACCCTTATTGCCTTTGCCTCGGCCCATTCCAGTAACAAAATCATCTGACTGTGAGAAAGATAGTTCCCCGAGGGATTATCGGGGTTAATAAGCAGGAGAGTAGAGACAGGATGCGCATCATAATACTCCATCACGGCCTTAGCGTCATAATGAAAATCTTCACTTTCCGGCACGAACACTTCCAGCGATGACGCCTTCCTACGGTTAGGATATTCCTCAAATGTAGGATAAATCACTCCTAATTGGCCCGAAAGACACTCCATAAGGCTTTTAATAAGCTCGGCTGCACCGTTCCCCGGAACTATATAGTCGCTTTTGACCCCGAAACACTTCCCGGCAATCAACGAATTGACATACATCCCCGAAGGATATTCCGTGAGAAGCGTATCAAAAGCAGAGCGCAGTTCATCCTTCATCTTAGGGGTAGGAAAATACGGATTGACCAGATAGCAGTAATCCAACAGCCCAGGGAACCTCCAATATCCGCCATAACGCTTCATATACAGTTTCAGGCGTTCATCGTCGCGGGAGAAAAGAGCGCCTGCTATGTCAAGGTCTTGAATATCATCTATTTCGTACCACTTTTCACTTCCTATAGGCAGGGCCTTGAGTTCCGAATTATCGAGCATGCATATTACACGAAGCACCTGTTCATAGTACTCGTTGTTCCCCAGCGCCGAACAATACGCATCCAGGAAAGGAAGATATTTCTTCTCCATGAAATCGCGGCTGAACTTATAGACATTCACCGTCTTATAGTAGTACTCTATGTCCGAATACTTAAAGGCCTTCTTCGGAATGAAATCTATTATGTTATTCTCTTCGTCTATCCTCACCATGGTCCCATCCATCCAACTCTGATATTTAGCCACCAGTGCCAGATTCGGATAAGGGTCATTCAGAATAAGCGGGAAAAGAGCATCATCAAAAATCAGATCGCTCTCTATAAGAAGAGTGTCATCTTCCAGAAGTTTTTCCCGGGCCAATGCAAGCGAATATATGTTATTGGTCTTATCATAAATAGGATTCACGACATACTCTATCTTCAGAAAATCGTCGTAACGATGGCCAATGTAATCCATCAGCTTCTGTCCTTCGTAGCCCACGACTATCACCACACGGCTCAGTCCAAGAGGACGGAACTGCGTCAAAACCCTATCAATCAGAGCCACGCCGTTCACCTCCACCATACATTTAGTGTTATTTTTGGTCAAATCGCCGAGGCGTTTTCCCATTCCTGCTGCCAATATAACTGCTTGCATATTATTTAAATATCGAATAAATTTTCACTACTATCTGCACCGGCAGATTTAAAAGATACCTCCCGCTGACCCTACACTTTCTTATATCCCCCGCGAGAAAAGGATATTCTCCCCAGAAATCATACCCGTGTACTATAGCGTGCCAGCCGGCGCGAAGAAGTATCCCGCCATACACATCCTCTATAGGACTTCCTTTTAGTGCGTCTCTATAATGCATATAAAGGTCAAGAAGATTCTTCGAAGACGCTATGTGGCGCTTCTTTCTGTCCTGCGAGCACATCGCCCCTGCATTGTCCTTACGGTAATGATACAAGCCTTCATTGATATGAGAAAAACTCTCGGCATAGAATATAATCTGGCTCATAAGATAGATGTCCTCGTGCATTCCGTTTATCGGAGTATAGATTACATTATCCGTATAAAGACTTCTTCTAAAGCACTTTGTAACCGTGTATCCTTGCGAGCGATAATTAAAGATGTTGATTATGAACTTCCTTTTAGTGCGAGCGTCATACTCCTTCTCGCGTTTATAGCTCTGATGGTCGGCGTACTCTTTAATGAGATCGAAATACACCATATCCGCGCCCGTCTCATCGATACGCCTCAAGACCTTCTCCACCGCATCTTTTTCAAGCCAATCATCTGAATCGGCGAAAAGAATATAATCTCCGCTGGCGTTCTCTACCCCGGTCTTACGCGCAAGAGGAAGACCTTCATTGGCCTTGTCAACTATCACTATGTCAGGCTTTCGCCAAGCATATTTTTCTTCTATGAGAGATTTGAGAACCTCCATTGAGCCGTCCGGAGTGCCGTCATTGACAAAGACGAACTGCATCTGACGGCAAGTCTGCGAAAGCGCACTCTCTGCAAATTTGCCTATATATTTCTCCACCCCATATATGGGGACCACCAGCGAAATCCTATAATTCATCTACTTACACATTAGGATGCTCATCATCACAAACTACGAACTGCTTGACATACTGCGGATTATGCATATCCTTAAGTATCTGTTCACGGGAAGGTAATTTCCGCCAATCCCCATAAAGATTCCTCAGGTAAGCATCCACATTCTTAGGCGAGGGAAACTCCACTCCCTCAAAAGTTATGCTCCCCAAAGGGAAAATCTCATCCAAATAATAAGGCTGCCCATAAAAACCGGAACCAAGCTCATAATAATATTGTTTCTTAGGGTTTATCAGGCCAATGAGCCTACACAGCGGAATCAACAATCCGAAATTCAGCACCTCCACCGCTCTTTTCATAATGTGTCGTAACGTCCTGTTCTTAATATATTTAGTAGGATGCTGCATGTTCATATAAAAGAACTTGGCAAGATGCGAAGCGAAACGGGAAGCTTTCTCTATACTGAACACATCCATTCCTATCATATAGTCTGGACGCGGAGCGGAAGGGTCATCATCATTGGCTTGACGAAGCCTTAACTTCCCGAAAGGATTAGTATGCTCAAAATCGTTTTCCTTACACTGATATACGTATTTATCTGATTTCAAAGAACATAAAATCTTACGAAGACGAGGGTAATCCTTTTTCATCACGCAGATGTCCATGTCGTCATCCCAAGGAATAAAGCCACCATGCCTTTGTGCACCGAGCAGTGTCCCAGAATCGAGCCACCACTGGATGTTATTTTCCTTGCACACTTCGGAGAAAAACACCAGGATTCCAAGCATCTTCTTCTGATCCTCTCTTAATTGCGAGCCTTCCGGATTATATATAGTCATAATTCTATTATTTAGTATCTAGGGAGTCAAACAAGTCTTTCCATTTGCGCGATATTTCCTGCGGCGAATATTTCCTGCGCTTTTCTATCCCTTGAAGTCTGATTTTCCGTAAATCCTCCTCCCCCGAAGATGCTATGCGGAGCAGAGCCGCTGCAAATTCATCTTCCGAAAAAGGCTTCACCAGAAAACCGCATTCCCCTGACGGAGAAAGTATCTCCCTTATACCCGCCGTACTCGCAAATGCCACTCCTATGCAGCCTCTGGCCTGCGCCTCAGTGAGTACCAATGGCCACCCTTCAGTCTGCGAAGTAAGGCACACCACCGACGCCCTATCATAATAAGGAGCCACATTGGTCTTGCTCCCCTCAAAACTTACTCTCTGGAGGGCCAATTGACGTGCAAGATCCTTTAAATATGCCATAGCCGGGCCGTCTCCTACCAGTGTCAGACGCCACGAAGGAAGTTTATCCTGAACTTTAGACCAGATTCTTAACAGACGATCTATCCTCTTGGACCAATTCTCAAACCTGCCGCAGAAAAGAATTTCATTCTCCTTATCCAGATTCGGAGCCTCCACCACCTTCTCCGAGTTTTCTATCACCCATACTTTAGATTTCCCGGAATCTATTCCAAGGGCGCGTTCTAATTGGCATTTATATTCCTGACAGAGAACCGTATAGGCATCACAATGCTCGTAATCGAAACGAGTTCTACGCTGTGCCTTTTCAAGGGCGAGCGAGCCGTCGGCATACCTTTTCTTATAAAAAAGATTCCATAGGAGTTTTTTCTTCTGACGGTGATGCATAATGACATAGCGCTGCCAGAAAACCTCCCCGTGACACGCGAGGACGGTCTTGACCCCAGTGCGTGAACGTATGCCTTCTATGTCGTAAACGGATTTTGTAACCTCCACCAGAATGTTTATGCCGTCTTCATTTATAAAGTCCTCTATGGCCTTCGACCGCTTGGACGGCACCGCTTGAGAAGGGATTTTTCTAACTGTAAGACAGTCTTCTACATCCGAAGGGACAGCGCCAATGTGCGTAGCATAGACATATACATCGTACGTACCGAAAGGCCTAAGATACCTCGCGATATCCATCGTTATCCTTTCAGCACCTCCTCCGGGGAAACTGTTATGTACAAATGCTATCCGCACGATATGGTTACAAAACAAGTGATAAAGTTACAAAAAATATATTTCACTCGAATGACACACCGATTACTTAACAGAAAAGACTTATCTTTGTCCAAGATGGATGAATTATATAGCGAAATAAAATTTTTGAAAGGCGTAGGCCCCAAGCGGGCGGAACTTTTAGAAAAAGAGCTTGGCATAAAGACTCTTGACGACCTCATTCATCTCTATCCTTTTCGCTACATAGACCGCACTTCCATCCAGAAAATTGCGGACATTAACCAAAGCGCCGCAGCCGTTCAGATTAAGGCAGAGGTTAAGTCATGTTCCCTTGTAGGAGAAGGCAAGGCTAAAAGGCTCAGCGCCATAGTAAGCGACGGAAGCGGTCAGATGGAGATGGTTTTCTTCAAAGGGCTAAAATGGACGCAGGAGAGGCTCACTCCAGGACGCACTTTCATATTCTTCGGTAAGCCAAGCGAATACAACGGCCGATATAATATGGTTCACCCTGAAGTGGATCTGCCAGACGGCGCTTCCGCAGCATCTTCAGGTGTGCTTACAGGCGTATATCCCAGCACAGAGAAGCTAAAAAACGCCGGTATCACAGGAAAAGTAATGTGCCGGCTTCAAAGTGCAGCCCTGTCTTTATGTCTTTCTGAAATCAAAGAGAGCCTTCCTGATTATGTCCTAAAAGAAAAAGGTCTTTGTTCTCTTGTATTTGCACTTAAAAACATACATTTCCCATCCGATGGGCGTGCTCTCGAAAAAGCGCAGCGCAGGCTCAAATTCGAAGAGCTGTTCCTCCTTCAGCTTAGCCTTCTAAAACAGAAATACATTCGTTCACGACAGAGTAAAGGTTTTCTGATGCCTAAGGTAGGGGCTGATTTCAACGCCTGCTATAAAGCCCTGCCATATAATCTTACCACTGCACAGCAAAGAGTTATAAAAGAGATACGCGCAGACCTTCTCTCCGGTCGTCAGATGAACAGGCTCCTTCAGGGAGATGTGGGCTCCGGAAAAACTATGGTGGCCGTGCTGAGCTGCCTGATTGCCATAGGAAACGGATTTCAAACCTGCATTATGGCCCCGACCGAAGTTCTTGCACAGCAGCATTATGCCAATATCCAGAAATACCTGTCACCTACCAGCGTCAGGTGCGCACTGCTTACTGGCTCCACCAAGACTAAAGAAAGACGCGAGATTCACGAGGGTCTTCTCAACGGGGAGATTGGCCTTATAGTAGGAACGCACGCCCTTCTTGAAGATAGTGTGAAATGGAAAAATCTGGGATTGGCAGTCATAGACGAACAACACCGTTTCGGAGTAGAACAGCGCTCAAAACTCTGGAGCAAGAACAGCACTGCTCCACACGTGCTTGTAATGACAGCCACACCTATTCCGAGAACTCTCGCGATGACGGTATATGGCGATTTGGACGTGTCGGTCATCGACGAACTGCCTCCGGGACGAACGCCGGTGCGCACCTCTCTTCATACGGAGGCCAAGATGCCGTTGATTTATAACTTTATGCGTAAGGAGATAGAGGCAGGACATCAGGTATTCGTGGTTTATCCTATGATTTTCGAAAGCGAAAAGATTGACCTTCAAAATCTTGAAAGAGGCTACGAAGACATAGTTCAGGCTTTCCCTTTTCCTCCGTACAAAGCCGCCATCGTGCACGGCAAGCAGACAAGCGAAGAAAAGGCCTTCAATATGGACGCATTCGCCGCCGGACGAGCTAATATCTTGGTATCCACCACAGTAATAGAAGTAGGTGTGGATGTTCCTAATGCTTCGGTCATGGTCATAATGAGCGCCGAGAGATTCGGCCTGTCACAGCTCCACCAGCTCCGAGGCAGAGTGGGAAGGGGCGCCGCACAGTCGCACTGCATCCTCGTGCGTAGATACAAGTGCTCAAAAGAAAGCATACAGAGACTTGAACTTATGTGCAGCACCGAAAACGGATTCACCATAGCGGAAGAGGACATGAAGATGCGAGGCCCGGGAGACCCGGAAGGCACTGCCCAGAGCGGACTTCCAATTAATCTTAACATCGCTTCCCTTGCCCGCGACTCTCTGCTTCTTAATGAAGCACGGGACTACGCATTGACGGTTCTGGAGCACGACCCGGAACTTAAATCCGAGGTCAATTTACCTCTTCGCGAAGAACTTCGCAAAGGAAAATATACACACAAGGATTTCAGTAAAATATCGTAACACTATATGAAAAGATTTTTTAAAACATTTGTAATCTGCGCCTTAGCTGTAGCTGCCGGCTACTTTGTCGCAAATTCATTTTTCGGATTTATGAAGCCTAACAAGAACGAAAAAGGTTATGTCGGACCATCCGACATTCAGATTGAGAACGGAATTATGACCCCGGAAGCACTTCTCGCTATGGGAAGAATTTCGGACCCGCAAGTGTCTCCGGACGGAGAAAAAGTACTCTATGGAGTTACATACACCGACGTCAAGCAAAATAAAAGCTGCCGTAACTTATTTCTCTCTAACCTTGACGGGACAGACAAGATTCAGCTCACTCACTATGCCAATAGCGTATCCTGCGCCAGATGGGCCCCGGACGGCAAATCCATCTATTTTATTCAGAACGCTCAAATATGGAAAGCCGCTGTGGGCAAGCGCTCACTCGGGGCTCGTCATAAAATAAGCGACATTCCCGCAGGCATATCCGAATTTAAACTTTCGCCTGACGGTACTATGCTGCTTTACCTGAGCGCAGTTCCCGGCCCTGTAAAAACGCCTAAAGACATAGACCCCTCACTTGACAAGGCCAATGCCTATATCACCGAAGATCTGATGTACAGACACTGGGATCATTGGGTAACTGAAACTCCGCGCACATACATAGCTTCCGTAAGCGAAGTTACCCCAGAGAAAAGTATTGACATCCTGGGAGATGAGCCTTACGAACTCCCAACGGAGCCTTTCGGAGGACTGGAGCAGCTGGATTGGTCTCCAAGCGGAAGACTGATAGCCTACTCCTGCCGGAAGCACACTGGCAAAGAATATGCGTTCAGCACGAACTGCGGCATCTACATCTACGATCTTCTGACAGGACAGACCATAGGAGTAAAAACGGACGGCGGTTATGACACCGACCCAGTATGGAGCGAAGACGGACGGCATCTCGCCTGGATAAGCATGCAACGCGACGGCTATGAGGCTGACCGCCAGAGAATTCTCGTTACAGAAGTCTCTATTCCTAAAGATGAAGACGGCCAATGTCTTCCTGAGATCAGCGCACCGCGCGAACTGACGACTCATTTCGATAACGACGCCTCATCACTTGTCTGGCACGGCGATGAGATTTACTTCAGTTCAATGCGCCCTTCCGCCACCCAAGCCATTCTTAAAACGGACCTCCAGGGCAAAATCAGCCAACTTACATCTGCGGATTGGCATTATGACTTCTTCTCTCCTTGGCTTATCAAAGACACTAAGGACGGAGGCGTTCAACTCTACACCACTTACTACTGCCTTAACTTTCCTATCGAGATGGTAAGGGTCGATGTCGGCGCTGACGGAAAGGCAGACTTCACTCAGATTTCGCACGAAAACGAGCATATTCTCTGCCAACTGGATGAGCCTACATCGGAAAGCATACATCTTAAAACGGTGGACGGCAAACAGATGCAGTGCTGGGTGATCTATCCTCCACATTTCGATGAGAATAAGACATATCCGGCCATAGAAATAGTACTTGGCGGTCCGCAGGGCACCAATTCCCAAGACTGGAGCTATAGGTGGTGCTACAGACTTATGGCACAGCAGGGCTACATCGTTATCCTTCCTAACAGACGTGGAACCACAGCCTTCGGACAGGAGTGGAAAGAACAGATAAGCGGTGACTACCCCGGGCTTAACATGCAAGACTATCTGACTGCCGGAAAATACATTAAGAGCCTTCCTTATGTAGGCAAACTCGCCTGCGTGGGAGCTTCTTATGGCGGATATTCAGTCTATATGCTCGAAGGACTTCACGGCGACCTATACGACTGTTTCATAGCTCACGCCGGCATCTTCAGCGAACGCCAGATGTGGTTCACCACCGAAGAAATGTGGTTTGCTAACTGGGATAACGGCGGACTTAAGGAATTTGCATACACACCAGGGCAGATTGGCCCGAAAGGAGATGGATTCACATTCGGAGGCATGCAACAAGCCGGCGCTCCTTATGCTTCTACACCTAAGGCCAAAAGGCATTATGCTAAAAGTCCTGAAGAGATGGTGCTGAATTGGCATACACCTATATTATGCATTCACGGAATGATGGACTACCGCATCCCTTACGAACATGGTATGGCCGCATTCAACGCCGCACAGATGATGGGAGTACCGAGCAAACTGGTCATCTTCCCTGAAGAAAACCACTGGATTCTAAGGCCGCAGAACTCTCTGCTCTGGCACAAAGAATTCTACTCCTGGCTGGATAAATGGTGTAAATAGTCTATCTAAGACCTACCTCTACTGCTTCTCGATGCGCATTTTAGCGTATTTGAGAAGCAGTGTTTTTTTACCATAGGAGTCGAACTCCACTTCGGCGCGGATTTCCGGAGACTCCCCCGCAAGAGACAGTATCCTGCCGCCACCAAAGCGGTTATGCTCTACCCTCTGCCCTACACGGAATAAGTTCATATCATCCGCCTTGAAGTTCGGATCCACCGCCGGCGGGTTCGAAGTAAAAGAACTCTTTACAAAATCAGGGACTGGAAACGGGCGTTTAACTTGTGTCGGGCCATAATCCCTTTCCGGACACTGACCAATTCGAGAAACAGGACGAGAGAAAGAAGCCGTACGGGACGATTCATAGCGCACCGGAGAGCTTTTCCCATAGGACATACCGAAAGAAGGAGCGGCAGAAAAAACAGGATTTTCCAGATATTTAGGGTCTATCTCCTTTACAAACATCGATATATCGTTAGTCTCCGTCTTCCCGTTACGCATTCTGGACTCACAGTGCGTGATGACCACACTTTCCTTAGCTCTGGTAAGTGCCACATAAAAAAGCCTGCGTTCTTCTTCCACATCGGACGCTGAGCCCATAGAGGAAAGAGAAGGGAAAAGGTTATTCTCCATTCCGGATATAATCACATACGGATATTCCAAACCCTTAGCGGAGTGCACCGTCATAAGCGACACCTTTTCTTTATCGTCACCCTGCTCCGTATCGACATTGGAGAGCAAAGATACGTTCTCCATATAATCGGACAAGTATATTTCCTGCGCCTGCTCGCCGTTTTCCTGCGCTTCCTCCTCTCGGTCTTGAAGATAAGTGCTTACGGAGTTGAAAAGTTCATCCAGATTGGACAGAGCATTCTTCCCTTCCTGAGACAAATCTCCTTTAACAGAAGCATAATAATCAGTATCTTCCTTTATAAAGGTGGCCATCTGAACGGCATCGCACGCCTTAGCCTTCACGGCTAAAGAATTCATCTTGCCTGCAAACTCCCGAAATCGCGTCACGGCAGCGCCTTTCAATCCAAAATCGGCGAGATCATCCAGATATATGGCCTTAAAAAGAGAACACTGATGCGACTTGGCCGCCTTTTCCAAGTACTCAACCGAAGTAGCGCCAATCCCCCTGGTGGGTTTATTTACAATACGCTTGAAACTCTCGTCATCGTTCAGATTAAGGGTCAATTTGAAATAAGCCATCATATCCTTAATCTCGGCCCTGTCGAAAAAGGAGTTGCCGGAATAAATCATATAAGGGATATTCCTGCGTCGAAGGGCCTCCTCTATGGCACGCGACTGTGAATTTGTTCTGTAAAGCACGGCGAAATCGCTGTAATGTGCCGATTTTACGTGCATTCGCGAAGTAATCTCCGACACTATCCTGGCAGCCTCGTCCGTCTCGGAATAACAACTCACGATTCTTATCTTCTCTCCTTCCGCCGCCTCGGAATAACACTGCTTGGGGATGCGATTGGCATTATGCTCTATGACACTGTTAGCCGCATTGACGATGACGCGCGTAGAACGATAATTCCTTTCAAGACGCACAATCTTGCACTCCGGAAAATCACTCTTGAAATTTATGATATTCTGCACTCTGGCGCCGCGAAATGCATAGATAGACTGCGAATCATCCCCCACCACACATATATTATGATGCAGAAAAGTAAGTTTTCGGATGATATTGTACTGCGCGAAGTTAGTATCCTGATACTCATCCACCATAATATAGGAGAAACGCGATGCCAATGAATGCAAAGCATCAGGGCAATCCCGCAAAAGGATGTTCATATTCACCAGAATATCATCGAAATCCATCACACTCGCCTCCTTCAATTTTTTCTGATAAAGGGTATATAGATCGCAGATGCGTCCCTTTCTGGCGCGAAGATCGGCCTGCAGAAGATCCTGACGCGAGGCATATCTGTCCGCCGTCACCAGATTATTCTTAGCCCCTGAAATTCTGGACAACACCTCTTTAGGCTTATATACAGCCACATCCAGGCCAAGCTCCTTTATGCAGGTCTTAATGGCGGACGTAGAATCCGACGTGTCATAAATAGTAAACTGTGAAGGGTATCCGAGCTTCGGAGCCCACTCGCGCAAAAACCTTACGAATATGGCATGAAAAGTACCCATCACCACCCTGCGGGCAGTCTTCCCTCCCACCATGAGTTCTATCCTCTGTTTCATCTCGGTAGCCGCCTTCTTCGTGAAAGTCAATGCCAATATCCTTGACGGCTCCACTCCCGACGCCAGCATATACGCCACCCTGCTTATCAACACCCGGGTCTTGCCCGACCCTGCTCCCGCCACGATGAGGACAGGTCCCTCCATAGCCTCAACAGCCTCTTTTTGCGCCTCGTTCAGGCCGTCCAAAACTACACTTTTCTTACTATCCATATTCATAATTAAAGATTGCGAAAATACGTAAAAATTTGTTATCTTCGCAGCGCTTTTAGGAGCGTAGAAAAATAAGTTGGAATTACCTATTTTAATACATCTAATAATTTAAATAAAATGTCCAAAACCATCGTTTTGAAAAAGGGTCTCGACATTCCCGTTTCAGGAATGCCCGAGGAGCGTCTGAGCAAAACCGTGTTTGGCGAGACTGTGGCTGTACAACCTGGCGACTTCAAAGGTTTTCTGCCACGTCTTCTTGTAAAAGAAGGAGATAAGGTTCTCGCCGGTTCACCGGTTCTGTCAGACAAGAAAAATCCTGACATCATAATAGCTGCACCTGTAAGCGGTACAGTTAAAGAGATCGCCAGGGGCGAGAAGAGAAAATTGCTCGCCGTTCTCATTCAAACCGACGCGAAAGTGGAATCAGTAGATTTCGGAAAGAAAAAAGTCGATGACCTTTCAGCGGAGCAGATAAAAAAAGCCCTGCTTGAAAGTGGTCTTTGGCCTTTCTTCATTCAGCGTCCCTATGGTATTATAGCCGACCCTGCAGCAAAGCCTAAAGCTATCTTCGTTTCGGCTATCTGTTCTGCAGTAAACGCAGCCTGCCCCGATTTCGCTTTTGAAAATGAAATCGCAGACATTCAGGTCGGCATCAATGCTCTTTCAAAACTCAGCGACGGCGGTGTCCACATCTCTTTTGAAGAAAAGAGTTATAAGACTTCCCCGCTTAACAAGCTCGGGTTCTGCAAAGTCCACATTTTCAAGGGAACTTATCCTTTCGGTAACGTAGGCGTTCAGATTTCACACATCAGCCCTATCAGAAAAGGCGAGACGGTATGGACCATCTCTCTCCAAGGACTTGCTGCCATAGGTAAACTTTTCAATAAAGGAACTTATGACGTGAGCCGCAGAGTCGCAGTCAGCGGACCTATGGCCATAGAGCCTTGCTACATCTACACTGTTCCCGGTATGTCTATGAACTGCATCAAACCATTCTACAGCACTAACGAAGTCAGAGTGGTGAGCGGAGACATAATGACAGGTAAGAACGTAGGGAAAGACGGTTACCTCGGATTCTTCGATAACACCATCACCCTCATCAAGGAAGGCACGGAGCAGGAGCTCCTCGGCTGGGCAAGACCGCTGCGTCTTAACCAGTTCAGCGCAGACCATTCCTATTTCAACTGGTGTCTCGGATGGCTTAGTCCTAAGAAGAAGTATGACATGGACACTAACCTTCACGGAGGTCCGCGTGCATTCGTCATGCCTGACACCTACTATGCCAAGCATCTTCCTATGGACATCTACCCTCTTTATCTCGTAAAGGCTTGTCTTGCAGGAGATATAGAGAAAATGGAAGAATACGGCATCTATGAAGTGCTTCCTGAAGACCTCGCAGTGTGCGAGTTCACGGATCCTTCGAAGAATAATATTCAGGATATAATCGCAAAAGGTATCGACCTGATGCTTAAAGAAATGGCTTAAGCGTATGAATAAGATTTTTGAAAAAGGCGGCAAACTTTATTGGTTGCACTCTACAGTCGACGCTTTCGAGACATTCCTTCACGTTCCCGGCACGGTAGCCCGCAAAGGAGCTCACGTACGCGACGCAGTGGATATCAAGCGTATTATGATCATAGCTGTCATAGCCGCAGTTCCGGCTGCCATCTTCGGCATGTGGAACGTCGGTTATCAGCACTCACTCGCCACAGGGGTATCACTCAACGTACTCCAGGCTTTCTGGTTCGGTTTCCTTAAAGTCCTTCCTCTCTACTTGGTTTCCTACATCGTAGGTCTTGCCATAGAGTTCGCTTCAGCACAGATAAGAGGTGAAGAAGTGAACGAAGGTTACCTCGTCACCGGATTTTTCATCCCTCTCATCGTTCCTGTGGACGTTCCTCTATGGATGCTCGCGGTAGCCGTTGCTTTCGCTGTCATCTTCGGTAAGGAAGTGTTCGGAGGGACAGGCATGAACATCGTCAACCCGGCCATCCTCACCCGTGCATTCCTCTTCTTCTCATATCCGAGCAACATGTCCGGAGAGAATTGCTGGATTGCAGCAGGAAAGGATGTAGTGGACGGCTTCAGCGGCGCCACTCCTCTTGCTCTCGCAGCAGACGGTATGGACGCACTTTCAAATGCACATCTTCAGTACAGCACCAGTTTCTGGAGCATGTTCTGGGGCGGTATCCCCGGCTCAGTCGGTGAGACATCAGTCATCGCCATCCTTTTGGGCGCCATCGTTCTCATCTGGACAGGCGTAGCTAGCTGGAAGATAATGTGCAGCAGCGTGCTCGGTGCCCTGTTTGTCGCAGGACTTGCCAATCTTACCGGAGCATCAGACATTCCTTGCTACTATCACCTGGTTATGGGCGGTTTCGCATTCGGTTCAGTGTTTATGGCGACAGACCCTGTTACATCGGCACAGACTAACGCAGGCAAATGGATTTACGGATTCCTTATCGGCGCCATGTGTGTGGTCATAAGGCTCTTTAACCCTGGATATGCTGAAGGTATGATGCTCGCCATCTTCCTCGGTAACATCTTCGCTCCGCTTATCGACCACATCGTGATAAGCATTCACCTTAAGAGCAAGGCTAAAAAAGTTTATGCAGAATAAAAGGAGGCTATCGTATGAATACTAACAGTAACATATACACTATCGTTTACACCACAGTAATCTGTGTGCTTGTAGCAGCCATATTGGCCTTCGTATCCCAGACTCTCAAGCCTCTTCAGGAAGACAACGAGAAGGCTGAAACCATAAGTCAGATACTTTGTGCCGCACAGTTCGGAGACAAAGCGGAACTCAGTAAGAAAGGTAATCAGGCAGTCATCAAGATGTTCAAAGACGAACTCGACTACGCCTGCATCGTTAACTCCAAAGGCGAAAAGACCGGCACTCTTGACAAGGGCAGCGCCCAGGTTTACGGAACGTCAGACCTTAAGGCCCAAGGATATAACTTCAAAGACGGCTCTTACGAGATACCTGTATACGTTTTCAAGAACGGAGTACACGTATTCCCAGTCTATGGAGCTGGACTTTGGGGGCCAATCTGGGGATATATCGCCACGGATTCTTCACTTACGAACGTCGTAGGCGCATATTTCGACCACGCATCAGAAACTCCAGGCCTTGGCGGTAAGATAAAGGACGACCCTTCATTCCGCGCTTCATTTGCAGGCAAAAGCCTTGATCTGAAAGGGAAGCACATCTTCGAAATCGTAAAGGGCGGAGCACCAGATGGTCAGGCCAATGCCATCGACGCCATCTCAGGAGCCACCATGACTTGCAAAGGTCTTAATGCGGCCATAAATGATTGGCTTGAAGCATACAAGAACTATATTAAAACAGCAGAGGAGGAATAAAAATGAGCAATTTAAAAGAAACCATTCTTCATCCGATTTTCAAGGGCAACCCTATTACAGTCCTTATTCTCGGTATCTGTTCTTCACTTGCCGTTACCGTAGAGATGAAGGGTGCCTTGATAATGGGCCTTTCAGTAACCATAGTAACCGCCATAAGCAGTTTCGTCTGCTCCATCATAAGAAAGACCATTCCTAACCGCGCACGTATCATCGTGCAGCTGGTGGTCGTATCCCTTATGGTTATCGTTGTAGACCAGTTCCTTAAAGCCTATGCTTTCTCTGTATCAAAGCAGCTTTCAGTTTACATAGGACTTATCATAACGAACTGTATCGTGATGGGACGTATCGAGGCCTTCGCACTCGGTAACAAGCCTATCCCATCGCTGCTTGACGGTGCTGCCAATGGACTGGGATATGCCATGATTCTTATCGTGGTATCTTTCATCCGTGAACTCTTCGGCAGCGGAACAGTCTTCGGAATTCCGGTGCTCAAAGCCATCGGCTACACTAACAACGGTCTTATAATTCTTCCTCCTATGGCACTTATCCTTCTGGGATGTGTGGTATGGGTTCACAGAAGCATAGACAAATCACTCCAGGAAAAATAATTAAACACTAACTTGGAATTATGGATCTTTTAAGTTTATTCGTAAAGTCAATCTTCGTTGACAATATGATATTTGCATACTTCCTCGGTATGTGTTCATACCTGGCAGTATCAAAAAATGTAAAGACAGCGAACGGACTGGGAATTGCCGTAGTATTCGTGCTTCTGGTGACCCTTCCGCTTAACTATCTGCTCGATGAATTCGTGCTCAAACCTGGAGCCCTCCAGTGGCTGAGCCCTA
The DNA here is from genome assembly GCA_963650755.1 of Firmicutes bacterium TM09-10. GTDB lineage: Bacteria > Bacteroidota > Bacteroidia > Bacteroidales > UBA932 > Cryptobacteroides. The sequence goes on along the minus strand of CAVJMH010000024.1, from coordinate 2,660 downwards.
AGTTTGCCGAAGTTGACCTCAGCTTCCTGAGCTTCATCATATTCATCGCGGTCATCGCCGCATTCACCCAGATAGTTGAAATGGTAGTGGAGAAATTCCTTCCTTCGCTCTATTCTTCACTCGGTATCTACCTTCCGCTTATAGCCGTGAACTGCGCTATCCTCGGTGGAGCGCTCTTCATGCAGCAGAGAGAATTTGCCAATGTAGGCGAATCCACAGTCTATGCGCTCGGCAGCGGACTCGGTTGGTATCTGGCTATAGTAACTTTTGCGGCCATTCGTGAGAAATTGGCATACAGCAATGTACCGGCAGGTCTGAAGGGCACCGGCATAGCTTTCATCACGGTAGGTCTCATGGGTATAGGTTTTATGGCTTTCATGGGTATTTCACTTTAATCAGCAGACGAAGTTATGAGCAATACATTAATTTCAGCCGTGGTGCTTATGGTTATCGTCACTATCGTTTTAGTGGGCGTACTTCTAATCATCAAGACAGCCATAACACCTAAAGGCACTATCAAAATAGACATTAACAACGGTAAGAAGACTCTTGACGTGACTCCTGGCGGGTCTCTTATGAGCACTCTTGCCAATAATCAGATTTTTCTTCCTTCAGCGTGCGGCGGAAAGGCCAATTGCGGACAGTGCAAAGTACAAGTCTTCGAAGGCGGCGGGGAGATCCTTCCTACGGAGACAGGCTTTTTCAATCGCAAACAGATAAAAGACGGTTGGAGACTTGGCTGCCAGGTAAAAGTTAAGGATAACCTTAAGATTCAAGTTGCGGAAAGCGCACTTAGCGTAAAGAAACTTGAGTGCGAGGTCATCTCCAACAAGAACGTGGCTACCTTCATTAAGGAATTCACCGTCAAACTTCCGGAAGGAGAAAATCTTGAATTCAAATCCGGCGAGTACATACAGATAGACATTCCGGCTTACCATCTGTACTTCAAAGACATAGATGTGGATCCTGAATATCGTAAGGACTGGGAGAAATACGGATTTTTCAATCTTGAAAGTGTAAACACCACTCCTACTATCCGTGCATACTCCATGGCCTCTTATCCTGGAGAAAAAGGCATCATCAAACTTAATGTCCGTATCGCCACTCCTCCGTTTGACAGAAGTGTTCCTCGTGAGCAGGGATTCAAACTTCTCCCTGTCAACCCTGGTATAGCTTCATCTTATGTATTCACCCGTAAACCGGGAGATAAAGTCACCATCAGCGGTCCTTACGGAGAGTTCCTTCTCCCGGAGAACGACCCTGAGGATATAGAATACATATTCGTAGGTGGTGGTGCAGGTATGGCGCCTCTCCGTTCTCACATAATGCAGCTCTTCAAAACGCTCAAGACGGGACGCAAGGTCAACTTCTTCTATGGAGCACGCGCTCTTGTGGAAGCATTCTATCTTGAGGATTTTGCAGAACTTGAAAAGGAATTCCCTAACTTCAAGTTCCACCTTGCCCTCGACCGTCCGGATCCGGCAGCAGATGCGGCAGGAGTTGCTTATACCCCAGGCTTCGTTCACAACGTGATGAACGAGACCTACTTGAAGAACCACGAATCTCCGGAAGACATCAAGTACTTCATGTGCGGTCCTCCTATGATGGTAGGCTGTGTAAATCAGTTGCTTGACTCTCTCGGAGTACCACCTGAAAATATCCTCTACGATAACTTCGGAGGTTAATAATTGAAATTTTAGAACTTAAACTTCATTACTATGAAAGCTTCAAAGATAAAATTCTTTGCAGCGCTCCTGTCAGTAATCCCACTGGCGGGAGCCTGTATTTTAAGCAGCGAACCAGAGGAAATACCATCAGAAGAGGCAGAAAAGCCCACAGGAGAAGAAACTCCCTCGATTAAGACATTTACTCATATAGTACAATTCACGTCCGAAGAATGGACTTTTTCAAGCCTGGATGTCTTTCTATACGAGGATTTTCTTATTGAACACAGAAGAACTGAAGGTAAAGATTCCTTACATCTCACTCTCAAAGAGAATAAAACGTATAAGATAGTAGCCATAGCCAATGCCAATGGTAAATTTAATGAAGAAGCTCTCAGGCACTATGACTCCTGGGAGAGCTTTGAAACCTGTCTGTCGAACGAAAATACAGACTTTCCCATAATGGCCCTATCAGAAACCCTCGAAACGGATACAGATAAAACAATCCTGTATCTGAAACCGCTGCTGTGCACTATACAGATACGAAGCGTAAGCCATCTCCTATCGGATGATACGCTTATAGAGACACCACGAGCGTACCTTAAAAACTGCAGCAGTAAAGGGAAACCGCTTACTGTAGGTCTAATAGCACCTTTCGAGCAGAAAGACAGTCCCATTACATATCTTCCAAGCGATATAGGCTTATATACCCAATATCCGGGAACTGTCCTATACGCCTACCCAAACGAGACTGCAAGCACGCCTACAACCCCTCCGACGGAACTGGTTCTCGAATACGAGATAAATGGACAGACGCGCAGATACAGCCAAATAATACATCCGCTTGAACGCGGATGCCACGAGATGATAGATATAGTTATTAAGTAACTATTTTGAAATAAACGCTTCTATGTAACAGAATAAATGAACTTCGTTTAGACATAAAAAAAGATGCCCGGGTGAAACAAATCACTCGGGCATCCGAAAAGCGGCAGC
>CAVJMH010000023.1:0-23964 GCA_963650755.1 Firmicutes bacterium TM09-10 | reverse complement strand
TGTTTTATTTACTGCCAGAGCCGCTTAGGCTCGGCTAATTTTTAACGAACTATTGTAATTACACATCTTTCACTGACGTTTTTTGGAGTAAATGGTGAATTCGTAGGGTTCATTAGAAGATATATTCTTCTGGAGAAAGGTTGATATCGTGCTCGAAGAACATTACGAAATATATCGGAATGTAGTTGATGCCGTCTTTTTCAAAGACTTTGGCTTCATTCGAGAGCACGTATGACTGTTTGATCGCATAATCCGTATTGTTGATAAATTTGTCCAATGCGCTGTGAGTCATATAGTCTTTACCAGACTTTACCTCAATAGGTATGGATGACATATTTCTTATGTCGTCAATCAAATAATCGACCTCACCGTTTTTCTTATTATCATAATAATACAAGTCGAAGCCATGCGCTTTTAGCTCTTGGGCGACCGTGGTTTCATAAACGGACCCGAGATTTATTGAACATCTGTCTTCGAGTATGGGTCTAATGTCATTTCCGTATAAAATACTGGTAAAAAGACCAGTATCATTAAGATATAGTTTTAGAAGGTTTTTCCCGGCATTCTGGACGAGAGGATAGGACGGCTGGCTTATCGCATCGACCTCAAGAGCTACTCCGGATGATATGAGATAATCAAACTCATCTTGATAGTCGCTTGTCCGTTTACCCTTTTTCCCTTCGATGTCCTTTATTTTGATTCGCTTTTTCTTGTTTTCAAGATTGGACGGAATCATTTCGTAGATGCGCATAATCTTGAGTTTCCGAGAGGATTCTTTTTCATATTTTGCGGCATCAATGGCATAGAGTTTTCTGATTTCATCGTGCACACTTCGAACCTTAGTGATGTTGTGCTCTGAGATGTATGCGTTCACGGCGTCGGGAAATCCTCCAATGAGAAGATATTTTCTGAACAAGTCGAGTATTCGTCTGTGGATGGCATCGTTAGGAGAACGCTTTTCTTCGAAGCAGCGGCGAAGCTCTTCTATTGCAAACTGCCCGACACCATTTGCCCAAAGAAATTCCTCAAAGTCAAGAGGATACATATGCATAGTCGTTAAACTGCCAATCGGAATGGATAAGGTTTTCTTTAGAGTGACGCCGAGAAGAGACCCGCTGGCTATGTAGGTAAATCGATCGTCTTCTACAAGGAATTTAACGAGTGTGAGCAGATGGTCGTATGCTTGAATTTCGTCAATAAACACTAGGGTTGAGTCCTTGTCCCCCATTTTATCTCCGGCGAAAGTGCTTAGTGCAAGGTAAAAGTTCTCAACTGTTTTCGCATCCGCAAATAGCCTATCTCCCTGTCTGTCTTTCTCCATATTGATTTCTATGAAGTTGGGAAATAGTCTGCTGCCAACATCGCGAATGATGAAGGATTTGCCGATTTGCCGTGCTCCATCAATGACGAGGACCTTGCGGTTGTGCGATTTTAAGTAATCTTCTATCTTGCTGGAAATCTTCCTCTTAAGCATTGTATTTACATTTATTCCGTATTTTTGATGCTACAAAAGTACATTTATTCCGTTAAAACAGCAAGGGGAATTTACATTTTTTCGTACACGGTGAATTCGTAAGTGAGGCCGCTCGTGGGGTCGGTGTGGGTGGCAGATTTTTCTTTCACTTGCCACTTGGCCTTGTCTATTTCAGGGAAAAAGGTGTCGGCATCTGCCACTTCGGTGTGCACGTGCGTGATGTATAGAAGGTCCATGTCGTCTATCGCGGCCTTGTACACGGAAGCGCCGCCTATTATGAAGCATTTATCAGCTCCGGTTCTTTGCGCGGCCGCATAGCTTTCTGCAAAGGAATTAACGCACACTACATTTTCTATAGGTTCTCCGCCGGCGTTGAGCACGATATTGGTCCTGCCCGGGAGCGGTCTTCCTATAGAGAAGAAGGTGGTACGACCCATAATGACAGGAAAGCCTTTTGTCTGGGCTTTAAAATATTGAAGATCTTCGGGCAAATGCCACGGCAGTTCGCCTTTGACTCCTATTCCATTGTTGTCCGCAACGGCGGCGATAAGACATTTAAGCATAGTGATTAAAGAAATTGCTAACTAAACGGCTACTGGCGCTTTAATGGCAGGATACGGATCATAACCTTCGAGAGTAAAGTCTTCGTACCGGAAGTCAAACAGACTCTTTACTTCTGGGTTAAGATGCATCGTAGGGAGCGCTCGCGGCGTTCTGCTCAGTTGCTCATGCACCTGTTCGAAGTGGTTAAGATAGATGTGAGTATCTCCGGTAGTGTGTATAAATTCTCCTGGCTGTAGTCCACATACTTGAGCCATCATCATAGTAAGCAGAGCGTAGGAAGCAATATTGAAAGGGACGCCCAGAAAAGTGTCTGCGCTGCGCTGGTATAATTGGCAGGAAAGCCGTCCATCAGCCACATAGAACTGAAACAGGCAGTGGCAAGGTGGCAGAGCCATTTTATCTATCTCTCCAGGATTCCATGCGCAGACGAGCATACGTCTTGAGTCGGGGTGGTTTTTGATGAGGTCGAGGACTTCGGCCAATTGGTCCACGTGCCCTCCACCTGGTTTAGGAAAACTCCTCCATTGATGCCCATATACAGGGCCAAGGTCGCCATTTTCATCGGCCCATTCATCCCAGATGCTTACTCCGTGTTCTTTTAGGTATTTGATGTTCGTGTCTCCGCTGATGAACCAAAGAAGTTCGTAGATAATGGATTTCAGGTGTACCTTTTTAGTGGTAAGAAGAGGAAACCCTTCGGATAGGTCGAAGCGCATCTGGTATCCGAATATGCTCTTTGTCCCTACTCCCGTACGGTCTGTCTTGACGGTGCCTTCATCAAGGATTTTTTGTAGAAGATCCAAATATTGTTTCATCTGTGTGGGCTTTATCTAAAATCTTTTTCTTATGAATTTGAGGGTCTTTATTGGCCCATGTGCCGCTTTTTTGTCTGGACAAAGTTAAGATTTCTTTTTATATTTGCTGGCAAATCAAGAGGCATGAAAAAAATCTTTTTGACTATCATTTGCTTGATGTTCTCATTGGCATCAATGAATGCGCAATTCTCTGTAAATGGGAACGAAAGCACATTTGTAAAGTGGAATACATTTAATACAGATTCGTACCAATTCATATACCCGTCGGGGTGTGACTCTCTGGCCAAAGCCTATGCTGTTCAGTGGGAAAAATATAAATTGAGCGTGGGCTATGACAGGGCCACCAGACATCCTCTTCCAGTAGTTCTGCACCCATATACTTCCACATCGAACGGCTTTGTGGTGTGGACTCCGAGTCGTATGGAGATGTTCGCCGCGCCTTCTATGTATAGTCCGGAACCTATTCCTTGGCATACGCTTCTCGCTATTCACGAGAATAGGCACGTATCGCAGATGCAGTTCCTTTATCGCAGCCCTTTTTGGATATTTAATGTTTTCGGAGAACTGTTGGCCGGGCCGTTATGTCTGTTATATTCTACTTCTATGTTTATGGAAGGCGATGCTGTGGCCACGGAAACTGCTTTAAGTCAGTCTGGTAGAGGCCGTTCCGCTGATTTTCTTGAGTATTTCAGAGCAAGTTTCGAAGAAGGTGATACCAGAAATATTTATAGGTGGCGCTACGGATCGCAGAAACTTTATACCCCGGATTACTATAAAATAGGCTATCTGGCTGCCGGAGGAATGAATATTGGCTCGCATGATGAGTTTTTCTGTAATACGCTGCGAGAGAAATTCGATGACTTCGCTGCTGGACTTCAGAAAGAGTGGATGGATGATACGGCCAATAGAGCTCCTTTTCAGAACTATAGCCAATTAACTGAGGACGAGGCCTATTACCTTTCATATTCGGGTCTTACGCAGATGGATGGAAAGATTTACGCTGTGCAGTCAGGAATGGCGCAGAATGCCACTTTAGTGTCGTTCGACATTCAGAACGGCTTTAAAAAGAAGACGCTGCGGCATACGAGTGCGGAGTCTGCGTTAAAGGCTTATGGTGGTAAGCTTTATTGGAGTGAAGAGATTTCTAATCTTAGGTGGGAGATGCAGTCCATTTCGGCTATTCGTTCCTATGAGGATGGGAAAATACGCACCGAATTAGGTGGGAAAAGACTATTTAATCCGGCATTGCAGGATGGTAAATTGGCTGTAATAGAGAATCTTCCGGAAGGGGCAGTGGCGGCAAGAGTTTACGAAAAGGAAAATAAATTTATCCTGTCGGATTCATATTTCGCTCCGGACGGACTTCAGCTTCTCGAACCTGTCTGGGTGGAGGGGCATCTGTATGCAAGCGCCGGTTCTGCAGACGGTCAAGGCATCTATGATGTGCAGGATGGATTTAAGGTCGTTCTCGAACCTTCTCCGGTGAAAATCAATCATCTTTTCTCTGATAATGGAAGGATTTGCTTTACATCGGACCGCACGGGAGTGAATGAACTTTATGCTCTTGATGTGCAGAGTGGTGAGGTATGCCAATTGACAAATCTTCCGCGTGGAGGTAAGGACTTCGTTTTCGCGGGAGACAGTCTGTATTTTACTATGCTTTCGGTATGGGGACGTAATATTTACGTGTCCACAAGGGAGGAACTTCCTGTAAAGAAAGTTGACTTTACTCAGAGGCATGCTTATGCATTGGCAGATTCACTGTCGGCAAGTGTGGAGGTGGAGCCTTTGAAAGAGGAATATATCAGTCTTGGAAATGTTAAGAGGTATAGTAAGATAAGAAATGCGTTCCGCTTCCATTCGTGGGCTCCGATATATTCAGAAATAGATGATATTCAGACTATTTCATATTCTTCGACACGTGAAGACCTCGGGGTAGGTGCGACGGCATATTTTCAGAATAATCTCAGCACGCTTTATGGCAACGTGGGAATGGGGATTATGTCTGCCGAGGATCATTTTGTCGGGAAAACTTCCGTAAATATGACATACAGAGGGCTATATCCTGTTTTTCAGGTTAAGGCATCTGCTTCTACAGCACTTTATACGCATGGGGACACCTCGTATGACGATACTTATGACGTGCTTTTGCGTGCGTATATCCCATTTAACCTGTCGCGTAACGGATGGAGCGCCGGTGTAATCCCCTATGTTACTTATGAAGATGTGCCATTAGTCGGAAGAATTGCTTATGGATTAACGGCTTATAAGGTGCTTCCTACCACTAAAAGTGCCATATTTCCAAAGCTCGGAATAGGTGCCAGCATTGTGGGGTCTAATTATATCTCCATAAATGACGATATAAACAAGATAAATTATCCTTCGGCGACGGTGTATGGCTACCTGCCCGGCTTTTTTAAGACGCACTCCATTAGTCTGAGGACTACATATAGCAGAGAGGTCGCTTCGAAAGAGAATTCGTATCGTTCGGACAAGTTTACGGCGAGCATTCAATACGGCATTCCTTTGTGGTCTATAGACTGCGCCAAGTTCTCTCCGCTTACGTATATTAAGAATTTCGAGATTATCCCGTTCTATGAATATAATCAGATTAAACTGTCCGACACAGAGTGCTGGAGCGTGTTCGGGAGCTATTTCGATGTGGTAATCTCTAATTTTTGGTTCTTCCCGACAGATATGCATCCGGGTGTGAAAGTGGGGTATAATACACAAACTAATAAAGTTGAATGTCAAGCAGTCTTTACGTATGATCTGTAGTAAATGTGGAGCTTCTTTTTCTTCGGGCCAATCCGGCAGTGTGGATGTGGGAAAGTCGCCTTCTCTTAAGGAGAAGATAAAGGATGGGACCTTTTTTCTTCACGCCTGTCCGAGATGCGGTGCGGTGAGTCTATGCGATGAGCCGTTCATCTATCACGACTCTGCAAATGGACTGCTTTTGGTCTTAAGTTCTGTGCCTATGTCCTCTCCTGGTATGGACGGATATACTTGTCGTCTTGTGGGTAGCGTAGGTGAACTCATAGAGAAGATAAATATCTTCGACGCAGGCCTGGACGATATGGCCATAGAGATATGCAAATTCGTTACTCTTCAGGAGATTAAGAAGGATGTTCCGCTCAAATTCTATCGTGCTGACGGTCCTGACGGAGAGATAACTTTCGCTTATCCTGAAAAGGAGGAGATGCAGATGATTCAGATAGGGCAGAACATCTATAACGATGCTATAGGCATACTTTCGCGAAACCCTTCAATCCGCCAGGCCGCAAGCGGTCTTGTGCGCGTGGACCAAGTTTGGCTCGGAAAGTTCTTCAGGTAAGGGAATTTCAAAATAACTTCTAAATGACAGAACCTCGCTGGATGAGCTCGGTGGAGAGCTGAAGCTCTGATTTGTTTCTTTCATCCGAAGGACTGTTAATGTTGTTGAAAAGAAGTTTGACGGCAAGTTTGGCCATACCTTCGACAGGCTGGATTATTCGGGTTATGGGCGGTTCCATGTAGTCAAGATAGATGTTGTCGTCGAATGATATGACGGAGATGTCTTCAGGAATTTTAAGTCCGCTTTCCTTGATGGCTTTGACTACTCCCAGAACGATAGTGTTGCTTAATGCAAATATGGCGGTAGGTTTGTATGCGCTATATCCGGAAAGCATGAATTTGGTTTCCACATAGCCGTTTTGAATGGAAAAAGCGTCTCCCTGAACGTAGATGTTATCTTCAAGCCCGGCTTCTTTCATGGCTTGTTTATAACCGTTGACTCTTTTCTGGTTTGGGATGGACTCTATGACGCCTTGTATGCAGGCGATTTTATTGTGCCCTTGTGCGATTAGATGCCGCACGGCCATCATCCCTCCTTGAAAATTATTGGCGGTTACGTAGGAAAGGGAAGAATCCTTGAAATACCTGTCGATGAGCACGACAGGAAAGTAGGTTTCATTTATTATCTCTAATTGCGTGGGGTCATCGCCGCAGGGTGCGATAATCATTCCGTCCACCCCTCTGGTTACAAGTGATCGGATGCATTCTTTTTGGAACTCTTCTTTTTCAGAAACATCCATAACTATAGTGGTATATTCGTTTGTGCGGCATTCTGAGATGATGGTGCTGGCTATATCCGCGAAAAATTTATTTGATACAGAGGGAAGTATCAGTCCTATCATATTGGTTTTCTGTGTCCGCAGACTTCTTGCCACCATGCTGGGCGTGTATTTACATCTCAGAGCTTCATTCTTTATGAGTTCTTGCGTTTTTGCGCTAATGCGATATTTGTCGGCATTACCGCTGAGAACTCGTGATACGGTGGTGGCGGAGATGTTAAGTCTCTGTGCTATAGTCTGTAGTGTCTCTTTCATAAAAAGCGAAAGTTATGTGTTGTATCATGTGTTTGCGACTTGTGTTGCGCAAATTTTCATGCAAATTTATGTAAAAATTGTTAGATACAACACGTATTTGCTCTCATATTACATACTTTTGCCCATGAATAACGCAATCGTTATCGTAACACGTAATAACCATTCTACAAATAATGTCAAAGAAAAAGATACTTGTCATAGGTAGTAGTAATACTGATATGACCATTAAGTCGCAACGCTTGCCTGTCCCTGGGGAAACTATCCTCGGAGGAGAATTTGTTATGGGCCGCGGTGGAAAAGGAGCTAATCAGGCAGTAGCTGCAAGCCGTCTAGGCGGGGATGTTACTTTTGTATGTAAAGTCGGAAATGATTTGTTCGGAAAAGAATCCATAGCAAGTTATAAAAATGAGGGGCTTAATACAGAACATATTCTATATTCAGAAAGACCGTCCGGTGTGGCGCTGATTATGGTGGCGGAAGACGGAGAAAATTGTATCTCAGTGGCTTCGAGTGCCAATGATGATTTGACACCGAGCGATATTGATTCTCTTGAAGATGTCATCCGCTCCGCTGATTATCTTATTCTACAGCTTGAGATTCCTGTAGCATCTGTTTTGAGAGCCGCAAAAATAGCTCACAATGCAGGAGTGTATGTGATACTTAATCCGGCTCCGGCGGTCAGTCTCCCGAGTGAATTGTTCCGTAACATTGATCTTATTACACCGAACCAGACTGAATTGGCATTATTGACCGGAATAAAGGATGATAATAAGGCCGCGGCGGAAAAGATAAGTGAAATGGGTGTCTCTTCTGTTGTTATGACCATGGGGAGCAAGGGCTGTGCAGTAATAGAAAATGGAGAGTTTTCACAGATAGAGGCTTGCCGGGTTAAAGCTGTGGATGCCACTGCGGCTGGTGATACATTCTGTGGCGCACTTTGCGTAGCGCTTTCTGAGGGACATAGTCTTATGGAAGCGGCGCAGTTTGCTACAAAGGCTTCAGCCATTACGGTACAAAGACGTGGTGCGCAGGAGTCCATACCATACAGAAGAGAGATCGCGGAATAATTTGAAATAACACTAAAAATTTAATAATTATGTTTATTGTAAACAGTTATGCTCTCGCAGTTGTTTTCTGCTTTGTGACTATGCTGTGCTGGGGTTCATGGGGGAATACCCAGAAACTCGCGGCAAAATCGTGGAGATACGAACTTTTCTATTGGGATTATGTAATAGGAATGTTCCTTTTCTCTCTTGTTCTTTGCTTTACTATGGGTAGCATAGGCTCACAAGGACGTCCTTTCATTCAGGATATCGCACAAGCCGATGTCGCTAATATCGGGTGGGTAATACTTGGGGGAGTTATTTTTAATGCTTCCAATATCTTGCTTTCTGCTTCGACTTCGCTTGCCGGATTGTCTGTGGCATTTCCGCTTGGGGTCGGATTGTCCCTTGTCATAGGAACCGTAGTAAATTATATAGGGGCGCCTAAGGGTAATCCTACGCTCCTTTTCATAGGCATAGCTCTCATAGTAGTAGCTATTATATGTAACGGCCTCGCGTCTGGTAAGGTTCAAAAAGAAGGGGCAGATCCGAAGAGTAATCGTAAAGGGTTGATACTTGCCGTATGTGCCGGTGTACTTATGGCATTTTTCTACCGTTTTGTGGCTAAAGCGATGGATCTCAATAACTTTGAGCATCCGACTCCCGGAATGGTAACTCCTTATACGGCTATATTCATTTTCTCCGTTGGTGTTCTTTTAAGTAACTTCATTTTTAACACTTTCGTTATGAGAAGACCTTTTGTAGGAGAAAGTGTTACTTATAAGCAGTATTTCGCAGGTTCTTTCAAGACACATCTCGTAGGCGTTCTCGGAGGATGTATCTGGTGTCTTGGAACGGCGTTCAGTTATATCGCTGCAGGTAAGGCAGGCGCGGCCATCAGTTATGCTCTTGGGCAAGGCGCTCCTATGATAGCTGCCATCTGGGGAGTATTCATCTGGAAGGAATTCAAGGGGGCCAATAGAACAGTCAATGTTCTTCTTTCTCTGATGTTCCTTTTCTTTGTCGCCGGTCTGGGCTTCATCATTGCGTCAGGTAATTAACAAGCGATAGATATGAAACGAATAACAGCCATATTGCTTTTATTTCTTGGTTTTGCTTTTTCTTCACATGCTCAAATCAGGCAAATCGAAGGAACGGTAAAAGATGCGCAAAATGCGCCTATTCCGGGAGCTGTAGTCATTGTTGACGGAACGTCCCGGTATTGTTCGACAGATTTTGATGGAAAATTTTCCATTGAGGCTAAAAGCGGAGAGACTCTTCGTGTCTCATTTGTGGGATATGAAGACGCTACCGTAGCGGTAACTGACTCAAATACATACGATATAGTCTTACACGTATCGGAAGATATGATGCTTGAGGAAACAGTCGTGATAGGATATGGTACTTCTACCAAAAAGGAGATTACAGGTTCGGTGGCGAGTCTGAAAGTGGAAAATTTTGACAAAGGGGCATTCAGTGATGCTTCCGGTCTTCTTCAAGGAAAAGTGGCAGGCCTGTCCATAACAAATCCTAATGGGGCGGATCCTAATGCTTCTATGGAAATCCTTCTTCGAGGGACGAACACTCTTTCTGCAGGACAAGGGCCGCTCATCATTATCGACGGTGTCAGCGGTGCGGATATACGCAGTATTAATTTTCAAGAAGTTGAAACTATTGATGTGCTGAAAGATGGCTCTGCTGCCGCTATTTATGGTACGAGAGGAACTAACGGAGTTATTATCATTACGACCAAACGCGCAAAAGCAGGCAAAACGTCAGTAGAGTACGAGGGGCAGGGTTCTATTCAGACTGTTCTTTCGCGTGCCGTCCCGATGTCGGCCTCTGAATTCAAGTATGCTATCGAAAATTATAAACCGGCATCTGCTTCTTCGCTTTATGGTGCACAGACAGATTGGTTCAAGGAAGTTACACGGACGCCTTTCTCGCATCATCATTTATTGGCAGTGTCAGGTGGCTCAGAGACTTTTTCTCACAGAACGACCATTAATGTGGAGCAAAATCAAGGTTTGTTGAAAAATAATGACGGACAGAATTATCTGTTTAAGACCAATATTCACCAGGAGGTTCTTGACGGGTGGATGACTTTTGATTATAATTTGAGTTATGGCAAGCGGAAATATGAAGGAACCAGGACAGGTATTTTCCGACAGGCATTCCTGCATAACCCGACTGAACCTGTTTATGATGAAACAGATACAGAACACGGAGGGTATTATACCGTAACTTCTATGGATTACTATAATCCTGTCGCCATGCTTAAGGAAAGGAAGAGCGTCTATGATGTGGATCGTGTGTCTGCAAATGGACGAGCAACACTTAATATCCTTTCAGTAAAGGGATTGAAGTGGGATAATTTCGTGTCGTGGACGATGAAGAATACCAGATACACGGATTATAAGACTAAATATTATCCTGGCGAATGGGGTCTTAACGGTTCAGCGGAGATAGACAATTCGAGAGCCTCTGATCTTCAATATGAAAGCACGCTTCAGTATAGTAGGCATTTTGACAAACATGCGGTTCAAGCAGTCCTTGGTTATTCTTTTGAAGAACAGATAGAAGACAGTTCATCTTTGTATAACTATGATTTTGATACTGATTGGTTCGGAGTTAATAATATAGGTGGAGGTAAGGCGCTCTTGTCGGGTAATGCTACGATGAATTCGTATAAGGAATCTAATCGTTATGTCGCATTTTTCGGGCGCGTGATGTATAACTATGACGAGAAATATATTGCATCCATATCTCTTCGTCGCGATGGGTCGAGCCGTTTCGGTGTCAATAACAAATGGGGGTGGTTCCCTGCTGTAAGTTTAGGATGGCGTCTTACGCAGGAGGAATTCTTGAAAGATGTATCGTGGCTTGAGGAACTTAAGGTACGTGCTGGCTTTGGAATGACCGGAAATCAGGATTTTGATAACTATAAGTCCCTTTTCTTGGTAAAGACCAATGGAAATTTCTATTATGATGGAAAGTGGTCCACTGCTTATGCTCCGGCAAGTAATGCCAATCCTGATCTTTCGTGGGAGAAGAAGTCAGAGTTTAATACTGGTATAGACTTCTCTGTTTTGGACGGGCGTTTGAGCGGAACGATAGATTATTATTATCGTCTCACTACGGATCTTCTTTATAATTATACCGTTCCAGTTCCGCCATACGATTACTCTACATTATTTACTAATGTTGGCAAAATCAACAACTCTGGCGTAGAGATTACCATTAATGCTGTTCCTGTGCAGACTAAGGATGTTACTTGGGCTACGACACTCACATTCGCGCATAATGAAAACAAGCTTGTCTCATTTACCAACAGTGAATTTTCCGGACAAGAATATCGTATAGGTTGGCTTAATACTCCGCTTGGTTGTTATAGCCAGAGACTCATAGAGGGTGAAAGTATAGGAACATTCTATGGACCGGAATATGATGGACTCAGAAGCAGTGGGACCATAAAAGTTAAACAGAGCACGGAAAAGGAATGGGTAAAACTTGGTAATGCATATCCATTCTGCGATTTGGGTTGGAGTAATAATCTGAAGGTCGGTAATTTTTCTCTCAATGCTACCCTCCGGGCTTCTATAGGAGGCAAGGCTTTCAATCAGATGAGGGCTGTATATGCCTGCATCAATGAGCTTGGCCTTAAGAATGTTCTGTCAAGCTGGCTTGATGAACCGGAATATACCGGAAAGGCTGTTTATTGTTCAAAATATTTGGAGGATGCGTCGTTCTTGAAACTGGACAATCTGTCTGTAAGCTACAATGTCCCTCTGTGTAACAGGAATTTCGTTAAGAGTCTCGCTTTCTCTTTGACAGGGCAGAATCTGTTTGTTCTCACTCCTTATACGGGAGTGGACCCAGAAGTTAAGCGTTCGGGACTAACCCCTGGTATTGAAGGACTTAGCTATTATCCGAGAACACGAGTATTTACATTAGGAGCAAGCATAAAATTCTAAGAAGATGAAAAAGATAAATAAAATGTTCTTCGCATTTTGTGCGGCCACAGCGGCTTTTTCCTGCACAAATTTGGACGAACACATATATTCACAAATCCCCAAGGATACATTTCTAAATGAAGATGCCAATGTGGCGCTTTATACGGCACGTCCTTATACTGCCCTTCAGTCTTGGGGTTCAGAGCAGAGTATGTTGACACTCATTTATCAACTTTCCAATGAAGCGGCTATCCCTAAGGCTTATAATGGCAGCTGGGGTGAAGCCAGATATGGTGAACTTCAAAGTCATGAGATTACGGCCGGGAACAAATTGGTGCGTTGCGCATGGGATTTTTGCTTTGACGGCATCGCCGCTTGCAATGACGCGATATATGAACTTGAAAAAGCCGCCAATCAAAGTGAAACTGTGCTGAAAAGCATAGCGGAGATTAAGGTGTTGAGGGCCTACTATTATCTTCTCGCAGTTGACTGCTGGGGTAATGTTCCTTATTCTGTGGATAAGTCTCAAACGGATTATCCAGAGCAGAAGGACCGTAAATTTATGCTTTCTTGGCTTGAAGACGAATTGAAGGAAAACATTGATAAACTTGACGAAAAAGTAACGACGGCCACTTATGGACGCGTTACGAAAGGCGTGGCTCAGTTTCTTTTGACAAAAATATATCTGAATTCCGAAGAATGGACAGGAACTCAGAGATATGCAGACGCTGAAAAAATCTGCAAGGCTATTATTGATGGAGGCCAATATAGTTTGTCTTCTACCTATGAGGCTAATTTTGCCATACATAATGAAAATGGAAGCGAGGCTGTCTTCGCTTTACCTCACAGCAGTGTTTACACCAATAATGCATTCTATATCTATGTAATGACGTTTAACGAGGATCTACAGAAAGCATTTAATATAGGAGATACATGGAATGGTTCGCTGATGGCTCAACCAGATTTCTTTGATTCTTATGATGATGCTGATCTTCGTCGTGCTCAGACATGGTTGTATGGACAGGTGTATGCTGCAGACGGAACTAAATATCAGTATAAGGAAGTAGTAATAGATGAGAGCGGTGCGACTAAGACCATAATGAAGGACTACGTTTTATCTCCGTCTCCTATTGATGAGGATAAGTATGTCAATGGAATCGGTCGTTTCGAAGGCGCAAGAATCATCAAATGGCCATATCAGACGGATGGTACTTTGACTTCATATAATATTTCCATGGAGAATGATTTTTATCTGATGCGTTATTCGGATGTGGTTCTTATGTATGTTGAAGCTCTTGTTCGTCAGGGGCGTAGCACAGAAGCAGCGGGAGTTCCAGAGTTCAAGCAGATAAGGGAGAGGGCCGGACTTTCTCCGATTGAGTCCGAAGATCTTACTCTTGATAATCTTCTTCTTGAACGCCAACACGAATTGGCCCTTGAAGGCTGGACTCGTCAAGATCTGATTAGATTTGGAAAATACAACAAGGCATGGTGGGCGAAATCGGAGGGTAAAGATTATATGAAATTGCTCCCTATTCCGGATGAGAGGAAAGGGGATAACCCTAATCTTGTACAGAATATCGGATATTAGAATATGAGAAAGAACATTATAGCGATAGGCTTCTTTGTGGTTTTTAGCTTGTTCGCGTGCCCGTGTGGTGCGAAAAATACGGCTAAAAATGAAAAGGAAATCTCTTTTGAGATGCTTCGTAGCAAAATAGCTGGGGCTTGGCTCGGGCAAATGGTCGGGAATATTTACGGACTTGAGTATGAAAATAAGTTTATAGAAGAGCCTGGCTCCGGTCCTTTTATATGGAATAAAGCTATGCGGAAGATGGCGGCTGTTGACGGTGCGTTCTCGGATGATGATACGGATGTGGAGTATATGTATCTGATAATGATGGAAAAGTATGGAGTGCGCCCGACTTATGCTCAGATGCGCGAAGGATGGATGTATCATATTCGTGATCGTGTTTGGCTTGCCAATCGTGCTGCACTTGGAGCTATGCATTATGGTCTCACCCCTCCATTTACTGGTGCCAAAGAAAATAATCCTCACTGGTTTCAGATAGACCCACAGCTTATTAATGAGATTTGGTCTTATACTGCCCCTGGTATGACGTCCTATGCGGCTGGTATTTCAGAGTGGGCCGCACGTATAACATCTGATTCTTGGGCGACTTCTCCTACAGTAGTCTATGGCGCTATGTATTCGGGAGCCTTTTTCGAGTCCGACATAAGGAAGTTGATGGAGAACGCTCTAACTTTTCTTCCGAAGGAGGATAAGTTCGCCATTACCGTAAGGGAATGCATGGATCTTTATGACCAGAATCCGAACGATTATACTAAGGCTCGGGAGTATATAAAGGAGAAATATTATCACGAGGAACCATCATTTACCCATACTATTTGGAATGCCAATCTTAACGGAGCCATGGGTATGCTTGCCTTGCTATATGGAGGAGGGGACATAGAAAAGACGCTCAATATAGGATGTTCTTTAGGATTTGATGCTGATAATCAAACGGCTACAACGTGCGGTATCCTTGGAGTCATTAATGGCGGCGAGAAAGTTCCGACTTCGTGGTCAATGCCTTTTGAGCATTGGAAAAAGCCGTTTAATGACAGATATATAAATGTTACCCGCTATGATCTTCCGGATGCTTCCATCGAAGATATGATAGACAGAACAGTGGATGTGGCCGTAGAAGTGGTTTTGGAAAATGGTGGAAGAATAGAGCAGAGAGATGGACAGAAATATTTGATTATAAACACAAAAGCCAAATTTGATGTTCCTCTTGAATTCTGCGTCGGACTTCAGCCTCGTATAATAAGCGGGCAAGAGACGGATTATGATTTTGCCTGTGTATCAAATAGACAGTACAAATGGAAACTCGATTCCGGTAAACTTCCTAAGGGTCTTAAATTCAAGAATGGAAAACTTAGCGGCACTACCACCCAGACTGGTGAGTATGAGATAAAACTTTCGCTTTCCGATGGTCGTCAAACCATTACCAAAGACTTTACTTTAGTGGTTAGGGGACGCAACATCGCTCCAGAGGGAAAGATAGTGGCTTCTGCCGAAAAGACGAATTTCGCAGTACTTGACTCTTGTTGGCTGACCAATTCAAGGGCTTATTATGCGGAGGATGTCAGTGTGATAAATGATGGCGTCCTTTCGGGAGCCGGTTCTGTCTTCTGTTCATTGACTGCCAAATCAAATGCTCCGAAACAGGATTATTTCGGTTATGTCTGGGACGAGGCGAGAACCTTTAATCAGGTGGCGTTCCATTATGGATGCCTTGAAGAGTTCGGAGGCTGGTACAGTAATATGCGCATAGAGATACTTGACGATAAAGGTAATTGGATTCCTGTTAATTCCGAGGTGTCTCCTGCACTTCCTAAGAGCGATGTTGTCTTCATTCAGCCTCATAATGCCGAATATCTTTTTACTTTCCGTCCGGTTAAGTCAAAGGGAGTACGAGTTATAGGAGACGACCATATCGAACATCATTGGCATAAATACACGAAGAATGTGTCTTCGTTCATATCTGTGTCGGAGGTTGAGGTTTTTGAGGCGCCAACAGAAAGCGTTGAGGGGCTCGTGTCTATGTCAGTCGAGGAATTGCGTGACCGTATAGAAGGTGGATGGGCAGGACAGACGATAGGGGTTGTCTATGGTGCGCCCACGGAATTTAAACATCAAGGTACGCTTATTCCCGATTCGCAACCGATTTCTTGGGGAGATGGGTATGTCAAGTATTGGTGGGACAAGAAGCCTGGACTTTTCGACGATATTTATAACGATCTCACTTTTGCGGAGGCTTTCCAACAGTTGGGTCTCGGTTGTAGCGCGGAGGAATTGGCCAAAAGATTCGCTTATGCTCCATATCATTTAGCTCATGCCAATCAAGCAGCAAGGTATAATATACACAGAGGGATTATGCCGCCGGCTTCGGGGAATTGGTTGAATAATCCTCATGCGGATGATCTTGATTTTCAGATAGAAGCAGATTTTATTGGCCTTATGTCTCCAGGAATGGTTAATCAGGCACTTGATATAGCGGATAAGGTAGGGCATATCATGAATAGCGGCGATGGATTTTATGGTGGGGCCTTTGTGTCCGGACTTTATTCGGCTGCTTTCGTGCTGGACAACCCTTCAGACATATTGGATGCCGCATTGGAGGGAATTCCGCAGAAAAGCACTTTCTGGCAGTGCGTTAACGATGTTCGTCTTTTGCATAGGAAATATCCGACGGATTGGAGGCAATGTTGGTTCGAGATTTTAAAGAAATGGGGAGCGGATACAGGATGTCCGAAAGGCGTGTTTTTAAGTTTCGACATAGATGCTAAACTAAATTCGGCTTATGTCGCGATAGGACTCTTATATGGAGAAGGGGATTTTGCTAAATCTATGGAGATAGCGACGCGTTGCGGTCAAGATTCGGATTGTAATCCTGCTACTGTAGGCGGTGTATTGGGCGTAATGTATGGAAAGAAAGCTATCCCGGATTTTTGGAAGGCTCCTCTTGAAGAGATATGGTCCGAAAATTTTGAAGACACTGATGTTTCACTTGCAAAGGGCTCGGAATATTCTTTGTCTCAAGCTGTTGAACTTATAGAAAGAAATGGTGGAAGGGTAGCTGACGGCATGGCGTATATCCCGCAAGTCAGGACGACAGTTCTTCCTTTGGAACAGAATTTTATCGATACATATCCTATTTATCGCGACCAAAAGGATGCGTGGATGGACAGCGAATACGCTTTTGATTTCAGAGGAAACGGCTTTTGCATCTGGGGTAATCTGGTGTGCCTTAGAGGAATATCTAAGGATTATGCAGATAGAGTATCTAAAAAACACGTAGGATCTGAGGTTTTTGCTCTTGCAGAGCAGAATGATGAATATGTAGCGGAGATAGAAGTATGGATAGACGGAGTCTTGGACCAAGTGTCTGTTCTTCCTATGAAAGGCACGTCCAGAAAACTCGAACCGGCTTGGAAGTATGGCTTGGATGAGGGAAAACATAGCGTGAAACTTGTGTGGCGCAATCCCGATCCTCAGCAATACCTTCTTAGAATTAACGCTATACAGTATTATTCTCAGCACCCAGTAGAAAACCCATATTATCATAATTAGAATGAAGAAAAAGATAGCTTGTTTTTTGCCAATTCTAATGGCCCTGTGTTCGTGTTCTGTAAAGCACAGCATTCCTTATGGACAGAAAGTTACTCTTACAGCGGAGGAGCTTGCCGATAAAGTTAAAGGCGGTTGGTTTGCACAAACCATAGGGTGTACGTACGGAGGGCCTACTGAATTTAAATTCAAAGGTGGGCTCATTCAGGACAGCGAACCTATTCTTTGGTACGATAACTATATCTATGATACTTTCATTGAGGATCCCGGTCTGTATGATGATGTCTATATGGACTTGACTTTTCTTGAGGTAATGTCGGAAAATGGGCTTGATGCTCCGGTTGAATTGTATGCACAGAGATTTGCAAATGCGGATTATAAGCTTTGGCATGCCAATCAAGCCGCACGATATAATATTCTTAATGGAATACAGCCCCCTCTTTCCGGACATTGGATGCATAATCCTCATGCTGATGACATAGATTTTCAGATAGAGGCAGATTTTATAGGTATGTTGTACCCTGGCATGGTAAATTCCGCCATTGAATTGTGCGATGGCATAGGTCATATCATGAATTATGGCGATGGCTGGTATGGAGGTGTTTTCATAAGTGCCATGTATTCATTGGCTTATGTGTGCGATGATATACCTACTATCGTATCGGAAGCCGTAAAGGTCATACCAGAAGGCACTAAATTTCGTTCTTGCATAGAGGATGTCATTCGCCTTCATTCCAAATATCCTTCTGACTGGAAACAGTGCTGGTTTGAAGTGGATAAACGCCATAGTTTTGATATCGGTTGTCCGGAGGGAGTTTGGAACGGGTTTAACATAGATGCAGTCATCAATTCGGCCTATGTGGTAATCGGTCTTCTTTATGGAGACGGTGATTTTGAAAAGACGATGGAGATAGCGACACGTTGCGGACAGGATTCAGACTGTAATCCAGCTTCGGCGGCCGGCATTCTGGGAGTTATTAACGGATATAACGCTATTCCGGAAAAGTACCGTAAAGGTGCGGAGCTGATAGCGGATTTGCCTTTCCCATATACTTCTTTAAGCCTTAATGAGACTGTGCGCCAGAATATTTTACTTATGAAAGAGGCTGTCGGTAAGCAAGGAGGAATCGTTAGACAGGACGGAAATATAGAGTTAACGGTCCAGGTTCCGGAGCAAGTACGCTACGAACAGTCTTTCGAGGGGCTTCAGCCCGTAGGGAAAGTTGTCTTGAAAAAAAGATTTACCGATTCCGTCAAATTGGATTTCACCGGTAACAGTATCGTGGTGGAGGGAAGCGTAATTAAGACAGGGCATAGCGATGTAGATTATAAGGCTCATCTGCAAGCATGGATAGACGGTGTTTTGGTGGAGGATTTCGTGATGCCGTACGATTATATCACGCGCAAATACGAGATTTTCTCCAAATACTGTATGGAAAGCGGAAAGCATACTCTTGAATTGCGCCTTCTTAATCCACATAGAGATTTTGCGATAAATGCACAGGAGATGGTTATATACGACAATGAATAATAAAGTAGAAGTCATATTTTTTACACTGACAGTTTTTCTGTGTTGCGTGTTCGGGTGCAGTTCTAAAAGAGTGTTCCCAGATAAACCGGTTGCTTTTCAGCGATATACACAGGATTTGACGATGCATAGCGATATTCTTGGACGGGATATAAAATATAGCGTGTATCTGCCGGCCAGTTATCGGGATGCCCCTTCTGTTCGGTACCCGGTAGTGTATATGTTGCACGGATATGGGGATAATCATAACTCGTGGAATGGTAATTATCTTCATGCCAATTCTAAAATTGACAATCTTGAGGCAAAAGGGCTGAGTGAAATGATATATGTTTTCCCGCAAGGGTACACTTCATATTATTGTAACACCTATGACGGCAAATACAATTATATGGATATGTTCACGCAGGAGTTTATTCCTCATATAGATGCATCTTTTCGTACCATTGCTGATAAAAAGCATAGGGGGATAACCGGTTATTCCATGGGCGGATTCGGCGCAATGGTTCTTGCTGAAAAACATCCGGAACTGTTTATGTGCAGTGCTCCTTTGAGTATGTCTTTCCGGACGGACGCCCAATATATGACAGAGGCTGCGGGTGGCTGGGATAATCAGTGGGGACGTATTTTTGGTGGAGTTGGCCAATATGGTAAAGCTCGTCTTACAGAGTATTATCTTGCGCACAGTCCATATCAACAATTTTGCGAAGCGAATAAGGCTGAGTTAGAGACAGTGAACTGGTTTTTTACTTGCGGCGATGATGAGGAGCAGCTTTTGGTGGCCGGGGATTCGTTGCATGTACTTATGAGAGAAAGAGGCTTTGAGCATGAATTCCGTGTGGGGAATGGTGCGCATACGTCTTCCTATTGGATGAATGCACTCAGTGAAGTCCTTCCATGGATGGATAAATATATGAATGGCGTAAGTTCTTGGCCTGAAAGATATTATGCTAATTATTCCAAGAACGAGATAGACGTGGATGAATTTGGATGTGTCAGTTCTTCTCTTTTTAAGGAGAGGAAGAGCGGCACTGGTGTGTTTTTCTTTCACAATGGCTTGACAGATGAAGAACTGAAGGATGCGATGGCCGTATTATACACTACGAATACGAAAGAGAGTTTCATATATCTTCCTTGTAATCTGTCTGTCAAGGGAGTGGAACAGTGGGTAGAAGAATATTCTTCCAAGTATGATATTCCTGCCATTGCGGCAGTGGTGCTTGGCCCTACTGGTGAGGAGGTTGCTGAATGCAGGAACAAATTTGCCTATATGGTGATAGCAGATGCTTCCATTAGTGATTTTGAAGCACGCGAAGGGGAAAAGTATTATTTCGGGCAGACGGACGATTCCGGGAATTATAAAGAGATAGACAATCTATATCGCTCTTGTAAAAGAAACGGGGCGGAGTTTGAGTATAGAGTTATTAACGGCAGTGGGAACAAAAGCGAAGACAGGTTACGTATTCTGTTTCTTCTAAGAACTTATATGAAATATTAATACACATATTATTAACAATTTAAACACAGTAACAAAATGAAAAAGTTATTTGCAATTGTCGCAATGGCGGCCGTGACGATGTCTTTTATGTCTTGTCAGAAAGACGACAACAAGGACAATAATAAGGATGACGACTCCGGAAAGGTTGTGCGTACTCATAGAGTCAAGACTATGGGGGATTCTTGGAGTGATCCATACACCTTCAGTTATGATGCTTCAGGGAGGGTGTCTTCCATTGTAAGCAAATCTGACAATCGCGTTTTCGAATATAACGGTAATACGCTTGTCATAAAAGATAATGACACGGTGGAATACACTATGACTCTTAATTCTGATGGCTTTGCTACAAAGGTTGTCAGTGCCGATCATACTTGGGACATTACGTATGATGCCAATGGTTATATGATTGAGGGAAAGAAAGATGGCGTAAAATGCACCTCTCAGTCCATTGAGGACGGAAATATCCTTTATTGGACCCGCTATGATAAGGATAACGATTTCTGGCGTATGAAGGATGCGACTTTTTACACCGATAAGGTTAATACAGGATGCATTCAGACACACTATGCCGAGGATCTTGGATTTAAGCGTTGGGCTTGGGAGGCACGTCTTTTTGGAAATGCGTCAGTAAATCTTATGGAATCTTGCCGTTGGCATAACTACGGAGACGAACTTGCAGCTAAAACTGCGGTGTATATCTATGAATATGATGCTGATGGTATGGTGAAGAAAGAGACGAAGTATTACGGAGTATGGAACGAGTCTGACACCCAGGGAATGGATGAAGATACCGTAACCGAATTTACTTGGGAAAAGATACAGTAAGAATAGATAAGAAAGTGCTTAAGTGATGGGCGTAAACGATTATTTACGCTTACTAAAAAAAGAGCGGCTGAAAGTCAAGAGACTGACAGTCGCTCTTTATGTGAATCCGTTTATCCTCTTTTCCAGCCGTCTATGCAGCGGGTCTGTGAGGAGAAGTTTATCCCAAGACGTATAATCTGCTTGCCGGAAGCGAGGAATGGCTTGTCGTAGCCTTTTTCTTCTATCTGCTGAATTCCCCTTCATTAAGATGCGGTGTGTATAATTGGCTTAGAGACTTTAAAAATCCGCTCTTGACTTCGTCGTTAGGGTAATCAAGATAGTATGAACGGAATTCCGAGTCATATCCCTTGATGGTCAGGTATCCGCTCTGGTACATCAGCGTGATAGGCATGGGATCGGCGTAATTGACCCCGCTCAGCTCTTCTATCGATACGTCATTTTTAGATATATTGTCCAGATTATAATTTCCTTCTTTTAGGTATTTTACCAAAAACGATGGTGTGCCGGTTTCGAACCAGTACTCGCCGAATGACATCTTCCCGAATGTATTTAGAATACTAAACGGATTGTAAATACCTTGTGTGTTCTCACAGAAATGATAGCCATCATACATTTGGGCCAATTTGACATAACATTCCGGCGCAGTCAGGTGGCACGCGTCCGAGAGCTCCTCTACGCTCCCGGCGAAATAGTGCTTCAGTTCCTTTTCCGTGATGCCGCAGATGTCTATGTAGCGCTTATCCATCGATATGTCCTGGATGTTATTCAGACCGCTGAACACGCTTATCCTTCCTATCTTAGTAACGCCAGTAAGAAATCCGAATTTAATGAAAGCGTCCTTGGCCTTCATTACGCTGTAAAATCCCTGCAATGTTTCACGGAAAGACTCTCTCAATTCGGCCCTGG
Source organism: Firmicutes bacterium TM09-10 (assembly GCA_963650755.1). Classification (GTDB taxonomy): domain Bacteria; phylum Bacteroidota; class Bacteroidia; order Bacteroidales; family UBA932; genus Cryptobacteroides. The sequence goes on along the minus strand of CAVJMH010000023.1, from coordinate 1,857 downwards.
TCAGATTATCAACGATAGGTTTATCATATTCATCCACAAGGATAACTACTTGTCTGCCAGTCTTTTTATAGGCGGCCTCTACTACATTGCCAAAACGAATTCCAGGCACATCCGACCGGTTTTCACTATTATATTCGTTCTCCCATTTGTATAAAGCATCGTCAAGAACTTTAGTCAGTACATCAGAAGTGTTATATGCTTTTCCGCTGAAATCCAGATGCAGCACCGGATACTCTTTCCAATCTTTTTCAAGTGCATCCACTGCAAGACCGCTGAAAAGTTCTTTTTTTCCACTGAAATACGCCTCCATCGTGGATACAAGAAGGCTCTTACCGAAGCGGCGCGGACGGCTGAGAAAATAATATTTCCCAGTGGAAGCAAGTTTATGGATGTGAGCCGTCTTATCCACATAGACATATCCGTCTCTGCGAATATCTGCAAATGTTTGTATTCCAATAGGGTATAACATGCGAACCTCCAAATTTATCCGATATTCGCAAAAATACTAAAATTGTAAAGAATAAGGAGAAGATATTTCCTAATTTTTAAAGACTATTTTTTCTTACGTGCTAAGCGAGAGCGAAGTGGCGCGTCGTAGAATTTCAGGCAAGCGACGGCGAGTAGCACGCACACTGCATAGACCAGAATTGACTGTGCCCATGTGGAAGCGGCGGTGTATCGTCCGCTTTGTATCATCCACGAATAGAAAAGATACATCACAGGATAGTGCGTGATGTAGAGAGGGTAGGAAAGATCTCCGAGTACGCGATATAATTGGCCTTTGCGAGTGGAGGCGGAATTATCACTTGCCGCAATCCATAGCAGCGCAGGGAACACCAAGATTATGCACACGATTTCAAAGACCCCGTTAAGACTGATTCTACTTGTGTCTGCAGATGGAATATATGGGATAGCGAAAATGGCTATCAATATTATGGAGCATATCCAAAAAGCCCCTTTGATTTTGATGGGCTTGAATGTACGTGCTATCAGCATTCCGGCAGTGAAAGGGAAGAGCATTCTCAGAAGTCCGCCCAGAAAATTCATATTGTCCAATGTCCAACCTACGCTAAGGCATCCACTTCCTGTAGGGTCCGTTACGGTGAACACTCCGAGTGCGATTCCAAGTACGGCACACAGCACGGCTAAGGCTTTGTTCGGAAGTCGTCGGATAATCAGCGCATAGATGATATTCCCTATGTATTCAAAAAAGAGCGACCATGAAGGCCCGTTGAGTGGGAACATTTCTCCGTTTCCACGCACCTCATAAGGACTTCCCGGGACTACAGGAATCATAAACATCGTGCATAGAAGAGCTATCATTACGGCAGAAATTGCGATGTGCGTTCCATCCCATTGTACGCTTCCTTGAATAAGAAATGCGGCAGCACCGATAAGCGCGCCCATAATTACCATAGGGTGTAGTCGTATAAGTCGCCTTTTTAAGAATTTGCCTACTGTAAAGCCCTTTCCCCAACGGTCATCATAGGCATAAGAGAGAACAAAGCCCGAAAGAATGAAGAAAAAATCTACTGCCAAGTAACCGTGGTTAAGTCCGTTAATTATCGGCGCTCCGCACGCGAAAGCATAGCCTTCATAGATATGGTACCACACGACCATAAGGGCTGCCACTCCTCTGAGTGCGTCAAGTATCTCATAATGGGGCTTAGTGTCGGAAAATGCTTTGCTCATGATTTTCGGGAAAAATGTTGTTTTAGGGGCGCAAATATACGATAATTTTATGGATTTGAGCTTAGCCAATCCTCAATCAGTAGCTTTGGAATGCGGGAAAAATGGGCTCAAGTGTAGATAGTAACTGAAAAGTGTACCAGATTCTACTTTAAAAGTGTACCACTT
>CAVJMH010000022.1:0-30566 GCA_963650755.1 Firmicutes bacterium TM09-10 | reverse complement strand
AAACAAAGCACGTTCATATCATTTAAGACGGTACGCGCTTCGCGCTATCCCTCCCACTTCGTGGGGCCCTCCCATTCACAGACCATGGGCGGTCAGTCGTCTTAACCCGATACGCACTTGCTTTTTGACTCTGCCCTCTGTGCATTTTCGCGCGGGCCTTTGAATTTTTAGTGCATAAGGTTTATCTTTGTCGGCTGCTATGTTTTGACAGATGAAGAAAATGTGGTTATTGTTTGCTATCCTTTCTGCGGTGTTTGCCGCGGCTACTGCCATACTTGCAAAAGTGGGTATTGAGAATGTCGATTCTAATCTTGCGACCGCCATACGAACCGTGGTAGTTCTGATTATGGCATGGGTCGTGGTGCTGGTGACAAATAAGGGCGGAGGCATCGCTTCTATCACTTCCCGAAGTTGGCTATTTTTGATTTTGTCAGGACTTGCGACGGGAGCTTCGTGGTTGTGTTATTTTTATGCCATAAAAATCGGCGATGTGAGCAAGGTTGTCCCCGTGGATAAATGCAGCCTCGTTCTGACTATAATTTTTGCTGTCATTTTCCTTGGCGAATCATTGACTTGGAAGACGGTTCTCGGCTCCATTCTTTTGCTTGCCGGTACCATTGTAATGATTTTATAGCGATATTTGCGCCGTGGAGTATTTGTCAAAAGAAAGGCATGACGAACTAGTCAGCGAACTGAATCGTCTTATCAATGTGGATTACCCTAAAATTAAGGATGATCTCAGTGAGGCACGCGCCCAGGGAGACTTGAGTGAAAATTGCGGCTATAGAGCAGCGCGTTCTGCTCAGGCCAAAGCGATAAGCCGAATTCGTTTTCTTCAGAAGGTGCTCCAGTTCTCCAGGGTTATAGACCCGGAAAATCTTCCTAAGGGACAGGTAACTCTTTTGAGTAGGGTGGAGTTCATTAATCTTTCTACTGACGAAAGAATGAGCTATACCATAGTGAGCCCGCACGAAATGGATCTGCAGAAAGGTAAAATTTCCCTAAAATCTCCTATAGGGATGGCTCTTATGGGGGCCAAGACAGGAGATGTGGTAGAGGTGAAAGCTCCGTCCGGCATCTTTAAGATAAAGGTCGAACAAGTGATGTAGAGAGGCCTACTGCGCTATCCAGCGCATGAAGTCGTCGACTCTGGAGCGTGAGACTGTCATTTTGAAATCTGCCGCCGGATCCGAAATTATGAGAAGACATCCGTTCACTTGTTTCACTATGCTGCGTATGGATTTGACCGATATTATGCAGCTGCGTGAGATTCTGAAAAAGACGTTTTTCGGCAGTTCTTCCGCGATGACATCAAGAGACGAATCCATTACGAAAGTCTTTCCGTCCGTGGTTTTCAAATAGTTATTCTTCTCCTCCGCATAGAAAAACGCTATATCTTCGACCTTTATGGGAACGAAGCGGTCGTTAAGCCTTACGAGCAGGCGTTCTTTGACGGGACGTTCTTCGGCGGCCTTAACCGAAGCCTCTATGTTCTGAAGGTGGTCGCTCTGCATTACGCGGTTCACGGCCCGGTCCAGGTCCGCAGGATTTATAGGCTTAAGAAGATAGTCCACAGAGCCGGCCTCGAAAGCTTTTATGGCATAACTGTCGTATGCCGTGGTCATAATTACTTTAGCGGTAATCTTAACTTGACGAAAAATCTCGAAACAGTCCCCGTCCGAGAGCTCTACGTCCATAAAGATGACATCAGGTCCATCTTCCGAATGATCCTTGAGCCATGCGACTGTTTGGGTTACGGAACTTGTGCATCCCACGACCTTCATCGCCGGGTATCTGTTTTCGATGGTGCGGGCCAATGCTCTTTGCGCCATCAGTTCGTCTTCCACTATAAGAACTTTCATCGTTTGGTAATTATTAAGGAGCAGTTTTAACCGCGATTGCTTCACCGCTTACTTATCAGCGGCAGACGAACTAAATATTCTGTCTTGCCGGGTTTTATTATGACATCTCCGCCTTTAAGGTCTATGTATTGTTGTTTTATGTAGTTCTGTCCCACTCCGGTAGATGGAGATTTGCCTTTGCGCGGCACGATGTTGTTCTTTACTTCCAATGCCTGTCCGTCGGAGCACAAAGTGATACGCAGCTGTGTGGCCTCGGATACTGCATTGTGCTTGAAGATGTTTTCTACGAGCATCTGCACACTACACGGGGGAACCATTTTCTCAAGGTCGCTTTTTTCTATAGACTTGCTCACTTCAAATCCTTTCGGAAAGCGTGTGCGCATAAGGTCTATATAGGCATCTACAAATTCCATTTCCTCGCTCAGGTTTACCAGTCTTTTGTCTTCATTTTGAAGCATATATCTGTATAGCCCTGCCAATTTGTGTATGTATTCGCTGGCATCTTCGTTCATGCCTTCGACTACCAGGCTGTCGAGCACGTTGAGAGAATTGAACAGGAAGTGAGGGTTGACCTGCTGCTTGAGCTTTTCGTAACGGAATTGCGCGTAGTGCCTTTTCTCCTTTTCCGACCGTATGGCCTGTTGAGTTTCCAGCGAATAATTTATCAGGTAGATGATGCTGTACACGGCTGCCCCCATGATTATGCAGAGAATGCAGAGTTGCAGAAATTCCGGCGACAGGTCGGGTGTGATATGGCTTCTCGGATTCAAGCTTACAATATAGGCGCTCAGCTGTGAAGTGATGAGGATGAACAGCACAAGTATGAACCACCAGATGCTGTGCCCGAATTCTTCCCGAAGCTGTCCGCTAAAACGTATAAAGATGATATCCAGACAGATAAGAGTAACCATCACGGCCGAATTGGACAGAATCATGGAGAAAATCTCAAAGGTGGTCCACTGCGACATCCCTGTCGAAGAAAATGCGAAAATGAGCATTCGGAGCAGGAATATCATAAGGAAGGCGATGACAAGTATGGTGATTTGTGGCTTTGGCCCGATTTCTTCCAAAAGATTCGAATTCCCCAATGCCAATGCCTTGGCTATGAGTGTAGTTCCGCAACCCAGTATTATGGTAGTGATGAATGTGGCCAATGTGCTGGCTGCGGTCTGGTCGCCTATGATTTCTTGCAGAAGTATTCCTCCTTTAGTGCCTATGAAAAAGCCTATGATGTTAGCGAGGATTATGAATGCGGCCGTTATCTCGATTTTGAGGTTTTTCCTGATGCACAGAACAGCTATCATGGCCATGGTGAGGAACGTCAGAAGAGGCTCGTCTCCTATATGGAATAATCCGAAGACGAGGGCGGAGAAAGCATGCGCAAGGGCGAAGGCCAATATGATAAGGCTATTAATCTCAGTGTCCTTTTTCACAGTTCGGTAAGAGATGTGTGTTATTGACGGCAAGTTAAGAAAAAATCGCGAAAACCTGTTCCGTTCGTCGCTTTTAATTAACCATTCGTCTCGAATTGTGCACCATTCGTCCGCGAAAGAGGTGAAACTAATTGAGAAGTTGCTATATTCGCTTCTATCAATTAATGACCACATAATGAAATCTAATAAACCAAAACTCACATTTTGGCAGATTTGGAATCTCAGCTTCGGCTTTATGGGAGTTCAGATAGGATATTCCCTTCAGAATTCCAATACTTCCACCATACTCCAGTCTTTCGGGGCAGATCTTGGCTCGCTCAGCTATTTTTGGCTTGCCGCTCCAGTCGCAGGGCTTATCGTTCAGCCTATAGTAGGCATGTTTTCGGATAAGACTTGGACCAAGCTCGGGAGACGTATTCCATACATATTGGTGGGGGCTATCATTTCGACATTGGCCCTGATTCTTATGCCAAATTGCCCTAAACTTCTCGCTTTTGCGCCGCTGCTTATGGGGGCACTCATATTTTTCTTTATGGATCTGTCGTTCAATATCACCATGCAGCCGTTCAGGGCTTTGGTAACTGATATGCTTGACGACAGTCAGAAGACGGAAGGTTTTGTGGTTCAAACGCTTCTGATTAATCTCGGCGCAGTGGTCGGAGCTCTTCTTCCTCTTATTATGACTTGGTGCGGGGTTAGTGATGAGCCCGTAGAAGGACATGTGTCAGACCACATAGCTTATTCATATTATATAGGAGGCGCCATTCTTCTGCTTTCTGTGCTGGTAACTTCTTTCAAGGTAAAGGAATATCCTCCGCAGGAGTTCGCACGTTATAATGCGGTAGATGAGGCTCCAAATCAAGAAGACGATCAGAAAAAGAGTTTTATTCAACTTCTTAAGGGTGTTCCTAAGGTGATGGTTCAGCTGGGTGTTACTCAGTTCTTCTCGTGGGCGGCGCTTTTCCTTATGTGGAACTATCTTAAGCCTGCCATTACGGGTGTGGTAACCGACAGTGCCGGAGTGGTGCTTTCCGAAGGGGCTACAGCCACGTGGGTGGGAGTGCTTAACGCCGTGTATCCTGTGCCTGCCTGCATCGTGGCCCTGTTTATGACGCAGATTGCCCGCCGCTATGGTAACCGCCCTGTCTATGCCGTGTGTCTCGCCTTCGGAGCTCTTGGCTTTCTCGGGCTTACACTCATTCATAATCAATACCTTATGATGCTTCCTATGGTGTGCATAGGTATTGCTTGGGCCGGTATTTTGGCTATGCCGTATTCCATTCTGAGCCGTGCTATAGACGCGACATGTGCAGGTGTATATATGGGCATATTTAATTTTACGATAGTCATCCCTCAGATATTCATGGGACTTCTGGGCGGAGTGATCGTGAAGTATGTTTTCTGCGGCAATGCCGTGGCTATGCTTGCTCTTGCCGGGGCTTTTATGCTCTGTGGAGCCATCAGCGTAGTCTTCGTTCAGGATAAAACGAAACAAATATAATTTAACAATATGAAAAGGATAATCATATTTTTGACTGCATTGGCCTCACTTGTATCTTTTTCACTCTCCGCACAGGAGAAGTACGAGGTGAAAGGCGTGGTTTCTGATGCGTTCGGCCCTGTCGTGGGTGCCGCTGTCATAGAGAAAGGTGCCTCCAATGGTGTGCCTACAGGCATGGATGGAGAGTACGTGATAAGGGTGTCATCTGCTGACGCTCTTTTGGAGATTAGCTGTATCGGCTATGTGACAGTTACTTACAAGGCTTCAGATGTTCCTTCGGTGATCGTTCTGAAGGACGATACCGTTTTTTTGGACGAGGCTGTGGCCATAGGTTATGGTTCGCAGAAGAAGAAGGAAGTTACAGGCTCTGTGGCTTCTGTAAAGGCGGAAGATTTTAATGCCGGCGTAAAGACCAGTCCTATTGGCCTTCTTCAAGGTAAGGTGGCAGGTCTTAACATAAGTCGAAGCACAAGCGACCCTACCAGCACCGGGTTCAATGTTCAGATTCGTGGATTTTCTACCCTGGATAAGGGTGCAGGCACATCGCCTCTTTACATCGTGGACGGCGTGCCGGTGAGTAGCATAGACAATATCTCGACAGACGAGATTGCTTCTATGGATGTCCTCAAGGACGGTTCGGCAGCGGCTATTTATGGTACCAGAGGTACTAACGGTGTGATTATCATCACCACCAAGCGCGGCGAGAATTTTACGGACAAGGCTATGACTAAGGTTGAGTATGCCGGTTATGCCTCAGTTTCCATGCGTAATGGAAAGCAGGGGATGGCTACTCCGCAGGAATTTATAGATTTGGCCGAGATTTCGGGCGGTGTCATAGAGCCTCTTATTTATAGAGATGAAAATGGTAATCCTTATCAGACAGATTGGATGAGCGAGATTACCCGTAAGGCGGCTCTCACGCATAATCATAACGTGGCCATAACCGGTTCTTCAAGCAATTTCAACTACCGTGCTTCCATAAACTATAAGGATGCGCAGGGTATAGCACGTAATAATGAGCGTAACGAGATGATAGCTAAACTTGCTGCTTCTCAGAAAGCTCTTCGCGGTTGGCTTGACCTGAATTATGATTTCTCCTATATGCACTATCGTAACGATTATTTCTGTGGAGATTTCAAGCAGGCCGCTATCCTTAACCCTACTATGCCTATCTATGATGCGACTACTGTATCGGGATACTATAATCCTCAGGGGACGGGACTTACCAATCCTGTCGAAAATATGAACCAGAAGGAATCTTATCAGACAGGTAACTATTTCAGGGGCTCCATTAAGGCTACAGTGAACATCCTTCCTATAGATGGTCTTAAAATTAATGCTTTCGGGGCTATCGAGGAGGGCGACAACGCATCGTTCTGGGCTAATAAAACGATTAATACCGACGTGGACGGTTCAGGAAAGGCAGGGAGAAGCACCAGCGGTAACTTTAACAAGCTTTTCGAGATTACGGCCGATTATTCCCATAGTTTCGGAAAGCATAATATAGCAGGCGTGGCAGGTTTCTCTTATCAGAATTTCCTTTACGACGGAGAGTCCATAGAGAACAAAGGCTTCCCAACGGAGAGCATGAAATACTACCAGATAGGTAACGGTGATGCAACAAAGACCTATCTGAAAGCATCTTCATATCGTAACTCTAATACTTTGGCCGCATTCTTCGCAAGAGCTAATTATAACTACGATGAGAGATACCTTCTCTCTGCATCTTTACGCCGGGAAGGTTCATCCCGTTTCGGCGCTAACAACAAGTGGGGTTGGTTCCCTGCAGTAAGTTTGGGATGGAGAGTCGTCGAAGAAGAATTCATGCAGAACGCCCAGTGGGTCAATGACCTCAAGTTGCGTCTCGGATTCGGCGTCACGGGTAATAACCTCGCATCTGACCTTAAGTCTGTGGCTATGCTTACCAATGGCGGAACTTTCTGGTATAACGGCAAATACGTCTATACTTACGGTGTAGGCCAGAATGTCAATCCGGATCTTCGCTGGGAGAAGAAGTACGAGTATAACTTAGGTGTGGATTTCGCGTTCCTTGATAATCGCATCTACGGAAGCCTCGATACCTATTATCGTCAGACCAGAGATCTTCTTTGGGATTATGAAGTCCCTACTCCTCCTTATCAGTATTCTACTCTTCTGGCCAATGCCGGGCAGATGGACAGCTATGGTGTGGAACTTGCCATAAGCGGCGTTCCGGTCAAGACCAAGGACTGGACTTGGGTTACCACTCCTACGCTCTCGTTTAACAAGAACGTGATTACTAAGCTCTCCGACCCGTCCAAGGGATTCAATTATAAGGAGACCACTACCGGTACCGTAAGTGAAACGGGTATTATGAATACTAATACTCAGATTCTTCGCGAAGGACAGTCAGTGGGTACGTTCTATGGCTATAAGTTCTTGGCTATCAATAATGGCACGTGGTATTATTCTACTCCTGCCGGCGGTGTCGTTGACGGTGCCGGTGCAGCGGAAGGTTATCGTCAGGAGCTTGGCAACGCTCAGCCTTGGTTTACTTTCGGGTGGAATAACACGCTCCGGTATAAGAATCTGGATGCATCCATTTTTATGCGCGGTGTAGTGGGAAACAAGATATTCAACCTTACGCGCTGGGCTTTCGGACCTACCAAGGCGGCTACCAATAATCTCTTTATGAAGGATGTCAAAGGGTCCGACGGTGTGGTCCTCACTAACAAGGAGCAGTTCTCCGACTATTATCTCGAAGACGGTTCATATCTTAAGGTCGATAACATCACGATTGGCTATAACTTCAAATTCAAGGAGGACAGCCTTATAGATAATCTTCGTGTATATATCACGGGACAGAATCTCGCTACGCTTACCGCCTACAGTGGACAAGATCCGGAAGTTAACACCACAAGTGTCTGGAACCCGGGTATCGACTTCTGCGATTTCTATCCTACCGTGGCTACGGTTCTTTTGGGAGTTAACATTTCGTTCAAATAGATTAGACCATGAAAAAGATAATATATACTATGGCTCTTGCAGCGATGGCTCTGTCTTCAGTCTCCTGCAAAAATATGCTTGATGAAGTGAATTATGGCAATCCTACTATAGATGATATGATGACAAGTGAAGAGAATGTCATAATGATGGTAGGTCAGATATATGCCAATGTCAAATATACCCACGATCACTGGGGTTACTGGGGCTTGGTGACCATAACGGCTGATGAGGGTCTATGCGTGCCAAGAAACGGCGGCACCGACTGGAATGACGGTGGATATTGGCTTAAACAGAACACACATACGTGGGATCATAGGGGAGATGCCCTGAAAGAGGTTTGGAATGTTACGGTATCCGGTGCCGTACAGTGTAATCAGATCATAAAGAACCTTAATGACTATAAGAGTTCTATGTCTAAAGATGTTTATAATCAATATCTTGGAGAAGTGGAGGTGATGCGTTCATACTATTTTTATCTGATGTTCGAATGCTTCGGACGTATCCCTTATACGGAAGTGTATGAGGAAGTTACAGGTCCGCTTCTCGATCCTCAAGATGTGTGGAGCCAGCTTGTGGCCACTCTTGAAAGGAATGCCCCTAATATGGCAGTCGTGAATGATGTTAATCGCGCCGCGAACTACGGGCGTACGACACAGGGCTTTGCTTATGCGCTTCTGGCTCGTCTGTATCTTAACGCCGAGAGCTACGGATGCACTTTGGATAATGTATTCAAAAACGTGGCTAAACCGGAACAATTCTCGGGTTCGTTCTATGATAACTGCGTAAGGTGTTGTGATAATGTGATAAACGCGGGCTCTTATACGATAGAGTCTGATTACTTCCATAATTTCGCCCTCTTTAACGAGGACAGTAAGGAAGCTATCTTCTCCATCGTGGAGAATGGTCTTACCGATGACGAGCACGATTCCGGTAAGGTGAAGAATAAGTTCCGTATTCCTTATAACACCCATCACTATGGTATTCAGCACTATTACGGGACTATACTCGATACATGGAACGGGTTCTGCGCTCGTCCTTCTTATCTTGACATCTTCAAGTCCAAGAACGCTCCTACCGTAAGTGCTACGGATATGCTCGACAATACTAAGATGAAGGGTTACTATAATTCAGACCTTCGCGGTCCTGGTACAGAGCTTAACGGAACTGCCAATGAGAAGACTTGGGGCTGGTTTGTAGGACCTGTCTATAAGAAAGGCTCCACTACAGAATACTATCTTGACACTAAGGTGGTGGATACCGACAATCCTAAGGGAACTCCTACTATTCTTCACGTGGGCATAACCAGCATATTCGATGCGAGCAACTTCGACGGTGCACGTCTTAACAAATGGGAGATAGATAAGACCGGAACATATAAATACGGAGAGAACGACATGCCTATCATGCGTTACGCCGATGTGCTATGGATGAAGATAGAGGCAGTGCTCAGAGGCGGTGCCGGAAGTGTGGCAGATGTAACGTCTCTTCCTGATTTCAAAACTCTTATGCGCAGAAGTTTCGCTTACGATGCAGATCCTGAGAAAGCATTTACGGATGCTTATGGGGATGTGAATTCATGGACTCTCGACGATGTTCTATCGGAGCGTGGGCGTGAGTTCAGCTGGGAGATGACCCGCCGCCGCGATCTGATCCGCTATGGAAAGTATAATGACATTCAGTATGTAACTGCCGCTAACGCTAAAGAGGCTGTACGCAAATGGTTCCCTATCCCTTATTCTGTTCTTGAAAAGTCTAAGCTTGACGAAAATGGACAGAAGATATGGACCCAGACTCCGGGTTATGAGAATCTTTAATGCCAATTATTCGATTAACAAAATAATAATTTAATTACTAACACTTTAATATTTATTTTTATGAAAAAGTTTTTTTATCTGATTTCAGCTGTCGCTCTTCTCGGATGCGTCGTTTCCTGCGATGATAAGAAGAATAACAGCTCGATCGATTTCGATGATCTCGTCCTTGACGGATTCTATGTTTACGGAGAGGCTACAGGTACACCGGACAAGGTGCTTTCAATTAATGCTATGGCTGCCGGCTCTAACGAGGTGAATAAGACTATTCGTGCCGGTATGTATGAGAAGTACATCTATCTTGAGGGCGGTAAGGAATTCTCTCTTATTGAGAATGTTGCCGGACAGAAGACATTCTACGGAGCAGAACTTGCTGAAGTTAACTATGGATATGGAACAGAAGAAAATCCTGGTAAGAACTTCGACAATAACCCTAATATGAACATCCTTCAGGGTAATCTTATCGTAGGAGAAAGTGCTCCTGCACTTAAGGTGTCTGAAAGCGGTCTTTATCATATCGTTCTCGATAACAACACTAACAAGGACCTTGCACAGGGTGCTCAGATTATTATCCAGAAGGCTGATTGGGGCGTTCGTGGAGGATGCAACAGCTGGGGATTTACCGAAGGTGTGGCTTCTGCAAAGGCAGCTGACGGTTCTATCACTTACACTTGGAACGATCTTAACTTCTCTGCAAAGGGAGCATTCAAATTCGCTTCTTGCAACGGTTGGAAAATCAATCTTGACGAGGACGGAATCGTAAAGGCAGAAGTCGGTCTTGGTCTTACGGACGGTAAACTTTCTAATACCGGTGGCGATATCGTTATCGGAGAAAAGGCAGGTCTTTATAAAGTTACTCTTACTTATACTCCGAAGTCAGGCGCTGTAGCTGATGCGTTTACATACACGGTAGAACTTACCAAAGAGTCTGAACTTCCTACAGAGTGCTATATGACGGGAACAGAATTCGGTGCTTGGAATTGGGGCTCAGAAGGAGTCGTTACTCTCATCCCTGCTCATAGTGAGCAAGGCGTATTCTGGGCTATCCGTTATATCGAAAATCCGGCAAATGGATTCAAATTCTCTTCTAAAAATGTTGCAAATGACTGGAGTGCCGCATTTGGTCAGCTTACGACAAATGTAGGCTTTACTAATGATGGCGATGGTAACTGTGTAGTTTCAGAGGCAGGTCTTTATATGCTTGAGGTGGATTTTGCAAACAATGAGCTTAATATTCATAAGGCTGAGGTCTATGGTATGGGTGATGTGTTCGGAAGCTGGGATGAAGGGAAATATCCATTTACTGTAGATGAAAAATTGTTTACCACGACTGCGACTAATGCCAGTAATCTTCGTATGTATGCTAAGTCTGTATTTGAGGCAGCTGAGGGCAAATGGTGGCATCGTGAATTCAACATCTACGATGGTAAGATTGAGTACCGTGCAGACGGTAGTGATCAGGCGGCTGTTCCTGTAACAGCAGGACAGACTGTTACTCTTGATTTCAATGCTGGGACAGGTACTATCAAATAAGTCAATACGTTGAAATTAAGAAGTATAAGATAGTTTTGGCCAGTGGCTCCTGATCGGGCCGCTGGCTACAAGTATAAGAAGGTGATGAGAAAAAAATTACTGCTGCTTTTCCCTGTTTTGATTTTATTCTGCTCCTGCGGTAAAGAGAAGACGCAGACCGTGGATAAGGAAGAAGAGCTGAAGAATTTGCCTTATGGGCTTTCCGTTATTCCTGAAAAGCCTTCAGCGGATGAGTCGTGCACTCTTTATTATAAAGCAGGTGGCGGATTTCCATTTGAAGGCTACACCGCATCGCTGTATGCCCACATAGGCATAGTTAATCTTCAATGGGAGCATGTTCAGGCTGAATGGAATGAGAATATAGATAAGTGCTTATGGCAAAAGACTGAAGTGGATAATCTGTGGGCTCTTTCTATAACTCCGTCTATCCGAGAGTGGTTCGGCGCAGGGGAGGACGAGGCTATAACTAAGATAGGTGTGGTAGTCCGTAGCGCGGACGGAAAGAAGCAGACGGTGGACTTGTTTTGTGCAGTGGAAGATTCTGCGCGTGAATTTAAACCTGATGAGGTGGTGATAAAATCGCTTCCGCAAGGTCTTGAAACAGGCATCAATTATGTCGGCGGTACGCAGGTGTCCCTTGTCCTTTATGATCGCGACAGTCAGGGCGGCAGATACGAGCATGCATTGCTGGTGGGAGATTTTAATGATTGGACCCTCAGCCATAGTTATGAAATGTATCGTGATGAAGACGCTTCCTGCTGGTGGATAGAACTGAACGGGTTGAACTCCAAAGAAGAATATAGATTCCAGTATCACCTCATTTCTTCCGATGGAGAGGCGGTCAGACTGTCTGACCCTTACTCTCAGATAGTTTACAGCACCGATGACCAGTGGATATCGTCTTCTACTTATCCGGGGTTGCCTTCTTATCCGGATAAAGCCAGTGGCTTGGTTTCCGCATTTCAGATAGATAAGCAGGAGTATGAATGGAAAATTCCTGAATATAAGGTGGCGGATCCGGATGATTTGATTATCTATGAACTTCATCTTCGCGATTTCTCGGCGAGCAAGGATTTGGCTGGGGTCGTAGAACGTCTTGATTATATTAAGAATCTGGGAATTAATGCGATAGAGCTTATGCCTATACAAGAGTTCGACGGAAATGACAGTTGGGGTTATAATCCTTGCAGTTATTTCGCTCTGGACAAGGCTTATGGCACAAGGCAGAATTATAAGGAATTTGTGGATGAGTGTCATAGCAGGGGACTTGCCGTGCTGGTGGATGTGGTGTATAACCACGTTACGGGATCTCATCCTATGGCTAAGATGTATTGGGACGCGTCTTCGAATAAGACATCTGTGAACAATCCGTTTTTTAATGTAGATGCTCCACATCCTTATTCGGTGTTTCACGACTGGAATCACGAAAATCCTGTTGTCAGGGACCATATAAAGAGAAGCCTTGCTTTCCTTCTTGACGAGTATCATTTCGATGGATTCCGCTTTGACCTTACAAAGGGATTCACACAGAAAAAAAGTAATGACAGCTCGGCAGCATCCTATGACGCTTCGCGAATTGCCATTCTTAAAGATTATGCTTCCTTCGTTTTTGAGAAGAAACCTGAAGCGGTGGTGATTTTTGAACATTTTTGTGAGACGCGGGAGGAGAATGAATTGGCCCAGAGCGGAATAAAATTATGGAGAAATCTGAACAATGCTTATTGTCAGACAGCTATGGGATGGCTTTCCGACGGGGACGATCTTTCCGGTATGTGGACAGGGACGTCTATGCCTTTCGGCTCGCTCGTGGGTTTTCAGGAAAGTCACGATGAGGAAAGGACTGCATATAAAGCACTTAAATGGGGGAACGGCATTACAGGAGATTTGACGGCGCGTATGCAGCGCGAGGCTCTTAACGCCGCTTTTTCTCTTCTCGTGCCGGGGCTTAAGATGATATGGCAGTTCGAGGAATTGGGTTATGATGTCTCCATCGAGGAAAACGGGAGAACGGGAGCGAAACCTCTGCATTGGGATTATCTGGACGTTCCGCAGAGAAAGGGCCTTTATGACGAGTACTCAAGGATTTTGTCCTGGCGCAGCTCAAACCCGGAGTTTTTCCGTAGCGACGTCACTTACGCTGCTTCTGTTTTCGGCGGAAAGAAGATAAGGCATATAAGCGTTTCTTCTTCGGAGGGCGGAACTTTCTTTCTGGTGGGGAATTTTGACGTGGAGAATAATTCTCAGGTGAGCATAACTCTCCCTTCTTCAGGGCTTTGGAGGGATACTTTCAGCGGGGAGGAATTTAACGTCCCTTCCGGAGGGGAACTTGTCCTATCGCTTGACGCCGGAGAGTATAAATTGCTTGAAAATAACGATAACTGATGAAAAGGTTGAATATATTGTTTGTGGCGTTCTCGCTACTCGCTCTTGGTTTTTTCGTTTCGTGTGCACAGCAAAGGACTTCTCACGCGAAGTGGACCTATAGCAGCGTGGTCTATGAGATGAATGTGCGCCAATACACTCCGGAGGGTACATTTGCGGCTGCTGAAGGCCAATTGCCTCGCCTCAAGAGACTTGGCGTGGATGTCATTTGGCTTATGCCTATATATCCCATAGGGGAACTCAACAGGAAAGGCACGCTGGGTTCGTATTATGCTGTGAAGGATTATTGCGCTGTGAATCCGGAGTTTGGAACTATGGCGGATTTTGAGCATTTCCTGAAGGCGGCCAAGAAGCAGGGCTTTCGTGTGATTCTTGATTGGGTGGCCAATCATACTTCTCCCGATGCGGTGTGGATAAATGGAGAGCCTGCTGACTGGTACGAAAGAGATTCCTTCGGACGTACCGTCGTGCAGTATGACTGGACGGATATTGCGGCTTTGAATTATGATAATCCGGCGGTGTGGGATGCTCAGCAGAAGGCTATGCGCTTCTGGATGGCAAAGGGGATAGATGGTTTCCGATGCGATATGGCTTGCGAAGTGCCGTTTGAGTTTTGGAAGAAGACCATTTCGGAACTTCGCGCAGATTACCCTAAGATGTATATGCTGGCGGAGGGAGAGGATCCT
Source organism: Firmicutes bacterium TM09-10 (assembly GCA_963650755.1). Taxonomy (GTDB): domain Bacteria; phylum Bacteroidota; class Bacteroidia; order Bacteroidales; family UBA932; genus Cryptobacteroides. Next base: position 16,373 of record CAVJMH010000022.1, on the reverse strand, counting down.
CGGCTTCACGACTCGGGATTTGATGCTTCTTATGCGTGGAAGCTGCATCATCTGCTTAATGACATAGCCCAGGGACGTAAGAATATTCCAGAATTGCTTGAATATATTAAAGAGGATGGCGCGCAGTATCCTTCCGATGCTTTTCGCCTGATGTTCACTTCTAATCACGACGAGAATTCCTGGGCAGGAACTGAGTTTGAAAGGATGGGAGACGCTGCTGAGGTTATGGCCGTGCTTACATTTACTCTTCCATGCGGACAGCCTCTTGTCTATACCGGTCAGGAGATGGGCTGGAATCATCGTTTTCAGTTTTTCGAAAAAGATCATGTTCCGGCGTGGGAAGAGAACGAATATACTTCTTTTTATCAGAAACTTATAGAATTGAGACATAAGCACATGGCTCTTTGGCCAGGAGAAGAGGGTGGAAGTTTTGAAGTTCTTTCGACTTCGGATAGCACTCTTGTTTTCCGCAGGAGCCTTGGGGGCGACAGCGTTACGGTAAGGGCGCAGCTTTGCGCTCCGTGGGATTGGCATATAGAATAGGAATATGAAAAAAATACTGAATACTTTGATTCTTGCACTTATGCTTGCAGGATGTGCGGGTAAAGGTGCATTTGTGTCTTCTTCTGTGGAGGATGCTTCAGTTGGTCAGGTGGAGCGGGTTGAACCTCTTTCTTGGTGGGTAGGAATGAAAACTCCTCTTCAGCTTCTCATAAAGGGAGAGATGATAGACGCTTATGATGTTCGTTTTGAAGGTGGTAAGGGAGTGAAGATAGAAAAGCTACATAAGGCGGACAGCCCGAATTATCTTTTTGCTGACGTGAACATCTCGCCTAAGGCTCAGGCTGGGGAGTATTATCTGGTATTTTCTAAAGACGGCGTAGATGTTTTCAAATATCCTTATACTATAGAAAAGCGCAAGGAAGGCTTCGCTTCTCGGAAAAGTTTTTCAAGTGCGGATATGATATATCTTATTATGCCTGACCGCTTTTCAAATGGAGACCTTTCTAATGATTCTTCCCCTGATATGGCAGAGAAAGCTGACCCTAAGGCCTTTTACGGACGCCACGGAGGGGATCTTCAAGGCATGATTAATCATCTTGATTATATCGCGGAACTTGGGGCTACTGCCATTTGGCCTACTCCGCTGCTTTGCGATAATGCTGAGCAGGAATCATATCATGGCTACGCGTGTTCGGATTATTACCATATAGACCCGCGCTTCGGAAGTAATGAACTTTATCGGGAGTTCGTCTCGAAGGCGCATGACAGAGGACTCAAGGTGATAATGGATGTGGTTACTAATCATTGCGGTACATCGCACTGGTGGATGAAGGACCTTCCTTTCCGGGATTGGATTCACCAATTCCCTCAGTACACCGGCACCAATGTTTGTTTTTCCACTAATATGGATACCAATGCTTCACGCAGGGATCTTCAGATACAGGAAAGCGGATGGTTCGTGCCTTCTATGCCTGATATGAATCTGGACAACGAATATGTGCTGGGATACTTTACACAGTGGGCTGTATGGTGGATAGAAAGTGCCGGTCTGGACGGACTTCGTGTGGATACCTATCCATATAACGAGAAATGGCCTATGTCGAAGTGGTGTAAAGCGGTCGTAAGTGAATATCCTAATCTTAACATAGTAGGGGAGTGCTGGACTTCGTCTATTCCACAACTTGCTTATTGGCAGAAAGATGCGCTTAATGCTGATGGCTTTGATTCAAATCTTCCTTCGGTAATGGATTTCCCTCTTCACGATGCTTTGCGTGCCGCTCTTAATGAGGATGCAGGCTGGGGACGGGGAATGACACGTATCTACGATGTTCTTTCGCACGATTATCTTTATCCTAATATCAATAATGTGCTGATTTTCGCAGGGAATCATGATACCGACCGAATAGGGGACGTGGTGGAAAAGAATCCGGATAAGGTGAAACTCGCACTCACGCTACTCGCTACTCTTCGCGGTATTCCGCAAGTGTTTGCAGGAGATGAACTTATGCAGGTTTCAGCTGACCGCAGTCAGGGACACGGAGGACTTCGCGTGGATTTCCCTGAGGATTGGCGTAGTAACGGGGTTTCTTCCTCTGTGCACGACTATGCTTCGCGCCTATTCAACTGGCGAAAGGGAGCGGAAGTTATCCATGGTGGACGCACTCTGCATTTCATTACTCGCGATAACACGTACGCCTTTTTCCGTTATAACGATTCTAAAGCGGTGTTCGTCTTCATCAACAACGCTCTTCAGCCTAAGAACGTGCCTTGGTCGTATTATTCCGAGATTACGGAAGGGCTGCGTAATGGAAGAGACGTTCTCTCGGGACATAGTTTCTCGGTTTCGGATACTACTCTTGTGCCCGGAAATAGCGCTCTCGTGGTTGAATTTGACAGAGGTTAGAGTCGCGGCGTTCTGTTAGCTTGTCAGTCCGTCAGGCGGAAGCCTTTTTACTGAAACTTACGATTATCACGCCCGCAAGAACTGCTACAGCTGAAAGTATTTTTTGCGGGCTTAGTGTATCCATCCCTATTATTATGCTTATGGTGGTGGCCACGATAGGCTGGCAGTAATTGTACATGCTTACCAGTGTCGGACGTATATTCTTCTGACCTACAGGGATAAGGAAATAGGAGATGAATGTGGCGCAGAGTACCAGGAATGCCAATTCTGCTCCAAGACTCCCATTAAGCTGTTGCCAGTCGAAAGATATCAGCTCTTTTCCTGAAAGGGGAATAGTCATTACGGCGGCGAAGAGAAATATCCATTTCATGAATGTCACTACGGAATATTTCTGAATCAGTGGGCGGAATATTCCAAGGTACAAGGCGAAGAAAATGCCGTTCGATACCATCAGAAGTACTCCGAAAAGGGAGTTGGTAGTGGCTCCTGACGCCGAATGCGTCGTACTGCTTAGAATGAGAGTAACGATTCCTATGAAACTCAGCATTACACCGCCGAATTTTTTAGGTGTGATAGGTTCTTTAACGGCTATGGCTGCTATGAACATAGTATAAATAGGCGTCAGGGAACTAAGTATGGAACTTGTCATAGGCGTTATCTCCGGCAGTGCGGTAAGAAACGTGAATTGCGGAGCGAAAAATCCAAGAAGTGAAGCGAGGGCTATTTTCGGGAAGTCTTTCTTCTCTACTTTTTCTTTAGGTGTAAAGATGGAGATTATCCAAAAAAGCAAGCCTGCGCCTATGGCTCTAATGCTGAAAAGTGCGATGGATGATAGGATATGGCTGCTTGTCAGGTCTTTACAGGTTACGATGTTGACTCCGAAGATGGAGTAAGCGATAAAACAGGAAAGGTGTCCAATCAGCTCATTATGTCGAGAAGACGTTCCTGCCGGTTTAGTACTTAAATTATTACTGCTCATAGTTTTATTCTTTCGTCCGAGCATCCAAAGACTTTATCCTTGCCCGAACGGGCGGCGAATATACTACGAAATCCGGATATAACAAAGAGGTGCTTTTGTTATTGTTCTCTTTAGAAATATCACGAGAAAGACCGAATGCTACTGTATGTTCGTCTTTTAAGTTGCCAGACCGGAAGTTTCTGAGCCCTATTGCAACTCGGTTGCAGGTCTGTCTGTGTATCTTTGGTCGCTTTTGATAAGCTTTAGTAAGCGGTAAAAACAGACTTATGATGAAAACATACAGACTTTATCTGGGGATTATTATTTTTTCTAGCGCACTTTTCGTTTCGTGCCATAATCATTCTTCCCATCACGAACACGCCGATGCTCATGAGGCGGAAGAAATGCATTCCGATGCACATGACCACGACCACGAAAACCATCCTGGCGAGGTTCATTTTACTAAGGCTCAGGCATTGGCCTGTGGTCTGGAGTTAGAGAAAATTACTTTTGGGGAGTTCCATCCTGTGCTCAAGGCTTCGGGAGAGATTACTTCGCTTCCCGGCGCGGAAAAAACTTTGGTGTCTCCGTCAAACGGCACTGTCGCGTTTTCTTTCACGCCTTTGATTGAGGGCGCAGAAGTGAAAAAGGGCGATGTTCTTTTCTACATTTCCGGCGGCAGCCTTGCGGACGGGGACCAGATGGCCAAGGCTAAGGCTGAATATGAAGCGGCTAAGGGGCAGTTTCTCCGCGCACAGACATTGGCAGAAGATAAAATAATCTCGCAGCAGGAATATGAGGACATTAAGATGCGTTATTCTCTTGCGCGGGCATCTTTCGAGAGTCAGGCTGCCAATTATTCTGAAAATGGGATGGCCGTTACGTCTCCTCAAGACGGCTATATACTTGATTTGAAGGCTAAAGCAGGACAGTATGTGGATACCGGAGAGGTCCTTGCGGTCGTGGCCGGTAATCGGAAACTTTCTTTAAGCGTGGATGTGCCTCAGGGAGAATATTCATTTTTAAGGGAAGTATATACAGCTAATTTTAAGACGGTTTATGACGATGCGCTTTATCATCTTTCTCAGATTAACGGCCGTCTGCTTTCGCTATCTCGCAGTGCGGAGGGCGCTTTTGTGAATGTCTCCTTTTCTTTTGATAATACTGCCGGTCTTCTTCCTGGCTCATTTGCACAAGTCTTTTTGATAGGGAAGGGAACGGACAGATGTCTAAGCGTACCTGTCGGAGCTATAATCGAGGAGCAGGGCATAAAGTCCGTGTTCGTGCAGGAGGAGGAAGAGATTTTCCATAAGAAGGAAATTGTTCTTGGAAGAAGCGATGGAGAGAGGGTTGAGGTTCTGAAAGGATTGTCTGAAGGAGACAAGGTCGTAGTGAAGGGCGCGTATAATGTTAAATTGGCCACCGCATCTTCAGCTATCCCGGGTCACACTCATAATCATTAGGCCTTATGCTGGATAAAATCATCAAGTTTTCGCTCGATAACCGTCTGGTTATTCTTCTTGCGGCGGTACTTTTAATGATAGGCGGGATGTACACGGCATCTCACATGGATGTGGATGTCTTCCCGGATTTGAATGCACCTACGGTAGTAATTATGACGGAAGCTGCCGGTATGGCTCCCGAAGAAGTGGAGAGATTGGTCACTTTCCCTGTGGAGACAGCTGTCAATGGAGCTGCCGATGTACGCAGGGTAAGGTCTTCTTCAACTACGGGTTTTTCTGTGGTGTGGGTGGAATTTAATTGGGGGACAGATATTTATCTGGCACGTCAGATCGTTTCGGAGAAAATATCGGCTATTTCCGAGAGTCTTCCCGAGGGCGTGGAAAATCCTACGCTTGGCCCGCAATCTTCTATCCTTGGGGAACTTATGTTTGTCTCTCTTACCTCGGACACCACATCTATGCAGGATCTTAGAACATTGGCAGACTGGACCATCAGGCCAAGGCTCTTGAGTACCGGAGGCGTGGCGCAGGTGGCTGTTATGGGAGGAGATATAAAGGAATATCAGATACTTCTGGACCCGGCGCGCATGAAGCATTACGATGTCTCACTTTCGCAGGTGCAAGATGCAGTGGATAACATGAATCAGAATATTTCCGGTGGTGTTCTTTATGAGTACGGTAATGAATATATAGTGAGAGGGATGTTTTCCACGTCGGATGTGGACGAATTAGGGGAGAGCGTGGTGAAGATGGCTGGCGGGAAACCTGTACGGCTTAGCGACGTGGCCGACGTCAAGATAGGCAATCACTCTCCTAAGATGGGTGTGGCATCGCACGACGCACATCCTGCCGTAATGGTAACTGTTACTAAACAGCCTGACGTGAGCACTATAGAGTTGAGTGCTAAGATAGACAAGGCGCTTTCGGAGCTTAAACAGACGCTTCCTTCGGATGTAAAGGTCTCCACGGACATTTATCGTCAGGAACGCTTCATTGATAATTCTATAAACAACGTCAAGAAGTCCCTTTTCGAGGGCGGCCTTTTCGTGGTCATAATCCTCTTCATCTTCTTGATGAATGTGCGCACCACGCTCATTTCGCTGGTTACTATCCCGCTTTCTCTGGTAATCACTATCCTTACGCTTAAGTTTATGGGGCTTACTATCAATACTATGAGTCTTGGTGGTATGGCCATAGCCATAGGCTCTCTCGTGGACGATGCCATAGTGGATGTGGAAAATGTCTTTAAACATCTCAGACTTAATCATAATCTGCCGTCTTCCCAGAGGCGTTCTACGCTTTCTGTCGTCTTCGAGGCTTCGCGTGAGGTCCGTATGCCTATCCTTAACTCTACACTTATAATAATAGTGAGTTTCGTCCCTCTTTTCTTTCTTTCCGGAATGGAAGGGAAACTTCTCGCTCCGCTGGGCATAGCATTCATCGCTTCACTTTGTGCTTCGACCCTGGTGGCGCTCACACTGACGCCTGTCCTGTGCAGTTATCTGCTCGGCAGGTATAGAAGCGAGAGTGTGGACAAGGAACCGACGCTGACTGTATGGCTCAGAAGGGTTTATGCCAAATCCTTGGATTGGGCCATAGCGCACAAAAAAGGCGTACTTGGATTTACAGCCGCTTGTTTTGTGGGTGCAATCCTGGTTTTTACTTCTCTTGGCAGCAGTTTCCTTCCGCCATTTAACGAAGGGTCGTTCACTATCAACGTGTCCACTATGCCGGGAGTTTCGCTGGACGAATCCGACAAGATAGGCGCAAAGGTGGAGGAAATACTTCTCTCTATACCTGAGATACAGACGGTTGGCCGTAAAACGGGACGCGCCGAACTTGACGAACACGCGCTTGGCGTCAATAGCTCCGAGATAGAGGCGCCTTACATTCTGGGCAAACGCACCAAGGACGAACTTTCCGCAGAAGTGCGTGAACGACTGAAAGTGATTCCAGGGATTAATGTTGAGCTTGGCTCTCCTATCACTCACCGTATAGATGCTATGCTTTCCGGCACTCAGGCCAATATAGCCATCAAGTTGTTTGGTACGGATCTTAATCGTATGTATCTGATAGGAAATCAGATAAAGCAGAGTATAAAGGATATTGATGGGGTGGCAGACCTAAATGTGGAGCAGCAGGTGGAGCGTCCTCAACTTCAGATTGTCCCTAAACGCGACATCCTTTCCCGTTATGGAGTTACCATTCCGGAGTTCGAAAAGATGATTGGCGTTCTTCTTGGCGGTGAAAAGGTGTCTTCGGTATATGAAGGCGACAAATCATTCGACCTTGTCCTTAAGGTTGAGGACAGTGAGCGGAGCACGGCCCAGGATATTAGCAAGCTATTGATAGACACCGACAGAGGAAAAGTACCGCTATCCTATATGGCAGAAGTCATCTCTTCTACGGGCCCGAACACCATCAACAGGGAGAACGTGTCGAGAAAGATAGTGGTTTCGGCCAATGTCGCAGGCAGGGACCTTGGCAGTGTAGTCGCTGATGTAAAAGCGGCTGTCGCTCAGGATATTACGCTTCCAGAAGGGTACCATATAGAATATGGAGGCCAATTCGAAAGTCAGCAGGCCGCTTCGCGCACGTTGATGCTGACCTCCATTTTAGCCATAATTGTAATATTCCTTTTGCTTTATAAGCAGTTCCGTAATGCGCGTCAGTCGCTTGTCGTCCTGCTTAATCTTCCGCTTGCCCTTATCGGAGGTGTGCTGGTGATTTGGCTTACGGATGGGAGTGTAAGTATTCCGGCCATAATAGGTTTCATTTCGCTTTTCGGTATAGCTACGCGTAACGGAATGTTGCTTGTGGCCAGGTACAATGACCTTCGCGACGGGGGAGAGAGTCTGGAGGAAAGCGTGCGCATAGGGTCGCTGGACAGACTCAACCCTATACTTATGACAGCTCTTACTTCGGCTCTGGCTCTTATTCCTTTGGTCATAGGTGGAGACCTTCCTGGTAACGAGATTCAAAGTCCTATGGCTAAGGTGATTCTCGGAGGACTGTTTTCGTCCACGTTACTTAACGGCTTTATCGTGCCTATTATGTATTTGATTACTAATAAAAGACGGGCAATATGAACAGATATTTTTCGCTTGTGTTGTGCTCCATATTTGTGGCTTTTAGCAGTCTGCAGGCGCAGAGTGTTAGTGTGGATGACGTGCTTAGTCAGATAGAGTCTCATAACCTTACTTTACAGGCTTTGCGCTCAACTCTTCGCTCGCAGGAGATAGAGAATTCTCTGTCATCGGCCCTTCCGAATCTTGAGGTGGAATTTGCATATCTGTGGGGGAGTCCTTCAACCATTGGGGTGCGCAGGGATTTTTCGGCCAGCCAATCTTTTGATTTTGCCTCTGTGTCCGGTATGAGGCATAGGGCTTCTGAAAGTAAGAATGAATTGGCCCGAAGCGAGTATAATGCGCAGAGAATATCGCTTCTTCTGCAGGCCAAGGAGACTTTGCTGGACCTTGTTTATTATAATTCTCTTATTTCTTCTTTGGAAGATAGAGTGAAGTCGGCCGGCGAGGTGGTCGCGATGTACGATAAAAAGTTCTATAACGGGCAGGCTAATCGATTGGAATATAATAATATACTTTTGAAAGCTTCTGATCTTGAACTTAAACTTGACCGGCTAAAGGTGGAAAGAGATGCCATTCTACAGGAACTTCGTTTATTGAACGGGGGAGAGGAGATAGCGTTTGGTGAATTGTCTGAATATGAGAGTGTTCTGCTTCCTTCAGATTTTGAACAGTGGTCGGATGAGATGGCTCAGAAGAGTCCGGCGCTTTCTTATGTGAGGGCTCAGGTTAAGGTGAGAGAGGGGGAGTTGGCCATTACGAAAAGTGAAGTCGCTCCTGCTTTATCGGTAGGTTATATGGGTGAGTTTGTGGTAGGGGAGACCTTTCAGGGCATTTCGATGGGTATTTCCATTCCTTTATGGTCAGCGGGCAGAAAAGTGAAACAGGCTCAGGCCTCTCTTGCTGCTGCCAAATGTAGGCAAAAGGAGGCGCAATTGGCATTTTACACTAATCTTGAAATACAGTATAAGAAGACTCTGGGGCTTCAAAGGGTGGCTTCTACTTACGAAGAGGCCTTAGTGCGGGTCAGTGAAAATGTCGCTCTGCTGCAAAAGGCGATGGACAAGGGTGCCATCTCCGTGCTTGACTATCTTCTTCAGATGGAGATGTTCTACGATGCTTTGGGCGAAAGTCTTGATGCTCAGAGGTCTTTCCAAAAAGCCTACGCCCAGCTCACCGCCTTTGTGTTATAGAGGCTCACCGACAAAAGTCCGTGGGAGATTTGTTGGTGAGCCACTAAGGCGCATTTTACTATTGAAAAGGATTTTGATGACACGACGATTCGCCAGTACAGGCAACTTTATAACAACCGCCACGAAGGACATCCTTGGACGGAACTCTCCGACCTTGAATTCTTCAAAAAGATTGGAGGCTATGTGTCAAATTTAGAGACAGGCGAGAAAGGATTCACTCTGGCGGCAGTGCTGATGTTCGGTCTTGAAGAGACAATACTCAGCGTCCTGCCGCATTACTATGTGGATTTTCGTGAGAAACTCAGCAATGACCCCGACATCCGTTGGACTGACAGAATTCATCCTGACGGCAACTGGGAGGCAAATCTTTATCAGTTCCACCGCCGCGTATATATGAAGATGGCGCAGTCTCTTCCTGTTCCATTCAAACTCGAGGGGCTGAACCGTGTTGATGACACCCCCGCCCACAAAGCTTTGAGGGAAGTCATAGTCAACACTATTATCCACGCCCGGCTTACCGCGATGCACTGCATTGTGATTGAGCACTACCCCGACAGGTTTGTGTTCCGCAACCCGGGGACTCTTCTGGTGTCTGTCGAGCAGTATTACGAAGGCGGCACGAGCATCTGTAGAAACAGCATCCTCCAGAAGATGTTTGAATTCATCGGAGAGGGAGAACGCGCCGGAAGCGGTGTGGACACCATCAAAAAAGGCTGGGCATACAACAAATGGCCGGAACCCGTCATCCGTGAGCTTTATGACCCCGAGCAGGTGGAATTGACGTTGTATCTTGGTAGTACTACCACAAAAACTACTACAACTACCACAAAAACTACTACAAAAGAGCAGATTCTTCATCTCATTGAAGCGAATCCATCCATATCAATAAGCGAGATTGCCGAAAAAATAGGATTAAGCAAGGATGGAGTATATTATCACATCAAGCAGATGCTTGGGAAGAAGCTCAATCACATTGGCCCAACCAACGGCGGTCATTGGGAGATAATCAAGAAATAGCCTATGACCATCCACGAACTCCTCAACATCCGCCTCGATGCCACAGGTGTCACAGATATGCTCAAGTAGCTGAAGGAAAATGATGACAAAGGCAGAAAGACCGGCGTGTACAAGACCCACTCGCTCATATCCGTCAGAGACCTCATAAGCACCTGCGCCATCAAGATTGACAAGCCGAAGGTACACATCGAAAAGATGAGAGCTCTTGCCAAAAGCCGCAACTTGTACAATATGAAAGAACTCTCCGAGCGTCTCGGCATCTCACGCCAGACGCTTTACAACTGGAGGAACGAAGGCTGGCTCGTGATGGAAGGAGGCAAGGTTCATCTGCCACGCACCATTGAACTATGGGAACTTTTCATCAGAATCATTTGACATAAACTAAGGTTTCCCGGACTATTTTATAACCAAACACAACTAAACAGATAATCCATTGGACACTATCATAAAAAAGTGTCCAATGGATTTTATCGTTTAATATCATTTGATTCTCATTTATTCTATTCTATCAAGTTTTCGCAAGAAACCTGTAAAGCGTTATTTATTACACTATTGTAACCTCAAAGTAATTTCTTTCCTTTGCTGTCGATATATCATAGTCCACTATGGACACAACCGGTTGTGCCAGATGTTAAATGTAAAATGAAAAAGTTATGCTATACGATGACACAACTCCCATCGCAGCCCTTACGGTTGCAGATCTCAGGCAGCTGATACGCGAGACGACAGCCGCCTCCGTAACCAACGACACACGCACTCACGTCCGCTATGTTTACGGACTCCGCGGCATCCAGCAGCTCTTCGGCGTAAGCCACAAGACCGCGCAGGAATACAAGGACGGTCTCATCAAGGATGCCGTCCGCCAGAACGGCCGCAAAATAATCGTCGATGCCGACTACGCGGTGGAACTATTCGGAAGGAGAAAGAATGATGGAAAATAACACGCAACCCCCGACCGACTTCATCGGCAACCTCCTTGACGGTCAGGACATAATGCAGATCCTGCACATCAGCCAGCGCACCCTCCAGACCCTGCGGAGCAACGGAACGATGCCCTACACACGTATCGGCAACAAAATCTACTATCTCCGCAGTGACCTCGAAAAGCTCCTGCACGACAACTACACAATGTTCAAAATCCGTGAACGCTATGACGACAGAAACAAATAAAGGCCCGGCATTCTCCCTGTTCAATACCCCCATAACCAACAAATACCCCTCAGCCGAAGTCCACCTGAAAGACATCTTCGACTACATCACCTCCTGTCAGGCCGCCGACTCGACAGAAACCCTCCGTGCCATTGCCGACAGGACAATGGCAAGAGCCTACAAGTCCACACATTTCAGCTACGCCACCTTCTCCGGAATATTCCGAAGCCGTGCCGACCGTGAACTCGTCCGGCACTCAGGGCTGATCTGCATAGATTTCGACCACCTCCCTTGTCCAGAGACCACTCGCACCAGACTCCTTGAAGATCCATACTTCGAGACACAACTGCTCTTCACCAGCCCCTCCGGTGACGGCCTCAAGTGGATAATCCCGATAGACATCACAACGGCATCGCATGCGGATTACTTCCGTGCCATATCCAACTATGTCCGCCAGACCTACGGCATTGAAGCCGACAAGTCCGGCAAAGACATCAGTCGTGCCTGCTTCCTTCCGCACGACCCCAACGCATACCTCAATCCCAAATACCTCTGACAATATGAACAAAAAGATATTCAATCCCCAGGAATGGCTCCAACCTGTGCCAAATCATAGCGCGGTCGTTACGACATCAACAACATCTGACGACATCGAGACCATAACTACCCGCATCGAAACCGCCTCCGTTGACATCGCCCCGACATATGCCCAATGGCGTGACCTCGGCTTCGCCCTCTCCGACCAGCTCGGAGAGGCTGGCCGAAGCTACTACCACCGCCTCAGTCGTCTTCATCCAGACTACACCCCGGAAACGACTGACACCCAATACGACCGCTGTCTCCACGCTCACGGCACCGGCATCTCCATAAAGACATTCTTCCAGCTCGCCAAAGAAGCCGGAATCCAAGTCTCCACCCGTCCAGACATTATCAGATTATCAAAATTATCAACATCATCACCTGATAAACTTGATAAAACTGATAATGTGATAATCCCCGAACCCGAAGAAGATTTCCCGACCTTCTCCGACAAAATCCGTGACCACCTCCCGGAGTACCTCAAAAAAATCGTTGCCGTGGCCGACAACGACAAAGATGCCGACATTCTCCTTCTTGGCTCCCTGACCGCCCTCTCCGCCTGTCTCACCAAAGTCACCGGCATCTACGACAAACGCATAATCCACCCGAACCTCTTCACGTTCATCACCGCCAGAGCATCAGCCGGCAAAGGCCGTCTAACCCTTTGCCGAAACCTCATCGACCCCATCCACGACGAACTGCGCCAACTCAACGAAGCCGAGCGCGAAGAGTACAAGTCCAAACTCAATGAATATAACGCCTCCAAGAACAAGAAATCCCTCGAAAAGCCAGAAGAACCACCGCTCCGTCTCCTGCTGATCCCAGCCAACTCCTCTGCCACAGCCGTCTATCAGACCCTGAACGAGAACAACGGCATCGGCCTGATGTTCGAGACCGAGGGCGACACCCTCGCCAACACTTTCGACTCCGACTATGGCAACTACTCCGACGGCTTTCGCAAAGCCTTCCACCACGAAGCCATCTCCTACATCCGCCGAAAGGACAAGGAATATGTCAGCATCAAGTCTCCCTGCCTCTCCACGCTCCTCACCGGCACGCCCCAGCAGGTACGCTCACTCATCAAGGATGCCGAAAACGGTCTTTTCAGCCGTTTCCTCTTCTATTACCTCAATGCCAAGAGCGACTGGCACGACGTGTTCGACAGCGGCTCCGGCATCGCACTTGACGACTACTTCAAGCAGCTCGGTGAAGAGTTCCACGCCCTACACAAACTCCTCCAGCCGATGCAGCCAATCCGTGTGGAACTCACCTCATCCCAAATGTCCAGATTCAACTCCTATTTCTCCACCATCCAGACCCGACAGCTCGACAGTTACGGCGAGTTCATCGTGGCCTCCGTCCGTCGCCTTGGCCTCTCTACGTTCCGAATAATCCTGATCCTGACCTCCCTGCGAATCCTCGAGACCGGCGACCTTTCATCGCCCCTGACCTGTACGGAATCCGACTTCCGCACCGCCCTGACTATCTGCGATGTCCTTATAGTCCACATCGACAAGGTTTTCAGCACCCTCCCACAGGTCGAAGAGCCAACGCCGGTCGCATCCTCACCCGACATCCGCCAGCAGACCTTCCTCGACGCCATTCCGGAATCCTTTGACCGTCAGGCCTACCAGAAACTCGCCACCACCCTTGGTATCCCGACACCATCAGCCGACCGCTACATCAAGAAATGGATTGAGACTGGCAAGATTGAGAAAATTGAGTATGGGAAGTATCGGAAGAAATAGAATGTGTGAAAATATGATGCGTAATCAAATCGTACTCAAATGAATTTGAACTAAACGATAAATTGTATGGATTGTTTTTGTAACTTTGTTGATTCAAATGTACGCCAAGATTACAAGGCGGTAATGATTATAAATTTTGACGCTCACTTGTTGAGAGAAAACATGAATACTTATAACGCTCATAAGAAACTTCTGATTGAGGACTTCCTGAAAGGGAAAAGTTCAGCATCATTATCTGGTCCACATTGTGTTATGTCTGATGGTGGGCAAATGCCATTGAATATGCAACTTGCCATACTTTCCCATCACTGCCACAATATGGGTAAGAAGACGGATTCTGTATATCGGAAGAAAGCGGAAGGTATTCTGAGAGATGTATTTGAAGCTGCATTAAATGATGAGGATGCTTTCATATTGGAAGATTCCGCATTCGATCAATCGTTATTTCCTGATTTCTTTGAGGTTCCATTCCTCCCTGTAGCCAAACCCAAATTCACATTCATCGATTTGTTCGCTGGCATCGGTGGCTTTAGGATGGCTATGCAAAACCTTGGTGGACGATGTGTGTTCTCTTCTGAATGGGATGCCCAAGCACAGAAAACATATATGCTGAATTATGGGGAAATCCCATTTGGGGACATCACACTAGAGGAAACGAAATCATATATTCCAGATGGCTTCGATGTCCTTTGTGCTGGATTCCCTTGTCAGGCATTTTCACTGGCTGGCAAACGCAGAGGATTTGAAGAAACGCGAGGAACACTATTCTTCGATGTCGCTGAAATTATAAAGAGGAAGCAGCCGAAAGCCTTCTTCTTGGAAAACGTAAAAGGGCTTTTGATTCACGACAAAGGAAATACAATAAAGACCATCTTGAAAGTTCTTCGTGAGGATTTGAACTACTATGTTCCTGACCCACAAATTGTGAATGCAATGAATTTCGGGGTTCCGCAGCATCGTGAACGTGTTTATATTGTTGGATTCAGGAAAGATCAGAATGTAACAGATTTTACCTATCCAGAACCAACAGACTCGACTAAAACATTTGCAGACATAAAAGAGAAAGATGTCGTACCATCAAAGTACTATCTTTCTACTCAATACATAAAAACTCTTGTTGCTCACAAAGAGCGTCACGCTGCAAAAGGGAATGGATTTGGATATGAAATAATCCCTGACGATGGCGTATCTAATGCCATCGTTGTAGGTGGAATGGGGCGAGAAAGAAATCTTGTCATAGACAAGAGACTGAAAGACTTTACCCCGACCACGAGGATAAAAGGCGAAGTGAATCACGACGGCATAAGAAGAATGACCCCGCGAGAGTGGGCACGACTTCAGGGATTCCCAGATAATTTCATAATCGGAGTCGCCGATGCTTCAGCATATAAGCAGTTCGGCAATTCCGTTGCTGTGCCAGCCATTCAAGCGACGGCCGCTCAATTATTGAAGAAAATCAAACTCTCTAAAACGAAATAGCCATGTCAATTACAGGAAATAAAGGTGAATGGAGTGAGATATATGTCTTGCTGAAACTCTTAGGAGATGGAGAAGTCCATGCTGGAGATGAGAACTTGAATGAAATCAAGAATCTCGTATATCCGATTATTATGATATTGAGGGAAGAGGCTGAGGGTAAACTGAAATATTTGCCAGAAAACAGTGATGTCGTAATTCAAACATCAGACGGAACAGAACTACTTAGACTACCTGCAAAAGAATTTGAATCTCAAGCAATGACTTTACTCAGTGCAATTCAGTTTGTCGGGAAAGATTCGGAGATCAAAAGTGCTTTTGCCATCCCTGCCACTGAAGATTTCATGACAAAGATTCATTGCCATACACTAAAAGCAAAGTCTTCGGATAAAACGGACATACGAATAGTTTTGCACGACAGGCGGACGAGGTTGAATACAGAGATGGGATTCAGCATCAAGTCTCAACTTGGTGGAGATTCAACGTTGCTCAATGCTGGCAAGACCACAAATTTCAATTTTAAAATTTGTGGAAACAAACTGAGTGATGCAGATATAGAATATATCAATACCCTCAATCCAAAGCAGAAGAAGGTGATTCTCAGAGTTCAAGCCATTGAAAGCAAGGGGTGTCATCTTGTATTTGACAAGGTTGATAATCCTATATTCAGGAACAATCTGGCAATGCTTGACTGTTGCCTTGGAGAAATCATCGGTTTGTTGCTTCTTGAACAACTCGAACAAGACACGAATATGTTAAAGGATCTGGTTCGGACTCTATCCGAGAAGAATCCTCTGCACTTTGATATGTCACAGAGTATTCCGTACTATGCATATAAAGTGAAGAATCTCTTGACATCATCCGCTCTTGGAATGATGCCAGGAAAAGCCTGGAATGGGAAATATGATGCGAACGGCGGTTATCTTGTGGTAAAAGAAAGTGGAGATGTGCTCTGTTATCATTTCTACGACCGCAACCGCTTTGAGGATTTCCTTTACAACAATGCATATCTGGAGCGCTCCAGCACAACACGACATGAGTATGCTCAAATCATCAAAGAAGAAGACGGTTCCTTGTCATTCAAACTGAATCTTCAGATACGACTTAAGTAATGTGTAAAAAATAAGTTGCATCAGTTGTTCGGTTTGATGAGGTAGTTCCACTTAGGTAGAACCTGTGATTGAACGACCTGCCAAGCAAGTCTTCTTTCGTATGATTCATCTACTATTCTTTTGATTTTATAAGTTTTGGTATTTATGTCGGCATACACTTTCAGACCTGGTTTAGTCGTGGTCAA
>CAVJMH010000021.1:0-33118 GCA_963650755.1 Firmicutes bacterium TM09-10 | reverse complement strand
TTGACCACGACTAAACCAGGTCTGAAAGTGTATGCCGACATAAATACCAAAACTTATAAAATCAAAAGAATAGTAGATGAATCATACGAAAGAAGACTTGCTTGGCAGGTCGTTCAATCACAGGTTCTACCTAAGTGGAACTACCTCATCAAACCGAACAACTGATGCAACTTATTTTTTACACATTACTAAATACATTCTTTTCAAATGTGTTTTCTTTTGCAATTTGAACTGAAGGGATTGTTGCAACAACTGCGTTTTCAGTAACCATATTTGCATCACTATACGGATAAATTGCAGTATATGTTTCTGTTGAAGTTTTTTTACGGATATTTCCGACAAAATCCGTCGTGGCTGAAGGCTCGTTATTCGTAGAGGTCAATTTATATCCGCCATTATTACCCTCCCCGACAAACAAGCTTATCTCATCTCCCGGAGACCACCAGACACTGCCGTCTTCCTGAAGGACAGTCTTTGTCTCCGGTGCCCAACCGGCATGGAAAACGACCTCGTGCAGTTCTTCCTCTTGAGGTTGAAGCTCAATTTCCTTTACACAGCCAAAAAGAGGTAAAAGAGAAATAGCAAACAAGAGTGTTCGCCTATTATAAAATTTACTTTTCATAATCACTTGATACGCTGATATTTTGTTGATTGATTAATATATTCTGGAAAATCATAGCCGAGTCTCCGTTCAGATAGTGTTTTCTTAACTTCCGCAGATTCACCGATGGCTTTAGCAATAGCTTGAATTGTTTGCAGGCGTTTATCATCCCAAACATTAATATTAGAAGGAATACCTAGAACAATCCCATTCTTCTTATCATCACATCCTATTTCATACAAAAGATTATGTTCTACTTTTGTATTTCTTAAATAATAGTCTTCACTTGTATCATCCTCCGTGAGCTTCAATGAAACTGGTTTCTTTAGCCTAGAAAGATTTTTTTCAAGTTCCTCTTTCAGTTTAATTAACTCATCATTGGAACAAGTACTTTTCCTATCACTATCATTCGTTTCTCCATCATTCATAGAATTAAGCAGATAAATCTTCCTGTCCTTCTTATATTTATATGCCGTAAGAAGAATAATTAAACCCTTATCAGGGTGCACATTAACTAATATGTCAATATCTTTTTTGAATTGTCCAAACGCTCTGATTTTCTTTGTATCCATAGTGACATTATAGAAACTCTCATCTGTCTTAATTTCCTTGGAAATAAAATTAAAGCCTCCGAAATAAGCCAAATAAAACCCGAATTTACTCAAACCCAATGCTGTTTCAGCAACAATTATCGTAACATTTGATTTATTATTGACAAATGCTCCATACGGCCTGTTTTTAAAATAAAGTTCAACGACATCCTTTTCATTCTGATACGAAGAAAGAGAACGCGTTAATGCCATATTAGCTACTCTAAGACGTCTTGAATAGGTACATGCTCTAATGATTTCTTCATCTGTCAAACCGATATTTACTTTCAAATAAGAAAAAGACCAATACCAAGGAATATATCGATAATCTGTCCCTATCCTTCTATTGAACCTCCAACGAAACTTGCGATATATGGCCGATTCTATATATTTACTTCTGCGCCACTCAACAAGCGACTTATACACCTCATAAAAAAGACTTACTAACGTGGCAAAGAAAAAAGCCTTGATAATTGCCAAAACAAATAGCGGTAACGGTAAAGAACTATGCCCTGGCATCTGAAGACAATGCCGAGGAAGAACATTGATACATTCCTTCACATCAATAGGTCTTCCAGAAAAATATTGAGAAACACCTGCCCAAGCAGATACAACCAACTCAAACAAAAATGCAAATCCTAATGTCACCAAACAGAGATATCCAATTCTCCCTGGATAATGACGATAGACATTCATAAATAAACTAATTTTTCTGTTCAGCGACCACCCTAACCAAACGAACATAAAAAGACGTGGGAGTCATACTCTATATCAAGTAACGTCTTGTATCTACTCGCCCGAACCTTCATTCAAAATACATGCACCCATTAATTACCCTATGAAAATGAATGACATGTTCGGATGAACGATACAAAGATATAGTACCCCCCCCCATAAAATCAAGTCCATTTTGGTTCATTTTGCCCTTTTGACCATAAATTTTTCAAAATGCTTGGAATTTTGACTTTTCGAAGAATTTGCCCGTATAGTGCCCTGCGCAGAGAATGTGAAATGTTTTTCGTATATTTGGGCGGAATGTCAAAACAGAGAGCCGTATGTTATACCCTATCGGAATACAGAACTTCGAGAAAATAAGAACCGGAGGATTTGTCTATGTGGACAAGACCGCTCAGATTTATAATCTTGCCGCAACTGGGAGTTATTACTTCTTAAGTCGTCCGCGCCGCTTCGGTAAGAGCCTTCTCATCTCCACGATGGAGGCTTACTTCAGTGGAAAGAAGGAGTTGTTCAAGGGGCTGGCGATGGAAAATCTTGAAAAAGACTGGACAGAGCATCCTGTTTTGCATCTGGATTTTACCGGAAGTAAGTACGCTTCCGTCGAAGACTTGAGAGAAGCCCTTAACCAACACTTAAAGATGTGGGAGGAAAGATATAATGTAACCGATAAATTCACGACCGCAGAGGCTCGATTTAAAGCTGTAATTGACGCGGCCTACAAAAAGACTGGCAATAAAGTGGTTATCCTCGTCGATGAATACGAAAAACCTGTCATAGATAACATTGACAACGATGAACTCGCTGATACATTCCGTCGCGAACTTCAGGGTTTCTACAGCGTGATTAAGGGTAAGGACGAGTACATCCGTTTCGCTTTCCTCACGGGTGTAACCAAGCTTGGGAAGATGAGCATCTTCAGTGGGCTTAATAATCTGAATGACATATCGATGGACCTCCAGTCTTCGGACATCTGCGGTGTATCAGAAGCCGAACTTAAGGCGAATTTCGATAGCAGCGTGGAAGAACTCGCAGCAGCGAATAATTTAAGCAAAGACGAATGTTACGGAAAACTCAAGACAATGTACGATGGATACCATTTCCATCACAAGGCGGCAGGAGTATATAATCCTTTCAGTTTACTTAATACATTCAAATCTAACGAATTTCGTATGTATTGGTTCGAAACTGGTACTCCGACTTTCCTCGTGCGCTATCTCAAGAAAGGGAACTATGACCTGGGAAGCATCTCAAAAGATAAAGTTTCCGTGGAAGCGCTGACAGGAACGAACTATGTCAGTCCACAGCCGATAACCCTTATGTACCAAACGGGCTACCTGACGATAAAGAGTTATAACGAGCGGTTCCGCGCCTACACTCTCGATTATCCTAACGAGGAAGTCAGAAGTGGTTTTCTCAATTCACTGAGCCAACTTTACGCTCCGGCATTGATTGACAGCGAATTCTCGGTATATAACTTTGTAGAGGACATCGAAAGCGGTGACGTACAAGGCTTTATGGACCGTTTCTCCGCATTTCTCGCCGGCAACAGTTACGAAATACAGGGTAATCTCGAACTCTACTTTCAGAACACGATGTACATAATGTTCCGAATGATGGGCCTCTATGTACGAACGGAATATTGCACATCACGCGGACGAATAGACATAACTATCGATACCGATAAATATGTCTATATCATAGAACTCAAGCGCGACCAGTCTCCGGAAGTGGCTCTCAAACAGATAGAAGAAATGGGCTACGCACAGCCGTTCCTTGCTTCAGGAAAGCAAATAATAAAGCTCGGAATCAACTTCTCTTCCGAGACCCACACCATAGACGGCTGGGAGATGGCGTGATAAGAACAAGAACGTTCTTCAAAAAGAACAAATTCCTGCCATCATTATACAGCCACGGTAGAGGTTTTTCTCCGCAGTCGCTTCGCGACCCTATACGGGCAAATGCTTCGAAAAACCTCCACCGTGACTAAAATGATCTTACTTTACAGCTATATGGCAAACGGCCTTTTTAAGACCCTTGGCACTGACTTCCACCTTTATATCCCCAGTCTTTTTAGCACTGCAAACTATAACAGTAAGTTCTCCGCTAAAAAGATGCATGTGAGGTTCATGGAAAAGTTCCAGACAGGTTGGGTCTCCATTGGCAATGGCCTTAAAAGAACCTGCCCCACTAACCTTTACGTTCACTTCTCGGCTATCGACAGGCACAGGATTGCCATCCTTATCTACCACACTTACAGTAAGATAACAAAGGTCCTTTCCATCAGAAGATAGTTCAGTGCAAGTAGGCGAAAGCACAAGAGAAGCAGACTTTCCTGCCGTGCGTACTGTCTTCTGCGCTGCAGCCTTTCCATTTTCATCGTAAGCCACGACCTTTATCTCACCTGGATGATAAACCACATCGTCCCACATAAGACGGAACCTCGGCATAGCAGCCTCCCCCGTGCAAGGCGCCTTTCCATCAGAAGCAGCGAATGTCCTTACCCCCTGCGACACTCCGTTCACAAAAAGTTCTGCCGAAGGATAGGAAGTATAAACATAAATTGGAGTAATCTCTCCCTCCCTTCCTGGCCAAGTCCAATGCGGCAAAACATGCAAGGTCGGTGAAGTCTCATTCCATTGACTTCGATACAGATAGAATCTGTCCTTAGGAAGAGATGCCAAATCTATGGCTCCAAACACAGACGAGTGATTTGGCCATGCATCAGTATCATAAGGAGACGGCTCTCCGAGATAATCAAATCCAGTCCACATGAATTGGCCTATACACCAAGGGTAATCCTCATCCGCGGCGAAATCGTCATCGGGAACATTGGACCATTCACAATACTCGGTATCATAGGAAGAACTCTCGTGATCTTCATTAAGACGGTCTGGACCCACAACCACAGGAAAATGATACACCCCACGTGAACTTACCGTAGAAGCGGTCTCACTACCGAGCACAAGTTTCTGCGGGAGCACCTGATATGATTGAGGATAACGCGCTGGTTTATAATTAAATCCCGGCACATCCAAGACAGAGGCAAAGCCCTTTTCGAGAACCGAATCAAACTGATCCATTCCGCAGGTAACAGGACGCGTAGGATCTACTTCATTACATATTCCCTTAAGCCATGCTGCTGTCTGAACCCCTTCCAGAGTATGCTGAGACGGCACTTCATTACCTATGCTCCACATAACTACGGAAGGATTGTTACGGAAATGAAGAAGCATATTACGGACATCCTTTTCCGCCCACTTCACTCCGTCGCCGCTGTCCTTATCGAACCAGATGTTATATCCGTTTTCGCATTTAGGGTCATTCCACTCATCAAAACTCTCGACCATAAGCATAAGGCCAATCTCATCACAGATGCTCACCAACTCCTCTGCCGGCACATTATGCGAAGTGCGAACTGCATTGCAACCCATATCTTTCAGCATAGTAAGCTGATGCCTAAGAGCAGATTCGTTAACGGCAGCCCCAAGCGGTCCAAGGTCGTGATGCTGGCATACACCTTTGAATTTAAGCTGCTTACCATTAAGATAAAAACCTTGTCCAGGACGAAGTTCCACGCTTCTTATCCCGAAACGTACAGACACTTCATCTTCCAAAGCGGAACCATCTTCGACCTTCGTCTTATAATTACGGTAAAAGCCGTCAGCCCAATCGGTATAAATCCTAGCGCCCGAATAGACCCTCGTCTTCGCATAATAGAGCGAAGGATTCTCCACACTCCAGAGCGAAGGACACGAAACCGTAAGAATCTGCGAGATTTCACCATTAAAAACTTTCTGGGTAACCTTATTCTCAGAAATGACATTCCCGTCAGAATCAAGTATTTGTGTATAAAGCGTCAACGGTTCCCCATCCTGCACTCCGTCAATCTCGGTGCGCACCTTTACTACCGCGTAATCATCACCCACATAAGGAGTAGTGATGTATGTACCCCACACCGGAACACATATCCTAGGAAGAGTGATATAACGCACCTTTCGATACAGCCCAGCCCCCGGATACCAGCGCGAAGAACGAGGTCTATTCTGAAGAGTTACAACTAGAAGATTATCCCCGGCCTTAATATAAGGAGTTATGTCACAATAAAATGAGTTATACCCATTAGGCCAAAAAACGACTTTCTGCCCTCCAACATAAACCGTAGCTTCACTCATGGCTCCATCGAAAAAGAGCAGATGACGTCTGCCGTCAAGAGTAGCGGGATCCACATGCAGATTTCTTCTGTATACTCCTTTTCCTACATAAGGAAGACCGCCCGTACGCCCTGTCTTAAGGGTGGCTACCGTCTCTCCGTTCTGTGTAACAGCCACTTTTTGAAGGTCGTTTTCCCTATCAAAGGGCCCGTATATGGCCCAATCGTGAGGAATACACACCTTCTGCCAGCCGCTGACAGCTTCTGTATCGTGATCTTTTCTGAATTCCCATTCTTCAAGCAAAACCTCACTTCTTACGCCCTGCCCATAAGACAAAACCGCAAGAAGTGAAGCCGCGAGAATTAAAAACAATCTCTTCATACTTAATCCTTAAACGCATCAAGAGCGACTGTAGGCTTACCAGCGGAGAATGCACCGAGTCCATAACCGTCGTTATACCCTAAAGGCGCCTCAGGCTCCCAATAAAAAACGCCCTTACAAGTGGAAATAGCACGTGTCTTTTCCAAAAGGTAAGTAAGCATCTCCTTCGCTACCTCCGGTTTGGTTACAGGCATACCTGTCTCGCAGATAATCACATCCTTACCATAAGAAGCGCTGACTTTAGATATGTTCTCTAAACAAGCATCTGTAGTAGACTTCCAATCCGTACTGTAATCCCCTATCGAATCATCCCACCAACAAGGATAAAGCGACATGCCTATAATATCATACTTGGCACCATTGGCATTAAGGACAGGGAAGATTCTGGTGTACAGATCACTTCTGTTACCACTGTCCAGATGTACTACCACTTTCGCGGCCGGGAACACAGCCTTTGTAGCATCGTAGCAGGCCGTGGTGAGTTCAGCATAATTCTTACCGCTGTTCTCTTTATAACTACCAAGAGGCCAAAGCATTCCACTGCGAGTCTCGTTACCTGCCTGTACCCACTCCACTTCTACACCATTATTTTTGAGAAGCGTAAGAACCTCTGTGGTATGCTCCGACACTGCCTTCTTAAGACCTTCCATATCATAGGAAGCCCATGCAGCAGGCACGGTCTGATTAGAAGGATCGGCCCAAGTGTCAGAAAAATGAAAATCTATCATAATGCGCATGCCAAGCCTTTGGGCACGCATGGCCTTTACAAGCACATCCGTGGCATTGTTCCATCCATTTTCAGGATTCACCCATACACGGTATCTGACAGAGTTCATTCCGAGTTGCTTCATCAGGGCTGTACATTCAGTCTCCTCGCCTGCAGCATTATAGAACTTCATGCCCTGATGCTCCATCTCAGTAATCCAACTGATATCAGCTCCTTTGGCAAAAGCCGTCCTGTCAATGACTATCTCTTCCTGCTCCTCCACAGGAGTATGGGGGAGAGTGGAAGATGTGCAGGAACTGCAGGACGCGCTAAAGAGTGCGCCCATGCATATTCCCGGAAGAAATATAGATTTAAGTTTTAACATCTCTATTCGAATTTAATGGTCATGTTTTGAGGGTCATTAAGATCGATGGTAATGGTATGAGTACCGGCCTCTACCGTAGGCATAAAGTCTTTAGCCTCTGTATCAAGCACTCCATCGCCATTCTGGTCGGAGAAGCACCAATTCCAGTCTGAATTGACCACGAAATGCAGCCCGTATGTTCCCCAAGATGAAGCTGTTATCTGAGCCGAATATGTCTTGGTATCAGCATTGAAAGTCATCTGATTATCTGTTAAATTCCAGCTGTTAAAGTCTCCTACTATGCTTATGGTCTCTATCGCCTCATATTTCCAGCTGCGTTCTGTCATATTTACGGTAACCTTAGAATAAGCTGCATCGTCAGAAGGGAACCAAATGTTCCAACGTGAAGAATTACAGAACAGTCTGTAAAGACCTGTGTCAGAAACAGGAGCTGAGCCGTAAACTTTAGTAGTGGACGCATTGTCAGAATCTCCGAAGACGAAGTTATACCACTCTGTAAAGTAATAGTATCCTGTATAGACACCGCCAGAAAGAAGAAGCTTGCCTGTAATATCGGTAAGATTCTTATCTGAATCTGCTGAATAGATGTAGAGAAGTTCTCCCGTAGCGGCAGCCCAATCAGCATCCTCAGGCCACTCTTCTTCGTCTCCACCGTCATCTCCGCCGCTTTCACCTTCGGTAAGTGTCCATGTGTAGTCTATTACATTAAATACAAGGGTGTATGTTCCTGCCTTGCTTACGCTTACGGATGCGCCTTCAGCACCTGCCCCAGAGACAAACTCAAATTTACCATCAGAAGAAGGAACCAGAGAGAACGGATATTCAATTCCGGATATACCGGCATCTGTTCCGGTAGTAGTATCAAACCTCGCGCCTGTACCACTTATCGTAACTGTCGTATTATCCGCCGTGGTAGTTATGGTACCGCTATATCCGTTAGCAGATTTCTGATATTTAAGTTCTACCGATGTACCGTCCACAGTAGCGTTAACAGATGGAGCATAAACCTGCCACCAAAGCTGATTCTGCGTGTCAGCATAGATGTAGCTGCACCCGGATGGCTCAGCGAACCAGCAGTTGTTCGTAGAATTAGGAACCAGAGAGAACGTGGTCCAATCAGAATTACATCCCCACTGAACGCCGTCAGCCGCGATAAAGAAGCAGTTATACCATCCGCTTGAAGGTACTGCGAATCCTTCGAAGAGTGACGGAGTGGCATCCTTGCAGTAAAGTGTAGCAAGCACGTTTTCCGTATCGTCCTTATCTACTATCTTCATAAAGCCTGTCTCGACAGCGTAAGGCGTAACCTTTACTACTACAGCCTCGCTGCTGGTGTAAGTTTTAGCCAATGTTACTGCCAGACGTATGTAGATGTCGCGTGTCTCCTCGCCTATGAGACCGAGTTTAATGAGAATCTTGCTGAGGTCGTCTCTGGTGAGCTGAAGTGAATTCTTATCATTGTCCACCGTTATCTCGGTAGCGGAGATGAAATCGTCGGCCATGGAGAATTGTACGGTCTGCTTCACCAGATCGTCTGGAAGAGCTACGGTAGGATCGCTCGCACTCGCCTTTTCCACCTGCTCCCAATACAATGTGAGAACAAGAGCATCGACCTTATCTTTAGTGAGAGTTACTTCTGAGGTGCTGGCCGTAATCTGAGCAGGAGCCTGAGGATTTTTTACCACCAGTTTCTCTCCGTCCTTTTCACAGGCGGAAAGCACTACCGCTGTAGCTAAAAGACTATATATTAATCGTTTCATTATTCTATTCAATTAAAATCCATATTCTGTATTAACTGCCTTGAGCGCAGGATTGGCAGAAAGCTCCGCCTCAGGAATAGGTAGATACTGATACTTCTCATCTACATCCTTTCCGTCCTTGACGCCTCCTTTCCAGTTCCATGAATAACCGGATGTGTATTTGCCAAAACGTATAAGATCGCTTCTTCTGGTGCACTCCGTATAAAGTTCACGTGCACGTTCGTCAAGAAGGAAATCAAGAGTAAGGTCAGAATCAGAAATCTGTCCAAGCCCTGTCCCGAAGGCACGCTCGCGCACCTTGTTCACATAAGCCAAAGCATCGGCACGAGAAGCCCCGCTTCCACCGCGAAGCACTGCTTCGGCGAGCATAAGATACACGTCAGCAAGCCTGAACATAGGGAAATCTGTCTCGGCACCTACCACGCGCGTGTCTGAAGCCACTGCTCCATCGTCCGTAAGATTAGACCATTTGTTGATAAGCCAGCCCGTGGTAGTCTCATCATGACCTTTAATACTCTTTTCACGATCCTGATATACATACTTCGTATCGCCTTCTACTTTATACCATCCGTCATCAGGAGTCTCTGTATAAGTCGCCCTGTTACGGCTTCCGAAAAGTGCACGGGAATCCCCATCTTCAAACTTGTCCACAAGCTCAGGACGTGTTCTGAGGCAGTTCCAGTAAGTAGCCACGCCGAAATCCTCCGTCATACCGGCATCATTGTCAAAGCGTGTAGCACAAACCATATAAGTACCGGCACCCCAAGCCACCGTATTGGTAGCATTGCATGCGAGAGAGAAAATTATCTCGTTAGAACGACGGTCATTATCGGCATTGAAAAGTTTCTTATAATCACTTTCAAGGGTATATCCAAGAGCGATTATCTTCTTGCAGGCATCTATGCACTCATCATAATGAGACTTTCCCGTATAAACTTCTGCATTAAGATAAAGTCTGGCGAGAATAGCAAGCGCAGTGCCCTGAGTAACATGACCATAATTGGTTTTGGCAAGCGCACCATCCTCAGATAACTCTGTGAGTTCACTTTCAAGATATTCAAAAAGCTGCTCACGGTTATAAGTAGTTGGGACATAAGAACCTACAGGATCATTCTCGGTTACAAAGTTAACTGCCGGGAACAGGTCCAGCGCATGAGTGTATGCCAATGCCCTAAGACATCTGGCCTCATTGCGCCAAGAAACGATCTTGGCCTGCTCATCAGAAGAGAACTTGGAGATATTATCGTCGCTGGCGTTACGTATGAACTCATTAGAAAGCGCCACGATATTATATATATGGTAATATATGGCGGAAATCCACGCATCACCTGCTGTCCATGCAAGGTTATTAAGATCCGTGGTGCTCTCGCCAGCTGCCCACACGTTATCGAGGTTATCCGTAGTGGCCTCCTGAAACATTATCAGAGCACGGGTATAATTCTGAAATCTGTCATCCGACGAAATGGATGAAAGGTTTATTATCATCGAAGTGTAGATGCCGGAAAGAACGCCCTCATAATTAGCAGCTTCGGCATACACATCCTTGGAAGTGGTGTCAGTCTGCGGATACTGCTCCAGAGAGCATCCGGCCAGAGTGAGCACTGCTATAAATATCGAAATTATCTTTTTCATAATTGTTCTCCTTTAGAATTCAAGACCAAGACTTAAAGAGAAGATACGAGGACGCGGATAGAACGAACTGTCGAATCCGTTAGGGACCTCAGGATCAACTCCTGAATATTTGGTGATAGTGAACACATTCTGCAGAAGCGCAGAAACCCTGAGACCGCACACATTACGGATCTTACCGAAATTGTAGCTTACTGAAAGGTTATCCATCTTCAGGAAGGATGCATTCTCCACATAGTAGTCTGAATAGAACTGACGTGTCTGGAACCCTGTCTGAAGGTAGCTTGAATGCAGATTATTAAGCTGAGGAGCACTATATTTCATAGTCTCAAGTGCACCGGTATTCACTGCCATAGCATTATAAACATAGTTGCCAATGCTGGCGCGGAATGCTGCCGAAACAGTAAGCTGCTTCCAGGTAAGAGAAGTATTGAAGCCCATAAGTACGTCAGCTGCAGGAGAATGATAGCAGTATCTGTCATCGATGGTGATGACTCCGTCATTATTAAGGTCGGCATAAGCGCCCTCAATAGGACTTCCGCTCTCATCATAGAGCTGTTTATAGACGAAGAATGAATAAGGCGCCTGACCTTCCGTCATAACCTGCACGTATTTCTGGTCAATAGTAGGACCTACCAAAGTCTGGGTCACTTCTCCGTTATCCACAAGGGTCAGATTAGTAATCTTCACATTCTGCCATGTAAGATTAGCCCCAAGAGTCCATGTAAGATCACGGGTCTGAACAGGAATGAGATTAAGAGATGCCTCTATACCGCTGCTTTCCATGTTACCGACATTGGTCGTTACTGTCTTGGAGAAGTTAGTACCTGCGGCTACAGGCACCGTAGCGAGAAGGTCCTCGGTCTTACGTGTATAGTAATCCACGCTTCCTGAAATGCGGTCGTTGAAAAATCCGTAGTCAAATCCGAAGTTCCATGACTTGGTGGTCTCCCACTTGAGATCTGAAACATAAGCAGAAGGGAGCCAAGTAGTTATGAACGAACCGTTAGAACCTATATACTGATTGTTAGTAGTACCCGAATAATAGACTGGAAGATAGTTATAGTCCCCTATCCCGTCCTGCTGACCGGTGACACCGTAGCTTGTACGAAGCTTGAGCGTACTGAGCGTCTGACTGTCTCTCAGGAATTCCTCCTCCGTAATATTCCAAGCGAATGCCACTGAAGGGAATGTACCCCAGCGCGTAGAAGGAGAGAAACGAGATGTTCCGTCGCGACGCACTGTAGCTGTAAGAAGATAACGCGAATCATAAGAAAGGTTCACTCTTCCGTAGTAAGACATAAGCGAGTGTCTGTAATCCGTAGCTTTATATGCTCCGTTAAGACTCTCTTTGGCAGCATTATACACGTCACCGGCAGAAGATGTAGACTTCCAGTACTGGGTATCGTAACCTGCTGTAACATCGAGTCTTACCTTATCGAAACTCGTGCTGTAGTTAAGGTAAGCGGTAAACAGGCTGTTATACTTGCGTGAAGGACCGTAAGGAGCATAATAACCCTTCTGGTCGTAGTTAGATGCGGCGGTCTCCGGGATGTAAGTGTATCCGCTGCCCTGCGCATAATCATATCCGTAAGCCATGTGAAGCTTGAGGTCAGGCAAAAAATGCAGACGATAATCAAGCTCTGTATTGGCAATCACCCTATATACCTCGCTCTGCGCATCTGTCTGATTGATAAGGCCAAGCGGGTTCTTTACTGCTACCGGATCAGGAACGCCGTTCGAAGCGATCTCGGTATAGCCGCCGAGTTCATCCTTTCCTGAATAGACCGGGAGTGTAGGGTTGAACGTAGCCGCATTCCAGATAGCTGTAGTAGGTGCGAAATGATTCTTATTATAAGCGCCCTTTACATTAAAGCCAAGTTTGAGGTAATCTTCGAAGAATGAAGGATTTATAGAAAGATTGGCAGTGGTGCGCTGAGCATTGTCGCTCTTAAGGATACCATCCTGGTTATAATAACCCACGGAAGCACGTATAGGAACGTTCTTGGCGATACGTCCGTTAAGGCTTACAAGATTATCGGTTCCGAAAGCAGGAGTGTAAATCTGACTGTTCCAGTCCGTGCGCGATTCGCCCAGAAGTTTGGTATAGCTCTCATCCAGACCGTTTACGACGTTAAGAAAATCGTCTATAGAAAGCATATCTGCCAATTTAGTCTTCCACTGAATAGACTGTGTAGAATTGACGCTTACTGAGAGTTTATTGTTCTGACCTTTCTTAGTGGTGATGATGATGACACCGTTCGAAGCACGTGAACCATAGATGGCAGTCGATGAAGCGTCCTTTAGCACCGTCATGCTTTCAATATCAGCAGGATTGATGAGAGAAAGGAAATTACCGTCGTTACCGCTTATGCCTCCTATCTCAAGAGGAATGCCGTCGAGCACGATAAGAGGGTCATTTGACGCATTAAGTGAAGCGCCTCCTCTGATTCGTATGGTGCTTCCCGAGGTAGGTGAACCGCTTGACGACATAATCTGAACACCGGCCACCTTACCGTTAATCAACTGCTCCGGAGAAGAAACCAGTCCGTTGTTGAAGTCCTTACTTGAAACGGAAGAAACACTTCCCGTAAGATCCTTCTTCTTGGTGGTACCATATCCTATGACCACGGCGTCTCCAAGCATTTCTGTATCCGGAAGAAGAATGACGTCTATACGCGAACGGCCTTCAACCGGTATCACCTGCGTCTTAAATCCGAGATAAGAAAAAGTAAGTGTCTGACCTTCTGACACTTCTATGGAATATTTACCGTCCACATCGGTAGGGACACCTGTCGTGGTTCCCGTAATGAAAACTGTCATCCCGACCATAGGCTCTCCTGTATCTTCAAGTACAGTTCCGCTTACAATACGGTTCTGACAGAATGCGAGAGTGGCGACGAACATTCCCGCCACGATGACTGCAAATTTCAGAAACGTTTGTTTCATATAGAAAAGTTATTAGTTAATGTATCAGGCTATCGGCTACAACCGCCTGCCGCGTAGAAAAACGCGGCAATCAGCCTTTACCAAACCCATCAAATATCGCCGACAAAATTAAAAAACACAGATTTAACATAATATCACAAATCGGACATAAGGTAAAACAAATCGGACAGTTTTGTTTTTTGTGGCTCAAAGTATATATTTGTAAGCAATGAAACGACTGATACATTTATTCTTATATATAACAGCTCTTGTCTTCAGCATTCGGGCCAATGCTGCCGATACCCCTATCGCTCCTTCAGAGCGTTTCCATAGCATCATTCTTCCAACGGGCCAAGTTACCTCAGTATTTGCCATCACCCAAGATCCGGTAGGATTTATATGGATGGGTACAGACAACGGACTCCTGCGCTACGACGGCTACGACTTCAAAATCTACCGTTGGAAAAAAGACGACGACACTTCACTTGTCAACGATATTGTAAATGCATTGGCTTATGACCATGCGCAGAACAAACTATATGTAGGAACGGATAAGGGTATCAGCGAATATGACCCTCTGAGCGACAGGTTCAAGACCATAGGCGGAAGCGAAGGCAGACACGTCAAAAGCATCTACATAGAAGAAAACAACAGCCTATACGCCGCGACTACAACGGGGTTATATCTTTTTCATAAAGGGACTTGCGAAAAACTTCTGGACGGACATTTCACCGTCATAAGAAAAATAGGCTCTCACATCTGGGCTGGCTCTTACGAAAGCATCTATGAGCAAAAGAAAGAAGAATGGCTTAGACATGATTTGGCCAATATCCTGAAAGCAGGTAACATACTTGTCCTGGACATCTGTAGCGACCCCATCTTACCACAAGCCCTATGGATAGGTGCAGAGAACGGACTATACCACTACGACCCTCGGACACGCTCCTGCGACAGTCGCTACATAAAAAGAATCCCGGTCAAGACTTTTCACACATACGATTCAGACCTATGGATAGGAACAGATAACGGAGTGGCGACCCTTACGGGCGGAAAAGACATTACCTTCTTCCGGCACGACGTTAGCGAACACAATTCAATCCCTAACAATGTCGTATGGGCACTTACCGTGGACAGAACAGGCAAACTGTGGCTGGGGACGGACCACGGAGTGGCCACCTGCGATCTGGCTCAGACCTTCCGCTTTATCGGAGTAGATAAGATAACCGGACTGAATGCCGGACTTGATGTAGGCTTATTGGATGCAGGAAGCCACGACAGGATTTATCTTGCCGGGCGTGACGGTCTTATATGCAGTAACTTATCCCTTGATGAAGGCTTTTTCCTTACCGCGGACTCAAAGGAAAAGCGTAGAAAACTGTCCCATAACAAAGTTCGCGACCTATACGACGATACTCAGAGGCTCTGGATAGCATCTGACGGAGGTCTGGATTATTATGACTACTCCATAGACAGAGTTAAAGCCTGCCACGTAGTAGAACCGTCGGGACGATATAAATCCAACTGGATGTACGCCATAGCGGAAGACCCATACCATAGACTATGGCTGGGGACATACGACGGAGGACTTTTCTGCGTGGACAAGAAAAAACTCCTCAGCGGCGGAAGCGAAATTCTCTGCGACAAACACCTTAATGCGGACAGTTCCGTTCCCACCCTGCAGAGTAACATAGTGCGCGACCTGAAGTGCCGCGACTCTCTTCTTTATGTCATCTATGGTAACTCCATAGATATCATAGATTTGAAAGATAAAGGCAGTGAAAAAACCATACGCATGGTATCGATGCCGGAAGAAGAGTTCATCATGAGCGTAAAGGAAGGTGATGACTGCCTATGGATAGGAACAGACAGCTCTCTTTATCGGCTTTCACTCGAAGGAGAGCTTGACAGAATACCGGGGCTGGAAACCTACATAATGAGTCTCGACCTATATGACGGGAAAGTCTGGGTAGCGGGAAAATCAGCATTGGCATCATACGACATCTCCACAAGAGAATGGGAGCACTTCCCTTCTGCCGGACTTCCACTCATGAGCATCTGCCACGTCCAGGACAGAGTGCTTATAGGAACGATAGATGGTCTTCTTGAACTATCCAATACGAAAGCCACTCTGAAAGAGGCTAAAAGAGCGGACATAAAGATTACAGGTCTTCGCGTCAATGATGAAACGATAAAAGTGGGACAGAAATACGACGGAGTTACCGTACTTTCGCAAAATCCCACATCCGCACTGCAAATCCATCTTCCAAACGGCAGAAATTCCTTCTCCATCTCACTTTCGGCATTCGATTTCGGAGGTTCGGACAAGTCAATGGCTTATAGACTTAAAGGATTTGACGACAATTGGCATCAATTGGAAGACAAGGAGAATAAAGCCACTTTCATCAACGTCCCATCGGGCAATTACCGTTTCGAATACGCCTTCAGCGACTCTCTCGACGCGCCACAGCATCCGTCTGTAGATATAAACATAGCTCAAGCGTGGTACCAGACGTGGTGGGCTAAACTTCTTTACTTTGTCCTATCGGCATTAATCTTACTGTCAGTCTATTACGCCATTTCCACGAGACATCGTCTTAAAATGGAGCACCTCGAAAGACAAAGAGCCATAGCCATGGCAGACAGTAAGACAGAGTTCCTCTCGAACATAGCGCACGATTTCAAAAGTCCGCTAAGCATCATACTTGGTTTCATCTCTCAACTTGCAGCCCACGAGTCGGATTCCTTAAAGACACGCGAGCTACAGACCGTACAGAAAAATGCGGAGAAGATGAACCAGCTACTGCACAGCATGGCTGAATTCAACGCCGACGGCTCATCCATGCTCTTCGTTCCTACGCCTGTGGACATAGTCGCATTCAGCAGAGACGTGTGGATGCGCTACAGTCAAGTATTTACAGATAAGGGAATTAACTGTAGATTTATCTCGGACGACATAGACTATCTATTTCTCGTAGACAAAGTCCAGATGGAATCCGCCCTTCAAAATCTTTTGTCCAACGCCCTTAAATTCACTCCACAAGGCGGAGACATACTTATGTCAGTGAGAGTGAGCGAACAAACTTCCGACATGGTGTATGTCGATATAAAAGTGGAAGACAGCGGCTGCGGAATTCCGGAAGACGAACTGCCTAAGATATTCAACCGCTACTACAGCGGAGAATCTTCCATAAACCTCAACCCGGCAGGCACAGGAATTGGCCTGGACATAGTAAAACAAGTGGTGGAAATGCACAAAGGGAAGATAAGCGTAAATTCCCGTCCAGGAAAAGGGAGCACCTTCTCCATAAGACTTTCCACTATGAAATCAGATTCTTTCGCTATCAAGAATTCAGACGAGCAGGAAGCGTCCCTGTATAATCTGTCGCAGGTATGGAGGCACGAAAGGAAACCAAGAATTCTTCTCGTAGAAGATAACGCCGACATCAGGGACTTTATAATAGCCTCTCTTGGAGGAGATTACAGCTTCGTTACTGCTACGGAAGGAAAAGAGGCTCTGGATATTCTGAAAACCGAAAAAATCGATCTCGTGGTGAGCGACATCGTAATGCCAGGAATGGACGGAGTCGCCATGTCCCGCTCCATTAGGGGTAATCTGGACACCGCTTTTCTTCCTATAATCATTCTTACAGGAAAGGGAGACGCGAACACGAGAAAGGCCACCTACGAATACTGCGACGCATTCATCACTAAGCCATTCGACATCAACTATCTGAACGAAACCATAATACGCTTCCTCATAAAACACGAACATTACCTTGAAAGCAGCCGCAGACAGAAAATGCTCTCTCTGGGAGCGGAGGAGGTGGAGTCGCCGGACGATGCCTTTCTTAAAGAAATGATATCCATTATCTCAGAACACATAGACGACAGTGATTTTTCGGCGACGACACTTCACGAACAAAGCCATTGGTCCGAGAAACAGATATACCGTAAAATCAAGCAGATGACAGGCAAAACCGTGTCGGAATTCATACGCGACGTACGTATGGACAAAGCCGCGGCATACCTGGCTCAAGGGAAACTCACCATCAAGGAAGTCATGTTCAAGGTAGGATACACTACACAATCCTACTTCACCAAATGCTTCAAAGAACGCTTCGGCATACTGCCGTCCGAATACGCGGAGCATGCCAAAGCGTCTGAGGATTAAGGCTGGTGTGAAACAGCTTCTAAACTAAATCGAAATAAGTATCTTCCAGCGATTTAAAGTTATATGACATCTCCTTACGCTGAGAAGGAGTGCAGACCGGAAGGACGAGACTTAAAATCTTGGCCTCAAGCGGGTCAGAAGACTTTACGCAGCAGAGCCTACGGCCAATGAGCGAAATACCCAAAGATTCGTTCTTCAATTCATACTCTTGAAGTTCATCTTCTGTATCGTCATTTTCAAGGGTATATGGCCATCCGTCGCAATATTTCTGGCAGCCCACAGCCCACACGACACTATTTCCGAAATTCAGAAAAGCGTCCTTGACCTTGCCTTTTTTAAGGATAGCGGCTATTCTCTGAACAGCATAAGCCTTTATGAAACCGCTGAAATCCAGATGTTCGTTCTCGCCTTTGGACACATTGAAAAGTCCCTGAGTCTTTATAAGATAGCTCTCGCACAGATTAAGCGCACTCTTTAACTCCGCAGAAGTCTCTATATCCACTTTCGAGGCATTAAGTACAGACACTTCACTATCGAGATTGCCCGCGTCAAATACTTTTTCAAGAGAAGAAAGGTCATTCACGACGTCTTTATACACGGCATAAGCCTTGTTCTCTGAAAGGCCTGCAATCTGTATAGAAAGCTGACTGCCGAGAATCCCGTCGACAGACGCTCTGAAAAGCGAATTGCTTGATGAATATGTGCTTTGAGTTTTCATAAAACGAGTCAATTTTTCCTATAAAATCCCATAACTGAGCCCACAGGCCTATTTTCCGTCCCTCCAGATGTATTACTTAATTCGGAATTTTGTCTTTTTCCGAAAACAGTCATAGCAGTAGAGCCACCGCCGTCGAAATTAACCGCTCCCACGCAGCCCAAACCTTTCATTATCTGGGCCAATTCCACTATGCCGGCACCTTTGCTTTCCGTTATTCTACCATCACAGACGAATAGGATAATCTTCCCGTCTTCGGTGTAACCTACTGCAGTACGATCTGGAGTCGTGGTATTCGTGAAGATATCCGATGCTATGATTTCATAGTTTCTAACCAACACTTTATTTTCAACAGTCGCGTCAGTCATCACCTTGCCATCCTTTAAAAGGAGAGGGCCTGCACTCATAGCATAATATGGAGTCCATTCAAATGAAGCTGAAGGATATGACGCGCTGACACCCTCGTACGAATTTTTCCCTTCGATGTTCACCATAGGCGAAGAGTAGAAATAAGTCTTGTTATCCTCATCCCTTGCTGCCCAGAAAGCCTTGGCATTCTGCTCTTTATCCACACCGAACGTACCGCGGAGCGGAGGAAGGGAAGTAGAAGGGCTAACCACGCCGGCATCTACGTGATAATCCCCCGTAACACCTGTCGCCATACTGAAATAACCGGCATTGGTCATCACATAATTATCTTCCGAATAAAAATTCTCAAGCGTCTTAGCTTCTGAAGAAAATTCCATACGGAACTCAACGTTCCCCTTGGTTACATCTGCTATGGCATACCACGCATTTATAGGTCTGCCATTAAGCACGTCCGTGGTTTTATAAAGTTTAATGTCTTCCGGAAGATATTTTATTTCTTCCTCTGATACCTTTATTTCTTTTATCTCCGTCCACGTGAAAGTTATCGCAGCAGGCTCGTCTTTCAGGCTAACCTCCACAGCATCACTATAAGTCGTGCCTTTCGAACAGGTTACATAAGCTCTTACCTTATAGGTCTTTCCATACGAAAGGTCTGCACAGGTAATACCCTGCACAAGTTTAAGCTTATTAGCCCTAGGACCGTGCTGGAAATTATCCTCTATGGTAGGCGTATGGTCTTCCGCCCAACAAAGTCCCCAATCCGAAACAGGATAGGTCTCCGATGACTTGAATGAATACTCAAAAGCTACGGACGTAGGAGTATAAACAGGGTCCGAAGAAAAAGAAGGCGTAGGAAGAACTGAATAATCAAACATCGCTATCTCCTTATAGACCACCTGAGAAGAAAGCATAGGCCCGGCACTTACAGCCTGAACGCCTATGGAATAAGTTACACCCTGGGCCAAACCTTCTGTTATCTCAAAACTCTGACTGTCAGAAGGAAGCGAAGCTATCTGCTTGGCCTCACTATTACCGGACTTTACAAAGACAGCATAAGAAGCCTCATTATCGCAGTTATCTTGCCATGAAAGAAGCGCGTGAGAAGTAAAAGGTACCTGTTCGACAGTTACCCTTGTAGGATTCTTCAACGGGGCATAATGCACCGTACCGTTTTCCGAGGAAGAATTGCAAGAAAGCATCAGGCTCGGAAGCAACACTGTCATCAGAACATTTAAATGTCTCATAATTAAGGATATTAGTAGTAGTTTTGTTTGTTTATTTATCTTCTTTTCACATTATAGGCTTTTACTTTCACCTTTTCGCCCGTAGGAAGAGTTACCATTCTGTCCTCCCCACTCATATTCACCACTATATAGGCATCCTTCCCATTAGTATTTATCCAATGTGCACCCATAACAACCGGATACACCTCCCCATCAAAAACGGTAATCGTCGGCAAAGGTTCATCGAAAACAAGTTCCTCTATAAATCTACCCCCGAAGAACACGTCGTGATTACGGGCGCGGAACCTTCCAAGAGTACGCAGGAACTCTATCTCCACATCATTACCATCCGCGAAAAGCCACTCAGGCTGTATCCATCCGAGCTGCGCTCCCCACAAAAGACTCCTCGCATTATTATAAAGAAAATGTCCGTCGTTAAGGCCCTGATGATAGTAATTAAGTCCGCTATACACTGCCCTATCCGAATAAATTAGCGGAAAGACGGGCACCATCTTCACGTCAGCGCTATGTGGAGTATTGACTATCAGCATCATATCCAGAAGGTCCATATACACCTCGGCATTTTCCTCCGAAGTTACGGCCTTTCCGTCATGAAATACCCTACTGTGAAGTTCTCCGAAAAGAGACCTATAAGCTTTAGGCCACCAATCACCGGCTCCTGGAGCATGCGGATGGTTAGCAGCATAGCAAGGCTCACTTGCAGCAGCCGACACCTGATCTATGTAAAGCCCGTCTGTGCCTATCCCCAAGACAATAGAATCGGCCAATTCCTTAATGACCTCCTGCCATATCTCAGTTGAAGGACAGGTAACTGTATTTGGCACGTTGGAAGTAGGATAAATCTCAGTATAAAGTGTTCCATCGGCCTTCCGACACGAAGCCAGATGGCCCTTCTTCTTATAAGAGTCATTAGACGGATCCCACAAACGTCCATTAATATAAGGAGTTACATGCGCTCCTGCACGCTGAATCTCCTTAACCATCTGAGGAAAGCCACTCTTTGCAGGCAAATACTCCGGGTACATAGTATCATAAGCATAGTTATGCCAATGATACCAGTGCACGCCCAAGCCTCTGTCATAGTATTTCACCGCCTTTCTAAGAGCATCTGTAACTTCCGGGTACATATTTTTCGGCCTCATCCACACATCTGCATTACGCACCCAAGGCGTGATGTCGCGACACTCAAGCGGTTTTTCAGCCCACTGCGCCGTAAGAACAAAAGGACGATACCATTTTAGCAAAGTCTTATCCCACTCCTGCGGATTAAAGGCAAATGCTGTAGTCCAAGGCATAGAGAAATCACCACTTTCAGTGCTCCACGCATAGGAAGTGACGGCTTTTTGAGAAAAAGTGAGCGT
Source organism: Firmicutes bacterium TM09-10 (assembly GCA_963650755.1). Classification (GTDB taxonomy): domain Bacteria; phylum Bacteroidota; class Bacteroidia; order Bacteroidales; family UBA932; genus Cryptobacteroides. Next base: position 11,389 of record CAVJMH010000021.1, on the reverse strand, counting down.
AGATGCTGTACCTTGAATATAAAAATACTTTGCACATCCTTCCTTATCCTGAGCGGCGAAATAATAAGACCCCGCCGGAGAATGCGTAAGGACGAACTCCATACCACCCGTAACAGAAGGATACCTGGTCAAAAGCGAAGAACCGTTAAGCGGAATATTGAACTCCGCGCCATATCCCATAGGCAATATAGCCTTGCTGCCTTCGTCTCTTTTAACTCGGATTATAGGGAATGTTACCTCCGAGACTATCCACCCAGCCGGGAGATGTGCGCTAATCTCCCATAACGAAAGGCCATCTGATTCAGAAACAGTTACTTCCACCGAATTATCCTCCACCCTGTCCAATGTAATGAACCATTTGAGAACAGCCGAAGAGCCGTCATGGCTTAAGGTACAGCCTTGAAAACGAGCATAATCGGCAGAAAACTCCGGAGTCTCCCCTTGCGGACCCAAAAGAGTCATCTTCCATATCGATATTCCACTGTCAAGTGTCCTCTTGACATCGGCATTATCCAGGATTGAAGCAAAACAACTCCGGGGTTGAAGCCCCAGAGTCATTATTGTGATAAAAATCAGACGTCTAATTATTTTCATTTTCTACGCTGCTGTTTCATCTGTTGCTGCTGAAGTTTCTGGGCTTCCTCCAGACGCTGCTGCCATTTGCTCTTAGGCAGCGGTTTACCTTTAGAAGCTTCCACCTTAGCTATCACGGCCTCCGGCTTCACACACCATTTTCTGATTATGAATATCTCCACCATAGAGATTAACTGAGACACCAGATAATAGTAGCTAAGACCGGATGAAAGGTTATTACAGATAAAGAACATCATTATAGGCATCATCCACACGCTCATGAACTTCATAGACTGCGCGGACGGGTCATTAGATGTAGGCTGCTGCGACATAGTGAGCTTACTATAAACCCACATTACCACCGCCATAAGAAGGGCGAACAGAGAAAGGTGATCTCCCAAAAGCGGAACTCTTACTCCGAAATCCACTATGGAGTCATACGCACTCAAGTCCTCTGCCCATAAGAAACGCTGCTGACGAAGTTCTATGGATGCAGGGAAGAATCGGAACATCGCCCACAGAATAGGGAAAGTAAGAAGCATAGGAAGGCATCCTCCCATAGCGTTCACTCCGGCCCGTTTATACAATTCCATCGTCGCCTGCTGTTTTTTTAGGGCGTCATCCTGTTTAGGATACCTCTTATTAATATCCTCAATATAAGGACGAAGCGCACTCATCTTAGCGGAAGAAGCGAAGGACTTATATGAGAACGGAAGTACAACCAACTTTATTATCAATGTCATTATCAATATGATAAGACCGAAGTTCGCTATGTACTTATGCAGGAAATTGAACATTGGGATGATAAAGTACTTGGTAAACCAGCCTACAAGCCATCCTCCGAGAGGAATCACTTTCTCATAGCTGTGATCATAAGACTTGAGAGTCTTGTAATGGTTAGGACCAAGATATATTTCCAAAGGAATGCGCGTATCCCTTCCTCCCTCTATGTCCAGACGCATATTGGCCGAACAAGACATAAGGTCATGCCCCGGATTATCTTCCCCGAGGAAATTCACACTTATGTTTCCGGAGGAGAATTGGCCTGGAGCACGCACTATCATAGAGAAGAACTGCTGCTGAAAAGCGAACCACTCCAGACGTGAGGCTATCTTCTTATCGGCACTGCGTCCGCGTCCCATTTCCACAGGCTTTTTATCACCAGAGAAATAATAATTTACCTTAGAATATTGGCTTTCATTCTTATAGCCCTTTTCCATGCGAGGAATGACCGTCCTGAAATCCACATCCACTGAATTAACCTGACGAGGAATATTGGTCATACCCACGAAAGCCAATTCACTCTGAACCATATATGACCCGGCGGAAATGGCATAGGTCTGCTCTATATATCCTCCACTCTCGAAAGGCATCCTGAGAACAATGCTCGAATCAGTCTGCGACGCCACGTCAAAGGCAAAATCCGAAGTATTTATATACTCATCGGCATATACGCTAACTCCGTAATGATTAGCGCCTTCCTTAAAGAGGTAAAGGTCGCTTCCGCCGTAATTAGTATATTTTTTAAGACGTGCGGACCAAAGCTGTGCGCCTTTCGTGTTAACTTCGAGTTCGATTACGTCATTAGAAAGCGTAAGCACCTCTCCCTCAGAAGATTTACGCGCATCCAGAGAAGCATCCTTATATATGTGTTCCGGCTGCTTGACTTCGCTACGTTTCGCGTCTGTCGAGGAAAGCTCCGCACTGGTCTTAACTCCAGCCGCGATATCGAGTGCTGCTAAAGAGTCCTGCTGCGCCTGATACGCGGCCGCCTGCTGTTGACGGATTTGAAGCTGCTCTTCTGCTTGTTTAGATTGAAAAATGGTAAAGCCCACAAGGACTAAACCCATTAAAATAAAACCAATTACTGAATTTTTATCCATCTTTCTGATTACTTCTGGCTTCTAATCTGCTCTTCGATTTTCTTCAACTCCGCCTTAGCCTTCGATATGCGCTCCTTCATCTGAAGAACCAGAGGTTCAGAATTACGTGAATTCGAGAAGAAACCTATGTTATTCTCGTATGTTACTATGTCCTGTTGCAGGGCGTTATACTTTCTCATAAGATCTCCCTTCCCAAGGACCGGAGGGAATTTCTCGTCAAGAGCTTCTTTAAAACTCTGCGCTATAGTGTCTTTCTCCTTAAACGGAACATAACCTATCTCGCGGAAACGACGAACGAAGTCTTCTTTAGCCTGCTGATCCGTGGCGTCTCCCTTTTTCTGATAATTTTTAATCTCCTCTATGACAGCCTTTTTAGCTTTCAGATTAGAGTGATAGTCATTCTGTGAGCCGGACGCGTCGCGAGCAGCGAAGAATTCGTCACAAGCAGCACGGAATCTCTTCCACAACTGCTCCGACTTCTTACGCGGAACAGCGCCCACTTCCTTCCACTCTTTCTGAAGGGCGATGAACTGATCGGTAGTCTTCTTCCAGTTATCACTCTTCTTCAGTTCTTCAGCCTTAGCGATGAGCGCCTCTTTTTTAGCTATATTTTCCTCCATTCCACCCTTAACGGTAAGGAAAAATTCTCTTTTCTTCAGATAGAACTTATCGCAAGCCGCACGGAATCTGTCATATATCTTCTGATTATCTTTTCTAGCGGTAAAGCCTATCTTTCTCCACTCCTGCTGTATGTTTTCTATCTCCTTGGCCAAGTTATTCCAAACGCTGGCCTGTGAAATATCCTCCTTCTCTGCTATCTCCTCCACCTTTTCACAAAGTGCTTCCTTGGCCTTTAAATTTTCTTCAAAACTGGCCTTCATCTGCTCGAAATGGTCTTGATAACGCTTGTTAACTACACCAGTGGCCAGTTTGAACCTATCCCAAATGCTTTCCCTAAGATCCTTTGCCACCGGGCCAATCTCCTTCCACTGTTCGTGAAGAGACTGTAGCGCGTTAAATGCACCTACCACATCATCGCTGCCTGCCAATGCCTCTGCTTGAGCACAAAGCTGCTCCTTAATCTCAAGGTTCTTCTTGAAGTCCAGGTCGCGAAGTTCCTGATTAATATGCACCATGTCATAGAATTTCTCCATCTGATGCTGATATGTCTCATTAATGTTACGGAAATCGCTTGCCGGAACCTGACCTATCCCCTTCCACTTGGCCTGAATCTCGCGCAGTGCCGGGAAAGAAGCCTGAACATCGCCGTCTTCCTTATCTACCAGCGCTTTAAGCTGCTCTATAAGGGCCTTTTTCTTCTCAAGGTTCTCCTGCCTTTCGGTTTCCTGAACCTTAATGAACTCGGCGCGTTCACGTTTATAGTCCATATACACAGACTTGAAATTCTCTTCCACAGGAGCAAAAGTCCCGGCTACGTCCTTACCTTCAGCCTCAGCTTCGGCCTTCAATCTGCCAAGTTCTTTATAGAACGAAGATTTGAGAGCCTCCACTTCCTTAAACCATTCCATACGGTCTTCCAAAGTACCGACTTTCTTCAATTCAAGAATCAATTCCTCAAGAGTTGGATTTTCAAGATCTGTCATCATACTAATAGGTTTTTGAAATCGGGCAAATATAGCAATAATTTTGGTATTTTTGCAGGAATTGGCATTTGAATATATTATGAGATTTGACATTCTTACAGTCGTACCGGAGCTGCTCGACAGCCCGTTCAGCGCCAGCATAGTGGGACGCGCCGTAAAAAAAGGCTTGGTGGAAATACACATACATAATCTTCGCAAATACGGAGTGGGGTCAAGACAGAACGTCGATGACTATTCCTACGGCGGAGATGCGGGCATGGTCATGATGATAGAACCGGTGTTCAAGATGATGGAGGAACTGAAAGCAGAACGGGACTACGATGAGATAATCTACATGTCGCCTGACGGAGAACGCCTTAATCAAGGAATATGTAACGCGCTGTCGCTGAAGGGAAACATAATGATACTCTGCGGACATTATAAAGGAATAGATCACAGGATTAGGGAGCATCTTATTACAAGGGAGATTTCCGTGGGCGATTATGTGGTCAGCGGAGGAGAGATTCCGGCTGCGCTTCTGGTGGACGCACTGGTACGTTTAATCCCTGGGGCGCTTACTGACGAGACCTCGGCGCTTTCCGACTCTTTCCAGGACGATCTTCTTTCCCCTCCTATTTATACAAGGCCGGCAGAATTCAACGGTTGGAAAGTTCCGGACGTGCTTTTAAGCGGTAATCCTAAACTGATTCAGGCATGGCAGGATGAGCAGGCGCTCGAAAGGACGAAAAGACTGAGACCAGAACTCATAAAGTAAATTTTAGGCGCCAAATTGCCAATTTATTCTTGAGTTTCTAAAAATTTTTAATAATGAAAAAATAAAATTCAAATTTTTGCAAAAAAGTTTTGCGGAAATAAAAAAAGGTTGTATATTTGCCTTCGGAAATGATAAACAACTCGACTTACTATTATAGTAAGTATTCTAACCAACAATAATTAACCTTCTTAATAGGTAATACACTACTAACTAATCGATAAAGACTCGCAGTGATGCGAGTTTTTTCGTATATGACAAAATCTTGACGTCCTCGGGCCCATTAATTTTCTCAAGATACATATCGCAAAAACATATACTTATGCTTACTTCGTCGATGCCTAAGTTACCCATGTCGCCTACGCGGCGACGTAATCTGTCGTCCGATTGAGGATTTTCTTAGATGCCTAAATTCAATGCTCTTCCGTTCTGATACGGAGCCTCCGGCCGACGGATTTCCACGAAGGCATCTTCTTGAAGGTGCGGCGGACAGGCTCCACGTCGTATAGGAGGAACAGCAGAAGGGCGGCGCAGCCGATGAGGCAGGTCCAGCCGAAAAGGGTCTTGATTCCGGACATCATCGGAGAAAGTGCGGCCATCTTGGCTGACAGCTCCCCAAGATGCTGTCCTTCGGGCAATCCCGGAACGAAGCGCCCGGCATAGTCCGCCACATAGTAACGCAGTGAGTGTGAATATGCCGCCGAAGCTATTGACTCCATCAGCCCGTTCCGGATGAATCCGCAGATGGTCATCCCCATGAAAAAGTGCTCGAAAGGCATCTTTTCCACAAGATAGATGGTAAGGACGACGAAGAACACGGAATAACCGAAAGTCCTTAAAGCTGTCGGCAGGTAAAATGCCCCGATGCCGGTGTCCGGGGAGATCACGAAGTACATTATGACATGGTAGCAGAGCATCGCTCCGAATCCAAGTGTCAGAAGTCGGGTATAGTTCAGTTTCAAGACCTTTATCCAGAACATCACGAAAAGGCATCCTGTCACGACCCCGACATATTCCATGACTGAAAACCGGGTCATTGTCAAGGAGCCGTATCCCAGCACGGAAGACAGGAACACGTTCTGGAGTGATTTTGACCCGGCCGACATCAAATCACACACCGCGAACAACGCCAGCACAGGGAACAAGCCTTTACAGGTGAACGCTTTCGGGGAGATGAAAGGATGTCTGATGTGCAGCATCCTGGTCACGCAAAGCCACAATGTCACCGCAAACATCAGGCAGACCGCCCGGAACACCTTTCCGTCGAACCAGTTATAATGTTCCCCGTACGTGAACAGCCAGATTGCCTCCAGAAGCGTAAGTGCCCAAAGGGCGCACCCGAGCCAGTCCATGCTTATCATCGGCAGTTTCGGCACGATCCGGACATTCCTCGTCAATATCAGCACGCACAGCATCACGACCATCAGAAGTCCGATCATGAACCAGTGCATCGCCTGCCAGCCCCCGAAGAAGTAGGAAAGGTTATTGGCAATCAGCGAGGACAGGCTCATGTTCCCGATGACAATTATGTAGAGAAGCGGAAAGAATCTTGTGAAGTCCCGTCCCGGAGCCATCCAAAGCTGGATGTTGGACATGCACTCGAATGTGCCGCAGAGTTTGAAGAATCCGGCGACAAACGAGATCACGCACAGGAGCGGAAGACTGTGAACCTTCATGCAAAGGAAGTTGCACACGGCGATGACAGCGGCGGCGTTCAGCAGAAGCTGCCTGTTGGTGTACCTGAACTTGAACCGAAAAAGAAACGGGAACGGCATACAGACACCCACAACGCCGCAAAGTCCGACCATCATGATGTCTTCGCGCATAAAGGATGTGGCCCCGACCATCTGCGTCAGGGAACCCAGATATATTCCTCCGCTCAATTGGAAGACCATCGCGAAGAAAAGGTAGATCCATGGGCGGATGCACTTAGGAACGAACTCCCGATACATCGGCATCGAGAAATCCATCGGTGGGGTTTGCGCTGACATCAGTAAAGCACCTCCGTCTCCACGTTGAGTCCGGCGAGAAGCTTCTCGCGCTCGGCATCATCCAGATCAATCAACCCGATGCGCACAGGAACTCTCTGTTCCACCTTGACGAAGTTGCCGGTGGCGTTGTTCACCGGAGCTGACAGCCAGGCCGATCCGGTGGCCGAGGAAAGGGATTCCACCCTGCCGCGGAACTCTTTCCCCGGAATGGCGTCAGCCTTGATTCTCACCTCATTGCCTACAGAAATATGCTTCAATTGTGTCTCTCGGTAATCGGCTACGACCCAGACACCCGCGTCATCCACGATGCGCGCCAGCAACTGTCCCGGCTGCACAAGCTGTCCAAGATGGATGTCCCTGCGTCCGATCCTGCCGTCACACGGAGCCACGATGACCGTGTAGGACAGATTAAGTCTGGCCAGTTCGAGGGCGGAACGCGAGACTTCCACCATCGCGGCGCTCTGTCCCAGACGGCCCGTCTGCTCGTTCCTGCTCAAGGATGCGGAATTACGCTGCCGCAACACCTGCTCGTAACGGGCCTTCGCGGTCCTGTACCTTGTCTCCACGTCATCATATTGCTGACGTGTCACAGCATCCTTCGCAAGCAGAGCCTTGTAGCGCGAATAATCGCTCTCGGCGTTGCGCAGATTCTCGGCCGCTTCATCTATTCCCGAATCAAACACAGTGACGTTGCTCTCGATGGTCTTGAGTCCGGCGGCGTCGGTGGATTTTCCGGACAGCGTCCTTTCCAGATCCGCCTCGGCCTGAGCCACTCTCAAACGGTATTCAGAATCGTCAATGATGACCAATGTGTCACCTTTGTGCACACGGCCGTAGTCCTCGAAACGGATTTCCTTGATGAAACCCTGCACCCTGACGTTGACAGGAACGATATGCCTGTCAACTCTGGCGTCATCGGTATATTCCACATTCCCGAAATGGACGAAACGGGAACAGACATACGCCACGCCCACCAGCAGGACAAGGATCACGGCGGTGTTATACAGTCTTTTGATTGTTTTCTTGCTTGCCATAGTGTGATGTTTTTTTATAATATTCCAGCTACATATTTCAGTTTGTACAGACGGTATTGCCTTTCGGCTTCGGCATCGGAGACCCCAATCTCCGCGTTAAGTTTCACATTGAAAGCGTCCAGCATGTCAGTGACGAGGGCCAGTTGCTCCATGTACCGGTCATATACCCTTTGGTAGTTCTCCGTTGCGAGCTGAAGGTTTTTACGGTTGGTCTCAAGTTCGATGAACGACTGGAGATAATCCGTATAGGCCTGTTTGATGTCATTGCGCAGACTCTCCTTTGCCACATCCACCGACTCACGGGCCTGACGCGCCATGAAACCGGCCTGACGCAACTTGCTCCTGGACTTGTACAGGGAGCCGAGATCGTAGTTTATGCCAAGTCCCACGTACCAGATGTTCAGGTTCTTGTCAATCGGAGGTACTTCAAATGTTATCGGGCCGTTGAAACCGTCGTGGGCGACAATGGCCACGCTTGGAAGCATCCCCGCCTTCACGATCCTGCGCTGCGTCTCGGCTGTCCCGCTGTCGATTTCGGCCAGGCGGATAGACGGAGAGTACAGCCTCGCCGCCTCCTGCCAATCAGCAAGATTTGAATATTCAGGAATCTGTTGCTCCGACAGCGATACCCCGATCACGGCATCCTCCTGAAGTCCAAGGGTCTCGCAAAGGTTATGGTTAAGCACTTCAGCTGTGTTTCTCAACCGGACAAGTTCCAACGAGAGAGTCGCCAGCCTGAGTTCATAGCGTGTCACATCATTGGCCAACGCCAGCCCCTGCTCCCGTCTTGCCTGTATGTCATCTATCAGTTTGCGAGTAAGGACGATGTTCTCCTCGTAAACCTTTATGTCGTTGTTCAGCCGGTACAGGTCGAGGTATTGTCCCGCCGCCATCAGGCGCAGTCCTTGCCGGGATTTGTCCAACTCCGCGGCCGAGCGTTTCAGTCCATATCCGGCCATCTCGACGCCAGCCTTGACGGCTCCTCCGGCGTAGATGACCTGACTGGCATCCACAGTGAACCCGTTGCCGAAATGAGGCGTGGCAGCCCTTGTAAATCTGGAAAAATCCCTGTCCGTCAGGAACGCATCTCCGATGTAACTCACGTTCGCGGACACTTCCACATCCGGCAGCCTGGCGTCTTTTGCTGCTTTCACACCCTCGCCTGCCGCGTCAACAGCCGTCTGCAGCATCTGAACAGTCCGGTTTCGGGAATCAATCATCCTGAACACGTCCTCAATCCCGAGAGCAAGAGTGTCAGCGGATGTCTCCACTGACATGGAACTCCCCACAACCTTTTCCGGCACGGCTTCCGGAGACCCGCCCGTCATTGCGATAACCACCGCGCAAATAATCCATCTTATCATTTCATTCCAATTTTCGGGATGCAAAGGTAGGGCGGAAAAGGCGTTCGCTCGTTGGACAAAACAAGTCAAAAATGGGATATTTCGGAATATTTATGGCATTTTGTAATATAATTACCGATATTTGTGGCATAAATACGAACAATATTCATGGACAAGGAAGTGATATCCAACTCCGAGGCACATCTCTACGGCTCACTGCACGACACCGAAAGAATATGCCCGGACGGAATGATGAAAGACGGCGCGATACTCTTGTGCAGAAGGGGGACGGCGGAGATCCTCGTGAACTACAAGCCATTCAGCATACCGGAAGACTCTGTGATGACGCTATTTCCGGGAGACCTCGTGACCACATCGGACAGATCCTCCGATTTCTCGCTTGACGCTCTTTCGTTCAGTCCGTCAATCCTCAGGGAAGCGAGCCTTGACCTTGAACAGACAGTCTATTCCTCATTGAGGGAGGATAGGTGCAGGGGCGGGTCTCCGATAGTCTCCAGAATAGTCTCCTGCATGTTCGGACTTCTTGAGGCCTATTTCCGTCAGCCGGACTGCACGTGTCTGGACCGCCTTGTCACCTGCCAACTAAAAGCTTTCTTTATCGGGTTCCACGACTATTTGGTTAGGTTCCCGGGACAGGCTCCGCCGTTGGAGGGGTCGAAACGCAAGAGGACTCTGTTTAATTTCTTCATGAGGACCCTGGAGCAGGATTTCAGGAAGTCAAGGGATGTTAGTTACTATGCCAGGAAACTGAACATTACGCCTAAGTACCTGAACTTAATCTCCCGAAGCGTCTCAGGCCACAACGCCAAGGCGATAATAGACCATTATGTCATACTGAAACTGAAGATTGACCTATCAGATAGCGACAGATCCCTAAAACAGATCGTCTGGGACTACAACTTCAGCGACTCCTCGTTCTTCACGCGGTATTTCAAGCTGCACACCGGCACGACGCCACTCGCCTACCGCAAGGCCAACTACCAAATTTGAGACACGCTTTGTCGAGCGTTCGCATGGAATTGGCCGAGTGTCATAATGTCCTGCGGTATTCCGACGGCGTTGTACCTGTGCGTGCCTTGAAGAAGCGGACGAAGTGCTGAGGATATTCAAATCCGAGTCTTTGACTCGTCCGCGTGATACTCATAGACTCGTCCGCAAGGAGTTTTTTGGCGGATGTGAGAATCCTCTCATTTATAAAATCTCTGGCGGTGCGGCCGGTCTCGGTCTTGACCAGTTCCCCGAAATATTTCGTCGAATAGCAGCATTTGTCCGCAAAGTATGCGACTGTGGGCAGGCCTTCGTTCTCGGCCTTTTCGGCGAGATAGGAGTCCAGCAGGAACGAGAACTTCCTGACCACTGTATGGTTGATTTCCTCGCGCGTGATGAACTGTCTGTCGTAGAACCGAAGGCAATAGTTCAAAAGCAATTCTATGTTGCTGACGATGAGTTCTCTGGAATGCTTGTCTATGCTCCGGTGAAGTTCCTGTTCGATCAGGTTTAGCACACCTCTGAATATCTCTATCTCCCCGGTGGAAAGATGCAGAGCCTCGTCGGAGGTGTAGTCGAAAAACTCATAGCGTCCGATGTTCCTGCCCAGAGGAGTGCGGGCGAGCAGGTCCGGATGAAACACCAGAGCCGTCCACTTCGGATATTCCACCTCCGGATTAGCTCCCACCTTTACGCTCTGCCCCGGGGCGAAACTGGTCACCGTCATCTCGTCGAAGTCATATTCGGTGAGGCCGTACGAGAGTTTGCACCCCTTGTTCTCTTTCAGGAACAGGGCGTAAAGTCCGTAGTGGTACATTCCCACCGTCACCTCGTGTTCCCAGTCGAACCGCACCACGCTCACCTGCGGATGAAGTGTCTCGAATCCGTAGAAGTCGTTGAACTCCTGCACCGTGTTGAAATACCATTCTTTCATATTTTTTGTGATTCCAGCTATTCCGACTTCCGAAAAAGCCGTTTTGCCATCGCAAGAAGCAAATTTAATCAAATCTTGTTATATTCCTCGTCTGACACAGGCTCCAGCCATTCGTTAGGCTCTGAATCTGGCTTGGTGTTCTCAACTGCCACGTGGGTGGTTAGGTGCTGGAACCAACTGTCCTTCTGAGCCCCATGCCAATGCTTCACTCCTTCGGGAATGTCGATCACGTCGCCGGGATTGAGGGCGATGGCAGGCTTGCCCCATT
>CAVJMH010000020.1:0-34488 GCA_963650755.1 Firmicutes bacterium TM09-10 | reverse complement strand
AATACGATTACGAAAATGTTTTGGAGTACGCCGTGGAACAAGGCGAAGCAAGAGGACGTGAGGAAGGCCGAGCAGAGGGCCGAGAAGAAGGGCGTTCCGAAGGTCTGATAGAAGGAGAAAACAAAGGAAAGCGGGAGACGGCGAAGAATATGCTGAACAAGGGCTTTGAATATGCTATTATTTTTGAAATCACAGGATTATCCCAAAAAGAAATACAAAGCTTGTGAAGCCATAATTTTCACTTCGATGTAGAAAATTTGAAGCCACGTCGTCGTGAGACACCGTGGCTTCTTTCCTCAAATATAAATTATCGTAGAATTTTTGGCCATTAAAAGCCTTGCGTGCGTTTCTTGCTCTTGCGACGAAGACAAATCAGACGTCCTGTCCAATGGTCGGCTGCAAAAAGAGCGGACAGAGCTATGAAAAAGACGAGGATACCCTTAGCATTGACGTTATGTTCAAGCCATCGGTAGCTTGCCGTCATCCACGAGAATGGCCTGCGAAAGAAGAAAGAAATGGGATTTGTGCCGGCCTGACGTAGTTCTTCTCCGACAGAAGGAACGCGACGGCTAACTTTTACCGTCAGCAGGAGTTCTCCAAGATTATCGGACCACTGCTGTATCTTCTTGACTGTCTGTGTATTACTAGATGGTTGGGATTGTGTGCTGCCACTTTGTAGTTTATCATTTTTTTCGTATCCGTCGTTGACGCTGAAATAAAGTATCCCGTTCCTGTCTGCGGTAAATGTGGGGTTGTGTACGTCATAATTTCCACCAAATCTCCTTTTTTTAGAAAAGGAAAGTTCATTCCAAAACGACTCCTCAACTTCGAAGGATTCGCCGCACACCGCCCATAATAGAGTGCCGTAATGGTCTTTGTCCTTTTTTTGAGTTAATGCAAAATGCCATTTAGTCAAGAAGTTTCTAAGATTAGACGGAGTGGTATCCGGAACCTTTGCTTGATAGCGAAGCACAAATTTCGAATCCTGCATGGCAGTGTCTATATCGCGAAGTATCCGACTTGGACTACGGGAATAGCGGGGACGGGTATTGGCAATGGAAGACGCCACGATATTACAGATGTCACTGTAAAATGAACCGGAATAAGACACTTCTACCTTATCGCCAATAGATAGGGATATTCCAGTGTTAGAGCAGATGTCTGAAGAATTCATAAGATAGACATAGTATTCCTGTCTGCAAGGCTGCTGAAGTACTATGGCACCACGCGAATTGATGCTCATCTCCGGAGAGCGGAACATAATATCCTTAATGAAGAATACCATCATAGAAGCCACTGCGATAAAGGTAACTACCGCAGAGGTGAAAAGGATTATCCCATTGAGTTTAACAGAATAGCGATAATCCGTCTTTCTTCCTGTCAGAAGGGAACTTATCTTGGATAAAAGCCAATAAAGGGCCCAGATGACAAGAAGGATTAAAGCGCAGAGATTCAGATAGATAAAAGACAAGAGTGGAAAACGGGCTTCCGGATTGTAGGCTGAAAAGTGTGGCCTTACGGAATCTTCTCCCTTATGTCCGCCACGTTCCGAAAATACAGATTCCAGCAGACTCCCGTCATTTATCTGCAGATCCGTTCCCGAGTTAATGGCATCAATAATGACATTCTCGATGCGAGGGTCAGTGATTTTCTTTCCCATAGCCTCTAATTTTTACGCTCAATCACTATCAGGAAGGACCCCAGATTATCGACAAACCACGCGTCCACGAAATCTTCCTGTTTATAAAGGTCGAGTTCATCTATATAGCGGGTGTCGGGCTCACACTGACAGAGGACTAAGCTATTTTTGTTTTCTGCTTTGACGAGGATAGAGGTATCATCATAAACTTTTCCAATTTCTAAATCTTTGCTGGAATCTGCGCGCATCGAGTCTATCATGCGCCCAGTCAGCGCGACATCGTTGACTGCAAAATGCAGAATGCCGTCCGTGCGTATGACCTGCTCGTCTTTCCCCTCTCCGATTACATAGATATCTGGATAGATATCAGTTTTGTTCTCTTTTTTTACGGCAGTATAAGGCCGCCCATCAATAAGATAGGGGTGCAGTGTATCTTTGAAGAAGACGTTTTCCTTCTGTTCGCTACCTCTGTTCTGATATTTCTCCGGAATTACCTGCATAAGAAGTACTCCTTCGTTTTCGTTAGGAGCTATGCGGTATTTTCGTCGTTCTTTGTCCCGAGAGGCGTTCTTTCCTTCGTCCGATGCTAGCCCCTCCGGGCCAGTCCATTTGTAAGTAAGGTTCGTGTTATTCTTAAAGTCCCTTACGAGGTGATGAATCGCGTTATTGCTCTTACCCGAAGCCCTTATGGAGATGACATCATTTTTATGCACCTCTATTCCTGAATTGGCCCATAGGTCAGCCGTGTTGAAAAGCCAGTAAATCACTTCCTTATCTTCACTTTTTATGATAGTGGCGCCGTACTTCGTGGTGGTGATGGAGTTATAGGGATAGATGGATTTTATCGCCAAAGTAACGAATGTGAGCCCGAAAAAGAGTATAACGAGAACTATAAAAAGGGAGAGAATAGCTTTCCATGTCATACGCGGGTCCCGAAGTATGGATAGAAGGTCGCGGTGTCGAACTATCTCTATTTGCACTTTTTTGTTTTCGTCGGCCTTGGCCCTATGGTCTCTGTTGTCGGTCTGATTGTTTTCCATTGGTGGTATTTTTAGTGTTGTCAGAGACAAAATTAAAGAATTTTTTTGCATTCTTGCTTACAGTTTAGTATTTTTGGAAAAGTTTTCCGGGCCAATTTCGCTGCCAAGAAGCAGTAATTGGCTTATTTAGTAGAAGTTAGTATTACTTATTAATTATTAGTACCATGAATTACAAAACTATCGAGGCATTTTTATGCCTGTGCGTCTGTGGACTTATAGCCGCAGGATGCAATTCGAAAAAGGACGACCCTGCAGAACCGGAAGTCGTTAAACATTTTGAAGTATCTACGTCGGATATCACTACGGCGGGCCTTACTCTGAACATCAAGCGAGATGAGGATAAGCAGTTTTATTTCGCTATAGTAAGAAAGGCATATTTTGATACGTTGGGTGATGATTTCCAGAAAGTCGCCGCTGATTATCTTGAAGGAAACATTGAGTCCTATGAGGAATGGGGCTATACCAAAGAGGAAGCCATTGCGGAACTTTGCCCGAAAGAAGACCTTGTGGATTATACGTGTGACTGGCTTAATGGAAGCACAAATTACTCAATCATAATATGTTATGTAACAGAAGACGCAAAGCCTATAGGAGATTTCGAACGCTACGAGTTCAGAACTGCTACTCCTGAGAAATCTGACAATACGTTCGAAGTCAAGATTACAAACATCAAGGCCAGAAGCATCGATTTTAGCGTTACTCCATCTAATGATGACCAATACGCAATAGTTATCGTACCTAACAGCGAAGTTTCTTCATACACTGACGTAGATGAATTAGTAGGGGATCTGTACGGATCCTATGGCTGGTTTGATACATACAATGGTGCGTATGAGGCTACCAAAGAACTTACAGCCGGTACGCAATATGCATTCCTGGTTTTCGGTATCGAGGATAACGCTGCTACCACCGCATTAACCAAGAAAGTATTCACCACGCTTGAGCCTGGAGATCCTACCAAACTTACCTTTACTCTTACCACAAGCCAAGGTGAGGTACAGGGCTTTGAACTTAATTTTAAAATTACACCTTCAGACGACACTGTAGACTATTTCTATGAGCTCGTAAATGAGGACTGCACTGCAAAACAGCTCTTAGCTTATGAAGAGGGAATGATAGAAAAATACCCTACTTGGGGTCTTGACAGGGAGTCGTATTTCTCAATGATGTCATCTCACGGAGAGGATGAATATACTTATACTATTTATCCTGGTGAAACAGGTAAGATAGGTGTGATTCCTATTAAGAACGGAACTACGGAATTTGCCTGCGATCCTATCTTCAGCGAGGTCATAACATTCCCGGCTGCAGAGATAGGAGAAGCTACCATAGATATCTCTTGGGACAAATATTACGATGGCGCAGCCATTGCAGCGCTGGATCCTGACTATGACTATTTCGGAACCAATGCAGTATTCCCTATAGAAGTTGATTGCACAGGAGTGAAGTATTTCTATAATGTATTCAGATATACTGAAGGCCAAACATATACAAGGGATCAGATCATCTATACGCTTCTTTCAGGCACCCCTTCTTCTTGGGCATCTGACTGCTATGTCCCATTCGACACGGACGGTTTCGTATATGCTGTCGCTATAGATGAAGAAGGCAAGTGTGGTACATTGCTCGAGAAGAAGTTCAATTTCAGTAAAGATGGTGTTTCTCCTGCACAGGAATACATCGATAGTCACAGCGATGAGTACAGTTCAGTTCCTTCAAGCAAAAAGGCATCTTCTGACAAGAAGAAGGCTCCAAAGGTATATAAAAGGGCTGATGTAGATTTAGCTCCTGTTCCGTTTTTCGAATAGAAGGTAAGATTACATTACAAAGACAGGGTCGGAATGAACTTCCGGCCCTATTTTTTGCTAACTAAAACAGTTTGAAATAGTTGCTGAATTTTCATTCGGACAGAATTTCAAGGCAGTTTTGAAAATACGTTTGTAAAAAAGTAGAATAATATATACTTTAGTCGCTGTTTTGAAATGGTTAGCGAATTTTATAATAGATTCTTAGTGCCAATACTTACTGAAAATAACGGATTAGACAGATATGGAAGTGATAAAAACCAAGCTTGACGGAGTCGTCATAATAGAGCCTAAGGTATTTAAGGATGACAGAGGGTATTTTTTCGAAAGTTACTCTAAGTGTACTTTTGAGAAAGAGCTTGGCAGACAGATACATTTCGTACAGGATAACGAGTCCAAATCCGTCTATGGGGTAATGCGCGGTATGCATTTTCAGCGTCCTCCATTTGCGCAGAGTAAACTCGTGCGTTGCGTGAAAGGTCGTGTGTTGGATGTTGCTTTGGACATAAGGAAGGGTAGTCCGACGTATGGAGAACACGTGTCAGTGGAGCTTAGCGAAGATAATCATAGGCAGTTTTTCATTCCGAGAGGGTTCGCTCATGGATTCGCCGTGTTAAGCGAAGAGGCCATATTCCAATACAAGTGTGATAATTTTTATGCTCCGGACTGTGATGGAGGCATAAATATTCTGGACAGCGCGTTGGGCATTGATTGGCAAATACCTAAGGAAAAAGCTATTCTTAGCGAAAAAGACACTCATCATAAGTGTCTTGAAGAGTTTGACAGTCCGTTTTCGATAGACGAGGATCTATATCAGAAATGATAGGCAATCTAAGAAGTAGTTTTGAAAAGGTTACCGCGTTTTAACGACTACTTCAAAATAGCGTCTAAAAGCATCTGAAGCGCATGTAGAGTGAAAGACTCTATGTTCTCCGTTCGTGTTCCAAGGCATCTGATTTTCTGTGAAAACGTGTCATTAGGGCTGCTTACTGCTATGCATACGGTCCCCTCGGGATTCCTTTCGTCTCCGCCCGGACCTGCAAGTCCTGTGGTAGCCACGGAATAGGTGCTATGCATCAGTTTTTTGACGCCTTCGGCCATAGCGCGGGCGACTTCATCACTAACTACACCTTTGCTTTCTATGACATCCGCAGGGACGCCGAGAACGCTCTCTTTTATCTTTATGGCGTAGGATGTAACACCTCCCAGATAATATTCCGAAGCTCCTGGAATGGATGTAATAACGTGCGAAATCATCCCTCCCGTGCAAGACTCGGCCACGGAAAGGGTAGTATGGCTCTGAGACAACCGCTGAGCTATCTGGCTTTCTATTTCAAGTAATTCTTTAAGCATAACGCCTGCAAATATAAACACTTATTTCCTTAACGAACTATTGATTATAGAATCGTTTACTTAACCGTTATGTCCTGGAACGTGCCATCGGAAAAGAAAACCATTATCTTAGTGATACGTTTTTCTGACGTAACTTTTTTAAGTTCAATGGGATTGGTTGCATTATTTTGAGTAATGGTTTCTACCTGAGAATCAAATAATCCCATAGAAATTTCATTTTTATCCGAATTAGGGGAGTCTCGATACATTTTCCCTGTGCCATTGATAAGCCAGTCGAGACTTATATTCGGGAAATGCGAGCTAATCGCGCAGATAATCTCATAGCTTGGCTTGTTCCTGCCACTAAGAAGATGAGTAACTGTCGCCGGAGCTATGCCAATCTTCTCTGCAAATTCGGATCTGGAGATACTTTCGGCTTGTAAAAGTTGTTGCAAACGTGAAATCATAGCAGTAAAATCATTTTCACAAATGTAATCAAATTAAAACGACCTTGCAAGTGCGTGTTCGAGTTTACATTTGGAAAGGAGAAGTATAGCCTAATTTCAGACGTAAAAGTTTCTCTGCGGGTAAAAGCTATATTCCATTGGGTTACATTCGTTTAATTATAGGCATTTCATTTTAGAGAGCTGAAATTTAATGCTTGGAGGGCAATTTCGAGACGAAAACGACAAAAAGCACGTAAACGTCAATTAAGTAAAACCTTTAATGAAACACCTAAAATGCAGAGTTCTAATAACATAAACAGTGTAATATGGGGTTATAAGTCTTTCTTATGCCACATGCAGTGCGGGGCGAGAGAGTGGCTTGAAACTTTTATGAAACTTTACCTTTGTAAACCAAATTCACATTTTACCGCTTTACAAAAGTAATTAATTGGGTGTGTATAACTTTTACTTTCGTGAAATAATGGCAACTTCAACCTGACTTGGATTTCTGCGCCTTATCTCTTAAATTTGCGCGCTTTTATAACTGAAAAGAATATGATTCCTGGCATACACATAGAAGACTATAAATATCCTCTGACCGATGACAGAATAGCGAAATATCCGCTTGCAGAACGCGATTTGTCCAAATTACTCGTCTATCGAGACGGTAATATCTTAGAGCAATGCTTTAGACAAATTCCACAACTAATTGACAATGATGCTTTAATGGTGTTCAATGACACTAAAGTTGTGCCAGCGCGTCTGCATTTCAGAAGAGATTCCGGGGCACATATAGAGATTTTCTGTCTCCAGCCCGATGAGCCAGCCGATTACGCACAGGCTTTTTCTGCCACTTCGAAATGCTCTTGGCAGTGTGTTATAGGTAATTCCAAGCGGTGGAAGGACGATATCCTAAGTTATTATGTCCCCGAAGGTTCCTCGTGCCCTCAAATGGAGGAATTGGACCTCAAGGCTCGTCTGATCAGCAGGGATGGCCAGACGGGTGTGGTGGAATTTACGTGGAAGACGGACGCTCCATTTTCTAATGTTCTGGACGTATGCGGAAGCATCCCTATTCCGCCATACCTTAACCGCCAGACAGAGGCGATAGACCTCGAACGCTATCAGACTGTTTATGCCCATATACGTGGCTCTGTGGCTGCTCCTACGGCTGGTCTTCACTTCTCTGACGCGGTTCTGCAGGAACTTCGAAATAAAGGCGTTCAGATGCGTAATGTATGCCTGCACGTGGGGGCCGGGACCTTTCTCCCGGTCAAGACTTCAGACGTGTCTCAGCATCCTATGCACCGAGAACCTTTCGTGGTCAAAAAATCGTTCATAGACGAGCTGATTTCAAGAAAAGGGCCGCTCGTGGCCGTCGGGACCACTTCTGTAAGAACCTTGGAATCACTCTATTATGTAGGAGTATCCTGTATAGAGAAAGGACATCCTGAAGATGTATGCCAATGGGCACCTTACGAACGTGAATATCTTTATTCTACGGAGCAGGCATTACAAGCCATATCGGACTATCTGTCTTCTCGGGGAGAAGAAGAAATAAAGGTAGGCACCCGAATAATCATCGTACCTACCTTTAAATTCCGTCTGGTGGATATGCTCATCACGAACTTTCATCAAAGCGAGAGCACCCTTATTTTGCTCGTAGCGGCCTTTGTGGGAGAAGATTGGCGTAAAATATATGATTACGCCCTTTCTCACGACTTCCGCTTCCTTTCCTACGGCGATAGTTCCTTACTGTTCAGAAATCAGTAAACAAGCTGCTTACCGGCGAGGGAAGCGTTTGCCAAACTGTAGAACAAGTCCGCAATTCACGCGGTAATTGAATTTATTTACCGGATAAATCGTGTCTTCCTGAACGTTTTGGCCTACAGGACCGCGGTAACCGTCAACTGCGAGAAAAACGTTAAGACAGAGAAGAGTCAGGCTGGCAGCCACGCCGCAGACATCACCATAGACACTGTTGTAACCGAAGTTACCGCTGAGGCTAAACCATCCGAATGGAGAAAGTGTAGCGCCAAATCTGGTGTCCCAGTAAGGCACTACGGCATTTTGATAAGACGTATGTGCTCCTATGCTTGCAAAATTGGCAAAGGGAAAGCGATATTTGGCTCCGGCGCTAATCTTATAAGGTAGCATCCTCAGAGCAGTCTCTGAACCGTTCTTCACGCTAAGATTGGCAAGTTCTTCGAATTGCTTTCCGAGGTCGTTAAGTTCATCTTCGGCTTTAGCGTTCTCATCACTCAGGTCCAGTCCGTTGAACTTTACATAACCTTTGGATTGAGCGAGCTGAGAATACTCCCAATTAATGAAACCGAAGTCCGTAATGCCCAGACTAAGGTTCAATCCGTCAACAGGCTTCCAGAAAAAGCCGAAATCAAGAGCCCCACCGTAACCGGAGACAGATTTTTCCGGATCTTCGACTTCCTCGAAATCTGTAATCTTACCGTCCTTGTCTGTAACAACATTAAAATAAGGACATGCAAGGCGGGCCCTACCGTTAAGATTTACAAAAAGCTGATTTCCATCCGATTTGACCTGTGTCTCATCGAAGAATAACTGGGCGCTTCCCACTCCCAACAGGAATTTTAACCTATAACCTAAACCCCATTTTTTGTCCTCACGATAATGCGAGCGCCCTATGGCCAATTCTATAAATTCATCTACGCTGGCACTTGTAGATGAAAGATCATAGGTCTGTCCGGCAGAACCAGTCTTTAAAAGCTTGAAAAGATCGGAAGAAAGGCTTACATCTGCAAGACTCCTTACGTTGATTTCGATGTTGGTAAACTTGTTTTCTTTTCTGGAACCAATGCTTAACACGTTGACAAAAACATCTGAAAAGATATTGTTCACGTCATTCAGTCCCGAAAGGAAAGTCTCGGATGAAACGCTTTGGTTAAGTCCTGTAACAAGCGATTTCCCATCTGCAGAAGGATAAAGCAGTGAAGATAGGCCAAGATTACTGCCAAGAGACATTTCGATATTTCCCACTCCTACGGAGAGAAAACCTCTTTCTGGCATAAATGCCGGGTTCAATCTATAGTTAAAAGAATAATTGTCAAGAAAATATGCACTTTTCGGCTGTCCGAAGGCTCCGGCTCCGGATAGCATGGCTGCCGCTGTAATAAGGGCCAATTTTTTGATATAGTTCATTTTAAATAATTTTCGGTTAAAAGTTATCGTCCGACTATTCAAACAAATCAGACAAGTTCAAAGTAACACCCTTAGGTGCAGAGAGGCTCATCTGCTTGAAAAGAATGTAGTTATCCTTATTCAGAAGGGCGCCATTGGCCCCGAGAGTAAAACTGAACCTCAGGTGGCTGAGGCCCGTAAGGTCGGCTTTAGGAGATGCCTCCAAAGTAAATGTGAATTCACTTTCCGCAGCTGCTGGAATCGAAGCTGTAGGGCATTGTTCTCCTGTGTCTATAACTTGATATGAATCAGAGGCTTTATCATATTTTAAGAGTTCGAGCTTTACATCGACACTGAACGGCAGGGTATTCTCCGATTTACCTGATATGCAGGCAGATGTCTGCTCCAGAAGTGTCTTTATAAAGTCGGCATCCTTTTCAAGTGCCACTGTGTCAGCATAGGTGATATGAAATTCTTCACCAAGCTGAACAGGAATATTAAAGCCGAAATTGACATTCATCGTGTAATCCGCATATGGGAAGATGTAACTTTCCTTGTCAGGCGATACGCTTATGTTGAATTTGGCCGGAATCTCATCCTTTTCTGCTGCGACAAGAGGGTTAATATCAAGAGAATAACCATTTTCAAACAGCTCTGTTATAGACGGATCCGCACTGTAAGGAAAATAAAGTGGGAGGGTGTACAATCCTTCATTCAGGTCAATTTCTGCACTCATAGGCACGGCAGTGTTCGACGTAACTTTCGCAGTAACAACGGCTTCCGGAAGGTCAAGAACATAATCTTGAAGAGTTTCGGACAGATTAAAGAACGGAATCTCTATGTCTTTTTCTACCTCGTAGTCGATGCTGGCTTTAAGAGAGTTTACTTTTATGCTGTTATTCTCTCCGCTTACCTTGGCCACGATTTCTCCACTGATGGAATTCTTCAGAGCCGCCGCACTCACCGTAGCATTTTCAGCCTTTACGGTGCCTTTTACATTAAGTTCTCCCTTAATCTGCGATTTCTGCTGACGGAGCAGGTCAAGGTCCTCTTCACTAAAGTCAAATTCTTGTATATCAATAACTCTACTAATCTTACCGTTCTCAAGCGTACCAGCAACAACTATGGCAGAAGGGGTGATAAATGAAGGCAGAGCAACTGTCAAATCCACTTTGTATTCTCCGTCTCCTATGTCTGGAAGATTGTCAAAACTTACTTGCACTTCAGCTTTGGTTCCGTCAAGATTAATTATGCCAATGCTTTTGACCATTTCGGGAATATCTTCTGCATCGATGATGCTGAATTCGACATTCTCATCCAGATCAATCGACAGCTCTTCCACCGTAATGCTCTGATTAACACCCTCTGGAATATCTACACCGAGATTAATATTACAAGATATTTTCTGGCTGCACTCTACAGGGGAGATATTCAACACGTTGGAAAGGTCCAATTCGTCAATGGCATCGGTGAAAGAGAAATCCTCCTCGTGAGACAGATAATATCCTCCGTTCTCGTCCACTTTCAGATATTCTCCGAACGAAGTCCCGTTTATTCCTGAAAGAGAAAGGATGGAATCCACTGAAATCTTACACGTGCTTTGAATCAGAGGAATGGAAAGTCCGTCTTCGAAGACGGTGACGTCAGTGTTTACATTTTCAATCTTGTCATACGAATAACGTTCATCGACCTTACAAGATTGAATGAGCACTCCAGCCACGAGAATCGTGAGGGCAGAAGTCGCGATTTTGAAATGGTTCTTGATGTCCATAGTTTTATATTTGAATAGTTTGTTTGCTTAGAAGCTGTCTTAAAATAATTTCTGTCTTTTTTCACGCGGCCTTTCCGGTCATTGTTACCGCTTACCTATGTAGGCGAACAAATGTAAGAAATTTAATCCTTATTTCATAATGCAGCATCTATTTCTCTTAAGCGAAAGGGGAAGACTCTTAGCGTACAAGTTAACATAATATAAATTGTATAACAAAATAGGATTGAGAAGTTTTATGAAAATAATTTGATTTCGTGATGTTCAGTGCTTATCTTTGCGCACCTTAAGGAGTTGTTTTGAAATGGTCGCCAAACAACTTCTATGTAATCGTTAAAAATAACTCGATACTAAGTGAAAGACAGATTAATTCTTAAAGACATAACCATCGAAGGCGTCGCTGCTGAAGGTAAGGCTTTTGCTCATGCCAAGCTTCCTACGGAGAGCGAATCAGCCTCGGCCAGGATTCTGTTCGTGGAATACGGCGTTCCCGGAGACGTAGTAGACGTGCTGGTAACCAAACGGAAAAAGAACTATCTGGAAGGCCGCATTGAAAGTCTCGTAAAGCCCTCGGAACATAGGTTAGAGTCTTTCTGTGAGCATTTTGGAGTGTGCGGCGGATGTAAATGGCAGCATCTCCCCTACGAAATGCAGCTTGCCGCTAAAACGCAACAGGTCTATGACCAGCTCGTGAGAATCGGACATCTCGAAGTCCCCGAGATTAAACCTGCCATAGGCTCTGAAAAGACGCGCGAATATCGTAACAAGCTGGAATTCAGCGCTTCCGCATACAGATGGGTTTTCTCTAACGAAGAGCCCGAAAAGATAGAGGAAAAAGACCGCTGCGGACTTGGCTTTCACGTAGGTAAATATTTCGATAAAGTATTGGATATCAAGTGGTGTTATCTTCAGAAAGAGCCATCTAACGCCATTCGCCTTTTCATTAAGAAGTACGCTCTGGAGCACGATATACCCTTTTATAATCTGCGCGAGAACAGCGGTGTAATTCGAACTATGTTCGTCCGCACTACCGAGGACGGGCAGGTGATGCTCATTATATGCTTCGGACGCGATTTTAAGGGAAGAGCCCAGATGCTGGACGCCATTGCAGATAACTTTCCACAGATCACATCTCTTTATTACATAATCAATAGCAAGGTTAACGACTCTATTTCCGACCAGACGTGCATTCTCTATAAAGGCGAAGACGCGATATACGAACAGATGGAAGGTCTTCGCTTTAAGATTGGCCCGAAATCATTTTATCAGACCAATGCCCCACAAGCGTACAACCTATATAAAGTGGCGCGTGCATTCGCTTCTCTGACAGGAGATGAAGTGGTATATGATCTTTATACAGGGACAGGCACTATAGCGCAGTTCATCTCGTCCAAGGCACGCAAAGTGATTGGCATTGAGTATGTTCCGGAGGCTATAGAAGATGCGGGGGTAAATGCTGAAGCTAACGGCATACAGAACTGTGAATTCTTCGCCGGGGACATGAAGGACATTCTGACAGATGATTTCATCCGCGAACATGGTAAGCCGGACGTCATCATTCTTGACCCTCCAAGAGCCGGAATTCATCCGGATGTGGCAAAAGTCATACTCGAAGCCGCTCCTGAACGCATAGTATATGTGTCCTGTAATCCTGCCTCTCAGGCGCGCGACCTTGCGCTTCTATGTTCAAATTATGTGATTACGGACGTGCAGCCTGTGGATATGTTCCCTCATACTCAGCACGTTGAAAATGTGTGCAGACTAATCAAAAAAACAAACATATAATAGATGTTACTTTCAGTTGTTCTTTTACTTGTCGGGCTCGCTCTCGTAGTCTATGGGTCGGACATTTTGGTTGACGGAGCGTCTGCCGTGGCGAAAAAAATCGGCATAAGTGATTTCGTGATAGGAATTGTCATAGTGGGGTTCGGAACATCGTGTCCGGAACTTGTGGTGAGCGTAACCGGTGCGCTTGAAGGCTCTTCTGCCATAGCCCTTGGTAACGTAGTGGGTTCCAACATATTCAATGTCCTTTTCATTCTGGGACTTACCGCCGTACTCTCCCCCATTGCCATAACCAGACAGAACAAAAACATAGACATCCCCATTCTTCTGGGCGTAACTCTCTTTTTCTGCCTTATAGTCCTGAAAGGGACACTCAACAGGATAGATGCAGTCATTTTTCTGCTGATATTCGCGGCCTACCTTTTTTATAATTTTAAGACTGGCAAACAGGACTCCGAAGAAGAGGACGTAAATGGGGGGAAAAGTCATTCGATGTTTGTTTCCATTCTTATGATAGCCGCCGGACTTGCGGGTCTTATTTTCGGGGGCAAGATGTTCGTAAATCACGCCGTGGACATAGCGCACAGGCTTGGCGCAAGCGAGAAATTCATAGCCATAACCATACTTGCGGTGGGGACATCCCTTCCTGAGCTTATGACCTGCATTGTCGCCATAGCGAAGAAAAAAGGCCAATTGGCTCTCGGTAACATCGTGGGTAGCAACGTTTTCAACATTCTCTTCATCCTCGGTGTTTCAGGACTTATCATGCCAATGCAGACCTCATCCATGAACTATGTGGACCTGTCCGTGCTTATGCTGGCAGCTCTGATATTGTTCGTATTTGCATTCGCTTCCAAAAAGCAACAGCTGTCAAAGGCGGCCGGCTTTACTATGCTAGCAGTGGAAGTCGCTTATATGGTGTATCTGTTTATTCAACTTTAGAAGTTGATACCTACACCGAAACCTATCTGGAAAAATCCAGCTACAGAATAATATACTTGAGGGCGCGAAATCACGCCCTCATATTTGTCTACGGGCAGCGGATGGAGATGCATGGCTTGCAGATGCACCGTAAAATCCACGCTCAGTCTCTTGTAGAGCTGCTCTCTATATCCGAACGCAGTCTTTACTATGATGATGCCGTCTTCAAAACTCCATTCGTGCATGGCCGTTCCTGCCTCCAATGCGAGAAAAGACCCTCCGGAGTAACTGCTGCCGAAATAATATCTGCTTTCAAGAAGCAGCGGGACGATGTCGTAGGAGTTCCCCGCACCGCGGTACCCGGTTTTAAAGTGCAGAGAAACCTTATCCTTGAAGTCTATCCCGGCATTAAGGTCCAGATAGGCATTGCTGAAATAGGTAAACCCTTGATTCCTTTCGCTGATTCTATATCCCACGCGATTAGGCGTATATGAAAACACCTGAGAATAAAAGACTTTAGGAGAATATCCCCAGCTGATGCCACCACTCAAGCGGGCCTTACAGACTGAATTCAGAGCCAGTGTCAATGCCAATATGCAAGCCAATTTTCTCATCAGAATCTGTAATAAATTGCGATTTGAGGTATGAGTGCGCCGAATATGCCATTGGCATACCAAGAAAGTCCAAGCCTTTCATCTGTAGTCTCTTCCATTTTGCGAAGCTGAAGAGCGAGGTCCGAACTGAAATCGAGCCCCAGTTCCACATGCGAGCGTTTGAATGCCACTATGGCGCCGACAGAGGTCGTAACACCGAATATGACTCCCGGGTTTTTAATGCTTTCACTATAATAATCCCTCAGATAGCCAGCTACTCCGCCGGCCCCCATGTAAAGGATATAAAAGACCTCTTCGTTAAAGGAGCCGTTTCTGAAGATGGTATTATGTGTGGCTGAAAACTTACCGCCGAATGAGGTGGTCTTATGTGAAAGTATCCCATAAGTGTCAAGCGTGGCAGAGAAACGAAGAAACGCGTCCTCTTTTCTGTTGGAAGTGGTAAGGAGCGACAGTGAATGGCCTTTAATGGAACTCATCTCCCCTATTCTGGTAATATCCACGCCCTTATCCCACGCCGACAAAGACGGCACACAAAGGCACAATAAGGCCAAACTAAATGTCAGAAGAGATTTAGAGTTCATAAGTACACGCGGCGAAGTTAGGCATTAATTCGCGATTTTACTATATTTGCCCTGTCTAAAAAGGAAATCAATGAATACGATATTGCCACCGCTCCCGGAGCGTATGCGCCCTCAGAGTTTGGACGACTATGCAGGTCAGAAACATCTGGTCGGAAAGGGATGCGTGCTCCGTAATATGATAGAAAGCGGTAATCTGTCATCTTTCATCCTCTGGGGGCCTCCCGGGGTGGGGAAAACCACGCTCGCACATATTATGGCCAGTTCGCTCGGACGCGAATTCTATACCCTTTCCGCCATCAGTTCAGGGGTTAAGGATGTAAGGGACGTTATAGAAAAGGCGCAGTCCAATTCCATCTTTTCCGGAGGAAACTCCCCTGTCCTCTTCATAGACGAGATTCACCGTTTCAATAAAGGTCAGCAGGATGCGCTTCTCGGGGCCGTGGAGAAGGGAACATTCACTCTCATAGGCGCCACTACAGAGAACCCGTCGTTCGAGGTCATAAGCCCGCTTCTTTCCCGCTGTCAGGTGTACGTACTTAAGCCGCTGGACAGCGAAGATCTTGAGGCCATCCTCGACAGGGCCTTAACTTCTGATATTCTACTCAAAGAGAAAGATATAGAGATTAAAGAAAAGGGTGCGCTGCTTCGTTATAGCGGAGGGGACGGACGTAAACTTCTCAATGTCTTGGAGATAGTGGTTGATTCTCTGGAGGCCCGCGGTCCGAAGATAATCATAGACGACAAAGCCGTTAGTGAGTGCCTGCAAAAGAACCTGGCCACTTATGACAAGAGCGGCGAAATGCACTACGACATAATATCCGCTTTCATTAAAAGTGTGCGCGGGTCAGACCCTAATGCGGCAGTTTATTACCTTTCGCGTATGCTTTCCGGAGGAGAAGATCCCCTTTTCATCGCCCGCAGACTGTGCATAAGCGCCGCGGAAGATGTAGGTCTGGCTAATCCGAATGCGCTTCTGATAGCGGACGCCTGTTTTAGAATCTGTCAGAATATAGGAATGCCTGAGGCCCGTATCCCCCTGTCGGAATGCACCATCTACCTGGCATCCTCCCCTAAGAGCAACTCTGCATATATGGCCATAGGTAACGCCCTTGCCGAGGTCGAAAAGGACGACTCCCCTTCAGTTCCTCTGCATCTTCGCAATGCCCCCACCTCGCTTATGAAAAATCTGGGATATAGCGACGGCTACCTTTACGCGCACGATTTTCCCGGGCACTTTGTGGACCAGGAATTTATGCCGGAAGAGCTAAAGGGAAAGGTCTTTTATGAGCCGCAGCCTAATCCCCATGAAGATAAGTTAAAGTCTTATCTGCAAGCTTGTTGGCCTAAATATTATACTAAAAAACATTAGAACGGATAACCCACACCGAAGTGCAGTGCGCTTCCATTGGCATTGATGGCAGATGACGGAGAGAGCCAACCACCGAACTCCTCTACGGAAGGGTCTCTGAGTTTGATACCCCAGTCTATACGAAGGACGAGAAAGTCCAGATTGATACGAAGTCCCAGGCCCCAGTCGGCGGCTATGTCAGCAAGCGTAATGCCGTCCTCCCTTTTCCAGACATTACCCATCTCGGCGAAGAGTGCGCCTTCAAGTTTGGAGAACATAGGAAATCTGTATTCTACGTCTGCTTCCAGTTTATAATCTCCTGTCTGGCTCGGAATGCTGAAAGTCTCGTCCATAGGAGAAGCCCCAGGTCCAAGCGACCGTGCCTGCCAGCCGCGCATACTTCCGGCTCCACCGCAATAGAACTGTTTTTCATAAGGAAGCGAAGTGGAGTTACCATAGGCAAAACCGACTCCTCCAAGAAGTCTAAAAGCTATACTCTGCGCATCATCGTGCCCGAAACGGATACCGCGCACGTATGACAGCTCCAGTTTAGCGTACTGAGAATAAGGAGCATTGAGGATAAGTCTTTCGCCGGCATCGTTAAGCGGAAGAAACTCGTTGAACAGGTACACGAAGTTTCCTGAAAAGTCTGTGGATAGTCTTACGGAACTATAATCCGTCTTCGGAACCAGTTGCGAACTGCTGTTATAGAAGAGAGTGGCAGACACGCCCACATCGCAGTGGTCCTGATAGGAATATTTCATGAAAGGGTTCTTATCCAGTCTTTCGCTGAAGTCGCTGTTCAGGTTAAACAAGCGTACATAATTGATTCTAAGCGGATATATCTGATAATAAAAGCGGTTTTTTACCGTCCCCGAGTATCCGAATGAAGTGGACAGCAGATTACGTGTATATTCCGGACGGTTCTGGTAATTGAACGAAGCATTTATCTCCGTACGAGGAATGATAGGCCCTTTGAAAAACTTATATCCAAGCCCCAAAAACTGTGGGAAACTAAGGCTCAGCGAAGTACCGAGCTCGTTGGACGAGACGTCTTCGTTAGGCATGAACTGAAAATTCCCGACAAAGCCCACATTGAGCCACTCACCTCCGCCGAATATGTTTTTATGGTAAAATGTCACCTGCGGCGATATGCCTATCAGGCCCGATGAATTAGTGGATACTTCCAGATTTGTCTTCAAACCCTGAGGCTTCGACTTAGTAAGGCTGATTTCGCAGTCCACCTCCTCGTCTGTACTCTGATGCATGTCTATACCTACAGTCTTGAATATCTTAAGCGAGGAGAAGCGAAGATAGGTATTGCTTACATTGGACTCCTTATACACTTCACCCGGCCTTATCAGGTTAACTCCTTCCAAGACAGATTCTTTCACGTTCAGATTTTCCGGAAATTCTATAGACACATGGCCAATTCTGGATTTTGTGAGCCTCTGGTCCCCTTCCTTGATGATATATTCCAGAATAGCTTTTCCATTACCTGCCAATGTATCTGCCATAAATGAATATGCAGCCTTATCCAGTGCGAAATAACCTTTTTCCCTTAGTGCAGCCACGCTTCTTTCCACCTCCGCATTAAGCGTCTGTTCAGAGAGATAATCCCCTTTGTGCACTATGATATTAGTGCTGTCGGCATAAAAATCTTCCTCAAAATCTGGTCTGAATGCCGGCAATTTGAAAACTATGCTGTCTATAAGATACCTCTTGCCAAGCCTGACATAGTAGGTTACATTGGCCTCCTGTCCTTTGATTCTCAATTCACTTTCTACCGTAGAATCGAAGTAGCCGAGGGAATTGAGACGTGCCGTCATGCTGCTTTTAGACCTTTCGACCTGATTCTGGTCATATACTACTGGCGCCTCACCCAGACTTCGCCACAGCTTATTAAGCCCCTTGTCGCTTTTTCCTGACCAATTATACAGATAAAGGAGCGGCTTCAGCCCGAAATAGGAGTGATTAGGCTGTTGTCTGAGGTAGGGAGTAAGATCGTGGGCGGCAAATTCCGCGTCATTAGTGATGACGACATCGTTACTGTTAAGCCGCAGCTCGTCTTCCTTCAAGGAACGCGTGGTGCTGCATGAAACAGACATAATTAGCACCGCGAGGGAGAATAATATGGATTTTTTGCGCAATTTTCGTAATATTTTTGCCGCTTATCGCGGTAGGTAATCGGACAAATTTAACAATTATTAAGTATATTTGTGCAGTGCTATGCTTAAATTGTCTTCCACACAGATAAAACAAATCCGCTCCCTTACGCAGAAGAAATTCCGCGATGAGGCGGGTCTTTTCGTCGTAGAGGGGGAAAAGATGCTTTCGGAGGCGTTAAGCAGCGGTTTTGAAGCTGTCTGCGTATATCACAGGGAAGAAATCGGAGAGGAGCAGATGTCGCGCATTTCTTCTCTTGACTCTCCTTCTCCTGTGCTCGCGGTACTTAAAAAGGCTCCGCAGAAGGAGACGCCCAAGTTGAAGGCCGACGGCTTGTATCTGGCGCTTGACAGTGTTCGCGATCCGGGTAATCTTGGCACCATAATGCGCATCTGCGACTGGTTCGGAGTAGAAGGCATATTTGCATCCGAAGAC
Source organism: Firmicutes bacterium TM09-10 (assembly GCA_963650755.1). Lineage (GTDB taxonomy): Bacteria > Bacteroidota > Bacteroidia > Bacteroidales > UBA932 > Cryptobacteroides. The sequence continues at coordinate 15,455 of CAVJMH010000020.1, read as the reverse complement.
ACTGTGGATCAGTATAATCCTAAGGTAGTACAGAGCTCTATGGGAGCCGTTTTTAGAAAGAGCGTCGTATATTGTGACCTTGCCGCGCTCTGCGAACGCTTCCGAGAGAATAATCTGGACGTACACGGAACTTTTCTTGATGGCGATGACCTTTATGGAAGCCAGATAAAGCCTTGCGGCCTGCTTGTCATGGGTAACGAATCCAGAGGAATAAGCCCTCAGATAAAGGCGTTGTGCACTTCTCGCCTGCTAATCCCATCCTTCGCCTGCGGCGTGCACGCCGAGTCCTTGAACGTGGCTATCGCCTCTGCCGTAACCATATCAGAATTCAAACGTAAATCTAATTATAATGAAAATTAAAGACCTTTTTCTCTCGCTCGTCATAGGCGTAGCGGTTCTTTCATCTTGTGCCGAGAAACCCGAGGCCAAGTATGTATTCTTATTCATAGGTGATGGCATGGGAGGCGGACAGGTATCGCTTACGGAGTCTTACCTTTCATATCTTGATGGAAAACTTGGCGGAAGCCAGCTTTCTTTCACGCAGTTCCCTGTTTTGGGTATGTGCACCACTTATTCTGCTAACAGCGTCATCACGGACTCTGCCGCATCAGGCACCGCCATTGCCACGGGTGTAAAAACTAATAACGGCATGCTTGGCATGGATCCGGATTGTAATCCTGTATATAGTGTAGCTCAGCAGCTTAAAAACGATTATAACTATCAGGTGGGCATATTTTCTTCCGTTCCTCTTAATCACGCCACTCCGGCCGCTTTCTACGCTCACGTCGAGAAGAGAAATGAATACTATACCATTAGTTCACAGATTCCTGCTTCAGGATTCGAGTTCGTGGGCGGTTCAGGTTTTCTTGATTTCAATGACCGTAAAGGAGATAAACCGGGCAGCGACATCTTCCTTAAAGAAAGTGGATACGAGGTTGTTTACGGGCAGAAGGAGTTTGACGCGATAAAAGGCGCCGGCAAGGTCGTTATGGTGGCCAATCCTTATCCTGATCATAAAGCTAAAAACTACAGCGCCGAAGATGACAGGCTCGTTCCTTTGGCAGATATGATGAAAGATTGTCTTGCTACTCTTGACACGAAAAAACCGTTCTTCATTATGTGCGAGGGCGGAGAGATAGACTGGATGTGCCACGCTAATAAGGTGATGCCTACAGTGGAAGCTGTCCTTAAGCTTGACGACGCAGTAAAGGTAGCTTACGAGTTCTATCTGAAACACCCTAAGGAGACCCTTATTCTCGTAACTGCCGACCATAAGACAGGCGGAGCTAACCTTGGCAGCTATGGTTACGGATATAAGGTTAACTGGGAGAGAATGATTGAGCAGTGGGAGAATGCCGGAAAGGTGGATAACTTTGCTACTATGACGGAACGTAACAAGTTCAATAACGACTGCGGTTTCGGCTGGACTACCAATGAGCATAACGGAGACCATGTTCCTATCTATGCCGTAGGCCGTGGGGCAGAGAAATTTGCCGGGCGTATGGATAACACGGACATCATCAAAAAGATACTCCCTGCACAGAAATGATTATCTATCAGGTTCTAACGCGACTCTTTTCGAAGGGTCGCTTTTCGTCTTTCGACGATAGGACTTTCGCCTATCTGAAATCCCTCTCTGTAAGCCACGTCTGGTATACGGGTGTCATCCGACACTCCCCTGCGGGGCTTCCCTATGTTAAGGGAGACTGGGGATGTCCTTATTCCATCCTTGACTATTACGACGTAAGCCCTTATCTCGCAGACGATGAGACCCTCAGAATGCAAGAGTTCGAATCTCTTGTTAGCCGCACTCACGAAGCCGGGTTGAAAGTTATAATAGACTTTATTCCGAACCACGTAAGTCCCGATTATTCAGACTCTCATGGCGGCATAAAAACTTTCGGACGACACGATTACGACTGGACGGATACCGATAAGATAGATTATTCGGAGCGCTCTAACTGGGATAAGATACTGAACATCATTAAGTTCTGGGCTTCAAAAGGTGTGGACGGATTCCGCTGCGACATGGTGGAACTCGTGCCCGTTCCCTTTTGGAACTTCCTCATAAGCGAAGTAAAGAAAATCTATCCTTCAGTCATCTTCATAGGCGAGGCATATTCCCTTGAAAACTACACTCTGTTCATAAAGGATGCGCTTTTCGATTACCTCTATGACAAGTCCGGGCTTTACGATACCTTGCGCTCTATTCTTTCAGGCCAATGGTCGTGCCGCGCCATAACTTCCAATTGGCAAAGACTTGGAGAGTTACAGCCCCGCATGCTGAATTTCCTTGAAAATCACGACGAACAGAGGATTGCTTCCCCATGGTTTGCCGGCAGCGCGCAGAAGGCCTACCCTGCTTTAGCGACAAGTGCCCTTTTCTACCCTTGTCCCTTTATGCTTTATTTCGGACAAGAAGTGGGCGAAGATGCGAGCGATGGGAGTGAAGGACGCACGTCCATTTTCTCTCACGCTAAACCTATAAGAGTTAATCGATTAAGTGCAGAGCAAAAGGAAATACTTAAGGTCTATAAAAAAGTATTGGCATTAAAAGAAGAACTTTCTAAGGCTTCTAATTATGACCTGTCTTATTGCCAATCTCCCGAAAAAGGATTTAATCCTGACAGACACTTTGCCTTTCTTAGACTGTCTCCATCCGGAAAAGACGCTTTGGTGGCTTGTAACTTCTCATCGGAACCCTCTGACATCGCACTTCAAGTGCCTTCCGAGGCCGAGTCTCACTTCTGCGGAGAAATACATGTCAATATCCCCGCTTGGGATTTTATAATTTTAAGGAAATAATGTATTTTTGCGGCGCGAAAATCAGTAAATATTTATATCATAACACATGAAAGGTTCAATTATTATTCTTTGCGGCGGTGGTCCTGCTCCAGGTATGAATACCGTCGTTTGTTCAGTAGCTAAGACTTTCCTTGCTAACGGTTATCGTGTCATCGGTCTTCACGGGGGCTACAGCGGTCTGTTTTCAAAGAATCCGCGCACCGAGGACATAGACTTCTTCAAGGCAGACGCATATTTTAACAGAGGCGGAAGTTATCTTCAGATGAGCCGTTTCAAACCTACGGCTGAAGATTTCGAGAAGAACTTTAACCTCGATCTCTTCACAAAGAACGACATCAAGCTTCTGGTTACCGTCGGCGGAGATGACACGGCTTCTACAGCTAACCGCATCGCCAAATTCCTTGAGGATAAGAAATACCCTATCGCTAACATCCACGTTCCTAAGACTATAGATAACGATCTTCCTCTTCCGAACAACACTCCTACATTCGGATTCAATTCCGCTAAGGACGAAGGCGCTCACATCGCACGTACAGCCTATGAAGATGCCAGAACATCTGGAAACTGGCTCATTATCTCTGCGATGGGAAGAAGTGCAGGACACCTCGCACTTGGTATAGGAGAAGCTACTCACTGCCCTATGACCATCATCCCTGAGATGTTCAATAAGACGACCATTGGCATAGACAAGATCATCAAACTTACACTCGGCTCCATCATCAAGCGTAAGATTCTCGGTATCGACTATGGTACAGTGGTAGTGGCAGAGGGTGTATTCCACGATCTTGACCCAGAGGAAATCAAGGCTACAGGCGCACATCTCACATACGATGAGCACGGACACCCGGAACTTGGTAAGATTTCAAAGGCTGTGATGTTCAACGACATCCTTGAAAAGGAATTCAAGAAGGTGGGCATGAAGGTGAAGACCCGTCCTATCGAGATAGGATATGATGTTCGCTGCCAGGACCCTATCGCCTTCGACCTCACATACTGCACCGAGCTTGCTATGGGCGTATATGAGCTTTTCGAGAAGGGAGAGACCGGATGTATGGTGTTCGTTGACCATAACGGAGACGCTAAACCTCTCTACCTGCACGACCTTCAGAACGAAGAGGGCAAGATACCTCCAAGAAGGGTCAATATCGAAGGTGGCACCGCTCAGAATTACTATAACCATATCTGCCACTACATTACCGAGGCAGACTATGAGGCAGCTAAGAAATACGTTCCTAATCCAGAGGACTACGATTTCAAGAAGATTCTTAACTGGTAATTTTCAGTTTATACATAAAAAAAGGACGACTCTTTCCGGGCCGTCCTTTTTCGTCTAAGTGACTTATTAATAATTCTCTTCGTGTATCTCGAAGTAAGACTTCGGATGTGCGCATACAGGGCAGACTTCAGGAGCTGCTGTACCTACGACGATGTGTCCGCAATTACGGCATTCCCATACTTTTACAGAACTCTTTGAGAACACTTCCTGTGCTTCGACATTCTTAAGGAGTGCACGATAACGCTCTTCGTGGCGTTTCTCTATCTCTGCCACTCCGCGGAATTTGCGTGCCAATTCAAGAAATCCTTCCTCTTCAGCCACCTTAGCGAAGCCCTCATACATGTCTGTCCATTCGTAATTCTCTCCTTCTGCGGCAGCCTTGAGGTTAGATGCTGTGTCAGAAATGCCGCTTAACTCCTTGAACCAAAGCTTAGCGTGTTCCTTCTCATTATCAGCCGTCTTTAAAAACAGTTCTGCTATCTGCTCGAAGCCCTCTTTCTTAGCCTTCGAAGCGAAGTAGGTGTACTTATTGCGAGCCATTGACTCGCCGGCAAATGCAGCCTCAAGATTTTTCTCTGTCTGTGTTCCGGAATACTTTGTTTTCATATTTTCTGAAATTAATGATTAAATTTGTATGCAAATGAAAATAAAATATCTCACATTTACAATACTGCTCCTTTCTTTAATTTGCTCTTGTAAGAATAGAAGCTCTTCATCGAAATCCCTTTCGAGCCAAGACTGCGATTCCCTTAATTTCACTATGGTGGAAGCGCCCGCTATGCTTAGCACTCAAGATGAAGTTTTGGAGTATCTCGTGGAGCACTTCTGGGATAATCTGGATGAAAAGTGCTATGCCGAAAAGGTTGAACAGGCATTTGCGGATTGGATTTGGCTTAGCGATAAGGTAGATATAGAAGTGGCATGTAAATCCCTTCTCAAGGCTTATTCTAAATCTCCGGAGCGGATTCTATATCTGGCCGAAAAATATCTTTATAACCCGCAGTCGCCTTACCGTAACGAGGACATTTATGGCTGTTTATGTGAAAAGGCGGGAGGAGAGCTTGCGGCTACTGCCAAATTATGCGCTCTAAACGCCGTGGGGACACGTGCTGCGGATTTCGAGATAGAAAATGCGAGGGGAAGGAGGTTCTCGCTTTATAGTGTCAAGGCGCGCTATACTCTGCTGTTTTTCAGTAATCCTTATTGTAATGCGTGCAAGGACATCATAAATATACTCAAGGCGGATGAACTGGTGTCCGGAGCCATTGAAAAAGGGACGCTTGCCGTAGTGAATATGTATGTGGACGAAGACTTGGAGCAGTGGCGCAGTTACCTTGGCGCATATCCTAAAAATTGGCGCACGGGATTTGACCCTACATTCACCTTAAAGGATAACGAAAAATATAACATACGCGCCATACCTTCGCTTTATCTTCTTACGGAGGACAAGACGGTGCTGCTGAAGGACGCGCCTATAGAGAAAGTGATAGACAGACTTCAAAAACTACTATAAGAAAGATGGATAACTTTATAAGAGAAGTAAAATATTACGAATGTGACAGGATGGGGATAACGCACCATTCTAACTATATACGTTTCATGGAAGAAGCACGCATCTATGTGCTGGACATTTTGGGATACGGATTCGACCGTATGGAAAGTGAAGGCGTAGTCTCCCCTGTCGTGTCCGTCAGCTGCGAATATAAGAAGCCCACGACATTCAAGGACCAGATAGAGATAGAGGTGAAACTAAAAGAGATGTCCGAGCTTAAGATGACCTTTGCCTACACCATGAAAGTAAAGGGGGCGCTCGTCTGCAAAGCGACAAGCACCCACTGTTTCATTCAAGACGGTAAGCCGTTCTCGTTCCAAAAAAGGTGGCCCGAACTCACCGAAAAATTACAGAATCTTTAGGCTGTAATTTGTTTCTTATAGCTTCGACGAAGCATATATCTGGAGTGATCGTATTTGTTGAAAAGGTTCTGCACCTCTACGTTATCCTTTAACTGAGGGTTAGTGATGAGCCACTTGATGTTACGCTTTTTAAGACCCTGCAGGAGGTATTGGAACATAGGTACGAACGCGCCTTTATTCTGATATTCAGGTAGTATCCCTATCATCAGGGCTTCAAGAGTGTCGTTTTTTCTCAGTGCTTTCAATATGCGGAAAAGCCCGAATGGAAGAAGATGACCTCTGCTCTTCTTAACAGCTTTAGCGAGGGAAGGAACGCAGAATGCAAATCCTACTATCTTATCATCATTGTCTGCCACTACGCATACGAAATCTACATCCAGGATGGTTTGATATGTTGAAAGATAACTTTTTATCTGACGGTCGGTAAGGGGGCTGAACCCATAGAGTGGAGCGAAAGTCTCGTTATACATGTGGAACAAGTCCATTCCATACTTCTTAACTAAAGTCCTGGTATTGTGAGCCTTAAGGATGTGAAGGCCATATTTCTCACTTATCACGTCGGACATTCTGTCTATCCTTTCCACGTTCTCCGGAACCTCGATAAGTTTCTGATCCCACTCGGCACCTACTTCGAATCCAAGTTCCTTTAGACGAGGCTCATAGTAAGGATAATTATAAAGAGTCGTGAAAGGACAGAGTTTGTTGAATCCATCCACCAGCAGGCCTTCCTTATCCATGTCCGTAAACCCGAACGGCCCTATGATGTTATCCATTCCGCGAGCTTTTCCCCACTCTTCTACAGTAAAGATGAGGGCCTTGAGAACGGCAGACTCATCTATGAAGTCCAGCCATCCGAAACGTACGGTGTTACTGTGGGACAATTCGTTAGACTTTCTGTTAATAATGCCTGCCACCCTGCCGACTATCTTGTTCTTCTCGTTATAGGCAAGCCAACACGCGGCCTCGCAGAATTCATAAGCCGCATTCTTCTTAGGGTTAAAGGTGTCATACTCGTCGCCTACAAGGGCCGGTACCCAATACGGGTTTCCCTTATATAGCTTTTCCGGGAAATGGATGAATGCCGTCAACTGTCTGCGGCTCTTCACTTCTACAATTCTAATGTCCATTTTATAAGGTTTTGTACATCTAAATAATCGTTAAAGCTGTGATTTACTAAAGTTTACGCAATTTAAAAACTATCTTAAACCGTTTTTAGCGATTACCGAAAGGCAAATATCGTAAAAAGAATTAAATTTGCAAAAAGGAACAGAAAAAGCGTAAAATTGAAATACGTTTAAAAGCTATGTTAAGAGAAGATACTGTTTTCGGGCCCATAAAGAGCAGGCGTCTTGGCTGGTCGCTCGGCATAAATCTGCTTCCCACAAAGGGGAAAATCTGTAATTTCGATTGCATTTACTGTGAATGCGGCTGGAACCGAGACGGAAGAGAAGACACGCTCCTTCCCACTGCATCTGAGGTGAGAACTGCTCTTGAGGATAAACTTTCTGATGTGCTTCTCAGTGGTACGCGCGTGGATTCCATAACTTTTTCCGGAGACGGAGAACCTACGCTTAATCCTGAATTTGACCGAATAATAGATGATACACTTACGCTAAGAGACATTTACTGTCCCAGGAGCAAGGTATCTGTTCTGACCAATGCCACGCGCCTTAATGATGAAAAAGTGTTCGCTGCGCTAAAAAAAGTAGATTCCCCTATTCTTAAACTTGACTCCGCTACGGACGAAGGTGCGAGAATTATCAACGGTGCTCTGCCTTCGTACAGCGTAAAGGAAGTAGTCGAGAATATGAAGCGTTTCGAGGGAGACTTCATCTTACAGACTATGTTCCTGAAATCTAAGGAATTCGATTCTCTTTCACCGGAAAGACTTCTCCCGTGGATGGACATCGTGAGGGAACTCAGGCCAAGGCTTATAATGGCCTATACCATAGCCCGGCCTACTCCCGCATCGGGACTTTCTGCCTATAGTCGTGAAGAAATGGCTGCTGCGCTGAAGCCTCTGGAAGATGAAGGCTTCAAGATACAGATTAACGCGTAAAAGGCTGTTTTGCAATCATTTTAGCAGCCTCTAAAAAGATTACCGCTCTCTTAAAAGGTAGCGAAGGCTTATGACCTGCTGACTGCCGCTGTAGGCAGATGTGTTGAAGTGAAATATCCACGACGCCCCTATCGTTAGATTTCCCCACAAAACGGTGGAATATCCCAGTTCGAGCCTGTCGTAGAACGGAAACGAAGCGTCATTGTCTCCACTCTGTATTCTGAAAAACGGGTCAGCAAAGTAAAGCCTGTCTCCATAGATGTTTCCTGCCGCATCCGTCTTATCGTACAAAGGCAATATGTCATCTCCCGCGTAGAAACTGTTCTCTATGTGCCACCCTTTAAGTGATAGATTGACAGACGCTTCCACAAGTGAAGGACAGTCAAAATCCGAAGACACCGTCCTGTCGCGCTGTATGGCCTGCAGATAGCCTATTTTAAGTGTGCACGCATCCAGACGAGAGAGCATACTTGAAAAGTCCATAGCTAAGTATGGCTCCGTAAGACAGTTATCGCATACGCCTCGGACCGTGACTGAATTGGCAAAATGAACCATATAGGCATTATAGCCCACCGTTATGAATCGGGAAAAAGAATAGTGTCCCGCGGAGAAAATCATAAACTGTTCATTGACAGCACTGTCGGCCCCATACATTCCCATCCAGTCCAGCCCGAGTTCTACATTTGAGTGTGAAGTCTCGTATCTGAACAGAAGTCCTTCTATATAAGGATCATACCAGCTTACCTTTTCGGAGATGAATGCCGTGGACCACGGCTCCCTGCTCTTATATCTTGGAAAAACACCGCCGTCTATGGTAAAAACCCCGTTACCGAGGGGCGTTTTGAAATTATAATAATAGAAGAAATCCTTGACAAGTTCCTTTCCCGTGGTGTTAATGTCTCCGAAATCCTTCCTTATGTCTGCTCCCCCGACCAATGTATGTACAGCATCGGATGAGCGTAGTTTCAGCCCTATGGTCGGAGAAAGGCGGGTGCCGAAAATGGTTCCGGAAGGTGAATAGTCGCTAGCATCATATTCTCTATTGTCGAATCTCTGGTCAAATCCTATGTTATATATGAATTGAGCCTTGTTCTGTTCTTGGGCATTGGCATTAAAGAAAAAAAACGACAAAGCGCACAGAACCAATGGTGTTTTTATGTATTTCATAGGCGAAATATCGTACTTTTTTAGCATCTTTGCAAGATTTTTATTTATTCTCATGAATGACGAAAAACTTTGGAACAGTAATTTCATCAAGGCTTGCATAGGCAATTTTCTGATAAAATTCTCTTTCACGCTCATCGTTCCGCTGCTGCCGCTCTATCTCAGCGAGAGGTTCGGGTGCAGTAACGATACCATAGGGATAGTCCTCTCCTGCTACACGCTCATGGTCATCTTCGTGAGCCCGTTCAGTGGATATATAGTGGACAGTTTCCCCCGCAAAGCCGTGCTCCTGATATGTAACTTCCTGTTTTTCGCGCTGTTCGCCGGTTATATATTCGCAGGAACTCTGACGCTGTTCGCCATATTCCGCACTGTCCATGGGGCGCCTTTCGGCACGGCCATAGTGTCTGTCAACACCATAGCCATAGATGTGCTCCCCTCTTCACGGCGCACGGAGGGCATCAGTTACTTCGGGCTCAGTAATAATCTTGCCACTGCCCTCGGCCCATTCGCTGCGATATATGTTCTCAAGGCTGCCGGAGGTAACTATCAGTTGCTCTTCAGTTTCTCTATGCTGATGGCACTCGTAGCGCTCATCCTTAATTCGACCATAAAGATAGACCGGAGAAGTTACGACATCTCTAACAGAAAAGTCCTTTCGCTCGACAGATTTTTCCTCGTGAAAGGAGCGCGGCAGGCTTTCAACGTCATCAGTCTGTCGCTATGCCACGGGATAGTAACCACTTATGTAGCCATTTACGGGAAAGAGGAACTTGGCATAACTTCAGGTACGGCGCTGTGGTTTCTGTTTTTTGCCATAGGACTTATGATTTCCCGCATCACGGGAGCTTCCGGACTTAAAAATAATAGGGTTAGCCGTAACACCATGGAGGGCATACTCATATCCATCGTGGGCTATGTAATGTTCGCGGCATTCAGAGCTCCGTGGGCTTTCTATCTGGCCCCGTTCATCGTGGGGCTTGGTAACGGGCACATGTACCCCGGGTTTCAGAGTATGTTCGTAAATCTGGCTTCTAATGCTCAGCGGGGCACTGCGAACTCTTCTATGCTAACCTCTTGGGAAGCCGGTTTGGGGCTTGGTGTACTACTCGGCGGACTTGTCAGTGCACATTGGGGCTACCACGCGGCATTCTGGGTGGCTTCCGGATTTTTTTTCCTCGGAATTGTGTGGTTTTTTGCTATAAGCAGGCCCCATTTTGAAAGTAATAAACTTCGCTGATTTTCTTGCAAAAAAAGACGATAAAAAGTAAATTTGCGCACGCTAAAACACGATTATTTCTATATGGAAAATTTACAATTGGGATTTCTTTTGATGCTTGTGGGTATGGTAACTGTTTTCATCATACTCCTCATAGTCATCTATGGTAGTCAGGCCCTTATAAGCCTGATTAATAAAATAGCTCCTGCCGAGCACGTAAAGGCTAAAAAAAGCGAGCAGGAGGAGAATCTGAATCCGATGTTCGAGGCTGCAGTCGAGCAGATAACCGGAGGAAAAGGCAGACTGGTTAAGGTAACTAAGATATAAAATGGCTAAAGAGATAAAATTGAGCCTTGTCTTCAGAGACATGTGGCAGAGCGCAGGCAAATATCAGCCTCGCGTGGATCAACTTGTCAAAATCGCTCCTGTAATCATTAAAATGGGCTGTTTTGACCGTGTGGAAACTAATGGTGGCGGCTTCGAGCAAGTCAACCTTCTCTATGGGGAAAACCCTAACAAAGCGGTACGTGAATGGACCAAGCCTTTTCATGAGGCCGGGATACAGACTCACATGCTTGATCGTGCGCTTAACGGCCTTCGCATGAGCCCTTGTTCAAAGGACCTTCGTCAGCTTTTCTATAAAGTCAAGAAAGCGCAGGGAACGGACATCACGCGTATCTTCTGCGGGCTGAATGACCCTCGTAACGTGATACCATCCATTAAGTACGCCAAGCAGGCCGGGATGATAGCGCAGGCTTCTCTCTGCATCACTCACTCCCCTATCCATACGGTGGAATATTATGTGGCTCTGGCTAAGCAATTTATAGATGCAGGCGCAGATGAGATTTGCCTTAAAGATATGGCAGGCATTGGCCGTCCGGTTTCACTTGGCAAGATAGTCAAAGGCATAAAAGCCATCAAGGACATTCCTATTCAGTACCACTCACATTCAGGGCCTGGCTTCAGTATGGCTTCCATCCTTGAAGTCTGCCAGAACGGATGCGACTATGTGGATGTGGCTATGTCCCCTCTTTCATGGGGTACCGGTCATCCGGACGTAATCGCCGTACAGGAGATGCTTAAAGACGCCGGATTTAAGGTCAAAGACATTAATATGGAAGCATATATGCAGGCCAGAACCCTTATCCAGGAGATGCTCGACGATTTCCTCGGATATTATTGTCCTGCACAGAACCGTCTGGATAATTCACTTCTCATTAAACCTGGTCTTCCGGGCGGCATGATGGGCTCTCTTATGACAGATCTCGAAGAGAACCTTTCTTCTCTCAATAAATGGAAAGAAAAGAACGGACAGAAGCCTCTTACCACTGACGAACTTCTCGTAAAACTTTTCGATGAGGTGGCTTATGTTTGGCCTAAGGTAGGTTTCCCTCCTCTGGTTACTCCGTTCTCTCAATATGTCAAGAACCTTTCTCTTATGAACGTCATGCAGATGGAGAAAGGAAAGAAACGCTGGGAGATGTTCCCTGACACCATCTGGGATATGGTCCTCGGCAAGGCAGGAAAGCTTCCTGGCGAAGTGGATGACGAACTTAAGGCTCTGGCTGCGGCTCAGGGACGCACATTCGTCAGCACGGACCCTCAGGAGAACTACCCTGACTGTCTGGACGAGTTCCGCGCTAAGATGAAGGAAAAAGGCTGGGAAACAGGCCAGGACGACGAGGAACTCTTCGAATATGCCATGCATCCTGTTCAATATGAAGCATATAAAAGCGGAAAGGCTAAGGCTGAATTCGAAGCTGACCTCGCTAAGCGTAAGTCAGAAAAGAATGCGCCTAAGGGAGCGGCACTTCCGGACAGCGTAATCGTTACTCTTAACGGTCAGTCATATAAACTCGACATTTCTTACGATGGAAAGTCTCCTGCCGCGACTGCTCCTGCCGCCGTCCCTGCTGGAGAAGCTGAAGACGTGCCTGCACCTATTTCCGGCAAATTCCTTCTTACCAAGGACAGTAACGAGGAACCTCGCAAGGTGGGAGACCACGTAAAACGCGGCGACGTGCTCTGTTATATAGAAGCCATGAAGATAAACAACGCCATCTGCTCTGACTTCGACGGCACTGTAGTGGCCATTCTTCCTTCGAACGGAGACACCGTGGAAGAGGACGACGTTATAGTTAAAATGACCAGAGACAAGTAGCGGACTATGGAAGATATACTCAACAGACTATATGAGATGACAGCCATCAGCAATATAGTGGATAAACCCGCTTACTTGCTGATGTATGCCATAGCGTTCGGGCTTCTATACCTGGGTATAGTAAAAAAATACGAGCCTCTTCTGCTTGTTCCTATCGCTTTCGGCGTGCTGATTGCGAATTTCCCTGGAGGTGAAATGGGTGTCATACAAACAGATGCCGCGGGATTTGTAACTCTCGCCGACGGGACGAAGAAGATAATCTGGGATATGCCTCTTCACGACATAGCTCACGAGTTCGGCATCATGAACTATCTGTACTACGGGCTCATCAAAACCGGACTTCTGCCTCCTATCATCTTCATGGGTGTGGGTGCTCTTACCGATTTCGGGCCAATGCTTCGCAATCTTAAGCTCGCCATCTTCGGTGCAGCTGCCCAGTTCGGTATTTTCGCCGTTCTTATCATCTCTCTGCTTCTCGGCTTCACCCCTCAGGAAGCTGCTTCGCTTGGCATCATAGGTGGAGCTGACGGTCCTACCGCCATCTTCACTACCATCAAATTGGCCCCGCATCTGCTCGGACCTATCGCCATCGCGGCGTATAGCTATATGGCTCTCGTTCCGGTGATTATACCTCTGGTTGTGAAGCTTACCTGCACGAAGAAGGAGTTGATGATTAACATGAAGGAGCAGGACAAGCTTTACCCTCCTAAGGGCGAGATAAAGAACATGCGTGCAGTGAAGATTATCTTCCCTATCGCCGTTACCACCATAGTGGCCATATTCGTTCCTACCGCAGTTCCACTTGTGGGTATGCTTATGTTCGGTAACCTCATAAAAGAGATAGGTTCCGACACTTCACGTCTTTTCAGTGTGGCCAGCAACGGTCTTATGAACGCCTCTACCATATTCCTCGGGCTCAGCGTAGGTGCTACCATGACGGTCGAGGCTTTTCTTAACTTCCAGACTGTGGGTATCGTAGTGGGCGGTTTCTTCGCCTTTGCACTGAGTATCGCCAGCGGTATTCTTATGGTGAAGATCTGTAATCTTTTCTCAAAGAAGAAAATCAATCCACTCGTGGGTGCTACAGGGCTTTCCGCCGTGCCTATGGCGAGCCGCGTATGTAACGGCATAAGCACAAAGTATGACCCTAAGAACCATGTGCTCAACTACTGCATGGCTTCGAACATATCCGGAGTCATAGGCTCAGCTGTCGCAGCAGGTGTGCTCATTTCTTTCCTGGGATAGAAGTTTTTTGAAAAGATGAATGTAAAGGCAGATTTGATAAATTGAAATAATAGTCATACATTTGTCTTCGAGTTTAAACCCCATGAGAAGCACATTAACCAGACGTTCAGTTTCGAAACCCGTAAATTATTCTATACGGGGGGGGTATTATAACGATTTAATTTTTAATATTTTACATAGAGTCTCCTTCGGCTTTAAGGCTGGAGGAGACTTTTTCGTGTCTATTCAAATCCATCAAATATTATCCAACAATGAAAAAAACATTAATCAAGACTGTGCAGTCGGCCTACACAAGACCTGACTGCAAGACTATCGCCTTCTCTATCGAAGGTGTACTCTGTGAAAGTGGATCGCGTGGAGTATATGGGTCTCCGAATTATGCGGGAAGCGATGTGGAAGATGATGACTATACTACCATTTTTTAATCGCGCGGCTATGGAAAAAGTATTTAAGACATTAGGAATTGTTGCCACTGCGGCAGTTCTATTGGCATCTTGTTCAAAGCAGGAGGGACTTTCACAGAAAGATGATTTATCTTACATCCGTGTTAACGCCGATTCGGAACTTAGCACTAAGACCGTGCTCGGAAGCGACGGTAAAGTTACATGGAGCGAGTCAGGAGAAAAGCTTGAAGTCCTGCAGGTCGCCGGAACAGAGACTAAGGCGTCAGCTTCTTCCGAAGGAACCACATCAGATAATGGCCAGACGATGACCTTCGGCGTAAGTTTCGACTCAAGCAAAGAAGAATCTTTTGATTATTACGCCCTGTATCCTTCTTCTGCGTATGTAACTTCGTCTAACACAAATGTAGAAAAGCTTAAAGTAGTGCTGGAGTCTACACAGTACCCTACAGAGTCAAGTTTCGGGGCTGGAGCCGATCTTCTTATAGCAAAGCCTGTTACAGGACTTACTCCTCAGCCTGAACAGATAGATTTCCAGTTCGCGAGGATAGTGGCTGTGGGAAAGATGAAGATAGCAGATCTTAATTCCACCGAGAATGTCAAGTCGGTTACGTTCACTGCTCCTAACAAGACCCTTGCAGGAAGAAGCTACGTTGACCTTTCTACCGGTTACGTAACGGAATATGGCTATTATGGAAAGAGTGAGAGTATCGCGCTGTCTTATGCAGATAAGACCATAGCGGCCAATGGGATGACGGCATATTTCACTTGCTGGCCTTGCACATTCGCTACGGGAGACACATTCACTGTTAAGGTCGAGACTGAAAACAAAACGTTCACAAAGGAGGTAACCATCACCAGCGATGATGCACTCGCATTTAAAGAAGGTCGCTCTTCATCGTTCACCGTAAGTTTCTCCTGCATCGAAGGAGAGGACACAACCATATACACTAACCTTGCTGAACTTAACGAAGCTATCATCGCTGCCGGAAAGGATGGCGTGGATTTTAAACTTAACCTTACTTCCGCCGCAGAGGTAACGAAGGTATGTTCAGATGACAAGACCACTTATATTCAGGATGCTACGGGTGCTATAATGCTTTATGGCGCGCCTCTAACCAAATATCTTGAAAATGGTGCAGAAAAGACCACCATCAAAGGTATTGTAACAGGAACGGGGGCTGTATTTAATGGACTTCCTGAGGTTACAG
>CAVJMH010000019.1:0-37361 GCA_963650755.1 Firmicutes bacterium TM09-10 | reverse complement strand
AAAATGGTACACTTTTCAATTATTTTCCTGGTACATTTTTCAATTATTATTTACAGTCCAGGCAAATAGATATGACTCCGAGGTATCTTTGTGCCTCAGGAGAGTATGGAGGTTCACTACTCGTGGCAGGGGGATATGGAAGCCGTTCCGGCCTGCAGGAAGAAGACCCACATAATCTGTATGATATTTTAAGCATAGATGTTGAAACGGGAAAGTGTGATACTCTTTCCACTATTTCTCGTCCTTATGACGGCTCTCAGTTTGTGTTCTCTTCTTCAATGGTAGCAGATGAGGCGGACAGTAGTTTTTATTCTCTTATTTTTGATAATGAGAGATTTAACTCTGAAATTAAACTTGCAAAGGTGAATGTGAATACAGGAGAGGTGGAGAGCTTTGCCGAATCACTTCCTTTCAAATTTCATGATTTATCCTCGTATTGTCATATTTTTCGAGCCGGTCAGGGAGAAGGCTCTCTGTATGCCGTTCTTATTCAGCCGCAAGGGGATAGCGGGTATGAGGTATCAATATATGATATGGCATATCCGCCGCTGCATTTGTCCGATATAATGGTAAAGGAAAAGCATTTCCCGTGGGCTCTAATCATTGCTTTGCTCGTTTTTGTTTTCGGGGCTGTAGTATGCCTTGTCGTACGTTGGTCGAAATACGCAAAGGTAGATATGGATGAAATGAATCCTACTTTTAGCACCATAAAGGTGGAAAAGTCCTTTATTCGTCTTCTTGGTGGATTTCTGGTGTTAGATGCTAAGGGACAGGATATTACCGGAGAATTTTCTCCGATTCTAAAAGGCTTGCTTTCTTTTATAATCCTTCGTTATGGTAAAGATGGAAAGGGGGTTGGGAATACGGTTCTCGACAACGCATTCTGGCAGTATATGGAACATTCCAAAGCATTGAATAATCGAAGGGTAAATCTTTCGAAACTACGTGCAATTCTTATGAAAGTTGGGGATATTAGTCTCGACAGCAGGGATGGATATGTAGATTTTTCTCTTTCAGAAGATGTTTATTGTGATTACCTGGCTTTGTTGGATGCTATGCGTCAATCGAATGTTCCAGAGGTGGTGGCAATTGGCTCACTTGGTCCTCTTCTCCCGGAATTGAATTATTATTGTCTGTCCGAATTTAAAAATGACCTTACTTTGCGGCTTTCTAATTTCCTCCTTCAAACGGGAAGCGGAAGTAGTCGTGAAAGTCTTGTAATCCGTTTGAAACTTGCTGATATTGTGCTAATGCATGATGCTATGGATGAAAATGCCATAGCAGTGAAGTGTCAAGCGCTTTATGCTCTCGGACAAAAGGGCCTTTCGAAATCTGTATTTGATTCTTTCGTATCGCAGTATGTGTCTTTCCTTGGTTCTGAACCGAATTTTACCTATTCTGATATTTTGAAAAACAAGAGTTCGTTATTTGCATAATAAAATATTGAAAGATAAATTGATGAATAAAATTATAAAATTAATTTTCCTCCTTTGGCCCTTTGCGTTCACAATATCTTGCACGGCGACAAAGGACCCCGTCGATTATGTCAATCCCACTATGGGCAACATATCGATATTGCTTCAACCATCCAAATCCACGATTCATTTGCCTAACAGTATTATGCGAGTGTATCCGTCGAGAGCTGATTATGCTGCCGAGTGTTTGGAGGGACTTCCGGTAATTACGGTGAAACATAGGGAGGAAACGGCGTTCAGGCTTTTTCCATTTTCGGGAGATATAAAGGAGGATGAAAAATATACTTTTGATAATGAGAAAGTTACTCCGTATAGTTATGATGTAACCCTTGACGATGAAGGGGTGGATGTTTCCTTTGCCCCATCTCATCAGTCGGCCATATATGACTTTACTTTTGTGCCCGGATGCGAGCCGTCCATAGTATTTGTTTCTTATAATGGAGAGCTCATTGTAAATGGAGCGACACTTAATGGTTTCGAGCAGATTGGCAATTATCCAACCAGAATTTATGTTTATGCACAGACTGATGTCGAACTGGAAAAGGCTCTTGTTTCAAAGAATGGACATAAATCGTTTGTTACGATGACTTTTCCTGTTGGGACACGCAAAGTTTGTTTCAAGTATGGTGTTTCTTATATTGATGAGAATCAAGCTCGGGATAATCTGAATAGGGAGATTAGAGGCTTTGATGTAAACAAAGTCGCTGAATGTGGTCGAAAGTTATGGAACAGAACACTTTCAAAAATCAAGGTAGAGGGTTCGGACGAAAATACGAAAACGGTATTCTATACGTCTCTGTATAGAACATACGAACGTATGATATGTATGGATGAGGGAGGACGATATTATTCGCCTTATGATAATAAAGTTCATTCAACAGGCAGACAGGCTTTTTATAACGATGACTGGATATGGGACACTTATATAGCCGCTCATCCTTTAAGGGTCATCATAGAACCTGAAATGGAAGAAGCGATGCTTAATTCGTATGTTACGATGGCTCGCCAGATGGGAAATATGTGGATGCCTACTTTTCCTGAAGCTGTAGGGGACACACGTCGTATGAATTGTAATCATGCCATTGCTTCAGTGTCAGATGCTTATTGGAAGGGACTAAGGGATTTTGATACAGAAGGAGCTTTTGAGGCAGCAAAAAAGGGGATGATGGAGAAAACTCTTATTCCTTGGCGGTCCAGTCCTGCCGGTGAACTAGATAGGTTCTATTGGAAAAATGGCTGGTTTCCTGCTCTTCGCCCGGGAGAGCCGGAGACCGTAGTTGAGGTTGACCAGAAGTGGGAACGTCGTCAAAATGTGACGGTTACATTAGGTACGGCTTATGATTGCTGGTGTCTTTCGCGTCTTGCAAATGCGCTCGGGAAAGACGATGAGCAAGAGTTCTTTTTCAAGAGGGGATTTGATTATCGCACGATATTTAATTCTGAAACCGGCTTTTTTCATCCGCGTCATGCGGACGGGAAGTTTATAGAGAATGTTGATTATTCGACAGGAGGTCCTGCAGGTGGTCGTCAGTATTATGGAGAGAATAACGGATGGTTGTTTCGTTGGGAAGTTCAGCAGAATATAGCGGATCTTGTTTCTCTTATCGGAGGGCCTGAAAAATTTGTGGCTGAACTTGACAAGATGTTTGCTAAGCCCATACCGCTTGGAAAACTTGAGATTTATAACAGAGTTCCTGATCATACAGGTATTGTAGGCCAATTCTGCATGGGAAATGAGCCGGCTTGTCATATACCTTATCTTTATTGCTATGCAGGACAGCCGTGGAAAACGCAGAAGAAAATTCGTACACTTCTTTCCGAATGGTTTCGTAATGATCTTATTGGGCTTCCAGGGGACGAAGACGGAGGTGGAATGTCAGGATTTGTAGTGTTTTCACAACTTGGTTTTTATCCGGTAACTCCGGGTCTTCCAATGTACGTAATCGGGAGTCCTGTATTCAAGAAAGCTAAAGTGGATTTGAATAATGGCAAGACCTTTACGATAGTAGTGCATAATTATGATCCAACCTATAAATATATTCAGAGTGCGAAGCTGAATGGAGAGCCTTTGAACCGCTGTTGGTTTACGCATGAAGAATTGATGCAAGGTGGAAAGTTGGAGTTTGTTATGGGTCCGGAACCGAATAAAGACTGGGCGGCTGATAGTGTCCCTCCGTCTTTGGATATGTAAAGTAGTTTTTTTTTATTTAACACTAACTAGTTATGAGTGAATTTTTTGAAAAGTATGACGCTCCGGATGTGAGAGTCATCGTGATTGAATCGCAGGGCGTATTTGCCCAAAGTACTACTCGTAATCTTTCTATCCAGACTTGGAAAGAGGAAGATGCCGATGAGAATTCTTTAACTTTCTAAAGTCCTGTAGTATGAAAAAATTATCTTCTATTTGTTTGTGGGGGGGGGTACTAATCGCTTCGTGTCTTATTTCTTGCACGAACGAGAAACTTGTTGTAAGTGAGTCTTCTGCTTTAGGAATTCCGTTTGAAATTTCAACTTTAATAACAAAAACTGTCAATGATGGGCTCAATACTGAATGGGTGAAAAATGATGCAATCAATCTTTTTCACTTTGAAAACGGGAGTATAAATTATCAGAACGACGGAAAGTTCATAGTTGATGAAGCTCTCACGGGGAAGTTTTCAGGACGGCTCAGTGGCTCTCTCGATGTAGAGAAAAATTATGATTGGTTTGCAATATATCCATATCATTCAGATATTTCTACGCCGTCTAAAGTTTATTCCGAGATAGGATGTTTATCTGAGTCTCAAAAACAGATGGGTAATGATTCGAAGGCTCATCTTTCTGGTGAGAACTGTCCGCTTTATGGGATTGCACAGAATATAGCAGCTGCGGATGAGCCGGCTATCACTATGAAAAATCTTTCGTCTATAGTCGCTATAGAAGTCACTAACGCTTTCGATGCACCGCTGATAGTAACGAATGTTAGTTTTACTTCATCGGAGAATATTGTAGGGCAATTCTATATTGATTTTTCTTCTGGTTCTCCCGTGTTTACGGATGGGAGTGATGTTTCTAAAACAGCCAAACTTTCAGTATCTGATGGTGAGGTCATAGCTAAAGGTGAATCCGCTAAATTCTATTTAGCCGTAAAGCCTCATGTTGCAGCAAAAGGCTCCATGATTTCACTTTCGGTAAACGGCGTGGAAAAAACGCTTGAACTTACCGGTGATACTGAATTCAAGGCAGGATGGATAAAGACACTTAAATATAACACTATGCCGGTCGCGTATGGTCTTGATTTAGGTGAAGGTTATGGAAGTGGGAATGAGGGAACTCATGCCAATCTTCGTTTTTCCATTAATAATACGAACTCCGCCAAAGGGTATGCATATTCTGCCAAGTATGATTTTACATCTATGTCCGAGATTACTTTAGAGTGTCTCGTAAAATTCAATCATTCAGTTCCTTGGGGAGATGGTGTTGGAAAGAATTTCCTTAATCAGTTGCTCGGGTGTCCGGATTATTTCGGAATGAGGCTTAATCATGTAGATGATCAAAGCGGCACGTCAGCTCCGACTAAAGGTAAGATTAATTGTCAAATCGGGAGTGTTGAACTTAATTCTTCTGAGATTACACTTAACGAGTGGCATCACGTGGCGCTTATTTTTAAAGATGGTACTGCCACTGTTTATGTGGATGGTAATGCTGAGGAGACTAATTCCGGATGCGTAAGCACTATCAATCTCACGAATGCTAATAATG
The DNA here is from genome assembly GCA_963650755.1 of Firmicutes bacterium TM09-10. GTDB lineage: Bacteria > Bacteroidota > Bacteroidia > Bacteroidales > UBA932 > Cryptobacteroides. The sequence goes on along the minus strand of CAVJMH010000019.1, from coordinate 32,145 downwards.
GAGAAGGCAAATACCATGATTTTCTTGTAGGTCATTATGGCCAGAGTCGTTGGCTTAATGGTTCGCTTGCGGAAGTAAGAGTATGGAGTGTTGCCCGCTCTGCAGAACAACTTGCCGCTAATCCATATTGGGTGCCGGCAGATTCCGAAGGGCTCCTTGCATATTGGAAGTTTTCAGGTACGACGTGGGATGAAATTTTAAAGGATTATACAAGTAATGGATTTGACCTTGAACATCTTAATAATAGTGATATTATTGAGCCCAATGTTGTAGTTATCCTTAATAACTAATTAATTTAAAGAGAATAGAGTGGTGACGACTTTAATGGCTCGCTACCACTCTATTTTTATTATTGAAGAGCACTATTTGTACCGTATGACATTTTCAATGAGAAGTTAATCGCGGTAAGGAGATGCCGTTTAAAAAAATAAAGTTATGTGTCACGCCATTTTCCAGCCGTCTATGGTGCGGGTTTCGGAAGAGAAGTTGATTCCGAGCTTTATGATTTGCTTTTCAGAGGCAAGGAACGGCTGTGCGTAGCCCATCTCATCTATTTGTTTGAGAGCTACTTCCGGTGATTGGTCGCGCTTGAGCTCTATGATATAGACATATTTGTCGGTATCGATAGTTATGTCTATTCGTCCGCGTGATGTGCAATATTCCGTTTGTACATAGAGTCCCATCATTCGGAACATTATGTACATCGTGTTTTGGAAGTAAAGTTCGAGATTACCTTGTATTTCGTAGCTGTTGCCTGAGAGGAATGCAGAGAAACGGTCCATAAAGCCTTGTACGTCGCCGCGTTCGACGTCTTCTACAAAGTTATATACAGAGAATTCGCTGTCAATCAATGCCGGAGCATAAAGTTGGCTTAGTGAATTAAGAAAGCCGCTTCTGACCTCATCGTTCGGATAATCGAGAGTGTAGGCGCGGAACCGCTCGTTATAACTCTTTATCGTTAAGTAGCCTGTTTGATACATTAGGGTTATCGGCTGTGGACTGACATAGTTCGTTCCTGTCAGTGCTTCCACTGAAACTTTATCTTTTGAGATGCTTGCCAGGTCATAGTTCCCTTTCTTGAGATAACGGACGAGGAAAGACGGCGTGCCTGTTTCGAACCAATACATGCGAAAACGCTTTTCGTCAAAAGTATTCAGCAGGCTGAATGGGTTATAGACTCCCGTTGCATCTTCGCAGAAATGGTATCCGTCGTACATCGTTTTGAGTTTTCCATAGCACTCGTCTTTGCTCAATCCGTTCGCTGCTGCAAGTTCTTCGACACTGCTATCGAAATTATCCTTGAGTTCGGCTTCCGACATTCCGCAAATGTCCGAATATCTTAAATCCATAGAGATGTCCTTAAGATTATTAAGCCCACTGAAGATGCTCATCTTTCCGAGCTTGGTAACCCCCGTAAGGAAAGCGAAGCGGATGTATTCGTCTTTTCCTTTGATGACGCTGTAGAAACCCTGAAGCTCACGGCGGAATGTGTCTGCAAGTTCGTCGTTGTCAATGTTATCTATGACAGGCTTCTCGTATTCGTCGACGAGAATAACCACTTTGTTCCCGGTTTTCTTGTAGGCAGCGTCAATCACGGCATCGAACCTCACATCTGCGGTTTTGAAATCTCCGATTTTGCCGTAGATTTCTTCCCATTTTATTAGGTGACGATTAAGTTTTTCTCTTAGGTCTTCGACGGAGGCATATTTGCTCCCTGTGAAATCCAGATGTAAAACAGGATGCTCTGTCCAGTCTTTTTCAAGATTTTCCATTGCCAAGCCTTTGAATAGTTCTTTTTTTCCGCTGAAGTAAGCCTCCATCGTGGAGATGAGAAGGCTCTTGCCGAAGCGGCGCGGACGACTCAAAAAGTAATAACTCCCAGTCGCGGCAAGATTATAAATCTGCTCGGTCTTGTCCACATAGACAAATCCTCCGGTTCTTATTTTCTCGAAGTTCTGTATTCCGATAGGGTATAACATACGGCTCTCTGTTTTTGACATTCCGTTCAAATATACGAAAAACATTTCACATTCTCTTCCCGTATAGGGTCGCGAAGCGACTGCGAAGAAAACCCTTTCTTGATTACAGCTCGTCCTCGGCGTAAAGGAAAGGAAGAAGCGGAGTAGGGTAGTCGAAATAGTCTTCTTCGTTAAAGAATCGCTTCAACTCTTCCTTGGCGCTTTCCAAACTGTCAGATGCATGGATGATGTTCTCCTGATGGCTCATGCAATAGTCGCCCCTTATGGTTCCCGGAAGGGCTTTACGTCCGTTTGTGCTTCCCGTCATTTCACGTACGACACTTACGGCATCTATCCCCTCCAGACAGACGAGCACCACTGGGGCAGCCATCATAGAGGACTCTATTATATGATAGAATGGCTTTTGAACAAGGTGAGAATAGTGCTCAGCGCATTTTTCTTTAGTGAAACGGTACATTTTAAGCGCTACGATTTTTAATCCTTTACGCTCAAAACGACTAAGAACCTCACCGGCCAAGCCCCTTTGGAGGGCGCTCGGCTTGATTATGACCAGTGTCCTTTCCATTTTGACGAACACCTATTGAGCCAGGAGCTTCTTAACGAGTGTGGAGATGACGCGACCTTCTGCTAGACCTGCCAGTTCTTTAGTGGCCACTCCCATGACTTTTCCCATGTCGGAAGGCTTGCTCGCACCTACGCGCTCTACGATCTCTTTAACGCGTTTTTCAACTTCTTCTTCACTTAGTTGTTTAGGAAGATATGCATCAAGCACTTTAGCCTCGGCCTCTTCATTATCTGCCAATTCCTTTCTTCCCGCGGCAATGTACTGTTCTGCAGCTTCTTTTCTCTGCTTGGCAAGTTTCTGAATGAGTTTGATTATATCTGCATCGGAGAGTTCTTTGCTTCCACCTTCGGAAGTTTTGGCCAGGAGGATAGCTGATTTAATAGAACGGACTGCGTTAAGGCGGACAGTGTCCTTTTCCTTCATGGCAGCCATAATGTCTTTTTGAATTTGTGTTTCAAGTGCCATACTAACTGTTTTTATTCGTACAAATATACTTCAATTCCTCTCATCTTTTGCATTTTTTCTAATTTTGCATTAACAATTCAGAGTGTTTCTCGTCTTATAGGTGTATGCGCTTGAAACGGCGTTTCTTTCGGCCAATGTCCGGGAGAGATGAAAGCGCGAAAACAGTCTGGGATGAATATTGTCAAAATGAAAGACATAAGAAAAGATAACATATACGAGGAGTTTCTACAATATAGAGAATCTCTTGAAGATTATGCCAATTCATTGCTTGGTTCACGAGAAGATGCCCGCGATATGGTGCAGGATCTTTATATGAAGTTGTGGAGCAGAAAGGACACTCTTTTCCAGATTGAAAATCCTAAGGCATATTGTTATTCTGTCATTAAGCGCCAATGCTTGGATGTTCTTAAAAGTGCAGAAAGAAAGAATGCGGGTGAAATGCCTCCTGACATGGAAAGCACGCAGACAGGAGTTGAGGAACAATTGGCATTGAAGGAACAATTGGCCTATACTCTCAAGGAAGTGAACAATCTGCCTGAGGGACAGAAAAATGTGCTGTTGAAAAATGCTGTGGACGGATACAGCTATGAGCAGATTACCGCTCAGACCGGACAGAGTGCTCAAACAGTGCGTACGCAGATGAGTCTTGCCCGGAAAAATCTTAGAACGAGAACTGCGTGGATATTTGCCGCAGCAGTGTTGGTGGCAGGCATATTCCTGTGGGCCGCAAATGCAGGGAGAAAACCCAAGGAGCTCGTAGATACGTATTCGGACCCGTACATGGCTTATGCTCAGATAGAGAAATCATTTAGAAAAATAGGGGATTGCGTGGAAAATGGATCACAGAAAGCGCGCGAAAGTGAACAACGTTTTCAATCAATCCGTAAAGTATTTGAAAAATAAACAGTTAATTTTACACGATTATGAAAAGAATTGTATTGGCAGCGACATTGCTTTTATTGTCATTGTCTGCATTGGCCCAGACAGCGGGTCAGAATATCTATAGAAAATACTCTGAAGAGAAGAAAGTTTCGGGGGTGTATATATCGCCGGCGATGTTTTCTATAATAAAGTCACTTCCGGATATGGATGCGGATGAAGTGGCTGGCATTAAGTCTCTTACAGGGTTCTACGTGCTAGAAGTCGATAACGGCGCCGTGGCGAACAAGATTTGTAACGACGTTTTTTCGCTGGTAAAGAACGGCACTTATGAACTTGTAATGGAGGCTGTGGATGAAGACGAAAAGGTGAATATATATTGTCAGCGTGAAGGTGGAGTGATTAAAAGTATTATTTTGCTAAGTCGTGAGGCGGATGAGACGGATTTTCTCTGTGTGGAAGGGGAGATGACGCAGGAGATGCTTCAGGCGATGATTAATAATCACGATTAAAGCAGTATGAAAAAGTTAGTGTGTATCTGTGCCTTGGTGATGATTTGCGTTTTTAGCGGGGCGGCTAAGGATAATCATAAGGCTTTCAATAAATTATGTAGGGTGGCCAAGGAGGTGGATAAGATAGAGGGGGTAGAGACGGTCAAGATAAGCGGTCTTCTGATGTCTTTAATGAAAGCCGCCGCCAAGAGCGAAACCAAAAAGGAGGCTAAGGAATCTTCCGAGAAAGATGACGACTTGGAGATGGGTGAAGAATTTCTTAAGAACTTGTCAGCCATACTCATGGTGGATTATGAGGACGCAGCACCGGAGTATAAGGCAGAGATTACCCGCAAATTTGTGGAAGTTCTTTCAGAGTTTGATCTTATAATGGAGGCCAATGATGAAGAAGACAGAGCCAGAATGTACGGCAGGGTGGATTCGGAGAACGGTATAGTGGAAGATATGGTCTTTCTGGATGAGTCCGGAGGTGCGCTTATGGCGTTCTGTGGAAAATTAAGTCTCTCTGAGGCCATGAGTGTGGCAGACTAAGAAGAGTTGTTGTAAAAAAAGCGGGGAAGTCCCCGCTTTTTTATTATTTAAGGTATTCGTTAACCCATTTAAAGCGCTCATCGCTAATGGTTTCCTTCCATTCTTTCCAGTAACGAGGCTTAGGCTCATCGTGGTAACGGTATGGACTTGGCTTGACTGTAATGTCCTTACTTCTACAGATGTTAATGCCGGAATAGATGGCCGAAGGCAGGCAAGTGGTATCCATTAGACCAATCTCTATCCATATCTTGGCTTTGGTGCGTCTGAGAAAATTACATCCGTCGAAATAGCTCATTATCTGGGCCCCTTTTTCTTTGTCTGTGTATGATCTGAAGATGAAAGGCCAACTGTCTTCACCGCCTTCCGCATAACTTCCGGCGCTGTTAAATCCGGCAGGAACAATACCCACCACAGCGCTGACTCTCTTATCGAGTCCGGCCAAGGCTATGCTTTGAGCCCCTCCCTGGCTTTGTCCATAGGCGAGAACCCTTTTCTGGTCCCATTCCTTAAGGCTACAGGTGAAGTCAAGGGCTCTGACTGCACGCAGGTACATATCCTTGAAAAGGTATGTTTCCCTACTTTCGTAAGGTCTGGTGGAGTAGTCTTTAAGGGTAGTCTCACTCAAGGTTTTGTAATATTGCTCCCCTTGGTCGTTAAGCATACCGAAGGCATTTATGTCCACGCAGATAGCTCCGTCTCCCCAAGCAGCCATATCCATAGCCTGTGCAGGATTACTTCGGCACCATGCACCCGTAACTCCGGCTGCATGAAAGAAGATGACTATAGGAAGGGACTTTTTTTTCGCATCACGAGGAAGAGACAGATAGCCGCGCACAGGAGTGTCGTCCACGCATTGCAGGGTCAGTTCATAGCATACGAAATGCTCGTTGTCCCGGCCTTCCACGTGGATTTCTTTGAGCTCAGGATTCATGGGGATCTTACGCATCGCGGCTATTTCGCTACGCCAGAATTTGTCAAAATCTTTAGGACACGGTACACTTTGACTGTAGTCCTCCGGATTTACTACCCAGCCTATCTCCGTATCTTTATAGGAGAATCTGATATTCTGGGCGGAGTCGTAAACTTTCTCGTGAACCAGTTCAGTGATATTGTTTTCAGTAGCGAAGACACGCACCGTGTCTCCGCTATGATAAACCCCATCCGCCTTGTTTAATGACAGGATGACTGTCAGGGCAGAAAATAAACTTAAAAGTAGCATTATTCTAATGGTGGATTTTGAAATGCGTAAGTGGCGAAGTTATATCCCGCTTTTTCGTAAAGAGGAAGCAAGGAAATCTTTATCCTGTCCACGAAATCGTCATAAGAGGTACGGTTTTCATTGCTCCACGCCACTTCGCTAAGCGCTGCGAGACGAGGCAGAAGCATGTGCTGCACCTGTTTGTAGTCGGGTATGTACTCCGTCCACAGATTGCACTGTATGCCCTTGATATATACTTTTTCGTCTTCCGTGAGCTGGTCGAAAGGATCGAAACTATAGCAGGTCCTGAGCGGCAGATGTCCGCCTATGGCCAGAGGCTCACCATTGGCCTTATAATTCTTAGTCTGGTAATAATCAAGGTAGAAGTATGAGGATGGTGTCATGATTACGTCATTCCCTATCTTGGCAGCCTCGATTCCGCCTTTCGTGCCTCTCCATGACATGACAGTGGCGGTTTTGGTTACTCCTCCTTCCAAGATTTCGTCCCAGCCTATGATTTTGCGCCCCTTTGTGTTAAGATAGTTTTCTATTCTTCTGATGAAGTAACTCTGAAGCTCTTTTTCGTTCTTAAATCCTTCATCTTTAATCCTCTGCTGACAGTTTGGACATTTTTCCCATTCTGTTTTGCGGGCCTCGTCTCCGCCGATGTGAATATACTCGCTCGGGAAGATTTTGCATACCTCATCAAGTACGTCCTCCAGGAATTTGAAAGTCTCCTCTTTACCGGCGCAGAAAAGGTCGGCGTTTACTCCCCACGAAGTCCATACCTCGTAGTCAAAGTCTTTTCCTTTGCATCCGAGTTCAGGATAGCTGGCAAGCGCTGCTTTGGCATGTCCGGGCATCTCTATTTCAGGGATTACCGTTATTCCGCGTTCCTGTGCGTATCTGACTATCTCTTTGGCTTCTTCCTGAGTGTAGTATCCACCATAAGGGATGCCGTCGTAGCCTATGTGAGCATATAGAGGGCCTATCAAGGTCTCCTTACGCATAGAACCTATTTTAGTCAGTTCGGGGTATTTCTTTATCTCAAGTCTCCAACCTTGGTCATCGGTCAGATGCCAATGGAATGTGTTGATTTTATGAAGCGCGAGAATATCGATATAGTCTTTAACTTCTTGTATATTAAAGAAATGTCTACACACGTCAAGGTGCGTTCCTCTGTAGGCGAAAGCCGGCGCATCTTCGATATGAAGTCCTCTGATAGCCCTTGGATTCTGTGCCGTAAGCTGAAGTACGGTCATAAGTGCATTCCACGCGCCTTGTCTGCCGGAAACACGCACTGTTATCTTACCTTCGGAAGGCGTGCTCTCAAGTATGTAGCCCTCTTTTTCTCTGGTTTCGTCCAATTTAATGCAGAGCAGGGTCTTGTTCTCAGAAGAGGCTTTGGTCCATGTACGTGCTCCATATTTTTCATTAAGGGCGTTGAATCCTTTAAGAAGATAGGCCCAATCCTTATCCTCGAAGAAGATGGAAGGATTTTCTCCGAGTTCTACTTTTCCTTCCGTGGTGCGCAGAACCTTGGGCTGCGGAACTATGCTGACCTTGTCCGAATTAGCTATGCCCAAGGCACTTGCTATCCGGCAGGCTGTGCTGTAAGCGTCCTCTTTACTTTCTTTCCATTCCAATGGGTGAGATACTTCGCCGAAATCCAGTTCGAATTCGCGAATCTTGGCATCGAAGGCTGTCTGGTCGAATTTAGGCCCGCTTCCGTCCACATCTGCTATGATCTCGTCCCAGAACATCTCCCATCTCTGGCGATAGTAATTGTGCACGAGGCCGCTCCATTGACGATTAGCATAATCGGTAAGCTGTCCCGTGCCTCCCCACGATGTAACTATCACTCTTGCACAATTCTCGTAATAGTCCTTTTCTTCCGGAGTGTCTCCCCATTGTCTGGCGCTGTCCAGCCAGTTTTTGAAGGAGAATGCAGGATGGCATGACAGAAGCTCTTCCCACATATCATAGAGCTCCCTCATATTCTGTGCGTGGCGCTTCAGTCCTTCCAGATCGCGATTGTAATAGCATTGAGTGAATGCATCTCTTTCTTTAGGGAAGGCCAATTTTATCACTTCGCTTCCGATATTCACTATGTCGAACTTATAGAAATCCGTTTCTGCCGGACTTTCGAGAAGTTTGGCCCAAACTGAACTTATCTGCTCGAAAGTGTAAGGAACATCCGGCACTGTGGTCCATCTCCAATGTCCTTCCAGACAAGGATGTATGCATGCTATAGGGCAGATGCCAGAATATGTGGCCTTCGTGTAGATATTGTCTGAAAGTTCTTTCCAGGCCTTAGCTATAGTATCATCTTTTTTCCCTACATGGCGATATGCCAATGTTTCAAGCCATTTGGTGTCATCCTGATTCAGATCCCATGCGCGGTCAAGCACATATTCATACATCCATTGGCTTACCCCGAATCCTTCAAGGGTTCCACCAAGTCCGAGAAGATTATCGCCTCCTTTGGTGAGAGCGTCGCTTATCCTTGAACTCAATGAATGGAAGTCTCCGGAAAGGTTAGTGTTGCCGCCGAAGTTTCCAAGGAAACAGAAATAGTATGGCTGTCCGTAGAAATTGTCGTTAAGTTTATAGATTTCGGCTTCGTCGCAGAAATAATCAAGCATTGCCACTTTCCCTTGCGGAACTGCATTAAGGTAAGCTTTCACGTTTTCCTGACTCCAGTGCTTCTGGTCGTAGTAGAGCATCCAGCCGACTTGAAGCCATACGGCCTCCGGGTCTGCGGCTTCAAGAGTTTCATATACGTGGTGTGAGATGCGTGCGAGAACTTTCGGGTCCCAGTTGTCCCCTCCGTTGCCTTCGAAAAAGTCCACCTCGTTGAAGATGTCAAGTCCATAGACGTGGCTCGTACCATACATCTTAGTCTGTTCTTCTATGAACACTTTCTGTATTTCGGCGAAGAGCGGATCTCCGGGGTCCAGGAACCAGCATCCGTATTCGGCTTCGAACCCGTCCCATTTGGTTACTTCCTTTACGTGTGCATCAGGATAGTGCTTTGCGAATGCGGCAGGAACCTTGCCGTTGAATGCCGGCAGGACAGGTTTCATGTCCAGTTCGCGTTCACGCTTAAGAATCTGTCTCTGAAGTTTTTCCTGACGGTCTATGAATTTCTGCGGAAGAGGTCCTTTCCACTTGTCTATGTCCATCATTCTGTTCCATGGGAGGAAAGGAGGGCCGGTGAAGGATTCGCGTATGTCGTCCTGACTTAGGCCGAATTTCTCCCACACTTTCATAAGCACAGCTTCTTCGCCTGTTATGTTCAGTGGCTGCGTAACGCCGTTAAGAGCCATCCAGTCTATCATCCAAGACCATTCTTTCCATCCCCACCATGGCATGGTGTATCCGTAGGTGCAGTAGTTCAAGAAGAACCTGTCCTGTACTTTGGCCGATGCGCTTACCTTTTCGGGAACCTTAGGCAGGCTCTTCGGCATATACAGCGGCTCGTTAACGTTCCACGATACTGTCGTAAGGCAGTAATTTTTAAGATAATAGTTAAGTCCGAAAGCCATGGAATTGGCATTATTGCCTCCAATCACGATTTTCTTCCCTTTGCTTTCGAGAGTAAAGCGGTCGAGTGTGTCATCGAGGTGAACGAATTCAAAGTGAGATGCTTGCTCCGGGATGACTCGCTTCGTGAGTTCCTTGGCCGCCTTTATTTCAGGGTTGAAACTGCAAGCCGTAAGGATAAGCAGAATTGCAGCTCCTAATCCGAGTATTTTTTTCATTTCAATGTATGCTGTCGATTATAAAATTACAAAGATCATTGTAAAGCGAAATGTCTTTTGGTGAATCTGATTTGCTGAGCGAATAAAAGTCGTTGGTCCCGAAATAGTAGGAAAGTTCTCGCTTTCCGTATAGATTCATCTCTTTGCACATATCCATATATTTGTAGAATCTTGTGCGGTAGGCTTCTGACCCTTCGCTGTCCTCAAGTATCTTGGAATCCAGTTCCAGTTCCATGGACAGCCCATTTTCCTTTACTTTGGACATGTAGGTGTCCATATTGTATTCGCTGTGCCAGAAATAGTTAGGCTGCATCATCGCATAGTCTATGCTGAATTTTTTCCAATTCTGGTAGCCTCCGGCCGAGTTATATGGAATCCACGTGAGCGTCTCGTTGCAGGAATGGATGTAGTCGCTTATCTCCGGGAAAATATCCTCCCAATGTTTGAGTTCGGCGCTCCATCCGTAGCCAGGTGTGGCCAGGTCTTCGCTTATTATATAGAACCCTATGAATTCCAAGTTCTTATATGAGGCGTTGTGCCAGCGCTTGCGGACTTCGTCTATGTACCATCTGAGTACCTGAAGGCGGTCTGAAGCTTTGCTGAAGTCCATCTGCTTTCCGTCCAAAAAGCCCCAGTATGTGGTGCTGGACTCGGCGTCCTTGAAATTCTGATAGATGATAGGATCCGGCATAGTCATCACTACTTTGCGTGTGGTGGCAGGGGCTCCTATTCTTTCTATGGCTTCGCCCACTGCCTTGTCCAAGGCGGCGAATCCGTCCGTAGAATCGAACCAATAATCCATAAGTGCCGTCCACGACGTCTTGTCTGCCGATGGCCTGCCGTTCCCCAGCATATAGGACATATTTCTCTGTGAGTCAGCGAATTCTATGGCCAGAAAAGCGTCAAACAGCCAATGCTCCTTCCCTTCGGGGTCAGTATATGTGGTGTGAGCCTCAAATCTGTCTTTATCCCATAGATAGGGTGTTCTATGCACTGAACCGCCATAGCATAGCGCTAAATTAGAGTAGTATGGCTTGTCCGTGCGGGACTTTTCCCAGTCGTAGAGAATTTCTGGTCCTGCAAGGGTGCTGAATGCCAATGTATAAATGCTCCCTCTCTGGCCTTTATCGTCTGTAGCCACGCCATAAAGCACATATTGCCTGTTGATTTCCAGTCCGCTTTGTATGTATTCTCCGGCTTGGGTCGTCTGCCCGTCCGAGATTATCTTTTCGACTGTAGGGGTAGCATCATCCTTTTCCAGACAGAGAATGTGAGCATGGGTAGCATTCACCATTTCTATAAGAAAGGTGCCTTTAGAAGCAAAAATATCCTGCTGAACTATTCGTAGAGCAGGTTTGTTTTTATGAAGGGGAGTCCCCTCCATTGGCTCACATGTAAGTAAGGCCAATGGAAGCAGGACCGCCCCTAAAATAAGTTTGATTCTATTCATTAGTTCTCCCATCCGTCAGCGTAGAACTCCATAAGATAACCGCAGTCTTTGCCTCCACTCTTCTCACTCGATAGGATACAGAATTTGATGTATCGTCCGCGAGTGAGAGTTACTACACTGCCTTCTGCCGTGGCGTCTTCAGGAATTAAATAAGAGAATGTGTCCAAAATCTGATCTATATTGCCTTCATTTGTCCCGTCAGGATATTTCTGCCAACCCTTGTTGCCTGTACGACCCTTAGCGGCAAGCACCCAGTCGGTGTCAGCTCCGGCATATTCGCGTGCTACATAGACCTCGAACTCGCAGTATTGACCTTGATATAGATTAGAGTCCACCTTATGGAACCTGTCGAAGGTGTAGGTAGCACCGGTATCGAAGACGAATACCATAGGGAATTCCACCGGACTCCAGAAATATGAACCCCAGTAGCCGTTCTTGGTAGCGTCTCCTGTGTTGCCGAATCCCCAGTCTACCAGTTTGTTGACATTATAGTTACTATACCATGTAGGGTTCTCGCAAAGTGGATCTGCTCCGATGTGGATGTCCGCACCTTCCAGAACTTCCCAAGGACCGTGAAGTATGGTGGTAGGACCATCCGGACGTTCTACTGTCTTGTCATCAGCGATGCTTACTATCACGAATGTATGGGTATAATCGCCGTCTCCTATCAGTTTAGGGTCTTTTTGGGAGATCGTAAGAGGAATCATATAGTTCACATTCTGCTTGATAAATTTACCTTCTTCGTTGAAAAGAACTGTAAAATCTATCTTGTAGTCAAAATGGGCTATTGCTTTTCCCGCTTCGATGACCACTTCATCCTTTACCAAAGAGAATAGTCCGTCAGGAGCTTTTTCGTATGCCTTTCCTCTTGCCTCCGCTTCAGCGTCGATAAGAGAATTGTCAATAGAGAGTTTGATGGTAACATTCTGATTTTTAAGAGTGTTGTCCAAATCGATTTCTCCTTCATATTCATTTATGGTCTCGACGTCTTTTGTGGTAGGGTACACACTCTTCAAGTCGCGTGTTTTGAATGTTACGTGTGTTAGAAGAGGCTGGATGATGACGATGGATCTATTTTCGTCGGCATCAATTGACGGGTTTGTCAATTTCAGTGCGATGACATAGTCTTTTCCGTTCATCGCGGAATTTGCGAAGAAATCCGGTTTCCAATTTACCTGAAAATATTGTCTCGTATCTGAGGCTGCAAAATTCAGTTCCTGCGTGGATATTTCGTAGCGGGAATCGGAAGCGAGCAGAAAATTATATTCTTTTCCGACATTATCTTCCGTGTTGCACCACGCCGTGAGCTCTTCTTGAGAGAGGCTTTCTATCTTTACGGTAGCGCTGGAAGACCCTTTGCCGCTCTTTATCACGCTGACCTTCATGGTCTCGCTCAGAACCGACGGCTGCTGAAGATTGTTCGTATATGCAAACCCCAGTTTGTCTGGCACCATGTTGTGGTCCAAATCGTGAGTGCAGCCGCAGAGAAGTAGTGCCGCAGCACCGACAAGGGTGATTATATGTATCTTATTCATAAAATAATACCTTTTTAGAATCCGTAATTCTGTGTGAAATTAGGCATTTTGGCCAAATCTCCTGAGTAGAATGGGAAGAAGTAGTCTTTCTTCTGGAAAGATGCGTCTCCTCCGATGAATTCATTGCTTACTCTTTCGTAAGAGTCCTCATAAGAAGTCGCCGTGCAGTGCAGCGTCCAGTTCTCACAAGGATATTCTTTCTCTGCATCGAGCCAGCGGCATGCGTCATAGTGGCGCATAGCATCCATCGCGAATTCTACCATTCTCTCTTTCTTTATGAGAGTGCGAAGCAGAGTCTGGTTCCCAATTACTTCAGGGTAAGCTTCTTCGACCTTGTTCAGTCCTACACGCTCACGTACCAGGTTAAGATATTTTAGAGCTTCGGCCTCGTCTCTTGACGGCTTTTCATTGCAAGCCTCAGCATAGTTAAGGTACACTTCCGCAAGTCTGAATGCAGGATATACGTGCTTGATGCCTGTGTAGTCGCTTTGCACTTTAAGAGGCTGGTCTGCAGGGTAAAATTTACGCCAAGCATAACCTACTCTGATGGCGCTTCCAGATGCGGCCCATCTGGATGTGGCTTCTTTGCTGTCATAGCAGGTGAAGCGGGTCTTGATGTTCTTGTCTGGCCAATAGAATCCATTAGGAAGGACGCTGGCGTAATAGCGAGGCTCTCTTCCCACAGTGGAGTTATGCGCCTTAAATGCAGGCGCCCAGTCGGCATCTACAGGTTGATGATAGTTCTCGGTCCATCCAGTAGCCTGATAGCCTGATTTGCTGTCCACTATAGGGCGAGAATAATCGTTGTTCCCCTCGTATCCTGTGATAGGGAAGCGTCCGCTCTCCCACATCGCGTAACTGTCAACAAGCTTGAGAGAAGGGGCTATGCCTCCGAATCCCCAAAGGACAATGGAAGGAGGGCATGCACATCCCAAGAGTGCTCCGGCTCCGCCCATATAACTATATGCGCTGGAAGTCCTCTTCCACCAGCCGAAAATGGTCTCTTCGTTCCAAGGAGAGAAATAAACCTTCTGGTATGAAGCGGCTCCGTCCTTGAAAGCGTCTCCTGTGGCTGTGCTCTTGCAGAGAGACCATGCTCCCAAGTCTATGATAGCTTTATTGGCTTTGGCAGCTTCTTCCCATTTCTGTGGATCTGTTTCCTGAGGGAAGATGTAATCTCCATAGATGTTCTTCATCCCTTTAAGCCAAGAGGCTCCGCCGTTATAGAGAGGAGAAGCGGCCCAGAGGAGCACTCTGGCTTTGAGTGCCATAGCTGCACCTTTAGTGACCCTTCCCTGATAGGTGGATGCCGATTCAAGTTCACCTACTTTCATAGGAAGATTCTCTATACATTTGTCGAGTTCTTCCACTATGAAATCTATGTTTTGCTCGACTGTATGTCTGTCCACGTCGGCTGCAAATATATTTTCGTCAGCCTGCTGATCTCCCCATATATGTACCGGACCGTATTGGCGGAAAAGACAGAAGTAGTAATATGCTCTGAGAAAACGTGCCTCGTAGGACATATAATTGCGAACGGCTTCGGAGTCTTTGGTGTCGAGGTCGACGTAATTCATGAATATGGTACACTGGTTTATACCTATGTAGAATTTCTCCATATAGTTGAAGTAGGTGGTGCTTTGAGGAGTGGCACTCGAATAACTTCCTGTACGGAAAAGTTCGTAGTAAACCCACTGATACCAAGAGTATCTGGACTCGTCTGCGCGTCCTACCACCCAGCCGTCGCTTCCAACTATCTCTTCATCGAGCGGAATGTAGGAATAGCAATGAGCCAGGTATTTGTGGGTCGTGGTACTCTGTGAGAAGACTTCTTCAAGTGTGGCTTGATCTTTCAAGTCCACATCGAAGAACTCGTCACAAGCGCTCAAAGTAAGCAGAGCGCCGACCGTTAATATGATTTTATTGATTATTTTCATTTTTTTAGAAATTAAGGTTTACGCCGAATGTGTAAGTACGCATAGTTGGGTACACATTACCATAACTTGAGTCAAGTTCCGGATCCCAAAGTTTGAACTCTGAGAAGGTGAGGAGATTGAGTCCCTGAACGTAGAAACGTACAGTGGAAAGTCCTGCCTTCTTGGTCAATTTCTTAGGAATAGTGTAACCTATTTCCATATTTTTAAGACGCATAAAACTCATATCTTTCTGCCAATAGGTAGAAGCCTGCTGGTTATTCAGCACTTTGTTAAGAGAGAGACGAGGATATGGTGCGTTTGGATTTTGATTTTCAAGGGTCCAGCGGTTAAGCGCTACATCTTCATAGATCTGCCCGAGTTTGTGTATCTGAGAAGAAGCTCCGAAGAGGTTTTGTCCGCCGATTATTCTTGTTACGTGGGCTACGCCTTGGAAGAACATAGAGAAGTCAACGCCCTTATAGCCAAGGCTCACTCCGAATCCGTAGTTGATTTCAGGGATGGTGGTATATCCTATGGCCACTTTGTCGAAGCTGTTGACTACGCCGTCGCCGTTCACATCACGGTATTTGATGTCTCCCGGACGCACGTCTCCGAAGTCCTGCTTCGGCCAGTTGTCTATGTCATCTTGATCTACGAAAAGTCCCTCGGCGATAAGTCCAAATTGCTGATTATAAGCAAATCCTGCAAGGTTCTGGTAAGACCATATCTGATCCGGAAGGTCGTCGTAGAGTTTCTTGTTACGGTTAAAGGTGTAGTTCCCGCGAGCGGATACGTAGAGATCACCGAATGTATGTTCATACTGAAGGCTCATATCTACGCCCTTGTTTTCCATCTCACCGAGATTAACCCATTGTTGTTTGTTAAGACCAACGATAGGCGGGGTGCTCTGTCTTTCTATGAATATTCCGCTTCTATGGTCGGAGAAGTAGTCGATCTGGAAAGAAAGGTCAGAGAAAAGTGTCATTTCCACTCCGGCGTTGAACTTCTTGGCCTCTTCCCATTGGACGCTGCTGTTACCAACTTCTCCGGTGGTGATACCGCCTATGGCTATAGGTGTGGATCCGAATGTGAATCCGGAGGCTGAGGTGTTCACGGTAGAGTTATAGGCAAATCGTCTTGAACCTCCAATCTGGTCATTACCGATTTTACCATAAGATACCTTGAATTTGAGTAGGTTGACAGTTTCTTTGATAGGATCCCAGAAAGGTTCGTTGCTTATCATATAACCTACGGCTATAGAAGGGAAGAATCCGAATCGTTTGCCTGGAGCGAAGTTTTCGGATCCGTTGTAACCGAAGTTGAATTCTCCGAAGTAACGGTCTTTATAAGAGTAAGTTGCACGTCCTGCAAGACCCATATTCTTGTAAGCGAATGACTGCTCGAATGTGGTAGGTACGTTGTTGTACTTGCTTCTCGTGCTGAAAAGTAGAAGTCCGCTTACGTTATGGTCGTAATTGAATTCTCTTTCGTAGGTAAGACTTGCCTCAAGGTTCGTGGTGGTCCAGCTGCTGTTAGACCTTAGAAGGGACATATAGTTGGTACCTTCGTTCCACGGCTGATAGATGAGATTGCCGTCATCGTCTCTTCCCGTAGTATAATAGAAGGTAGGGTTGAGAAGACGTGTGAGTACGTTACCGTTGTCTGCGTCCCAAGAGTATTTCACATTGGCTTTAAGGCCTTGGGTGATTATATCTGAGAAATCCTGAGTGAGTGAAATGAGGGACTGCGCCACGATGTTGGTCGCTCTCTTGTATCCCGAGCTGTTCAGCATACGGTATGGGTTATAACCATTTTCAGGATTGGCAAGTGTGCCGTCGGAGAATACTGTAGGAGTTGCGATAGGGGTAGCGTACATCGTGTAGGCGTAGATGTTGGCAAGGCCCTCTCCCGGAGTAGTCTTCGTGTAGTACTGTGTGGACAGTGATATGGCCATGATGGTAGATTTGGTGATATCTATGTCCACGTTAGAACGGAAATTGAACTTGTCGTAGCGTATCTGGTTATCGTACTGGGAGTAATCCTTATCCTTGACGACGTTGAAGATACCGTCTTCCATATAATAAGATGCTCCTACATAGTATCTTACGCCTTTTGTGCCACCGGTAACATTAACGTTGACCCTTTCGGTGTTAGCCATGTTCTTGAAGATGGTTTTTACCCAGTCCACAGAAGGGTAGAGGTCCGGATCCGCGCCGCTCAGATACATTTCTCTCTGATAATCATCTATTACCGGCGTGCTTCCTGCATCGACATAAAGTTCGTTGTAGTAATCGATCCACTGCTCTGTATTGGCCAATTTAGGAAGCTTTACAGGCTGCGTCAGACCATATTCTGCTTTGAAGTTAACCTGCGGCTTGCTTTCCTGACCACGTTTCGTGGTGATGAGGACTATACCGTTTGCTCCTCTTACGCCATAAAGTGCTGTGGCTGTGGCGTCCTTAAGGATAGAGAAGGATGCGATATCTTCCGTATCCACAAGGTCCATATCGCGCTCTATGCCATCGACCAGAATAAGAGGTTTAGAATTGGCCCCGAAGGTATTGACTCCTCGAATCCAGAAATCTGACCCGGCACCAGGTTCACCGGTACGCTGCATGGATACGATACCGGCCAATTTTCCTGCGAGTCCGGTGGAAAGCTGTCCGGCAGGACTTGCGAGCGCGTCTGCCTTGATGGTGCTGATGGAGCCGATCACACTGGCTTTACGCTGTGCGCCATAAGCCACGAATGTAACCTCGTCCAACATGTCTGCAGAAGGAGTCATCTTGATGACCAGAGAAGTCTGGTCTCCGACTACGATTTCCTGGTCTTGATAACCAAGGAATGTAACCAGAAGGATGTCTTTAGGATTCACGTCAAGGGTGAATTTACCGTCGACGTCAGTAATGGAACCTCGTGTTTCGTTCTTTACTACTACATACGCGCCTGGAATACCGAGATTGGTCTCATCAAGCACTTGACCTGTGATGGTCTTGAGATTTTGTGCAGTAGCAAATCCAACACTGATTGAGAGTATGGCTATCACCATTACCCACAATCTTTTAAGATTGTTACACATTAATTTTACAAGTAATTTTTGGTTATGTTATTATCGGTTCTGCGTTATGCAGTGATGCAAATATATAAAAAAATCCGTACTATATCCCTTTGTGATTAACTTTTTGGGGCTATTTTGTACGGATTTTTAAGTACTTCTTTAGTTTTCAGAAGAATAGTTTTCGCTTATTTCCGGTGTTTGTTTTTCTGAGAGCTTCTGGATTTTGTTCGCAGTGGTTATGATGCTTTGTCCGCCTTCGTCAAGTTTTTTCTGCGCGTTGTCAAACTCTTTTCTGGCGCTGTCCAGAGCCGTCCCTATCCTGGCATAAGTATCCCGGAAAGTACGGACTCTGTTAAGCATCTCGTCTGCCAGTTCGAATACTTTTTTCTGATTTTGGGTCTGAGCTATGTTCACCCACGAGATCTTTATGAGACGAAGCGCCCCGTAGAGGCTTTGTTCGTCGGCTATGTATATGTTCTGGTTAGCAGCGCTTCTCCATAAGGTTTTGTCCGCGTTCAGCGCTGCCCAAAGTGCTCCCGTGTGAGGAACGAACATTATGACATATCCTGCACTTTGTTTAGGCGGGACTATATATGAAGAATAATCCTTGGCTGCAAGTTCTTTGACGTGTTTTTTGATACTGTCCACGTGTTGTTTCAGATATGCGGCTCTGCTCGTCTCATCTGTGGCGTTGACGTAGTTGATATACGCAGTCAGTGACACTTTGGAGTCCATTATTACCTCTTTGGTCTCATCCAGGTGAAGTATAAGGTCCGGACGGAGCATGCTTCCTGTGGCGCTTTTTATGGTTTTTCCGCATGCGTCGCAGATGGTGGCTTGCGTATCGAAGTGGATACCTTCTTTAAGCCCTTGAGCGGAAAGTAGTTCTTCGAGAGTTAGTTCGCCCCAGTCGCCTTGTACTTTAGTGCCGTGTTTGAGTGCGTTCGAGAGTTCGTCTGCACTTTTGCGGGTGTTCTCGCTTTCCGTCATTAGGTTCTTAAGGTGTTCACGCAACTCTCCGTTCCTCTCGCTCTGTGTCTTTTCATTATCCTGTATCTGCTTCTGAAGGGTCTTGAGCTGCTCTTTAAGAGGATCCACTATCTGCCCTAGACTATCCTTATTGTTTTTGTAAAGTTCTTCCTGGCGGGACTTGAGCATCTGGGTGGTCTCGTTTTTGACTTGTTCGTTGAGAGCCTTGATGGCCAGATCGAATTTGTCCTGCAGCAGAGAGATAGCCTTCCGATGGCTGTCCTCTTTCTCTTCGAGGCTGTCTTGAAGATGTTTTTTCTCTGCTTCCAGAGAGGAAGTGTATGCCAAATCTTTTTGCTTTTGTATGTTGCGGCTTACGAACACAGCCACGACGCCTGCCAGGATGGCTCCGGCTAAAAATGCTAATATGAGTTCCATAACACCGCAAACATACGTAAAATATTGAGATTATCCTCTGTTATTTCTTAATAGGGTAGAAATAGGTGAGTACAAGCATGATAGCCGCTATGGCTGCCGGAATGAGCGAGAACAGAGCCCATATCATAGTGAGCACGGGGTCCGTGATGGAAAGTGGATCCACGATGGAGTTTCCTGCGGCATCGGTAATGTTCCTCGCCCCGGCTATTCCTAAAAATAGAGCTACGAGTGAGCCGGACACGGCAGTCCCGAGTTTCTGTGCCATAGTTCCCGAAGAGAAGATAAGACCTGTCGAAGAAGTGCCGTTCTTCTGCGTGGCATAGTCAGCTACATCTGAATACATGCTCCACAGAAGAGGGGAGTATAGACCTATGCCAATGGAAGTTATAATCACCAGCGCTATCATAAGATAGATGGATGAGGGGCTCATTGGCACGAAGAAGAATGCTATAGAAGAGACCAGACAAATCAGCGCGGCCAGCATGAATGCTCTTTTCTTGCTTCCGACTTTTTTGGTAAACCAAGGGGATACGCCTCCGAATATCATGCAGGTAAGTTCACCGAAGGTCATGAAAATGGTGTAGTTTATGATAAGTCTTCCTATGGTAATGTCTCCTCCGAGGCAGTATGTAAATATGTAACCGGCTACTGCATAGCGGAATCCGTTGAAGAAATTAGTGCAGATACCTATAAGCGTAAGGAAAATCCATGGCTTGTTCCTGAACAGGTCGCCGAATTGCTTGAAGGAGAATTTTTCCGCTCTCACCGGCTTAAGTCTTTCTCTGGTGAGAAGTCCGCAGGCGAGTGTCATGGCTGCGGCGATGCCACCGAAGATGGCGGCGAGCACAGCGTACTGGTGAGCCTCGGTACCTCCCACAAGTCTCTGAAGATAAGGGAAGGAGAGAAGTGTGATGAATCCCATGGCGTAGGCTCCCACCATACGGCACGATGAAAATTTATTCTTCTCGTTGTCGTCATCTGTCATAACTCCCAGAAGTGAGCCGTAAGGGACGTTTACCATAGTGTAAATCAGCATCATAAGCAGGTAGAGCGAGTATGCCCAGATGCGTTTGCCTACGGGACCGAAGTCCGGTGTGTAGAGAAGAAGCGCGAACACGAGTCCAAGCGGTATGGCTCCGAAGATAATCCAAGGACGATACGTTCCCCATTTGGACTGTGTACGATCGGCTATGCTGCCCATGATAGGGTCAGTTACCACGTCGAAAAGTCGGGCCACGAGCATAAGCGTGGCTGCATCGGCGAATGTGAGACCGAAGACATTGGTGAAGAACAGAGGAAATGCGATGGACATTATTTTCCATGTGATACCGCCTGCGGCCGCATCTCCAAGCGCATATCCGATTTTTTCCGAAAGTTTGATTTTAGCCATATTTTGTTTTTAGCAATTATTTAAAAATAAGTCAGTTAAGTTCGTCGCATGCCTTTTTGATGACATTTATCGTGCTCCTGTCAGAGATATACACCGAATTCAGTCCCTGCTGCTCCTGTGCAGGGTCTCCGCAGTAGTCATCTCCTTTCTGCCAGAAGATGCTGCTTTCAGACTGTCTGGCATTTCCTCCCCAGGTCCAGAAATTTACGCCGGCAAATACGTCTCCGTCCTTCTTGGATTCGATAATTCTATTAAAAATGTGTGAGTAGAATTCATCGCGCAGAGTCGTGGGCGTGCCTTTTTTGAACTGAAAACCATCACGCGGGAATCCGAATTCTTCGAGGACAAGCGGTTTGCCCAGCTCTTGCGCCACTCTGATATGTTCGTCTATGTATTCGTCCGTTTTTCTTATGGCCTGTCCGAGGTCTTTTTTAAGACTTTCGCGGCGGGCCCAGCTCCAGTTGAAAGGCCAGATGTGAATGGTGAGATAGTCTATGTCCTTACAAGCGTGCACTTTAGTGAAGACGTCTAAGTCTCCTTCGCATCCCCAGCTTCCCTCGCTTCCTGTCGATACCATGTGGGTAGGGTCGAGTTCCTTAATCTGGGCGGCCGTTTCGCACAGCCACTTCACGAAGGCTTCTTTAAGTTTAGGCTCGCTCACGAAAAAGCGTGGTTCATTGCATATCTGCCAAGAAAATATCGCAGGGTCATCTTTATAAGGTTTTCCTGTAATGCCGTTCACTCTTCCGACGACATTTTTAAGGTGTTCCGCGAAAAGACTCTTCGCTTTCTCGTTTACGACGAACTGTGAGGTGTGGGCGCAATACTCGCTCCAAGGGTCGTCCACGGTACTTTTAGGCTTCCCTTCTCCTGCCCATTCAAGGTATTTTCCGAACCCTCCGGACCATTCCCAAGCATTGTTTATATAGAGTACGGCGCACATTTCGCGCTTCCCTATCTCCACCAGAAACCTGTCCAAACCTGCAAATACATCCTTATCATATACCCCCGGCTCCACTTGCAGAGTGGGTTCAATCTTTGATTTCACTCCTGCTTCTCCGTCAGCCCCCACGAGCACTCTCAGATTGGTTATGCCAATGGATTTGAGGTAGTCAAGTTCTTCGCAGAGTCTCTTGAGGTCCGCGGCTCCCTTGTAGTCGGATGCCAATATTGGCCCATACCAGATGTTCGTGCCTATAAAGTAGCTTGCTTTCGATGTTCCTTTGTGGAACTGTCCGTCCTTGGCTGTCCAGAATTCTTCCTTGTCAGAAGTGCAACTCGCAAATAGGAGAGCGAGGGCAGAGAGTAATAAGAATTTGTATTTCATATAGTTATAATGTTTTAGCAGAATTGGTGATATTAATTGTTTTGTTTTACTTTAAGCAGAATTCGCTTAGCCCTCAGACGACTACCTTGTTCTTTTTATAAAGTGCCCTGAAGTCGCGTGGGGTATAGCCTCTTTTGGCCTTGAATATGCGGTTGAAATTGGAAAGGTTATTGAATCCGCTTTCGTAACATATCTCGGAGATGTTTTTCGTGGTGTCCACAAGGGCTCTGGCTGCGTATCCGAGGCGTATGTCTAAAATGTAGTCTGAAAGGGTCTTGCCTGTTCTGAATTTGAAAAAACGACTGAAAGCCGACGGGGTCATACCTATAAGGTCCGACAGGTCTTCAAGCCGTATGGTCTCGGCATAGTGGTCGTTGACGTATTGTTTTACCTTAGCCACTCTTCTGCTCTCGGCGTTTTTGACTGAATGGGCGAAGGAACTGCTGGCCAGTGTTCGGTAACTTCTCTTGGACAGTTCGTTAAGGATGAAAAGGAGTTTCAGAACTTGCGCGAAATGGTCTTGTTCAGATGCCAATTTATCCAGATGATGATAGACATGCATTATGGCGTCAAGAGAAAAGGTGATCCCGTGGTCCGCCGCTTTGAGCATCTTACGTATGGAGTCGAATTGGTTCTTGCTCAATATGTTTTCTCCTAAAAATTCCGGGCTGAACTGTATGGTTATCTCCCTTATGTCCGGACTTTTACAGGTGCCGTTTTTCCATACGTGTTCCAAATCCGGAGCTCCGATAAGCGTGAGGTCGTATTCGCCTATGGTCTCCACGCTGTCTCCCACGATTCTGCTTACTCCTGCTCCGTGCTCTATGAAATTGAGCTCGAATTCACGGTGTTTATGCATGGGATAAGTGAAATCTGTCTTGTGGCGATCCGCTATATAGAAGCAGTCAAGATTAGACAGTGGGGTTATCTCGGTTATTACTTCGCTCATGTTTTTATGTTTTAGGCCAATGCTGTTTGGCTTTTAGTAATGTGGTTCACCGCAAAGTTAATTAAAATATTGTACTTTCTTAACAATTAATGACAAAAATTGCAGGCGTTATGAAAACTAAAGGATTTTAACGTAAATTTGAGAGATTGAGAGGTTGAACCCATATTTTTACGATTACATAACACAATATGAATATCGAAGAATCTAAAAAAACGCTTTGCAGCGAAGTACGTGAAAATCTGATAGAAAATATATTGCCTTTTTGGGAAGAGAAATTCATAGACCCGAAAGGTGGTTTCAAAGGTCGTATTTCCGGGGATGGCGTGGTAGATGACGCGGCTCCGAAGGGTGCTATTCTTAATGCACGTATCCTATGGGCTTTTTCAGCTGCCTATCGCGTGCTGGGCGCTAAAGAATATCTCGATGTGGCTGCAAGGGCCAGAGACGAGATTATAAACCGTTTTTACGATCCTCAGTACGGCGGAGTTTATTGGAGTCTTGACTCGCAAGGCCGTCCGTTGGACACCAAGAAGCAGATTTATGCCATAGGATTTGCTATTTATGGACTTAGCGAATACTGTCGTGCTACGGGGGACAGCGAGGCTCTTGATTATGCGGTAAAGCTGTTTAAAGATATTGAAAGTCATAGTTTTGACCCTCTGCATAACGGTTATTTTGAAGCTTTTGCCAGAGACTGGTCAGCGCTTTCTGATATGCGCCTTAGTGAGAAGGATGCCAATGAATGTAAGACTATGAACACGCATTTGCATATAATAGAGCCATATACGGCTCTTTATCGCGTATGGAAGGATGATAGTTTAAGGGAGAGAATACAAAACCTCTTATGGATTTTCCGTGAACGGATTCTGGATAAAAAGACGGGGCATCTTCGACTGTTTTTCGATGAATTGTGGGACAGTAAGCGTGAGATTACCTCGTTCGGGCACGACATAGAGGCTTCGTGGCTTTTGGATGAAGCGGCAAGTGTCATCGGAGAAAAAATTGATGATATTTTGCCCGATGTGTTGAAGATAGCTTCAGCCGCTATGGAAGGCTTCGTCCCGTCTGCAGGGATGATGTATGAATTGCATTCGGATACCGGCGCCATAGATGCAGACCGTCACTGGTGGGTGCAGGTGGAGACTGTGGTCGGATGCATTAACGCTTTCCAGCGTTCGGGGAATCCTCTCTGGCTTGAAAGGGCGGTGGATACTTGGCATTTCATAAAGGCTCATCTTGTTGATTATAAGGAGGGTGAGTGGTTCTGGAGCCTTCGTTCGGATGGCACCGTAAATACAACAGATGACAAGGCCGGATTCTGGAAATGTCCATATCATAACACGCGCATGTGTCTGGAGGTGCTGGAACGTCTCTGAAAAAGTTAAATACCGGATATGTTTTTCGATAGAAGTGGTTTATAGACGGCTGGTCGCCCGTGACCTGAGAGTAAAGACATTTCTATTGAATGACAGAAGTTTACAGAACAGTAGATATTAAGAAATAACGATTATGACACTAAATTCTTTAACTAAATCGGCGCTGGTAGCTCTGGGAATATTGGCCTATATGGATTCGAGCGCTAAAATCAAACTTCCTGAGCAGCTGGGAGATCATTGCATTCTTCAGCAGAGCACTGATGCCAATCTTTGGGGCGAAGCTGCTGCCAATTCTAAGGTTACGGTTCGTGTTTCTTGGACTAAGGAGAAGTTTACAACTCAAGCCGGAAGCGATGGCAAGTGGTTACTTTCAGTAAAGACTCCTGAGGGAAGCTATGAAAAGCAGAGTATAGTAATTTCAGATAAAGACGGGCAGGTAACGCTTCACGATGTCCTTATCGGAGAGGTTTGGCTGGCTGGCGGACAGTCCAATATGGAGATGCCTCTTATGGGATTTCACAGTTGCCCTGTGGAGGGAGCGGTGAGTTCCATTCTTTCCGCTGCGCAGTGGAAGGATAAGGTGCGTGAAGTGAAAATTCCTAAGACAGGCGCGCCCGAGCCCCAGGGTTATGTCAGTGGCAAATGGGTGGAGACCAATCCTGCTACCGTACGCGAATTCACTGCCACGGGATGGTATTTCGCCACGGCTCTTAATTCTTCTCTCGATGTTCCAGTGGGCATTATCGCCTGCAACTGGGGCGGTTCGGCTGTGGAGAGCTGGCTTCCGGAAGAATTGGTCAGGTCATACCCTGAAAACACTATTCCTTCCGGGAAACACGATCCGGAAATAACAGAGGGAGGATGGTATCACCACATGTCTAACTATGTGATGTATAATGCTATGCTGTGCCCTGTCAGCCATTATACCATTAGAGGATTCATCTGGTATCAGGGTGAGACCAATGCCGGTCTTTATGATTACTATGCCCAGAGGCTTGCGACTATGGTGGGTGTTTGGCGTGGACTGTGGGGACAGGGCGACATTCCTTTTTATGAGGTTGAACTTGCTCCGTGGTGTTATGGCGGCGACGGCACTTCCGGTGCACGTATAAGGGAGGCTCAAAGAAAAGCCGCGGATATTATCCCGAATTGCGGAATTGCTACGACTAATGATTTGGCATACGAATATGAGAAGGATCAGATTCACCCTTGTCAGAAAAGGCAGGTAGGGGAGCGATTGGCTTTGCTTGCGCTCAACAGAACTTATGGCTTTTCCGGATTGCAGTGTGAGGGTCCTATATATAAGGATATGACGGTGGATGGGGATAAGGTCATAGTTTCTTTCAAAAATACTATGTATGACGGGCTTAGTCCTTGGCACGATATCAGGGGCTTTGAACTTGCAGGGGAAGATAAGGTGTTCTATCCGGCGGAGGCTGAAAGGTGGGACGATAAAGTGGTGCTTAAAAGTGCCCAAGTTCCTGTGCCTGTGGCAGTAAGGTATTGCTTTAGAGATTTTCAGGTGGGAAATCTTACCGGTTCTCTCGGTCTTCCTGCCGCTCCGTTCCGTTCGGACACTTGGTAGTTGTTTTAAAGTACATCAAGAAGCTGTTTTGAAGTGGTTACTGAATTTTTGAGGCAGTTTTTGAATTATTTTTCATATCTTGCGCCATTAACAACCAACAACTAACCTTTATACTGCAGTGTTTATGAAAAAGAATTTGAAATCTGCTGTAAAGTTGATTGCTGTCTCGCTCTCTCTCTTTGCGGCTTATTCTTGCTCAAAAGAACTTACAGAAGACATCGCTCCGGTTCCCCATGAGAAAGGGACTGTAACTCTCACTCTAAGCATGGCTGAAACCAAAACTTCACTTCTTAATGACAAGAGTGTTCTCTGGTCAGAAGGAGATAAGGTCTTGATAAACGATGTTTTGTACGATGTCTCTATAAGTGAAGATGACCCTGCGAAGGCTACAGTAGAAAATGTGACCGAAGCTGAAGACTATTTCGCCATATATGTGTATTCTTGGACAGATAACAAGAATCCTCAATATTGGCATTATAATACCGGGGAATATGCGAATTCTCCTTATTATACTCTGTCGCTTCCTTCTATTCAGCACTATCAGGAAGGCACTTTCGCCCAGTACACGAACCCTATGGTGGGCTATGGTAAGGACACGAACATAAAGTTCCATAATCTCGGCTCAGTGGTGAAGATAGGTCTTACCGGAAATGGGGAGACCATATCCAATGTCAAACTTTTGTCCAATGGTGGAGCTTCAATAGGTGGCTTCATTAAGGTCGCGGAGTCTCAGTTTATCTCAGGCATATACTCTGATGCTGTTGTTTACACGAATTATCCAAGTTATGACGCTGTGAACATCAGTTGTGAAAGTTCTTCGGTGGTTCTTTCTTCTACTCCGACTTGGTTCTATTTCGTAACTATACCGTTTTCGGATGAATATGGAATAAGCATATCGGCAGAAGATGCTGAAGGAAATGCTTTCGTGTATTCTAAAACAGATTCATTTTCAATAGGAAGGAGCGAAATCATAGAGATGCCTTCTCTTGAATTTTCTGCTTTTAAGGCGGTCGAACTTTCACTGAACGAAGGGACTTCTGCTGTTTCTATAGCAGTGGATGCAGTCTCTGAACCAGGAGAGTTACTCCACGGTACAGTAGTGTCGTCTGCAGCTTGGGAACGCTATATTAGCGACTATGGTAATGATGAACAAAGTTTAGCCCATGATTTTATCGATGTGTCTTCTTCCGTGCAGTATTTTCTCTCTGGAGAAACGGCGGAGTTTGACAAAGCGCGCAATTATGTGGGAAACACGGTGGCTATCGCTCCTCAGACTTCATATAAGGTTATAGTTCAGTATTGTCTCGGAATCTACGGTGTAGGTAAATGTGCAGTTCTTGATGTAACTACGCCTTCTGCCTCAGGAGATGCTCCTGCTCTCGAATTGGATATAGAATTGATAACTTTCAATGAGATACAAGCGAAAATCAACGCGTCGGATGCTGCGAACATTTCTCTTTGGTTATTCTCAAAAGCGGAGTATGAAGCATTAGGAAAGACCGATTCGGAAATCATGAAAGACTATGGCAAGCCTTTAAGTGAAGAAGAAATCACTAATGCAAACTCCGATGGTTGTTTATGGAACTGGAAAGGCCTTTCTCCATCTACCGACTATGTTATTCTTATAGTCGCGACTTCGGCTACTGGCGCAGAAACTATCGTTAAAAAAGAACTCTCTACTTCTTATTATATATTCGATCCTGAAACTGTTGAATTTGAAACTGTTACTGTTCATGGTAAACTGGTTACGAATTTGTTTTACGCATTTAGGGGCATATCATCTGCTTTGGCGGAAATGACTTTCAGTGAGCTTACTGTAAAGAAGGTTTCTGGAATGGACGTGTTCGTTATAGAGAATCTTTTCAAAGGGAATGCTGATTTGCAGAATGTGGGGTTTGTGGACAAGGACGGCGATTATCTGACCATTATCGATGCCCGTGATGCCTCCGCTGTGGACATTCTCTTTATTATGAATGATATGGGTATATATAACTCTAAATATCTCGGATTCTCTTCTCCTTGTTATTTTGGGTGTTATGCTACCTATAATAAAAATGTGTCCAGTGATGACTATCCTTTGGGCGTATATGACCGCGCTTCTAAGAAGATAGAAATCAATTCTTTGGTAATGGGAGACGGACAACAGCTGTATGGCGTATATTCTCTTGCCCTTGACATGTCCGAAAACCCGTCTTCCGATGAGGAGGCGCAAGCTTTTTCGATAGAAAGTTTCTCGAAGTCAAAGGGAAATTGGTGATGTATCGTTAAAAACGAAAAACGATGAAAAGATACACGTTATTTTTATTGATCGCAGCTATCCTTCTTGGAGGATTTTGGTCTTGCGATCCGGAACAAGCCCCGGACCCGGATCCTACGGAGCAGCCGGATAAAGATAAAGACCCGGACCCTGAACCTAATCCAGACCCAGAACCAGACCCCGATCCGGAACCAGAAGTGAAGGGTTATGTCGAACGCCCGCAGACGCTCAAGGAGAACTCCGACTGGAGGTATGTTGAGCATCGAGGAACGACATATAGGACCAAACAGGAGGTTCGCAATTACGAAGCCTGCTACGATACACGTCGTCATAATCCGATGTGGGTGGCGTTTCCGTGTCATTCCATTTATCAGGAGGGCGGAAGCACGCGGCCTAATGTAGATCCGTTTAGGCCAGATCCGGACATTCCGGAGTCGGAACAGTCCAGAATCTATGCCGATGACTGGAACAATTGGCCGAACAACACCTCTTTCTTCTGGAGCGGACTGCCCGATGGGACTTATACTACGCGAGGGCATCTTCTCGGATCGGCCGATAGAGGAGCAGGGCGTAAGGATGTGCTTTTCGATTTGAATGTTCAGACCTTCTACGCGACTAATGTCGCCCCGGAAGCCTATCTGAATGACCTTGGTGACGGGAATTACACCTCAAGTCACTGGGGATTGGTGGAGCGTCTGCGTCAAGATAGTTGGACTTGCTCGGATACGCTTTACATCGTCATCGGCTGCGATTATCAGCAAGGTTGGACGGTCAATGACAATGTGCGCGGTAAGAATGTATATGAGGGCTCAAAGGAGTGCGCTATGCCTTCCGCTCGTTATCTTGTAGCTTTACGCACTAAGGCGGGAAACAGCGGAAAACCGATTTGGAAATGTTCTGCCGATGAGGTGATGGCGATAGGCTTCTGGTTCCCGCAACGTTTCTACGAGACGAAGATTACTGAGCTTCCGCCATTGGCCGATTACATCTATTCCGTATCTGCGATAGAAAGAAAAATCGGAGGAGATTTCAGTTTCTTCCCACTTGCTCCTGAGGAGGTTAAGGACAGTTATAGCATTTCAGATTGGCCTGGACTTTCTGCTATCGCCGGTACACCGAGTAAACCTTCGGACGACGGCCTGAGTACGGAGGACTTTGCTTCCGGAGGCACGGTTTCCTGGTAGGCTTTGGCGGTAGAAAATAGAAAAATGGATTATTCTGATAAAGCATATACGAAAGAGAGTGTGGAGTGGGCGTATTGTATTCTGCATCAGAAGTTACAGGTCTATCTCCATTCCAATATTCCGTCTCAAAAAGACGATATTGAAGACCTTGTAGGGGATTATGCCGGTAGAATTAACCCTGTGTTATATAAAGAGATAGCGCAGGGGAAAGAGTCTTTTTTAATGGAGCACGACAGTTTCGCTTCGGATTTGCAGGCTGCTGTCGAAAGGCTTGAAAAATTACTATAAAACGTTATGGACCATTTGCCGAAAAATGATATGCCAATGCTTGTCTCCGCAATTAATTATTTACTCAGAGACGAGGAGTTCGATAATCTTGACCAGATTTGTTACTATTTTAATGAGGATCGCGCTGAATTGGAGAATAAACTCTCGGCGGCAGGATACAAGTATTCGGAGCAGCTTAAGAAGTTTTATTAGATATGTAGAACTCGAATTCCAGGCCGCTTGGCTTGTGCTGTCGAGCGCAAATCTTGCCTCCATGTGCTTCTACGGCGTTTTTTACTATCGACAGTCCAAGCCCTGAGCCTTCAGAATAGCTGTTCCCTTTTACGCGGTAGAATCTCTCGAAAAGGTGTCCAAGTTCCTTTTCGTCCACTCCTTTTCCTGTATCAAAATACCTGAATACTGTCCTGTCCATTTCCTGGGCGGGACAGTTGATTTCTATCTGAAATCCTTTGCCTGCATATTTCAAGGAGTTCTCTATGAGGTTTCTGAAGATGGCGTAGAACAGAGGCTGATTGGCCTTGATGGAGATGTCTTCCCCTATGTTGTCGGTTACTGTAACTCCCATATCCTCAATCCTTTGGCTGAGTTCAAGAATGATGTCGTCGATAAGTTTTCTGACTCCGATGTACTCTTTGGACAGTATCGTAGGGTCTTGTTCTATCTTGGTTATGAGAGATATGTCGCCTATCAGGTTCGAGAGTCGGAGAGTCTGACTATAAGCACGTTCTATGAATTGGCGTTTATGAGCCTCGTCCATGTCTGGCATCTCCACTAAAGTCTCCAAGTAGCCTCTGATGCTGGCCACGGGAGTGCGTATCTCGTGAGCGATGTTGTTTGTGAGCTGATGTTTCTGAGCCTTTAACTTGCTCTCCATCTGCTCTTTAGTGGTTCTTATTACATGGTAGAGCACTATCACGAACAGAACCAGAACTGCCGCCAGGGTGATGTAAAACCAGTTCATTAATTTACACTATATCCAAAGCCAATTCTATTGTTAATCAGATTTTTACAGTTCTCGCCAAGTTTTGCCCTTATCCTGGCTATATGCACGTCCACAGTACGTTCTGTGATATAAGGGGCGTCTTTCCAGAGAGTGTTGATGAAGTCTGCCCGAGTGAAACTTTGTCCTCTGTGGGTGCAGAGAAGCAGAAGTATGTCGTATTCTTTTTTAGACAGATGTATATCTTCATCTTCGACGTACGCTTTCTGTAGAAGAGTGTCGATTCGTAGCGCCCCTATGCGGATTTCGCTTTCTCCCTTCTTGTCCGTTTTATCTTGCGATCGCTTTAGAACAGCCCTTATTCTGGCTTGTACTTCGTTGATGGAAAATGGCTTAGTGATGTAGTCATCACCCCCGGCGGAAAATCCTGTAAGCAAGTCGTTTTCACTGGTGCGTGCCGTAAGAAAGATAATAGGCAGAGCCAATCCGAGCGTGTTTCTCACCTCGTTAGCACATTTATAGCCGGACATCCCGGGAAGCATCACGTCCAGAAGCATCAAATCGCCGTCTTCTCCTTTTTTTAACAGTTCGAGAGCCTCTTCCGCACTTTCCGCGCACAGTGTCTCATATCCCCAAGCCTGAATATTGAATTGGAGTATCTCTCTCAAATCGGCCTCGTCATCTACTATAAGAATTTTCATTTAAGAAGCTGTTTCCGTAAACCCAGCAATTTTAGCAAAATTTTTAAAACTTGCCAATTTATTATTCCTAAGCTTTATATTTCTAAGACTTTTATTAAAAAGTGTTCTTTTCTCAGGAGTGAATGCCGCGATTTCACAAGCTTTGTATTTCTTTCTGGGATAATCCTGTGATTTCAGAGATAATAGCATATTCAAAGCCTTTGTTCAGCATATTTTTCGCCGTCTCCCTTTTCCCTTTGTTTTCTCCTTCTATTAAGCCTTCTGCTAAACCTTCTGAACGTCCTTCTTCTCGGCCCTCTGCACGACCTTTAGCCTCTCCTTCTTCTCGACCTCTGGCTTCGCCTTGTTCTACTGCGTATTCCAAAACATTTTCGTAATCGTATTTCATTCTTTCTTGATCTAAGAAGCTGTTTTAAAATAATTGCTCTCTTTTCTTACACCGCCTTTCCGGCCATTTTCATCTTTGTCATCGGTTACGTAGCTACTGCTACGCGCCCTCTTCCAAAATCGAAACTGCCTCGAAAATTCAACATAATAAAATTCGGCAACCATTTCAAAACAACTTCTAAATATGTTTCCATTTCACTGGAGGTGAAGTTAGCAATTATCTTAATACAGATAACTCTTTAATAGATAAACTGGTAACTTTAGACACAAAATTAATATCCATACCCTCTGCGAATAACTTCTTCGCTATTTCAAGACCTTTTTTAGCCTCGCCACGTGCTTCTCCCTCTGCTAAACCTTCTGAACGTCCTTCTTCTCGGCCCTCTGCACGACCTTTAGCCTCTCCTTCTTCTCGACCTCTGGCTTCACCTCTTGCTTCGCCTTGCTCCACGGCGTACTCCAAAACATTTTCGTAATCGTATTTCATCCTTTCCTGATCTAA
>CAVJMH010000018.1:0-39548 GCA_963650755.1 Firmicutes bacterium TM09-10 | reverse complement strand
ATATGAGAGAGGAGCCGGATGAATTTTCCGAAAAATGTTTCAAAAAATTGTTCGAGAGTGCGAAAATTGCTAACTTCACGACCGGTGAAATGGAAACATACTTAGATCAGGAAAGAATGAAATACGATTACGAAAATGTTTTAGAATATGCCGTGGAGCAAGGCGAAGCACGAGGGGAAGCCAGAGGTCGAGAAGAAGGGTTGGCTGAGGGAGAAGCACGAGGGCGCTCTATGGGTTTAGTGGAAGGGAAACGTGAGACGGCGAAGAATTTACTGTCTCTCGGTTTGCCTCTTAACACAATAGCCTTTGCTACTGGTCTTTCTGCACGAGAAATAAGAGAACTAAATGCTACTCTTTAAATCTATTGAGCTTTAGATCAAGAAAGGATGAAATACGATTACGAAAATGTTTTGGAATATGCCGTGGAACAGGGCGAAGCACGAGGTCGTGCAGAAGGGATAGCAGAGGGTGAAACACGAGGGCGCTCTATGGGTTTAGTGGAAGGGAAACGTGAGACGGCGAAAAATTTACTATCTCTCGGAGACTCTGTAGAAAAAATCGCAATTGTTACAGGACTATCTGTAGAAGAAGTGCGGAGTCTATAAATTCATTGAAAGTGCGAAAATTGCTAACTTCACGAGCATTGTATAGATTTCATTTTTCAAGATAATTAGTAGATTTTATGAACGTGTCATTTAGGAGGCTCTTAAAAATTTTTCTTTTTTTATTTTTAGTTCTTGCCCATGCTATCCCATCTAAAGCGCAAACTATTGAACTTAAGGATTGGCAGATGATTAATGCTGCCGAGATTGGAAGCGCCGATGAGAAATGGTACGATGTGCAGGTGCCGACTACTGTATTGAATGCTTTGGTAAAGCAGGGAGTCTATCCTGACCCAAGGATTGGCCTGAATAATTATCTTATTCCAGATGTGTCTGACGAGTTTAATCAGAAGCACGATCTCGCGAAGTATAACTATCTTGAAAGTGGGAGGAATCCTTGGCAGGACCCTTATGTTTTTAAGACGCAGGTTAAACTTCCTTCTTCGTACAAGGGCAGGAAGGTCTGGCTTACGCTTTATGGTATTAATTATAGGGCAGATGTCTGGATGAATGGACGCAAAGTAGCAGATAAGAATGATGTAGTAGGGATGTTCCGAAGATTTCGTTTGGATGTGAGCGATTATGCTTTGGCCGGAAAGGAAAATGAAATCGTGATTAAGACGTATCAGGTGGATCATCCCGGGGTGCCTACTCCTGGGACACAGCTTGTTCCTATGGGGCCGCCGAGAGGTAACTGTGCGGATCTCTTTCAAGATGAAACGCTGAAAATGTCTGGAGGATGGGATTGTGCTCCTGTTGTACGAGACCGAAATATGGGTATCTATCAGAAAGTTACCATTAGCGCTACGGACGAGGTTACCATTGATTCTCCCTTTGTGTTCTCGACGCTTGTCGATACTACATTGGCAAGTCTAAACATAAAGGCTGAACTTGTTAATCAATCGGATAAGCCTGTTAAAGGTCGTCTTGATGCCGTTGTGTCGCTCCTTACGGAGATAGAATTTCCGACTTATACAAAGAAAATGAATGGGAGGATGAAGCCCGTTCGGGTCAGTAAGGAAGTAAGTCTCGCGCCGGGAGAGAAGATGACGGTGGTGCTTGACGGGAAGGATTTCTCACAACTTAATATTAAAAATCCGCACCTTTGGTATCCTAACGGTTATGGCGAGCAGTGGCTACATCATCTTAAACTCAGTTTTACGAAAAACGGACGCACGTCGGATACTAAGGAGGTTGATTTCGGCATTAGGGAAGTGAAACACGATTTTCTTAAAAACGGAGATGACTACGGGCGTGTGTATTATATTAACGGCAAGCGAATTTTCTGCAAAGGAGGCTGGATACAACCGGACATAATACTGGACGAAAATGCGAAGAATATATATGATCAGGTGAGGTTGATGACATTGGCTGGGGTTAATTTGATAGGAAGTGAGGATATGCCGTCGCCGCGTGAAGAATGGCTGGAAGCTTGTGATAAATACGGAGTTATGTGGTGGCACGTCTTTTATCAATGCTACCGTATGGTGCCTGGACGCGACAATGCGAACAATCCGCACGACCACGATTTAGCTATAGCCGGAGTGGAGGATATGATGCTTCGTTACCGTAACCATCCGTCCATCATATCTTGGGTGGGAGTGAACGAAGTGCTTATGAATGAGAGCCTTTATCGCAGGACTAAGGCCAAGGTACTGGAACTTGATACCACGAGGGATTACTTCCCTACCACAAGCTATCATTGGAATGTGTCGGAGCTCACACCATATTTTCTTGAGGATCTTCCTACGGGCACCACGGATGACGGTGGCCCGGATTATAACTGGGAAAAGTCAGAATTCTATTTCAGGAAGATAAATGAGGTTCACCTTCAAATGTTTAAGAACGAACTTGGCACGCCATCCATGCCTGAATATAGCTCTCTGAAGCGTTTTATGCCAAGTCTTGAAAAAGCAGATTCTCAAAGTCCCATCTTTCCTCTTGACAGTACTTGGGCAGAACATGGGGCTTGGGATGCCAATAATTTTTGCTACCGCTCTTATGATAATGCCAATCGTACTATGTTCGGAGGCACTCCTAAAACTGTAAAGGATTATGCTGACAATGCGCAGATTCTTAATGCAGACGGATACCGAGCTATGTTTGAGGCTGCCAATCATCGTATGTGGGACATTACGACTGGGGTCATGATATGGAAGATAAACTCCTGCTGGCCGGATGTGGGATGGCAGATGTATGACTGGTATCTTCAGCCTAACGCTTCGTATTATTTCGCCAAGAAGGCTATGGAACCCCGTCATATTCAGTTAAATGCACACGATTTTAAGGTCAGTGTAATTAACGCCACACATTCGGAGATGTCCGGGGTAAAGGTCAAGGTGAGGGTTATTAACTACGATATGAGCGTGGCGTGGACGTACGAGGCTACTATGGATGTAGCGGCGGATTCGTATAAAGAGGTGGTGGCGGTGCCGCAAAACGGAAGATATTCATATAACTATTTCGTTAAGTTGGAGTTGGAAGATGCTGATGGAAAACTCATTTCGGATAACTTTTATTGGTTTTACTCTCAGCATAGTTCTCTTATTCTGCTCCCGGAATTAAGAAAGACGGAAGTTAACTGTAATTATGCTGTTGCAAAGCAGGATAGGGAGTATGTGATAGAAGTTTCCCTTAAAAATGAGACAGATAAATTGGCTTTTATGAAAAGGCTCAGTGTCGTGGATGCTGATGGTAATGACATTGCCCCTGTCTTTTGGAGTGATAATTATGTAACTCTTTTCCCGGGAGAGAGTAAAAATCTTTCTGCCCGTGTGGCAGTGGTGGATGCCAATAAGGCATTTAGTGTGAAGGTGGATTAAAGTTATGTTGGAGGATTTTAGGCTTAGAGTTTTTGAAACTGTCTGCAGAACGCTCAGTTTTACTGCGGCGGCACGGGAGCTTGGCATAAGTCAGCCGGCCATAAGTCAGAATATCGGCGAGCTGGAGAAAGCGTTGGGGGTGAGTCTTTTTGAAAGGGCCGGGGGAAAGGTTTCCATTACGGAAAACGGGCTCAGATTCAGAGATTATTCTCATCAGATTCTGCATTGGTATGAGGCTGCGGCTAAGGCATTTACTCCTGAAAAGGAAAGTCCTGCCGAGGTGAAACTGGATAATGGTCATATAGTACAAATCTGGTCCTTTGGAGATGATTTGCATATAAAATTAAAGGAAGAATAGATATTAATTTATAACAACTATGAAGACTTCTTTTTTTGTGGGGTGCGTTCTATGTGGCGTAGCCCTTTTAGGAGCGCAGGCGTGCTCTACATCCTTAAAGTTGAATAACATTCGAAAAAGCGGAGTAAATGCTTCGCTGTCGCTCCCAAGTGAAAGTGAGATACGTCGTTACGGAGGAGAGGAAAGGAAGAGAACGGCGGACGAAGATGGTTTGTATGCGATGCGCACTTTTAGAGACACCGTCAGTGGAGAGGTGATGGGCTCTGAGGATCTGGATGCTGCGGTGATAGTGGCGCGGTTCAGAAATGTAGCGGAGCGCAGGGGAGAGGTTAATTTTGATTTTATGATAGTGGCTTGCGATTCGCTTCAGGACCCTTCGTGGCAGCTTCGGTTTTTTCCTATGATTTATTTTGAAAACGGGGATTCATTGGCATTGGCCCCGGTATATCTGACAGGAAAAGATTTTCGAAATGCACAACAGAGGGGGTATGCTCTATATGAAAGCTATTTGTCTTCACTCTCGCGAGATAGTCTGCGTTTTGTGGATAATGTTCAGGCCGACGCTTTCACCCGTCGTTTTCCTTCTTCGGGAAAGAAGGCAGGGGAGCATTTCAGAAGGCCTTGGTTGGAGAAGTATAATGCATATAAGCTTTCTTTTAAGGATGATCTGCATCGCTATCTTATCCGTGTACCGCGTGCTGATGCTTCAGTGCGTCGAGACAGTACGGCTCAAGGAGGCCAATTCATCTATCTATATCACCAGAGGATAGAGTCCGGAAGCCAGATGTTGAAATTTATTTTGAATGTCACTACGCAGATTCATAATGGGCGTGATATCATCTGGTCTTCGCGTCCATCGCAGAGTATAACATATTATGTCAGTTCGCTTAGCTCTTTGGCGGATAATGAATTGGCGCTTATCTATGGTAAGGATTCTCTTTATCAAAAGGGAATGGAGCATCTGAAAAATCGAGAGTGGGAACAGGCTTTGGAACTACTCGCGCCTTACGAAGATTATAATGCGGCTCTTGCGTATCTGGCACTTGAATACAATGCCACTGCAAGTCTTATTCTTGAGAATTTACCGGAGCAGACGGCTGCCAGCCATTATCTTCTTTCCATCGCTTATTCCAGACGGGAAAAGGAAGCGGATGCGGTGGAGGAGCTGAAGCAGGCAGTGGGGCAAGAGCCTTCATATAAATACAGAGGTAATCTCGATCCTGAAATCGCCCCTATAATAAGGAAGTATAATCTGTTCGCGGAAGAGGATGAGGCGCTCTATTGAAGAGGGCGGCAGAGCCGTAAATATCATAAAAATAGTTATCTTTGCGGCTTCATTGGCTAAGAAGCTGTTTTGAAATGGTCGCCGAATTTTATTATGTTGAATTTTCGAGGCAGTTTCGATTTTGGAAGGGGGAGTGTAGCAGCAGCTACGTAACCGATGACAAAGATGAAAATGGCCGGAAAGGCGGTGTAAGAAAAGAGAGCAATTATTTTAAAATAGCTTCTAAGAAAAGATATGGATATAAAAAAGGTGATATATACGGCGGTGCAGGTCGTGGCGATTACCGCTATTTCGCTTCTGTTTTCAAAAACTACAATGTACAATCTTACTTCCATCCCGGCGATGAATTCGTCTATGGCCGGTGTGGAGGTCAGGATGTCGGACATATATAATTCCGTTACGTGTAAAATGTCCACTCCGCGGAACAGTGAGGACGTGGTCATCGTAAGTGTGGATGACTGTACACGTGAGGATATCACCGAGATTCTTAATATAATAGATGACTGTTCTCCGTCGGCGGTAGGACTGGATATTATCTACAAGAAACAGAAAAAGCATGACAAGGACCTAATAGCGGCTATCAGAAACTGTCGTAACATAGTGCTACCTAAACGTGTAAGCAGTTATGAAGATAAACTTAACCAGGAACTTCCACAGGATGCTTATTTCTATGACAATACTTTTTCTCATTATGGCATTATAAACCTTGAAGCCAGAGATTTAGGTTGTCCGGTTCGTAATTTTAGGCCAATTTATATTCAGGAAGATTCGACATTGGTTTATGGAATGGCGGCAGAGCTTGTGCGTATAGCGCGTCCGGAGGCATTTGACCGATTGATGACTCATGTGAAGAGTCCTTCTGATACCTTGCTTATTAATTATCCTAATGTAGTGTTTGAGACTATCGATGGACCCGAACTTCTTGAGCATCCGGATTCATTGGCAGGGGATCTTAAGGGAAAGATAGTGCTTGTCGGGAAACTTTTTGATGGACACGACCTTCATCTGACTCCGATTGACATAACAATGCCAGGGGTGAAGATACAGGCTTATATTATAGATAGTATTCTCGGAGACAAATTTCTGGTGGAGTACCCGACGAGGGGAAATTGGAAGATAGCGATGATAATCTGTGTGCTTTTTCTGGCGTTTAACTACATAGCATTATATTATTTTCCGGTGCTGGGAAGGGTTGCGCTGCGCATTCTTCAGATAGGATGCCTGTTCCTGTGTGATGTCGTGGGCGTAATGATCTATTATTATAAAGGTGTGTATGTGGACTTCATGCCTACATTCACGATGATAGCCCTCGGATTCTTCTCCTATGATATATGGGTGGGGATAGTGTCCATTATTCAGAATACGGTAAAAAAGCTTAAAACTCGAAAGCAAGCTTTAGCATAAGAAAAACCCCGAAAGATTTTACTAAACTTTCGGGGTTTTTAGTTATTCGTGTATCGCCAGATTATTCCATAGACAACTTCTTGTAGTTGTTATAGCGTATCTTCGCGAACTCTTCTGTCTTATCCAGAAGCTCCTGCGCATTTTCAGGATAGAGTTTGGTAAGTGAAGAGAAACGAACCTCGCCTTTGAGGAAGTCCTGGAACTTGGTCCAGTCAGGTTCCTTACTGTCGAGGCTGAATGCCTTCTTGCCTTGCTCTTCAAGGGCTGGGTTGTAGCGATAAAGATGCCAATAACCGCATTCTACTGCAAGTTTTTCTTCTCTCTGGCTAAGACCCATACCTGCCTTGAGCCCGTGGTTGATACAAGGAGCGTATGCTATGATAAGTGATGGTCCGTCGTATGCTTCAGCTTCTTTGATGGCGTTCATGTACTGAACTGGGCTTGCCCCCATAGCTACTTGAGCGACATATACATAACCATAACTCATCGCCATCATTCCCAAGTCTTTCTTGCGAATCTTCTTGCCGCTTGCGGCGAATTTGGCAATGGCGCCTGCCGGTGTAGCCTTAGAAGACTGTCCTCCGGTGTTAGAGTAAACCTCGGTATCGAGAACGAGAATGTTTACGTTCTCGCCGGATGCCAGGACGTGGTCGAGTCCGCCGTAACCGATATCGTATGATGCACCGTCTCCACCGATAATCCATTGGCTGCGAGCCGGAATGTACTGCTTGAGAGCAAGGATGCTCTTGCAGATGTCGCATCCGCAGGCCTCCATAAGAGGAACGAGGGTGTCTGCCACTTTGCGTGTGGTAGCGTAGTCTGAGCGGTTGTCAAGCCATTTTTGGAAGAGAGCCTTGATTTCGTCTGAACAGCACTCGCACTGAAGTCCTTTGGTCATAAGTTCGGCCACGGTCTGACGAATACGCTCTGAACCGAGTCTCATACCGAGTCCGAATTCGCAGAAGTCCTCGAAGAGTGAGTTCTGCCAAGCAGGGCCGTGTCCCTTCTCGTTAGTGCAGTAAGGACTTGCAGGGAATGAAGCCCCGTAGATGGAAGAACATCCGGTAGCATTGGCTATCATCATATGGTCTCCGAAGAGCTGAGTGATGTTCTTAATATAAGGTGTCTCACCGCAACCGGCACACGCACCGCTAAATTCGAAGAGAGGCTGAGCGAACTGTGCGTTCTTCATATTTGACTTAGGGTCAAGTACTTTCTTATAGCCAATCTTAGAGTTGAGATAGTCGAAATTGTTCTGCTCGGCGGTGTCGTCTATGTATGGCTCCATAACGAGAGCTTTTTCCTTAGCCATACATACATCCACGCAGTTACCGCATCCCGTACAATCGGCCACGGATACTGAAAGGGCGTATTTGTATTCTTTAAGATTAGCTTTGCCGTCTGCATATTTAAGTCCTTCAGGGACATTCTGCGCTTCCTGCTCGGTGAGAAGGAACGGACGGATGGCAGCGTGAGGACATACGAATACGCAACTGTTACACTGAATACATTTGGCTGCATCCCATACTGGCACGTTCACTGCCACGCCACGTTTCTCGTAAGCGGCGGTTCCGTTAGGCATAGTACCGTCCATGTAAGGAACGAAAGCGCTAACCGGAAGGGAATCACCCTCCTGGGCGTTAACCTTGTCTGCAATCTCCTTTACGAACTGAGGTGCAAGCCTGCTGGCGTTATGACTTACAAATTTAGCAGAGATATTAGCCCACTCGGCAGGAACTTCCACTATCTGGAATTCACCTCCGCGGTCTATGGCGGCGTAGTTCATATTGACTACGTTCTCTCCCTTCTTGCCGTAGCTCTTAAGTGCGGCAGCTTTCATATAAGAAACGGCATCCGCTACAGGGATGATGCCCGTGATTCTGAAGAATGCGCTCTGCAGGATGGTATTAGTCCTTCCTCCAAGTCCTATCTCGGCGGCTATCTTGGTAGCGTTGATGATATAGAATTTGATGTGCTTACGGCCAATGACTGCCTTGACGTGATCCGGAAGTCTCTCGATGGTCTCTTTCTCGTCCCAAAGTGAGTTAAGAAGGAATGAACCGCCGTCTTTGATGCCTTTAAGTACATCGTATTTCTCCAGATATGAAGGAACATGGCAGGCTACGAAGTCAGGAGTGTTCACAAGATATGGGGCGTGGATAGGCTTCTCGCCGAAACGAAGGTGAGAACATGTGTATCCGCCGGATTTCTTAGAGTCGTAATCGAAGTATGCCTGACTGTAAAGGTCTGTGTGTGAACCGATAATCTTGATGGTGTTCTTGTTCGCACCTACCGTACCGTCAGATCCGAGTCCATAGAATTTGCATTCTGTGGTGCCAGGCTTTACGATACTTACTTCAGTCTTGATAGGAAGGCTCTTGAAGGTTACATCATCTACGATGCCGATAGTGAAGTCGTTCTTAGGCTCGTTCTGCTCAAGGTTATCGTAAACTGCGATAATCTGTGCCGGTGTGGTGTCCTTACTTGAAAGACCATAGCGACCGCCGACGATAACAGGAGAATTGGCCTGTCCCTG
The DNA here is from genome assembly GCA_963650755.1 of Firmicutes bacterium TM09-10. Lineage (GTDB taxonomy): Bacteria > Bacteroidota > Bacteroidia > Bacteroidales > UBA932 > Cryptobacteroides. The sequence goes on along the minus strand of CAVJMH010000018.1, from coordinate 30,541 downwards.
GAATACAGCCTTAATGTCAAGATAGAGAGGTTCTCCGAGTGAGCCCGGCTCCTTCGTGCGGTCAAGTACAGCGATCTTCTTTACGCTCTTAGGAAGAACTTTAAGAAGGTATTTGGTGCTGAACGGACGATAAAGGTGAACAGAGATGACACCGTATTTGCGTCCGCGTTCGCGAAGGTAATCGATAGTCTCACAGATAGTTTCGGTAACGGAGCCCATGGCCACGATGATACACTCAGCATCTGGAGCACCATAGTAGTCGAACGGACGATATTGTCTTCCGGAGATTTCTCCGATTTCTCCCATATATCGTGCAACTATGTCAGGCACAGCATCGTAAGCCTGATTCCTTGACTCTACAGCTTGGAAATATACGTCTCCGTTCTGTGCGGTACCGCGCGTAACCGGAGCGTCAGGATTGAGTGCGCGGTTACGGAAGTTCTGAAGCGCTTTCTCGCTTACAAGTCCCTTAAGGTCTTCTTCATCAAGAAGTTCGATCTTCTGAATCTCGTGTGAGGTCCTGAACCCGTCGAAGAAATGAAGGAACGGAATGCTGCTCTTGATGGTGGAAAGGTGTGCGACTGCGGCCATATCCTGGGCTTCCTGTACGGATCCGGATGCTAACATGGCAAATCCGGTCTGACGGCATGCCATAACGTCCTGATGGTCTCCGAAGATGGAGAGGGCGTGGCTGGCAAGAGCTCGTGCAGATACATGGAAAACGGCTGGGAGCATCTCTCCTGCAATCTTGTACATATTAGGAATCATCAGAAGCAGACCCTGAGAAGCGGTAAATGTGCTGGTAAGCGCTCCGGCCTGAAGTGAACCGTGTACGGCTCCTGCTGCACCGGCCTCGCTCTGCATTTCAGTCACCTTAACGGTCTCTCCCCAAAGGTTCTTCTTTCCTGCTGCTGACCATTCGTCCACGTTTTCTGCCATCGTGGAAGATGGTGTGATAGGGTAAATGGCTGCGTTCTCGCTGAAAAGGTAGGCGATATTGCTGGCAGCCTGATTACCGTCACAGGTAATAAATTTCTTTTCTTTTGACATAGTGTTATGTATTAAATTACTTAAATTCCTTTGACTGTTATGTTCTGTCCTCCAATCCTGGATATAAGACCCTGAAGGACCTTGCCGGGGCCGAATTCCGTAAATTCACACGCTCCGTCCTTAATCATATTTTCCACGCTTTCTGTCCATCTTACCGGGCTGGTCAGCTGAAGAAGAAGATTCTCTTTGATGGCAGAAGGGTCGGTTTCTGCTTTCGCGCTTACATTCTGATATATAGGACATATAGGAGTGTGAAAATCGCATTTTTCTATGGCTTGGGCCAATTCTTCCTTTGCTCCCGTCATAAGAGAGGAGTGAAATGCTCCGCTGACAGGAAGTGACAAGGCCCTTTTTGCACCTTTTTCCTTAAATATCACACAAGCTTTTTCTATCGCATTCTTTTCACCGGAAATGACGATTTGCCCCGGACAGTTATAATTGGCAGGGGATAATATCAACCCATCTTCTTCGCTTATCTGCTTGCAGATGTTTTCAACTGTTTCACTGTCAAGGCCAATTATGGCAGCCATCCCTCCCGGATGCTCCTCGCAGCATTTCTGCATAGCCGATGCACGCGCAGCGACTAGTCTGATGCCGTCTTCAGGACGGATGGCTTTACATACGACAAGCGAGGACAACTCTCCAAGAGAATGCCCGGCCACCATATCAGGAGTGCCTTCTTCGAATGAAAACGCAGCTGCGACAGAATGAATGAATACGGCACTTTGTGTAACCTTAGTCTGCTTAAGATCCTCGTCTGAGCCGCTGAACATGATGTCAGTAAGCTTGAAACCGAGGATTTTATCGGACTGATCCATAATGGAACGGGCTATAGGGCTGCTCTCGTAGAGAGATTGGCCCATACCGGAAAATTGAGAACCCTGTCCTGGAAAAACGTATGCTTTTTTCATTTTTAAAAAAGTAGCGATAAAACCGAGCAAATTTACTAAAAAGATTAGTCTGTTCCTATAATTTTTTAATAAGAGTGTGTTTCGTCGCTTACCAGAATATTGTCAACAAGCGTGAGCAGTTCTTCTCTCGAATGATATGGATGGACACTGAAATATTTGTCTCCGGCCAGCATGGCAGAAAGCTTTGTCCTCGAAGGATCATAGAAAATGTGGCAGGGTTTACCATGCGCTTCGGCGTATGCCAATTCATATCCTACTCCCAGCGATGCTGTAGTGCATTCTGCTATCACAAGGTCGCATTCTTTAAGGTATCCTATATCCTGAAGGTAAATGTCTTCGTCGCTTTGATCTTTTTCGATTACCTCCAGCGCGGCGTTTCCTATATGTTCTGTAAGGACTGTGTCAGTTTTTTGAATGTGATGTATAAGTTCTTCATAGAGAGCTGCATCTTGTCGTCCGCCACGTATGGAGCCGGAAAAGTATACCTTTTTGTTCATAAAATGATGATGTTTTTTTTGAGCACGTAAAGTTACAATCTATTTTTTGCTATGCAAACACGCGGGAAGCAGCATCTCTGCATTGTTTTCAGAAAGTTATGAAAGGTCATCTGTAAAAAATAAGTTAGACAGTCGTAAATATTGAAATTTTTAAGAAAATTTTTAACTTTGAAGTCCACTAATTATTAGACAATGACCGAAAAGGATATTAAAATCTCGTATATTGAGTACGATTCTATAGAAGAACTTTGCAGTGCGGACGCTTCACTCGTAAGAGACGCTATCGATGCTATGAAGGGGTCGTTCGCTCCGTATTCTAATTTTAATGTAGGCGCAGCATTAAGGCTTGACAGTGGGCGGATAGTAAAGGGTGCCAATCAAGAGAATGCCGCTTTCCCTTCAGGAATGTGTGCGGAGAGGAGCGCGATGTTCGCTGCCGCGTCCCAATTTCCGGGAGATTACATTAATTGTATCGCTATAGCCGGTGGAGAGGGCGGAGTGCAGGCGGAAAATCCTGTTTCTCCTTGCGGGGCTTGCCGCCAGGTGATGGCTCAGTACCAGCGTAATGCCGGACATCCCATAGAAGTAATATGGGTGGGCTCTAAAAGAATATGGAAATTCCCTAATGTGGAATCCATCCTTCCTTTTATATTCGATAATATATAGAACAGTTTCCAGAAGCTGTTTTGAAACGGTCGCCGAATTTTCGCGAGGTGGTTTCTTTCTTTTAGTATCTGGTGATGTTTCTCGTGGCGCCGAAGGCGATTCTCGGGAATAGAAGAATAGGTATCACGGCACCGATGGCGAGCATTATGATTATCATTACGCCAGTAAGCAGATTGTCCGACATAAGGTAAAAGCTATGTGTGAATGTAGTCTCGTCTTTAGTGGATATGCATTTTATCAGATTGAGAACCGTGCGATAAGCGTACATTCCCGGAATCATAGGCAGCAGAGCAGGGAACGACAAGGATTCCGTAGGCTGTTTAATGACAATTCCAGTCAGGACAGATAAGCCACCTATGGTAAGACCGGCCGCCAGACTGGCCCATATAATGCCCACTCCAGAATAATTTATCAAATAAAACCTAAATGCGTGTCCTATACCTGCGATTAGAGCGCAATATGGAAAAGCTTTTCTCGGAAGGTTGCTTATGCTGCCAAACCCCACTCCGGCTATGCCGGCGAATATGGCATCTTTGATTATTGATAAAACGACGACCATTAGAATATTTTCATTAAAAATGCAGCCCCACAGAATCCCAGTGATAGGCTGATTGTAAGCAGTATAGCGTCCATAATCCTTTCTGCGCCTAGTTTGAGATGTCCGGAAAATAAGTCGCATACGGAGTTTAGATAGGGGATTCCCGGCACCAGATAAAGAACACTTGTTCCGAATGCGATGTTAGGAGTGTGTCCCAAGTTGAAAATGTAGGCACTTGTGGAGATTATTGCCGCAACAAACGATGAAATCGTAAAGGTTACGAAAGTATTGACCTCCTTTTTTAAAAGTATCTGTTTTAGGAGGAAGCCAAAGTATGTTGCGATTGCCACTATTCCCATTGATATGGCATCTCCTCCGAACAGCTCGCAAAAAGAGGCATTGGCAAAGCAAGTCAGAATCCTTACCAGATTTCCGTCAAGAGGTTTTTCTGAAGCGATAGCTCTGAATCTTGAAAATGCCTGGTCAAGACTGATTTTTCTATCTGCGACATCCCAACTCAGCGAACTTAATCTACGAATTTTTGAAAAATTGATTCCGTTATGTTCGATAAGCTTGTTTCTGAAAGCGCGTAATCCGTTTTCTGAAGAAATCAACTGAAGACAGATGGAAGTCTTGGTCAGATCCAGTGAGCATGTGCATTTGAATCTGGAGGCCATACGGCTGACGTTTTTCGTGGCCCTTAATCCGGATGCGCCGGCGCCGATCAATTCACAGGTATAGTCGCATAGAAAAGAACAAAGATCCCCTTGATATTTAATCGTCTCTTCCTGACTCATCGTTTAGATCCTCGTAATAACTTTCTACTCTTACTCCTGTTACAGGATCAAAGTATTCTTCTTTATAATTCAGAACCGGAAGTTTTAGTCCGGTTTCATAGTCGATACTTTCCTGTTCTTCAACTTCTGTTTCGTCTTTCTTTGGCTCTTTTATGACCAATGAGAACAGAAATGCATCTACTAATGATAGTACCCAATTGATAACCATAACCTTAATTTTTTTTCGGGCGCAAAAATATATGGGCCAATTTGTTCAAAAAAGGAATGATTATGGTTTTTTAAGATGACAATTATCGAAGATTACTTTTAAGAAGCATGGCTTTTTCGATAGGTGCTATTGTTTACCCTTAACATAAGTACCCCCTAGGCGAATCGAACGCCTATCACAGGAACCGGAATCCTGAATTTTATCCATTAAACTAAGGGGGCTCTTTTTTTTGAAAATTCACGGGAAGCTTGCATCACTGCGAGCTTCCCGCTACTTAACCTAAACTTAAACTATGAAAAACTTCAGCGCAAATATATAAATTTTTCGATATATACACAAATTTTAAAGAAAAATACGTTTTCTTTTACTATAATTGCAGCCAAGTCGTAATATTGCGACGAGACTAAACTTATTTTGATATGTTAAATTTCAATCAAATGGCCAGAATTGGCCTGCCGCTGTTTCTTCTGACCCTTTCAGGGTGTGATCTTAATCTTGCTGATGATGCTTCGGATGGAGTTCTGACTTTTCATTTTCCGAAAGACATTTCACTTCCCAAGGTCCCTCTTGTAAGTACTCTTCCGGAGGCTGAAAGAAAAAGCGCGACAATTGCGGAAAGTAGCGTGGAAGTTCAGCTTGACACTAATGATTTCATTATATCCGTAACTAATTCTGCCGGAGCGTCGCTTTATTATGGAACATTCGGTGCCGCGCCAGATAAAATTATCACATCGGCGGGTACCTATACGATTTCAGCCAAGTCGTGTGATTTTTATACTCCCGTTTTTTCTTCTCCGCAGTTCGGAGACACGAAAGTGGCTGTCGTGCAGGCCGGAAAAGAGTGTAGTGTTATGCTTGACTGTGTGCAGCTGAATGCGGGCGTAAGGCTTAAAATTGCGCCTGAATTTCTGACCGAGTACCCTTCTGGTGTGCTTTTTCTCAAATCGTCAGAAGGCAAATTGATGTATGGTTATTCCGAAAAAAGGATAGCGTATTTTCGTCCAGGGAAAGTGTCCTTGGTGTTGAATAATGCCGGTACGGAGACTTCTTTGGCCACATATACTTTGGAGGCAAGAGAAATTCTGGACCTTAAACTCGAAATATCTTCTTCTTCGCAGTCTAAAGTGGAATCCGGAATACATGTTCAAGTGGACACTGCACGTGTCTGGGTAGAGGATAAGATAGTTATAGGTGAATCTGGCGGAAGTTCCGATACGGGAAAAGGCTCGGAAAAGAGTAACGCCCTGAGCATCAGTCAAGCTAAGGAGATGATAGGGGAAAGTGATGTGTGGATATATGGTTATATAGTAGGTGGCGACTTGTCTTCAAGCAAATGCAGTTTTACTCCGCCTTTTACATCCAGAACTAATATCGTGCTCGCTGCTAAGAGTTCCTGTACGGATAAGGACGATTGCATGTCCGTTCAACTCAGTACAGGGGATATTCGAGATGCGATAAATCTGGTGGATAATCCCGGGGTACTTGGCAAAAAAATATATCTGAAAGGTGATATTGTGGAGGCTTACTATGGCATTCCGGGACTACAGAGTGTAACTGAATACGAGTTTTAATTCAGAAAAAGTCATTATCTTAGCAGGCTCGTACAAAAGCGGGCCTATGAGGATGAGCTTAAAAAAGTGGTTAGATAATGCCAGGTCGCTTTCTCTGGCGCAGAGTATAACGCCTGCTGTTTTGGCTGTGGTATTGGCACTCGGTCAGAGTGGATTTCATTGGTATGACGCGCTTTTAGCGGTATTGGGTGTAGCGTGTGCACATCTTTCGCTGAATCTTGCTGATGATTATTTTGATTATAAAGTAGATGTTCTTGGCGACAGAGACAAGGTGGTTCGAAAGGGCTTCAGGGCTATGATGGTCAAATATCCTTATCTTACGGATGGCAGTCAGACTCTTCGTTCCACTGCGCGTGCCATTGCTTCATTTGCTCTTGTCGCTCTGTGTTTTGGAATATTCATTTTTCTTGACCGTGCAGTGCCTTTTTCCGGACAGGAGTCTGTCTCTTTCTGGGGTGAAAATGGGCTGTGGTGGATTCCGGCGATTGTGCTTGCCTGCGCCTTTTTAGGTGTGTTTTATTCAGCTCCGCCGCTAAAATTGGCATACAGAGGACTGGGAGAGTGGGTGATAGGCATTATTTTCGGCCCGCTTGTCATGATGGGAGTTTATTACGCAAGTTGTGCGCAGATGAGCCTTCACGTAGTGCTTTTAAGCATTCCTGTCGGGTTGTTGGTGCTTAATATCCTGTTTACACACAGCTTTATAGATATGGAGGGTGATAAGGAGTGCAATAAGATGACTTTTGCTCGTCTGGTAGGAAGTGTCAGAGGTAACCTTGTGTGCAGTGCGCTTTTTATATTCGTGCCTTTCTTGCTAGTCATCGCAGGGGTATGTCTTAATCTTCTTCCGGCGTGGTATCTATTTGTCTTGCTGGTACTTCCGCGTGGCGCTTGGCTTTTTTACTCCTTAGTGGAATTTTCTAAAGGTCGTATGATGGAAGTTGAAAAACCTCATAAGTGGCTCGGTGCCATGCCTTCGTGGGACAAGTATCGCGCCGCCCATATCGACTGGTTTATGGTAAGATGGCTCGGCGCGCGTAATCTTCTTACCGGATTTTGTTTTATACTTATAATAGTGTCATTGGCTTTATTTATCTTCTGATGAAATTTTCTCAAATATCGTATCTTGGCTGGTGGTGGTTTCGTGCCAAGTTTTTTGGACGTAAGAAACCGCTTCAGAGCGTAATTTTCATTTCAGACAAATGTAATCTCAGCTGTAAGCATTGCAGTGTGTATAATCATAGTAACCCTTTGACTAAGAGCTATGAACAGATAGAGCAGGAACTAAGGTATTGTTATTCTCTGGGTTCGCGTTTTGTGGATTTTGAGGGGGGTGAACCTTTCCTATGGAGCGATGAAAAGGGGCGTGATGTCAACGATCTTTGTGATTTGGCGCATTCGCTGGGATTTTTCAGCTGCACTATCACCACTAACGCCCAGAAGCCTTTTCCCGCGAGCAGGGCGGACAGTATATGGGTTTCCATGGATGGCGTAGGGGAATACCACGACTGCATCAGGGGTAAAGGTGCATTTGAAAGGCTTGAGAAAAATGTCAGCGAATGCTCTCATAAGGCTCTTTCTGCTAATATGGCCATCAATACGCTTAATGTCGAAAGTGTGGGAAAGGCCATAGAATATGTTAAGGCGTCGCCATATTTTCAGAAGATCTCGCTGAATTTTCACACTCCTTTCGAAGGCACGGAACACCTGGCTCTGAGCATGGAAGAAAGAGCCCGTGTGATAGATTTGATAATCGATTATAAGAAAAAAGGTTATCCTATAATGAATTCATATACAGGATTAAAGTATATGAAGCATCTGAAATTCAAAAAGGTGTGCTGGATGACCAATTTTATCTTTACCGACGGAACCCGATGTGCTGAGTGTGCCGGTTCGCTTACAGGGGCGTGCAAGAGGTGTGGCTTCTGTATGGCAGGAGAGGAGCGTGCAGTGATGAACTTGGCTCCGGATACCATAATGGCGGGTATGAATCTGAGGGTAAAGGAATAAAAGCGAGCGGGATAGGGGAGTCGAACCCCCCTCCTCAGCTTGGGAAGCTGATGCACTACCGATGTGCTAATCCCGCTTGTTAGAAGAGTGGATGCAAAGATACAAAAAAAAGAAATAATGAAGAATTTTTTGAAAAAATATGGAGTTTATCTTGTCGCAGCGCTTGTATTTGTGCTGATTACTTTGATTTATTGCGCTCCTTCTTTTGAAGGAAAGGTTCTCAGTCAGAGTGATACTATGCAGTGGAAAGGGATGGCGCACGAACTGAAAGAATATAACGCCACGGCTGATACTCCGGCCAATTGGACTAACTCGATGTTCGGCGGCATGCCTTCCTATCAAATTACCGTAAAGCATCCAGGGAACGCTTTTTCTGCTCCGATATGGTATGTTGACCAGTTTTTCAGAAAACTCACTACGCTTTTTTTTGACTCTATCTTCGCCCTTCTGCTCGGGTACTTCCTGGGTTTTTTCATAATGCTAAGATGCTTCGGGGTTAACAAGTGGTTGAGCATAGTCGGCTCCATCGCTGTGTCGATGTCCTCTTATTTCTTCCTTATCATTCCAGCCGGACACGAAGCTAAAGCTCTTACCTTGGGGATGATGGCACCTGTCATAGGCGGCTTTTTCCTTATCTTCCGAAAGAAAAAATACGTTCTCGGAGCGGCTCTTGTGATGCTTTACAGCTCGATTGGCCTGATGAAACATCCTCAGATGTCATATTATATGCTGTTGATGACGGGCCTTTTCGGGGTGGCGGAAATCTATCTGCATGCCAGGGACAAGAGGCTGAAGGAACTTTTTGTCGCTTTGGCTGTTTTCTGCGGAGCTATAGGTGTCGGGGTCGGTACGGGCTATAGTCTTTTGAAGGCCAATTCCGAATATGTCAAGGAGACTATAAGAGGCGGACATTCAGAACTTTCCGCTGAAGGTGAAACTCAGAAAGGTCTTGATATAGACTATGCTACGGCTTGGAGTTACGGAATAGGGGAGACGCTTACACTCATGATACCGGATTTTATGGGAGGCGCTTCTTCTACTGATGTGGGAACTAATTCCGTCATATATAAGGAGGTGATAAGACAGGGCTACGACGCTTCTACAGCCAGGGGACTCAGTAGCCAATGCCCTACATACTGGGGGGAGCAGCCTTTTACGGCAGGACCTGTCTATGTGGGGGCTATAGTGTGTTTCCTTTTCCTATTGGGATGTCTGGTGGTGCCTGGGGCTTATAAGTGGGCTCTTATAGCTGCCACTCTTTTCTCCATACTGCTTAGCTGGGGACATAATTTCATGGGCTTTACGGAGCTGTTCTATAATTACTTTCTTTTTTACAACAAATTCAGAACAGTTTCTTCCATTCTGGTAGTCGCACAGGTCGCGATGCCTTTGCTCGGATTCTTGGCTCTTAATGAGATTATAAAAGGAAATATCGAGAAGAAGAAACTTATTAAATCCATATACATAAGTGGAGGAGTAACCGGCGGACTTTGTCTTGTATTAGCCCTTTTCGGCGGTGCGCTTTTCTCTTTCACCTCATCGGCGGATGCCAGCATTCTTTCAGGCATGCCTTCGTGGTTTATACAGTCTGTCTGTGAACAGAGAGCCTCTATGCTTCGTTCCGATGCTTTGCGTTCTGCTGTCTTTATCGCTCTTTCCGGTTCTCTTGTTTTTTTGTATGCCAATTCTAAAATTAGGCTCCCGTATTTCATATCGCTGCTTGGTGTCTTGGTTCTTTTGGATATGTGGCCTGTGGACAAGCGATATTTTGGCGAGGGGAACTGGGTTCGAGAGAAGGACAACGCATCTTATTTTGCTCTTAAACCATACGAAAAGCAGATTCTTCAGGATGATTCATATTTTAGGGTAATGAACCTTACTACCAATACATTCAACGAAAGTCGTACTTCATATTATCTGCATTCTGTCGGTGGCTATCACGCCGCGAAACTGCGTCGCTATCAGGACCTTATCGATGCTCATCTCGACAAAGGTAATATGGCGGTGGCCAACATGTTGAATACTAAGTATTTTATAGTAGCGGGCGAGAATAATGCGCCTAAGGTTATGGTTAACCCGGATCACATGGGAAATGCTTGGTTTGTGGATGAGGTTAGGGTGGTTTCCACTCCGGTGGAGGAAAGTGAAGCTCTGCGTACGCTGGACCTCACCAAGCAGGCAGTCACCGGAAGTAAATTCTCTTCATTCGCGTCTTCTCATCCCGATTCTCATGGAACAATAGAGTTGGTTTCGTATGCGCCGGACAGATTGACCTACAAAGCGGAACTTGACGCGGAGAAGACGGCTATATTCTCTGAGATATATTATCCTTATGGATGGAATGCCTATATCGACAGACAAAAAGCAGAGCATTTCAGGGCCGATTATGCACTTCGAGCCTTGAATATCCCTGCCGGGAGCCATGAGGTGGTATTTGAATTCAGACCTGACAGTATTTACAAGGGCTTTAAAGTCAACGCATTCTTTCGCTATGTGATGTATATTTTTATATTCTTGATTTTAGCAGCTCTTTACTCACGTGAAAGCGGAAAAGGACCAGAGTGGTTGCGAGACTTGCTCTCATAGTCAGAAGATAGAATATAAAAAGAACAAGGGTCCCGGCCCATTTAACGATTTCACTAAGAAGTCTTTGTGGATATGTTCCTTCACTTAGGCTTCTTCGCTTTTCACTTCTTCCCACTCCTTCGGCAAATCGAATTACATAATCTCTGGTGGTGCGATTTGGTCCTATGACGTGGTCCACTACGACGTCGTGCAGGTAAACTATCTGACCGTTAGAGGCTTTGATTCTGTTAAAAAGGTCTTTTTCCTCTCCGCCCATAAGATTGCCACCGTTCCTGCCAAGTTCTGTATTGAAAAGACCGCATTTTTTGAATACGCTGCTGCGAAAACCCATATTGGCCCCGATAGGGAATTCCTTGCCTTTGAAAAGCGAGTCACTGTCTCCTTTATCAAGTCCTGACACCCAGCCTAAAGACCAGTGGCTTAACCATTTAGGTGCGCTGCATCCGTCGAACAGGGGAACTATCTTGCCTCCGAATGCTACAGCCTCCTTATGGCTTTGAAATCCTGCATCTATATGGTTTAGATACCCTTTGCGCGGAATGGCGTCATCGTCCAGAAAGGCCAATATTTCTCCTTGCGCCGCTTTTATTCCGCAGTTTCGGGCCCATGAAAGTCCTTGATGCGGTTCTTTAAGAATTTTAAGAGGCCAACCCGGATGCTTTTCTGCGAAATATTCCACTGCTTGAAGAGTTCCGTCTGTGGAATTGTTATCCACGACTATGACTTCGAAGTCGCTGAATGACTCCTTACTTAGGGCTTCAAGCACTTTAGTGATATGTCGCTCTCTGTTATAGGTGCAGATAATTACTGAAATCATAGTCTTTTTCTTTTCCGTCCCAGAATTTTTTGATTAGTTCTTTCCTCTTTTCTTCGTCGAGGTCCTTTTCTCCTCTATCGATGATGCTTAACAGCTCTTCAAAACTGTAGGCTTTTTCTCCTACTGTGTTCTCTTCGAAAGGGTAGAAAAAGTCGCGCTCCTCGGTGTAGGCATTGTAGTCGAAAATGTAGAGGATGACATTCTTCCCATCCATTAGAATATAGTCGTATAGAACTGAGGAGTAATCTGTTATAAGAGTATCTGTGTAAGGAAGAATAGGATATATATCCTCTGCGGGGTGAAGGTGAAAGATGTTGCCTTCTCTATAAGCCCCGCCGTCGGCATTATTGAAATGGTCTTTTACTACAAGTGCGCTGTCGTGATGCTCCAGAATGGCGGACAGGCGGGAATAATCGAAATTTTCCAAAGCGGAGGCTCCGTTATCGCGCCAAGTCGGCATATAGACATACACTTTTTTGAAGTTCTTAATCTCTTCGATTAATCCGCGTGAGGAAGACGATTCATATCGCTCTATGAACTGCTGTCTTTTTCCTTCGTCCCAAAGCAAAATCTGGTTACGAGGGTAACCTTCTTCTATGCACTGACTTGAAGGAATTCTGAAAGCGGGACTGAACATTGCGGTCTGAAAGGCGGAAGCAGAAAGGAAAAGGTCCGGTCTGCGATAAACTTCAGGGTGAAAGAATCTTTCTTTAAGTGTCTTATGGTAATATCTGTCGGCAAGTGGACCGCTTTTTATGTTAAATTCACATAATTTAAGACCTACGCCGTGCCAAAGGTTCAGAATCTTCGCTCCTCCGTTGAGAAAGAACAGAATATCCGAAGAGTATGCGCCCACTATCCACCAACGTGAAGTAAGTGCGCGGTGCAGCCCTTTTAGAGATAAAAGTGAATATGCTTTCAGCCCTTTCGCGCGAATTTCTTTTACTACGGCTTTGTCCGCGCTAATCCAAGCTACATCATAGCCTTTTTGGGCATATTCTATAAAAAGGTATTTGGGGTTACCGTCGAACCTGTTTTTCGGACATCCGAAGGCAAATCTTCCCTCGCGTCTTATGAAAAGAAACGAAAAAGGATAGAAAATATAGCAGATTAGATATTTAAAGAATTTGGCCATAGGGATTTATAATATTATGTCGTGTGCCACTCTGTCCTTTTCTTCGGGCTCTTTTCTGTAGTCGCCGTAGATGAGCGTAAGATAGTGGTCGGGGTCTCCCGGTGCAGGGAATTCTGCATCTTCAAAGCGGATTTTCCCCAGTGGAAAGATATCCTCGCTTCGTCTTACGCTGTAGAACGGTACACCGTAGTCGTGAAGAAGTACGCCTTTGTGGAAAATCTTTCCTGACAGAAGCGCTATCTGTACGGCGGTCCATAGAAAAGGTATGGCTATCCAAGCTAAAATTCGTTTAGTGATGCCATCGTCTATTCCCCGATATATGCGCCTTAGACATTTGCCATACAGAGGGTCAAGAAGACGTTTTATTTTAATGCTTCCCTCGCGAAGCACGAAGGTGTCTATCCACAGAGGTTCTTTTTTTATGCCTTTTCCGCTCGGGCCTTTTCGTTGCACAGTCTGGCTTTTATCCACAAAACGCGGAGACAGTCTGGTTTTCCCTTCGTGGGAACAGTCATAGAAAAAAGGCTCTGGACAATTGGCTTTCAGTAATTTTTTGATTTTAGTATAATCGCTACCCAGAATGCACACGTCCAGGTCATCGTCCCAAGGGATGAATCCATGACTGCGAACCGCACCCAGAAGTGAGCCTGAATCAAGCCACCATGTAATGCCGTTTTCGCTGCATATATGGTCAAATTCTTTCAGAAGGGAAAGAAGTCGAAGCTGGTGTTCTCTAAGATCTGCCATAGTTTTTCTCAATTATCCAAGCGATGGCGCAGATGAATACGCTTGCCGCTATGCTTATAAACAGTCTGAAAATGTTTTCTTCCAAAAGGCTGGTTATCAAAACTATGACTAAAACCCCAACTGTTGAGAGCGTCGCGACGGGAAGAATTACTTTTTTAAGGTATCCTCCCAGTGGAAGGGATAGGTATTTTTTAGACAGAATCAATCTTAAAATCTGAGACAGAACGGTGCCGGCTAGTATGAAATAAAACACGACATAAGGTTCGATGTGTCTGATTTTAAGGACTATATAACTGGCTATGACCACTCCTATCTGACATCCGCCCACAAGAATGTTAAGCCATTTTATGTGTCCGCTTGCCTGTAGTCCGTAGAATAAGGACGGGTAGAGGGCATCGACCAAGGCGCAGATCATCATAAGGCGGGCGAAGACGACGCTGTATTTCGGTACTTCCACAAGCCAAAGGTTCATTACGGTGTCCATCTCGGCTATGAGTGGAAGCGACACTACGAAGAGCAGCAGGAAGGAAAGTCTTGATGCTCTGAAGATGAGATTGAGGCATTCTTTTTTCTCTCCAGAGGAGTAGGATTTTACTATCTGTGGTGCGAATGCCAATGCATAATTACTTACGAACTGGTTGACATTGACATAGACTTGGTTAGCCACTCCTCTTGCTGCATTTACAACTGGGCAGTAGAAGATGTTAAGCAGGATATTGACGCCCTGATTTCTGGCTACGGTGGCGAGCGAGCCTATCATTCCCCAGCCATTGAAGTAAAGGATTTCTCTCGCGAGCGCCTTGTCGCATTTTCTAGAGGAAGATTGGCATTCGGGATAGAAGTGCTTACAGTATAGTATATAAAACAGGTTTGTTATTAGCGAAATTAGCATTAAAAGTGCCCCGTAGAAGATTAATTTATCTATCTCCGAACGGCTTAGAAGATACGCCACGAGTAGTTTTGCGCCCGCCTCTATTATGCTGCAGTAGGCATAGACTTTCATCTTTTCTCTGGCGATGATGGCGGATTTGTATGGTATGGCAAGTAGCGAACAAAGGAAAGTTATGATGCTGAATTGGTAAACCCATCCGGCGGCCGTCATTCTTCCTTCTGGAATATTCATTTTTTCTTCCAGAAGCCATAGACCGAGTGTCTCGCACAGCAGTAAGATAATCAGAGAGAATATGGTGAATATCCTTAAATTGGCCTTAAATACTTCTTGGAGGCGAGAGTAGTCTTGTTTACCTAATTCTATGCAGTAGAATCTGTTAGATGATGAACTCATGGCTCCGCTCATGAATGAGAAAGCCACCACTATGCCTCCTATGACATTATAAAGCCCGAAATCGATTGCGCCCAAGGTGCTCAGCACCACTCTTGAAGTCCAGAGGCTGATGATCATTATCAGTCCCATCCTCGTGTAGAGAAGCATGGTGTTGTGAGCTATTCTTTTGTGGTCTATCGTCGCCATATAGTGGCAAAGTTATTGTTTTTTGGTGAAGTTCCCAATATTGATTATCTTTGGAAGATTTAATAAATAACATCATATATGGCATTAACAGGCATTATAAAAACACTTTTTGGAACTAAGGCTGACAGAGATTATAAGGCTATTAAGCCTATTTTGGAAAAAGTCTTGGCTGCATATCAAGATATAGACAAACTTTCAGACGATGAACTTCGTGCTCATTCCGCTGCTTTAAGACAGCACATGAGGGACGTCGAAGCGCCTTTCGAGAACAGAATTGCGGAGATTAAGGTTAAACTCGAAGAAGATCTTCCCATCGCCGAGAAGGTGAAATTGGCCGAGGAAAGTGATAAACTCGTCAAAGATGAGGATGAGGCTATAGAAAAGGCTCTGAATGAGATACTTCCAGAGGCTTTTGCCATCGTAAAAAGTACGGCGCGACGTTTTACGGAGAATGATACCATTACCGTTACGGCCACCGATTTTGACAGGACGTTAAGCATAGACAAGGATTTCGTGCATATAGAAGGCGATAAAGCCGTATATCAGAACCATTGGATGGCAGGAGGCAACGACCTCAAGTGGTCAATGGTCCACTATGATGTGCAGATTGTGGGCGGTATCGCATTGCATCAGGGTAAGATAGCCGAGATGGCTACCGGTGAGGGCAAGACGCTTGTGGCGACCCTTCCTGTATTCCTTAATGCATTGGCTGGTAAGGGAGTACATATGGTTACGGTCAATGACTATCTTTCTAAACGAGACTCCGAGTGGATGGGACCTCTGTATATGTTCCACGGACTCAGCGTGGACTGCATAGATAAGCATCAGCCTAATTCTCCGGAACGTCAGAAGGCTTATGCCAGTGATGTTACATTCGGAACTAACAACGAGTTCGGTTTCGATTATCTGCGCGACAACATGGCCACTTCCGAGAACGACCTTGTGCAGAGAAAACATCATTACGCCATAGTCGATGAGGTGGATTCCGTGCTTATTGACGATGCGCGTACCCCGTTGATTATATCTGGTCCTGTGTCCCGTGCACAGAATGACGAGCAGTATATGGAGTTCCGCCCTTATGTCGAGAAGCTTTATCAGGCACAGAGGGCTCTTGTTAATCAAGTACTTAACGAAGCCAAGAAGAAAATAGCCGAGGGCGATGAGGCCGAGGGAGGTAAGCTCCTTTTCCGTGCATATAAGGGACTTCCTAAATATCAGCCGCTTATCAAGTTCCTTAGTGAGCCGGGAATGAAGGTCATAATGCAGAAAACGGAGAACTACTACATTCAGGATAATGAGAAGGAGATGCCTGTAATTACGGATCCTCTCTACTTCGTTATCAGCGAGATGCAGCATTCTATAAATCTTACCGATAAAGGTCAGGACCTTCTGGCGCAGAGCGTCGGGAATGACGATTTCTTCGTGCTTCCGGATGTAGGCAGCAAGACCGCGGAGATAGAACATAGTGAACTTACCCCTGCGGAAAAGCAGGAGAAGAAAGATGCCCTTATGGAGGACTTCGCTCTTAAGAGTGAACGCGTCCATACCGTAAATCAGCTCCTTAAAGCTTATGCCATGTTCGAAAAGGATGTGGATTATGTGGTGATGGTCGATGCTAACGGTTCTCAGAAAGTTAAGATCGTGGATGAGAGTACGGGACGTATCATGGAAGGACGTCGATGGAGTGATGGTCTTCACCAGGCAGTGGAGGCTAAGGAGAATGTAAAAGTGGAAGCTGCGACACAGACTTTCGCTACCATCACGCTTCAGAACTATTTCCGTATGTATCATAAACTTGCGGGTATGACAGGTACGGCAGAGACGGAAGCAGGCGAGTTCTGGAGCATATATAAGCTGGACGTAATGGTTATCCCTACGAACAGGCCTGTAATTCGTCAGGACCTTTCAGACGTGGTTTATAAGACCAAGAAGGCCAAATATGCAGCAGTCATAGATAAGATATGTGAATTGTCCGCAGCCGGCCGTCCTGTTTTGGTGGGTACTACAGACGTGGAGACTTCAGAACTTTTGAGCCGTATGCTTAAGATGCGCGGCATTAAGCATAATGTCCTCAATGCTAAGGAGCACGCACGTGAGGCCGAGATAGTGGCACAGGCTGGACAGCGTTCTACCGTAACGATAGCCACCAACATGGCAGGTCGTGGTACCGATATTAAGCTTTCCGATGAGGTTAAACAAGCAGGAGGACTGGCGATTATAGGAACAGAGAGGCATGATTCACGTCGAGTTGACCGTCAGCTTCGCGGTCGTGCCGGACGTCAGGGCGACCCAGGTTCTTCAATATTCTACATCTCCTTGGAAGATAAGTTGATGCGTATTTTCGGTTCGGAGCGTATCGCATCTGTCGTCGATAGGCTTGGCATGGGAGAAAACGAGGCTTTGGAAGGTAATATGCTCTCTAAAGCCATAGAGACGGCTCAGAAAAAGGTGGAGGAGAACAACTTCGGTATCAGAAAGAACCTTATCGAGTACGACGATGTCATGAATTACCAGAGGGAGGCCATCTATGCGAGAAGACATAATGCCATAAACGGAGATAAGATAGAGATAGACCTTCAGAATATGATGGTGGACTCCGCTTCACTTTTGGTAGATGCTTGCAAGGGAATGAGTTATGAGGAGTTCAGCGAAACCCTGATGGCACGTTTCTCTATTGATCCAGGCTTTGACGCCCAATTTTATGAACGTTCGAAGAGCGATGACATAGTGTCGGCTTTGTGTCATCATATGCTTGAATGCTATCAGCGCAGAATGCAGGCTCTTGTTGAGAAACTCAGCCCTATCATTAAGCAGGTCTATGAAAAGCAGGGCAATATGTATAAGAACATAGCTATTCCTGTCTCTGACGGTAGAAAAGTCATCACCTTGTCCGTGGACCTTGAAAAGGCGTATAAATCAGAGGGTCGTGAGATAGCTAAGACGTTGAGTAAGAATATTATTCTCTATCAGATAGATGAGCATTGGAAGGAGCACCTTCGTGAAATGGATGACCTGAAACAGAGTGTCCAGAACGCTGTTCATGAGCAGAAGGACCCTAAGGTCGTTTATAAACTTGAAAGTTATAACCTTTTCGCACAGATGCTGGAGTCGCTTAATCAGGATGTCTTGTCATTCTTGCTTCGCTCATTCATCCCTATTCAGGAAGCTCAGCCTCGTCGTGCGGTTCAGACCCGTCCAGATCCGGCCCGTATGCAGGCACATCGCAGCGATTTGGTAACTAACGGAGAACAGAAGGCTAAGGCTCCGGTAATTGCAGACAAGAAGATTGGCAGAAATGACCCATGTCCGTGCGGAAGCGGTCTAAAGTATAAGAACTGCCATGGAAAAGGATTAGTTTAAACATTAAATATTTATTGTTATGAATGTAGATTTGACAAAAGTAAAAAAAGCCGTAGAACCGGAACTTAATGTAAACGATGTAAGTCGTATTTCTGCCGGGACTGCCATCAAGGGTGAAATTTCTTCGGATAATGACATCCGTGTAGACGGTAAGATAGAGGGAAAGGTTTTTTCTAAAGGTAAGATAGTTGTAGGTCCACAGGCTCTCATATCAGGAGGCATTGCTTGTAGCAGCGTCGATTTTCTGGGTACTCTTAAGGGAGATGCTTATATTAAGGACATTATGACTCTTAAATCCAGTGCCGTTATAGAAGGGAATATTCATATCAATAAGATTCAGGTGGAGATGGGAGCGAAGATTAACGGATCTTGCCATATGATTACTCCTGAGGAGTATGACAAGCAGGTGTCATCGTTTGTTACTACCCCTGTACCTGAAAAAGTCGCTCCGATACACAAGAAATAGTCATCTTCTCGCGATATTGTAGATTTTGCTTCGTGTGATCTGATATTCAATATCGTAGCAGTGGCAACAGCGGTAATTGTTCCGTCTGATTGAATAAGTGCAGTAATCTGCATTGAAGCCTAAAGCGTCCAGCTCATTGAGCCGGGCGCTTTTTATATTGGCATTCAGAAGATTTTCCAATATGCTATAGTTCTTTTTCAGTCTTCTGGTATCTTCTTCATACATTTCTTTTCTGTGCCTTCTAGCAAGATTGTTGAATTTATTCTTGCAGTCATCGTTGCAGAATTTTTTGTCCAGGCGTCCGTAGATGGGTGAATTGCAGTAAAGGCAGTTGCACTCGGTATCTTCTTTAATCTTATATCTCATGGATTTTGGCTTTTTGCAAATATATAATCTTCTGGTTTACTTTTACTTAAATGAAAGAAAGCTTATAAGAAGATTTTCTTTTCGGTAAAAAGTTTTTCTTTCGAGAGTTAAAAGATTTGTCCTTTAAGGCTTTAAAAAAGGTGTAAAAAGAAAAGAAATGTATCAATTTTCGGATTTCTGTCCCAGATGTGATGAAGTGTGAAAAATCCGCTTGACCTTTGCATCGGACACTTCGCGGGGCGCATCGAGGTGGACGACCAAGTTAAACTAAGAAAAATATGGAAAATTTAAATCGAATTGAACTACGGGGAGTCGTAGGAACAGTACGCTGTCAGCAGTCGGCAGGAAAAAAACTCTACAAATTTACGCTTGCTACATCCAGAGCTTTTAGGGATAAAAGCAATGCCGCAGTGATAGAAACCACTTGGCATCAGGTAGTTGCGTGGGAATCCGCTTCTATGCCCGATCTCGAAAAGATAGAGAAGGGAACCAAACTCTATGTTTGCGGAAGAATACATACTCGTGAATATACTAATTCAGAGGCGGAGGAAAAATCTGTGGTTGAGGTCATTGCCAATCGTGTAGTTTTGGTTGATTGTGAGGATGGCTTCCAGTGTGAAATTTAATATGTAAAAAGGCTATGAATCGACTTCTTTTTATGATTCCGCTTGTAGGCGGGCTAATGATGCTGTCATCTTGTGACAAAAATTTATCGGTTAATGATTACGGTCTTCCGGAAGACGAGAACGCGCAGAAATGTGTATTGGCAGTGGGTGTAACAAGCGATCCTCAGCTAAAGTCAACTGGCACTGAGGAAACGGTTTTGAACTCCGAAAAGACTGTCGGAACACTGCAAGTTCTTGTGTTCAGAGATGGTTTTCTGGATGCGTACGGGAAAGCTGAAAAATCCTCTTCACTAATTCTTACTTGTACTTCAGGCTCAAGGGAGGTGTATGCTCTTGTAAATGCACCTGACCTTTCAAGTTTATCCACCAAGTCGGCACTTGAGGCTTATATGATTGATCTTAATGCCAATGCTCCAAGTTCTTTGGTGATGTATGGTAAACAGTCTGTTACACTTCCTGTAGAAAGTTCAGTGAGTATATCTGTGAAGAGGATGGTGTCCAGAATAGTGGTTAAAAAAGTGACGCGAAATTTTGAATCTTCGGCCTTGGCGTCTTTAGGTTTTTCTATAAAGGCCATTTATGTGCTGAATGCGTCCGGAAATGCAAATATTTTAGGTAATGCCAATACCAAATGGTATAACGGCTCGTCAAATGCTGCTGATCTTCCATCGCTTCTTTACGACGCTGTCTCGTCCGGAGATATAAAGAATAATGCCGTGTACAGTACCTCACATTACTTCTATGCTATGCCTAATGATAATTCAGTCAAGGTAACAACGGTAGTGATAGAGGCTGTGCTTGGAGACAGGACTTTCTATTATCCGATTGAGTTGCCGGCGCTGGAAAGTAATCATTCTTATGAAATCAGCGGTATTACCATAAAACGTCCAGGATCGGACAGTCCGAATGTTCCTGTCAGTACAAAGGATATTACTTTCAGCGTGAGTGTGGTGGATTGGACATCCAAAACGATAAATGAACAGATAATATAAGTAGAAAATATGTGCACCAGATTTATAAGTCCTTTAATGATAATTGTTTCACTGTTTTGTTCTTGTAGCGTAAAAAGTGACAGATCTGCTTGTCCCGGCTTGCTGTTTATGAGCGTAAGCGGGGGAGACGATGCCGGAGTGAATATCAGTGTGTCATCGCATGAAGAGAACGAAGAATCGGTGCATGTTATTAAGGAGGACGGTATAGCGAGGGTAGGTTTTGATCTTGAAAGAGGAAAGAAATATCGTGTCAAGTGTTATAATGGTGTAGATCAGAACTGGAATGGAGAGATAGAGTTCGGAGGGCAGATGCCCTCGCTATTTGCCTGTTCGTGTGGTGTGGATTGTCGCAGCGACGTAGAAGAGTTGTCAGCAACGCTTCTCAAGCAGTTCTGCAGAATTCATATCGAAGTGTATGGCGTGGATTGCAGGGTAAGACTCAGAGGAAATGTGTGTGGAGTGGATTTGAATGATCTTACCCCGCTTCCAGGCCTTTTTTGTGTTGTTACCATACCGACCATAACGCAACCGGGGATGAAATCGCAGTTCGTGATAAATGTCCCTCGTCAGATTGACAATTCACTTTCTATGGAGTTGCTCAGCATGCATTCGGATAAGCGGATATTTTCGCAAAACATAGGAGAGGTACTCTCTCTCAGCGGATTGGACTGGGAAAAGGAATCTCTTGACGACGCAAGCCTGAAGGTTGATTGTGTTGACAATACATTTTGTGTAAGTGTGCAAAACTGGGAAAAAGTGGAACTATGAAAAATTTAATGTCTAATATCATATTGTCCGGTCTTGTCTTTTTGGCTTTTTCGTGTCAGCAGGAGGTGTTGGAAAGTCAGATGGTGCAAGTGGAGGTTAGAGCCATTGGCAGAAACACCAAAAGTTCGATAAATGCGCAAGAAGACAAGATTTCGGACATTAATGTTTATGTGTATAATTCCGGCGCGTTGTATGCCGATGTCTATTCTGCGCAACAGTCCGCTGTGATTACTCTGGATAAATCTAAAAAGTACACTGTATATGCTTTGGCCAATGTGGGTGAAGTTCTCGCTCCATATAAGGAGGAGGATCTTTCAAGTATATCGTGTCCTTTCTCCGTGTCAGAGTCTGATGTGCTTCCTATGTGTCTTCGTGAAGGAAAGTCTCTGGATCTTTCAGGCGGAACGAGATCTGTTGACCTTGCGCTGACCCGTCTGGTGTCAAAGTACTCTCTTAACATAAGACCTCTTCTTGAAAAATGCTCCGTGAAATTTACTTCGGTAAAGATATGTCAGGCGGCTGGGGAGGTTTTTCCTTTTTCCGGCGGAAGCCTTGCTCAGACCGTGATAGATGGGGATTATGCTGATGCTGAAGACCTTACCCTTTTGAACGAGGGCGAGACGGTAGACTTTTATATTCCGGAAAATTGTCAGGGGGTGTTGCTTCCTGCCAATACTGATCCGTGGAAGAAAACACCGGGTTCCATTTCTGCCAAATCCGATAAGTGCACATATATGATGATAGATGGGCGCTGGAGTACTCCAGGAGCCGATGCATCTCTATGTCTTCGCCTTTATCTGGGTAATGACAGCACTACGGACTTCAATGTGGTGAGAAATACTAATGTAAATCTGACGCTTTCTCTATCAGATGACGGCACGCTTAAAAGCAGCTGGAAGGCATCGCTGGATGATTTTTCGGACGAGAGACAGCTGTATTTCGACAGTCCGTCATATACTGTCTATCAGGAGGATGGATGGACTAAACTGCCTCTTACCGTATATCCGTCTGATATGACTTATTATGCATCTATATCCGATGAACAGATAGACGGAAGTCTGGATATTCGAACAAGCGGAGGTGATGTGTATGTAAAGCCTTTGTATGAGGGAAACGCTTATCCTACGGCTACAGTCAAGGTGGTGTCATGGGACGGCAGACAGACAAGTGAGTTGCAGGTGGACATATCATATCATCAAGGCAAGTTTACGCAGTATGATGCACGTATTCCGCAGTGCATAGGGGAGTACGGATATATTACATTCGGCGAGGCTTCCGATGATGTGGAGATAATAACTTCCGGCGGACCTGTGTGGAATCTTGACGATGGGTCGCTGCAGGATTGGCAGACATATTATGATGAGGCTTCCCACGACAGGCTATATCTTAATCCTGAGTCCAGAACTTTGTATATATATCGCGAGAGTGCCGGTGGAGAATCGTCTATCAACATAAGATGTTTCAAATCTACAAAGATTTTTGCATTGTCTTCTTCTTATAAGATGCAGATTAAGGCCAATGACGGTTTTATAACCGAATCGGGGTGTTATAACGAGACGGACAGCGGACAGTATTACGATAGCCTAATCTCGCTGTATCCGGCTTATTCTGACGGAAGTCAGGTGAGCATCACAAACTTTCGCATTCCGGACGAACTTTTGGAATATATGGGTTTGAGCGGACTGGAAAGTGCATATTCCACTTACGATAAGATGTATGGTTATTCATATTTATATGCTGACTGGGGAAATAAGGGGCACTATATCCCGGGAATTATGATTTTGACACAACGTTTTGATTTTTATGAATCTACTGGCAAAATAGCGGAATTTCGTGTTTTTGGAAAAGATGATTTGGTTCAGGACCAGATATTTACGCTGACTTTCAAGCTTTCCGGTTCAGGACAGACGACCACTGCGAAGCTACGTTGCATAAAGGCTTTTCCGGAGCAGGGGCATTTGGGAGAAGTGTATAATTATCAGGTGGCTCCAGGAGATATGCGAAGCCTTTCTTCAGCGATACCTTTCGATTCGGATGAAGCGCCGTCGAAGTATAATACTACGTGGACTGTAAGACATAGCTGTTCGGATGTTAATACGATTTTGGAATATGCTTATAATGAAGGTGTTGAGGATGTGTATAGCGCATCGACTTCCGTGCAGGATAACGCTTTGGTATTTACCCCGATGAAGGCAAAGTCTTTTCCTTCGTGCGGTCATCAGGTCTTGAAGGGCGTGGTAACGAATCCTTATTCCAAGAAGTCTTACACGGGATATTATTCTCTTGACCTCGTCTTATATGTAAGTGTCGGATGCCAATTCGATTATATCTATAATACTGATACGAAGACGACTAAGTTAGGGGTATCGTACGTGCCGTTCTGCGAGTTTTCTACGAAGACTCTTTCATCTGAGTGGACTGACTATATGCCTGATTTTCTTCAGGTCCGGTCTTCGTACAATGATCAGATTTATAGGATTAAAGTTCCGTCCAGTGCAAGTGATAATGCTTGGAGCGAGGCGATTGATGGAAATCCTAAACCTATATGGCAGGATGCCATGGCTCAGCTTGGGCCAATGAAGGAAAGGTTCGAGTTTACGTTCTCCCAGTTTTTTAATGAAGGTACGGAACTCCTATGTACACGCGAGGGTTATGGGAAATATCCAAGTGGCTCAGACATGCAAGACTATGCAGATGGAAGGATGGGGTATTATCACTTCGTGAGACAATGTGATGTGGCGAATATTGCGGCCGACAAATATAATTGCGGCCTCGACAATTACCTTATCGAAGCCGCATATAAGAACGTAAGTACGTATTAGTGAAGGTTATTCTGAGGAAACTTTTTTAGGCTCTTTGAAGCAGATACAGAATAGAATTCCTACTACGAATGCGTAAGCGGCGAAAATGTACCATGCTTTACTCCATGATGGGCTGGCGGCATTATATACACAAGCATCTACTACAGCTCCGGCTGCGAGAGTGCCTATAGTGGCGCCAAGTCCATTGGTCATAAGCATAAAGAGTCCTTGAGCCGAAGACCGTATGTCTTTAGGTGCGTTCTCATTAACATACAGAGACCCTGAGATGTTGAAAAAGTCGAATGCGACACCATATACTACGCAGCTGAGAATGAACAGGATAACTCCAGGCATGCTCGGTGTTCCCAGGCCGAAGAAACCGAAACGAAAAACCCATGCGAACATGGCTATGAGCATGACTCTCTTAATGCCGAATCTTTTCATAAAGAAAGGAATCAGAAGTATGCATAAGGTCTCTGAAAGCTGAGAAAGTGATATGAGCGCATTGGAATTCTTGACGGCGAATGTGTCGGCATATTCAGGATTATCGGCAAATGAGCCTAAGAAAGTATTGGCATATCCGTTGGTGATCTGAAGCGATGCCCCAAGGAGCATAGAGAATATGAAGAATATCGCGAACTGCCTGTCTTTAAAAAGGGTAAACGCCTTGAGCCCAAGACTTTCGGCAAAGCTTTGGCTTTCTCCTTTCTTGGTCGGACACGCTGGCATGGTAAGTGCGTACGCGCAAAGTATGATGGAAAGGAATCCGGATGAGATTAACTGCGTGTAGGAGTCCTGCATGTGTACCCCTGAGAATGAAACGAAGTTCGTGGCCAGCATGCTTATGATGAAACCTACCGTGCCGAATACTCGGATAGGTGGAAAATCGTTGACAGGGTCTTTGCCGGCTTTCTCAAGTGCGTTGTAGGCTACCGAATTGACAAGTGCGATGGTAGGCATGAAGAAAGCCACGCTTATGCTGTAAAGGAAAAATAGCGGGCCGAATTCCACTCCGGCTCCAGCACGTCGACAATATAGTCCGGCGGCAATCATAAAAATGCCTGCGAGTGCGTGGCACATGGACAGTACTTTTTGGGCTTGTATCTTTCTGTCGGCCAAGATGCCCATAAGAGCCGGCATAAAGATGGACACGATTCCCTGCATGGCGAAGAACCATTTGATCTGCGGTCCCATGCCTATGCCTCCAAGATAGCGTCCGAGTGAAGTTAGATAGGCTCCCCAAACCGCAAATTCGAGGAAATTAAGTAGAATCAGTCTAAGGCTGATTGGAGAAATCTTCTTCATTACTATGTTTTCGTGTGGTAATTAATTATGTTATATTCAGTTGTGTACGGCACCTCACGAAACTATTTACCGCGCACATGCTGACGATTTGATTTTATGCGTGTCGTTTTCATCACATTGCCTGGAGCCTGAATTTTTCCTCACGGTTTTGGTCCGGTCGTATATGAACACAACGTACAAAAATAAGGGTTTTTGCCGGAATATTGCTATATTTGGGCTATGAAATTTCAGATAGAGAGTCTTGATAGCGCATCCGCCGCCAGGTGTGGAGTGATAACTACAGATCACGGACAGATACATACTCCTATTTTTATGCCTGTCGGGACGGTGGGTTCAGTAAAAGGCGTGTATCATCACGATCTTAAGGATGATATAAAAGCCGAAATTATACTTGGTAATACATATCATTTGTATCTTCGTCCGGGGCTGGATATACTCAAGGCTGCCGGTGGACTGCATAAGTTTGAAAGTTGGGATAGACCTATCCTTACGGACAGCGGAGGATTTCAGGTATTTTCTCTTTCCCCCATACGTAAGCTTACCGAGAAGGGATGCACTTTTCGCTCTCATATAGACGGGTCGCGGCACGAATTTACTCCAGAGAATAATGTTGAAACTCAGCGTATTATCGGCGCTGATATTATGATGGCTCTTGACGAGTGCTGCCCTGGAGATGCTACGCACGACTATGCCAGAGGGTCTCTTGACCTCACAAAAGGCTGGCTCGAAAGATATTCGCGGCATTTTCACGAAACTGAACCGCTTTATGGCTATTCCCAGACTTTTTTTCCTATCATACAGGGTTGTGTATATCCGGATTTGAGAAAGGAAGCGGCAGAGCACGCGCTTGGATTTGCCGATGCCGGTATCGCCATTGGCGGATTGGCAGTAGGGGAGCCTACGGAGAAGATGTATGAGATGCTGGAGCTTCTTAATCCGATAATACCCAAAGAGAAAGCACGTTATCTTATGGGTGTCGGCACTCCGGCCAATATCCTTGAAGGCATATCACGAGGCGTAGATATGTTCGACTGCGTAATGCCTACCCGTAATGGACGTAACGGAATGCTTTTCACTTGGAATGGTATCATGAATATGCGTAATGCCAAGTGGGAGAGCGATTTTTCGGAACTTGATCCGAGTGGAACTTCTTTTGTGGACCACACATATAGTAAGGCTTACCTTCGGCATCTTTTTATCGCAGGGGAAATTTTTGCCGGAATGATAGCGAGTGAGCATAATTTGGCATTCTATCTTGACCTTTTAAGACAGGCACGAAAGCATATTCAGGAAGGAGACTTCACTTCGTGGAAGAATTCCGTAATGCCTAAAATCACATCCAGATTATGATGGAACTTCGGCCGAAGAAGCTTGACTGGTACATATTCAAGAGCTTTATAATGACCTTTTTCGTGGCTCTTGTTCTTATCATCGGCATCGTGATAATTTTCGACATTTCGGAGAAGATAGACGATTTCGTGAAGAATGAGGCTCCGCTTAAGGCCATTATAGTGGATTACTACCTTAACTTCATCCCGTATTTCGTGAATATGTTCAGCCCATTGTTCGTGTTCATCACGGTAGTGTTCTATACTTCACGTCAGGCTGCCAATTCCGAAATTATCGCCATACTTTCCAGCGGGATAAGTTATCGTCGTATGCTGATGCCGTATATGGCTGCTGCGGCTATAATTACGGCCCTTTCTCTCGGACTGAACCTCTACGTGATTCCCCATTCCAATGCTGTGCGGCTTGATTTCGAGCAGACTTATGTCAAGAAGCGCAGTTCCACCAAGACTCGAAACATACATTATCAGATAGCTCCGGGCCAATTCGTTTATGTCGAATCTTTTAGCCAATGGAATAAGACTGCATATAAGTTCACGCTTGAGAGCATAGAGAATAATAAGCTGGTCAGCAAATTGTCAGCAGATTCGGCCGTGTGGGACAGTACGATGGATGGGTGGCGTCTGAGACGTTATACTCTTCGCAGTTACGCTGATGGTCTGGCGGATAAAGTAAGCACAGGAGAGAAACTCGATACGGTCATAGCTCTTAAACTGAACGACTTTTATTTTAACGAAAAGACGGTGCAGACTCTGTCCAAGGGTGAATTGGACGCCTTGATAGATACGCAGAAGATGCGCGGCGATTCGAATGTGATGTATGCCGAGATAGAAAAGAATAACCGATATGCACTTCCTTTCTCGGCTTTTATCCTTACTATCATGGGCGTAGCGCTTTCATCGAGAAAAAAGAGGGGAGGGATAGGATGGAATTTGGGACTTGGTATCGGATTGGCATTCACATATATACTCTTTATGCGTTTCAGCCAGATGTTTGTGTATGCAGGCACGTTGAGCGCTACCGTTGCGCTGTGGCTTCCGAACTTTATATTCGCCATCATCGCTGCGGTACTTTATAAGAAGGTCCCTAAATAATCGTTTGAAATAAAATATACTATGACGGTAAAGGTTATAAATAAGAGCGGAAATGCTCTTCCGCAGTATTCCACTCTCGCGTCGGCAGGTATGGATGTCAGAGCCCATATCGACGAGCCACTTATGCTCGCTCCGCTTCAGAGGGTAATCGTTCCCACGGGGCTCTTCTTTGAAATCCCCGAAGGATACGAAGTTCAGGTACGTCCACGTAGCGGACTTGCCGCCAAACACGGAATAACGGTGCTTAATAGCCCGGGCACCATAGATGCTGACTATAGGGGAGAGTTGAAGGTGATACTTGTCAATCTTTCAGATGAGAATTTCGTGATAGAACCTTCTGAACGCATAGCTCAGATAGTCCTTGCGCGCCACGAACACATAGAATGGGAGGAATGCGACGAACTGTCAGACTCCCTGAGAGGCGTCGGCGGGTTCGGTAGCACGGGATTGAAGTAAGCGGCGGCAGATGTTAAGAAGTATTATGGCCACGACAGCCCCTACGATAAAACCTACCAGGACGTCGCCCAGATAATGCTTTCCTACAAATATTCGGCTTATCCCTACAAGTGCAGCCCAAAGGTCAAGACTTATTTTCCAAGCCAGTCTTTTCAGTGCCATTCCGCCTCCCACAGCGAATGCCATAGCGTTGGCCGCGTGAGCCGAGAAAAATCCGTAAGGGTGTCTTGCACTTGCCCCGGCCAGCATGTGAAGCCCACGTTTAACTATATTTGGGTCATTGCAGGGACGTAGTCTGCATACTGCATTTTTAACAAGATTACACAATTGGTCCGCGCAAAGAATAGTCAGCACAAGAAACAGCACCACCAGCAGCCCTTTCTTTAGTCCTAATTTCACTATTATGAATGCCAATACCACAAGGTATAGAGGAGTCCATATAAGTCTGTCGCTGAAGAATTTCCAGATAGCGTCAGTAAACGTGGAATTGAATGAATTAATCCACAGACTGATGTTTTGATCTGCACTTTCAATTTGTTGAATCAGGTCCATATTAGGTAAGTAATTGTTAGAATATAATTTGGTGTTGTTTGAAAATCTGTTTTGGCCTGCTTGCTAAATTTCCTCGTGTAATGCTTTCCAAAGCAGATCTTTAAGTTCTTTGAGCCCGGTTCCGGCTACGGCTGATATAAACACGTGCGGAAGGTCTTTAGGCAGGGTAGGCTCAATCTCTTTTTCTATGTCCTTATCTATGAGGTCGCACTTCGTCACGGCCAGAACTCTTTTCTTGTCAAGCAGTTCCGGATTATACATTTCCAGTTCGTCCAGAAGCGTGCGGTAACTTGCGTCGATATTGTCCTCTTCCACGGACACCATGAAGAGAAGTACGGAATTACGCTCTATATGTCTAAGAAAACGTATGCCAATCCCGCGTCCTTCGTGTGCGCCTTCGATGATGCCCGGTATATCTGCCATCACAAACGATTGGTCATCATAGTAATTGACTATTCCGAGGTTAGGCTCAAGGGTCGTGAAAGCGTATGATGCTATTTTAGGTTTGGCGGCCGTTATCGCAGAAAGCAGAGTGGATTTGCCTGCGTTAGGGAATCCGACAAGGCCGACATCTGCAAGGAGCTTAAGTTCAAGGATAAACCATCCTTCCACTCCGTCTTCCCCAGGTTGGGCAAAGCGCGGCGTCTGTAGGGTAGGGGTTTTGAAGTTATTGTTGCCAAGTCCTCCGCGGCCTCCCGGACATAAAATACGTTCCTCTCCTGGTTCTACCATCTCGAAAAGGACTTCACCGCTTTCGGCATCTTTAACTACTGTGCCTACCGGAACATTCAGAATGATGTCCTCTCCATTTTTCCCGTGGCAAAGTCCGCCGCTTCCGCTGCCACCATCTTCGGCGATGATGTGTTTACGGTATTTGAGATGTATGAGAGTCCAGAATTGCGGGTCAGCCTTTAAGATTATATGTCCTCCTCTTCCACCGTCGCCTCCGTCAGGTCCTCCTTTAGGGACGTACTTGGCCCTGTAAAGATGCATGGACCCCGCCCCTCCGTGTCCGGAGTGACAAAATATTTTCACGTAGTCTATAAAGTTGCTCTCTGCCATAAATTTCTATCTCTCAATTAAATAAGCGGTATTTTAGCCCCTCTTCCGGCCTCCGAGTAACAACGGAGTAACAAAATTTTCACACAATTTGCTACAAAAACGATACTGTCACTTTGTAACTTCCCGATGAGTTCATTACGGATAATCCTGCATTTTTATGCTTGTTTATCCTTGTAACTTATCATTCCGCGTCAATGAACTTTTTGTTTGAAAGCAGCATTTTTTGCTTTCAAAGCTACAAAGATAGCGAAAGTTTGTAGATTTGATCCGTTATCGTTCATATTCAGCAATAGTTCGTTAAAAATTAGCCGAGCCTAAGCGGCTCTGGCAGTAAATAAAACA
>CAVJMH010000017.1:0-39563 GCA_963650755.1 Firmicutes bacterium TM09-10 | reverse complement strand
GCTAAGTTATATATTTTTAACTTAGGCACCTGTATTAAATTCCGCGACTATTATAGATAGTCATAGTGCTGTTCCACGAAACTGATGCCTTTATAACGCAATAGATAGTTGAATGCTTGCTTGAACGTCAATCCGTGGTGATTTCCGAATTCGGTAAGGAATATTACCGTCCATTCTATCTTGTCCTTTACATTGTTATCCATATTGCTTTTTTTACAAATTATAAGGTTTTTGATGATTTCAGCGTCAGGTTTTACTGCACACATTGCTTTGCGAAAATAATAATCTTACGAATTTAGTGATTTTTCAGATTTGATAAAAATTCTTCGTATATTTGCATCCCTGTTGGAAGTAATCTCTTCCAGCAGGTTTTTTTGTATCTAATTTCTGTCTTATGCACACAAAATACGTATTCGTCTCCGGAGGTGTAGCTTCTTCGCTTGGAAAAGGCATAATCGCTGCATCATTGGCCAAACTTCTTCAAGCAAGAGGATTAAAGGTTACAATTCAAAAATTTGACCCATATATTAACATAGATCCCGGTACACTTAATCCGTACGAACACGGCGAGTGTTATGTTACCGAAGACGGTGCGGAGACGGATCTTGACCTTGGACATTACGAACGTTTTCTGGGAGTATATACCTCTAAGGCCAATAATGTCACTACGGGCAAAATCTATCATACGGTGATAAGTAAGGAAAGAGAAGGAGCGTACCTTGGAAAAACGGTGCAGATAGTCCCGCATATTACGGATGAGATAAAGCGCAGAATGATGCTTCTCTCTAAAACACGCGATTACGATGTGATAATCACAGAGATAGGAGGCACGGTAGGGGATATGGAGTCTCAGCCTTTCGTGGAGGCCGTACGTCAGCTTCAGTGGGAACTTCCGGAGGAGGACTGCGTAACCATACATCTTACGCTAGTGCCGTATCTAAAAGCGGCCAAAGAACTTAAAACCAAGCCTACACAGCATTCAGTTCAGGCTCTTCAGCAGTCGGGAGTGCAACCAGACATAATAGTCTGCCGCACGGAATATGACCTTTCTCCAGAACTGAGACGAAAGGTAGCGCTTTTCTGTAATGTGAAGCCTGGGCATGTAATACAGTCCATAGACGCGGACTCCATCTATAAGGTACCTCTTAACATGCACAACGAGGGTCTTGACAGACTTGTTCTGGAGCACTTCGGTATGAGCAACGTGCCTGAGGCCGATTTGAGCCGATGGAATGAATTTTTGTACAAGGTCGATCATCCGGAAAGTGAAGTGGATATAGCGCTTGTCGGAAAGTATAATCTGCAGGATGCCTATAAATCTATTCTTGAATCCTTTGTTCACGCCGGTGCCGCTTGTAAGTGTAAGGTTAACGTGCATTATATTCATAGTGAGAAGATTAATTTCGAAAATGTGGACGAGATTTTAGGCTCAATGAACGGAATACTTGTGGCCCCGGGATTTGGAGAGAGAGGGTTGGAAGGAAAGATTACAGCCATCAAGTATGCACGCGAGCATGGCATTCCGTTCTTCGGGATTTGCCTTGGAATGCAGATGTGCGTGGTGGAATTTGCCCGTAATGTGCTTGGACTTCAGGGCGCTCATTCAACGGAGGTCAATCCGGGGACGCCTTATCCGGTGGTAAATTTGATGGAGGATCAGAAGAGCACTACTTCGAAGGGTGGCACCATGCGTCTTGGCGCTTATGACTGTGTCTTGAAGAAGGGTAGTCTTGCGCACAAGATTTATGGGAAAGATAAGATATCCGAGCGTCATCGTCACCGCTACGAACTTAACAGCGACTATCTGCCGTCATTTGAAAAGGCTGGACTCGTTGCTTCCGGCGTTAATCCCGATACCCGGCTCGTGGAGATAGTGGAACTGCCGAAGCATCCATTCTATGTGGCCGTGCAGTTTCATCCGGAGTACAAGAGTACGCCTGAAAATCCTCAGCCTATCTTCGTGGCTTTCGTTAAGGCGGCGATGGAAGGCCTTGCAAATAAAAAGGTCAACCCCGAAACCCAGGATTGACCTTTCAAGTATTTGAAAATAAACTCTATATCATAATCGCAGCTACGAGCGAAAGAATAGCGTAGAATTCAGGAAGGGCGGCGTAGATCATAGTGTTGGTCTGAACGTCGTGTCCTTGGCTGATGCCCACGATACCGTTAGCGCAGATCTGCCCCTGACGTATGGCCGAGATGAGAAGCACGAGTCCTACGGCGATACCCACACCGAAACGCAGCGCTCCTTCTGCCGCGAAATCCGTTCCCATCCACATAAGGAATGCTACGAATCCGTAGAGACCCTGTGTTGCAGGCATGGCGGAGAGGATCATATAACTTGATGATTTTTCAGGGTTCTTCTTGAGTGCCCCTTCGGCAGCGTTACCTGCGATGGTGGTTCCGATTGAAGAGCCGACTGCGGCGAGGCCGAACATAAGGCCAAATCCGAGATAACCTAAAATAGTGTTAAGCATTTTTAAAAGATTATTTTGTTGTTTATTATTTTAAAGGATTGTATTTAAAACCTTTACCTTCGTATCCGCTGTTCTTGAAGTATTCCACGAAGGTAAGACGCAGAGGATGTACGAAAGCTCCAAGGCAGGACATCAGAAGGTTGAGTACGTGCCCGAAGAAGAGTATCACCACGGCTGCCACCCACTGCCACGTCGGGTGAGGCCCTAAAACCATAAGCGACAGATCGTTGAATGCTCCTCCGAGCATGCCGCCGGCCAGACCAAGCGCATAGAGACGAATGTAACTGAGAACATCTCCCATAAGTCCCGTAGCCATATTGTAGGTGTCCCAAAGTCCTGAGCCTATGTTAAGCAGAGGATTGCGCCCCGGTTTGTTGAAGAT
The DNA here is from genome assembly GCA_963650755.1 of Firmicutes bacterium TM09-10. GTDB lineage: Bacteria > Bacteroidota > Bacteroidia > Bacteroidales > UBA932 > Cryptobacteroides. Next base: position 36,704 of record CAVJMH010000017.1, on the reverse strand, counting down.
GAAGATTCCAAGCGCTGACACCGCGGCTATTCCTATGATTATCATCTTTGTAAGGTCTTCGGAGAGCCCCACGAAAGCGGACACGGCCAGGGTTATTATTACTCCTACTATGAGAAGCGTCCATCCGCAGGTGCTTATGCATTCCTTGAAGCCGAACCTTTTCAGATAGCAGACGGTCTTTATCACCATAGCCAGGCATATATGGAACACTCCTATCCCCAGGGCCAGAACCATCTGTATGTCGTAAGAGCCGACATTTCCCACTATCATCAGCTTTTTAAACGAATCAGGCACCCAAGAGGCATCGTGCAGGCTTATACCGAAGGCGGTGCCCAGGAAAAGTCCCACTATTAACGTGGCCACTCCAAGGAATGAGATGAGATTGCCTATGTTTTTGAACATATCTATCTTCACCCACTTCTTGTTCACGGCTATGCCGAAGAATATAAGTACCAGACCATATCCGGCGTCTCCCATACACATCGCGAAGAATAGCATAAAGAAGACTGAAAGCACGGGCGTAGGATCGAATTCGTCATACACGGGCATTCCGTACATCCCTGTCAGCCCTTCGAACATGCGGGCAAATCGATTGTTATGCAGCTTGATAGGTGGATTGTCCTCCACTTTGGCCTCCTCGCTGGTGTAGTACACGCATTCGCTGTCCAGAAGTTCCTGCACTTTCTTGTCGCATTCCTTAGGCGCGAAGCCTTCGAAACAGCATATCATATTTTCTGCTGCATCCTCTGCTTTCACACTGGCCAAGTATCTGTCCAGGTCGCGGCTAAGCGCTTGAATTTCAGAATGTAGAGATGGAAGCTCACTTTTTCTCGCGCTCAGATTCTTACGATATTCCGTAGTTTGGGATTCTACTTCGCGAATGTGTGATTCTATCTCGCTCGCGCTTTGCTTTGGCGCCGGAACTTCTTTAAGCGCGAAGCCTTCAGGATTGACTATGGTAAAGTAAGTCATTCCATCTTGCTCGCTGATTTTCTGAAGTGCGAAGTCCTGCTCCCATGCGGGGTCGAATTTTTTAGAGTTGACGCAGTAGAAGTGGAATTTAAGCCCCTTTTCTGCCAAATCGTCTATGACTTTACGGTCAAATTCTCCCCAAGGAAGCGTGTCCTTGAGTTCTTTTTCAAGTGCAGACTTTTCTTCCAGAAGACTTTGAAGATGAGGATCGGACCCTTTTTCTATCTGCTCTATTTCCTTCTTCAGTTCAGTAATGTGCTCAAGAATGGAGGCGGAATGTTCGTCAATCGGCTTTCCTGAACGCGTGATATCCACCACCCCCAGCCCTTGAAGGTCGGTCAGAAACTGCTCCTTATCCGCGTTAAGCAGAATGAAGGAATATTTTGTCATCTTGGCTATCATAGTTCTTCCTCCTCTTCGGCATGACGGGTCTTGACTATCTTTGACGATGCTTTGGTCAAGTTCTCCTCGTCTTCCATATATCTCTTTATCTTCAGGATTGCTTCCTGGTATCCTGGAATCTGTACCTTTTCGTAGAGATTTACCTTCTGCGTGGTCTTTTTACGATTGAAATCCAGAATTTTACGCTTCTGTTGGTAAACTTCTGCTTCTATGCCAAGTCTGGTAATCTCTTTAAGAATGCGAACTCCGTCGGCGTACCATGCCGGCTTTACGAATGCGTTGAAAGGCTTTAATTCGTAAACGATGTCGTCAAGCTGGGGAATTTTCACTCCGGCTACCTTCACAGTCCGCAGTTTTACGTCCACGATACGGATAAGCCCCGGTTCAAATTCGTTCCACAGGGCTGCGAGATAGTCGTAGTCTTCCAGCGCCTTGTCGACTTGTCTTTCCAGCCTTTCAGCTTCAGATTTGGCCGTGGCCACACTCACTCTGAGAGCCGATTCCTTGTTCTTCAGGGTAGGTAAGGCATTCTGGCGCATCTTCAGCTGCTTCCCAAGAAGTGTCAGAGAGGTCTTGTTATATTGAAACTTTATGGCCATTAGGCTTTCCAGTATTTATCTATAAGTGCTTTTTTGATGCCGGTCTCCTCCGGTTTGAAGTATTTTGCGAAGAGTTCCCACGCGGTGTCAAGCATCTCGTCTATCTTAATGTTGACATCTATGCTGAGAAGCCTGGTCGCGTAATCTTTAGCGTAATCGAGGCATCGCAGGTCGTAGTCTGAAAGATCGAAACCGTTTTCGAGCTTGGTCTTGGCATTCTGTGCATCGGCATACAGACGTACTCCGGCATTCATCACCTGAGAGTGGTCTTCGCGTGTCTTTTTGCCCTGTACGTGCTGTTTAAGACGGGACAGCGAGCGGAAAGGATCGACTATGACTTTTCCAGAATCCGTGTCTGCACGCAGATACAGCTGACCTTCAGTGATATAACCCGTATTATCTGGGATGGCGTGCGTGATGTCTCCGTCGTTAAGCGTGGTTACGGCTATGATGGTGATTGAACCTCCGCTTGGAAGCTGCACTGCCTTCTCGTAGATTTTGGCCAGGTCTGAATAAAGCGAACCCGGCATGGAGTCCTTTGAAGGAATCTGGTCCATACGGTTGGAAACTATACTCAGTGCATCGGCGTAAAGGGTCATATCTGTCAGCAGGACAAGCACTTTCTCGTTTTTGTCCACGGCGAAATACTCGGCTGCGGTAAGTGCCATATCCGGGATAAGAAGTCTCTCGACAGGCGGCTCCTCCGTGGTGTTCACGAAGCAAACTATCTTGTCAAGTGCGCCTGCATTTTCGAAAGCATGGCGGAAGAAAAGGTAGTCATCGTTCGTAAGCCCCATGCCTCCGAGCACGATTTTGTCCACGTCTGCACGCAAGGCCACATCTGCCATTACCTGGTTGTAAGGCTGGTCCGGGTCCGCGAAGAACGGAATCTTCTGTCCGGACACCAAGGTGTTGTTAAGGTCTATGCCGGCTATTCCGGTAGGAATGATTTCACTTGGCTGACGACGTTTGTAAGGATTGACCGAAGGTCCTCCGATTTCACGAATTTCGCCTTCTATCTCCGGTCCTCCGTCTATGGCGTGCCCGTAGGCGTCGAAAAAGCGCCCCGACAGCGCATCGCTTACTTTCAGTGTAGGAGGTGCGCCGAAAAATGTCACTTCGGCGTTAGTCGGAATACCTTCTGTACCTGCAAATACCTGAAGTGTAACCAGATCGCCTTTGGTTTTGACTACCTGTGCCAGCCTGCCCGCTACCGTGGCCAATTCATCATTCGATGCTCCCGGTGCTTTAAGAGACACTGTGGCTTTAGTGATAGCCTCCAGGTGAGTATAGATTTTCTGATATGCTTTATTTGCCATTTGTCTCAAGAAGATTAAAGAGTTGTTTGCGGTTATCATCGAACTCCTGAGAGCCGAATTCGGAATAGTTCATCTGCCTCAGGGCGTTTATGACTTTTTTGAAAAATTCGCGACACTGCTGATAATCATCGAAATCGAAATCCTTGTCGCAAATGTCGAGGATTAGGCTGAGCATATATTTCTGACGCTCGAGAGGGCAGAGTGCGTCTATGGCATCAAAAGCGTCCTGCTGCAGGAATGCGAAGTCTATCATTTCGCTCTTCCAGAATGATACGTGGTAGCTCATAGGCACGCCGTCGTCTCCGAGGATGTCTATCTGATCCTTCATCTCACGACCACGACGGACGAGGTTTTTAGTCTTGTTTACTTTCTCGACCCAGCCTTTTTCTATGGTCTCGTCCAAGAATTCTGATATTTCAGGATATTCCAGATATTTGGAGTATGACTCTATAGGGTTGACGGCAGGGTATCTCTTCTGGTCGGCGCGGTTCTGTTCAAGTGCGTAGAAACAGCGCGCGGCCTTTTTCGTGCTTTCGGTAACAGGCTCTTTGAGGTTACCACCGGCAGGGGAGACTGTTCCTATGAAGGTAACGGAGCCTTTCTGCCCGTTATTGAGAATGACCATTCCGGCGCGGGCGTAGAAGTTCGATATGATGGAAGAAAGGTCCACAGGGAATGCGTCTGCTCCAGGAAGTTCCTCCATACGGTTCGACATCTCACGAAGCGCCTGAGCCCAACGCGAGGTAGAGTCGGCCAAAAGCAGGCACCTAAGTCCCATCGCCCTGTAATATTCGCATATCGTCATGGCAGTGTAAACTGATGCTTCACGCGCCGCCACAGGCATGTTCGAGGTGTTGCAGATGATGGTGGTCCTCTCCATGAGGTGACGTCCGGTGTGAGGATCTATGAGTTCAGGGAACTCGGTGAAAATCTCCACTACTTCATTGGCACGTTCTCCGCAGGCTGCCATCACTATGACGTCGGCCTCGCCTTGCTTGGCGATAGCATGCTGAAGCACTGTCTTTCCACATCCGAAAGGCCCAGGGATAAATCCCGTTCCTCCTTCTGCGATAGGATTGAACGTGTCTATCACTCTCACGCCCGTCTCCATTATCTTTTCAGGACGCGGCTTTTCCTTATAGCCCTTGATGGCCACTTTTACAGGCCATTTCTGAACCATGGTAACGTTCACGTCTTCGCCCTGTTCGTTCGTGAGAACGGCTATCGTGGTGTCTATGTTGAACGCTCCGGCCTCGGATATGCTTTTAACGGTGTAGAAGCCCTCGAAGCTGAACGGCACCATAATCTTATGCGAAAGCCAGCCTTCCTTTACTTCTCCAAGCCAAGACGCCGCCTGAACCTTGTCCCCCACTTTTGCAAGAGGCGTAAAATCCCACAATTTTTCGTGGTTAAGCGCCTCCGTGTATTCTCCTCTTTTAAGGAACACTCCCGTCATCGTGGTAAGGTCGTTCTGCAGACCGTCATAGACACTGGACAGAAGCCCCGGGCCAAGCGATACTTCAAGCATCCTGCCGAGAAATTCTACGCTGTCTCCTCCTTTAAGGCCGCGGGTGCTTTCGAAAACCTGTACTGAGGCCTTGTCTCCATTTACTTTTATGACTTCAGCCAGAAGCTTCGTTTCTTTGGTCGAAATGTAGCAAAGTTCGTTTTCCGCCACAGGGACGTCCACTTGTACGGTCACCAGGTTCGAAACGATACCGGCTACTTTTCCTGTCGTATTCATTATATTATCGGTTTTTTATTGTTTCTAATTTCTTCCACCAGAGTCTTGAACAGCTCTCTTCCGCTTTGTGGGTCCAGTTTGAGCCAACGAGCCACTATCTGCAGCTTGGCCACGAACCCGAATATGACATCGGGACTGAAGACCTGCAGACCGCACAGAGAGTCTATTTCATTCCACATCAGGTCGTCCAATCCTCTTTCTCGGGCCAATATATCCTTACGTGAAAGGACTTCGCCTACCTTTTCAGCGTCTTCGAATTCAAACTCTTCCTCTAAAAGGTCGAGTACATCTTGTTTTTCCGGACGTCCAAGCTCGCGGTTAAGATATTCCACTTTAAGATTTCTTACGCATAGGTCGTAAAGAAAGTATCTGCGAATGAATGCGTTATGATTTTTTAGAGCTTCGCGGTAAAATCCTTCGCAGAGCTTTTCTGAATCGAATCCGTCCAGAAGAAGTGCAAGAGAGCGGGCATCTTTCTTATCAAGCTGCTCACGAATCTGTTCTATGATGTCGTCGCAATCCAGTTCTCCGCGAAAATCACTGCTGAGAACCGGAAGAGAAGCGATGATATATTCGTAATTATTCACCGAAAAGGATTTTTTTGGTTACAGGACGAAGATATTCACAGATAAGTTCGTTAAATGTCTGATCTGTAAGGCTTACAAAATAACTTCCATCTTTCGGGCCAATGGTGAATCCCCCAGAGATCTTCTTTGAAAATTCAGCCTTGACTTCATGTCCAAGCGCTTTCTGCAACTCGCCTTTGAGCCACGGCTCTACCTCAGACTTCACTTTCTCCGGAAGAACTAATGCCAAATCCACGCTTTCGCTTGTGGTGAAATTCTTAGCCACTGCAAGCACGATTTCCTTGAGAAGATTGACTTCGGACAGTTCTTTGCTTACATTTTCTTTAACTGTTGAGCCCAAAAGAATGTCCTCAATGTCCTTTTTAGTGGCTTGCAGAGCCTGAGAGGATGCCATCTTGACATCCGACTTGGCCTTAGCTTTAATGTCTGCGGCCTGTTTTTCAGCCTCTTCCACGATTTTCTGTGCTTCAGCTTTAGCTTTAGAGAGGATGTCATCTGCCTGAGCGTGAGCCTCGCTTAAGAGTTTGGCCCCATCTTCTTTACCCTTGGACAGGCCTTCCTGATAGAGCTTGTCTGTGAGTTCTTGGAGTTTATTTTGCATATGATTGTCAATGTTATTAATAATCTTACAGAGTGATTTGAAATCTTACAAATTTACTAAAATCTCGTGATAAATCAAAAAAAATAGAAGCTGTTTTGCTTTCTGAAAACAACTTCTACGCTATTTTTTATTTCAAAATTAATCTATAATGACCAAAATCTGATCTTCTTGTACTACATCGCCTTTGCTTATCAGAATTTCTTTTACTGTACCGTCTTGCGGGGAGGTGATGTCGTTACCTATCTTCATGGATTCCAGCACCAACAGGCGTTCGCCTTTTTTGATGCTTTGCCCTTGGCTTACAACTACTTCCGTAATGGTCCCTGGAAGCGGAGCAGGAACACCCGTTTCGCCCTGTGATATGCTTCTGTCTTTAGCTGGCGTGGTGGCTTGATTAGTTCCAGCAGCAGGAGAGGTAGATACTACGGGTGAGGCTGCGGACGAAGCGGTGGCAGGGCTTGCTTTGGAGAGCGGTTTTATTCCGGCTGCGGCACCTCCTTCGATTTTTACTTCATAAAGGTGTCCGTTGACGGTAACTTTGGCCGTTTCGCCCTCAAGTCTATTCACTTCCACCTGGTATGGATGAGAATTTATAGTGAAATTATATTTAATCATTGCTTGGGTTTCTGAAATACCTGTCCGGACGACTCCAGTCTCCGCCTCTGTTGGACGAAAAGGTTATGCGTCTTTCCTCGACTTTGCGTGAAAGCGTGAGACGTATGGCTAAGGAGATGGCGGCCACCACTTCCTCGTCGGTCTCTGGAAGTGAAGCGGCGGGATTTGTATTAAGAGAGTCTATCATAATGGCAGATTATCGTGTTTTTTAGCCGGAAGACCTTGTCTTTTGCTTGAAAGCGAGCGTAGTGCGCGGATAATGCGGAAGCGCGTTTCGCTTGGCAGGATAATGTCTTCTATGTAACCCCTTTCCGCTGCTCTGTACGGAGTGCAGAAAAGCTCGTCATATTCTTCTTCGCTGACATTTTTCAGGATGCCCGTAGCGCCTTTGGCTCCCATGACGGCTATCTCTGCAGAAGGCCAAGCGTAATTGATATCAGAGCGCAAGTGCTTACTGCTCATTACTATATAGGCTCCTCCGTAGGCCTTGCGAAGCGTTACGCACACTTTCGGAACTGTGGCCTCACCATAGGCATAGAGCAGTTTGGCTCCGTTCGCTATGACGGCCCCGTACTCCTGCTGTGTGCCAGGCAGAAAGCCCGGAACATCCACGAGAGTTACAAGCGGAATTCCGAAGGCGTCGCAGAACCTCACGAACCTTGCGGCCTTGCGGCTGGCGTTAATGTCGAGCACGCCGGACATTACGGAAGGCTGGTTCGCCACGATGCCCACGCTTTCTCCGTCCATGTGGGCAAATCCCACTATGATGTTGCGTGCGAAATCCTTATGTATTTCGAGAAATTCTCCGTCGTCCACTATCTCGCCTATGACTTCATACATATTGTAGGCTTTATTGGCCTCGTCAGGTATGATGCTGTCCAGAACGGGGTTAAGTCTTCCTACGGGATCTGAACTTTCTTTTCGCGGCGCCGGCGTAAGATTGTTTGACGGCAGGAATGACAGAAGATGACGTATGCCGCACAGAAGCTGTTCTTCGTCTTCGCAGGCGAATTGAGCCACTCCGCTCCTACTCGTATGCACTTTCGCTCCTCCCAGATGCTCCTGGTCTACGTCTTCTCCCGTAACACTTTTAACTACGGCAGGCCCGGTAAGGAACATATAGGAAGTCCCTTGGACCATGAAAATGAAGTCCGTGAGGGCAGGGGAGTACACCGCTCCTCCGGCGCAAGGCCCCATGATAGCAGAAATCTGTGGAATTACGCCGCTTGCGAGAATGTTTCTCTCGAATATCTCACCATATCCGGCCAGCGCGTCTATCCCTTCCTGTATGCGAGCTCCTCCAGAGTCATTGATGCCAATGCATGGCACTCCTGTCTTCAGAGCCATGTCCATAACCTTGCAGATTTTCTCTGACATGGTCTTGCTCAGAGACCCTCCGTTCACCGTAAAGTCTTGAGCATAAACATATACGAGTCTTCCATCTATGGTGCCTCGACCCGTAACGACACCGTCTCCGTCTATATGGTTCGCGTCCATCCCGAAGTCAGTGCATCTATGGCGGACGAATGCATCGAATTCTTCGAACGAGTCGCTATCCAGCAGACGCGCAATCCTTTCTCTTGCAGTCAGTTTGCCTTTAGCATGCTGCGCTTCGATTCTTTTTTCTCCACCTCCCAGAAGAGCAGCCTCTTTCCTTTCGTGGAGTTTTTTTACTTTATCTTCAGTCATTATTATATTCTTTTAGTCAGCGTTAAAAATAAGAGGGTAAAGTATTTATCAGTATTTTTAGAGTGAAGGTTCAGTTTTTCAATTAACCAATACAAAATTATTTTAACGATTACTTAATGTTGTGTTATCCAGACTATTGGTGTGCAGGTTTAAGAAGATCGAGCACCACTTTCACCGGATTGAATGTCTCGACAGGCACTTCCATAAAAGCCGTAAGCCAGTCTGACATAGCTCCGTTCCAGAGTCCCGGAAGCTCAAGCGCTTTCAGTTCGCGCCCCTGATAGCTCTTGCTGCTTATGAATCCGGTCTGTGGGTCCACATATTTAGTAAGGTCGAATTTTTCTCCATTGCTGTCGAGCGTGAGACATACCAGATCCACCGGATTGAAGTGGGTTGACTGTTTCATCATTTCGGGGTCCGAGATCTGCACGCTTTCCAAAATCTGAAGCGAGGTACATCCCTTTTTATCCTTCACGATGAACGGTCCTCCTCCCGGTTCGCCCTCGTTGCGCACCATTCCGCACACACGTATAGGACGGTTAAGTTTCTCGATGAGAGCGAGCGCCCTCTGTTTGCAGTCTTTCTGCTCCGGAAGAGTGATGCAGAATTCGTTTTTAAGGAACTCTTCTATCTCATTACACAGCATCTGACATGCGTCTGTGGCGTAAGGATCCGTCGGTATGGTGTTGTACCCCGGGATATAGTTTACAAGAGGATTGGCACTCAGAAGAGAGGTCAATTGGTTAAATTCCGTTATGTATCCGAATACTTGGTCGCGAAGCATAAGTGCCTTTCCCATAAGTGCTTTCTTATAACGTGCACAGACAGGAAGCAGCCTTTCGTTAGCCACATTGTCTATGTTTTTGATGCTGAAAAGCTCCTCCTTTCTGTCGTTAAGGTTATAGATGAGCGCTCCATGTCCGGCCGGTCGGGTGAGCACGCTTCCGTCTTCTTTAAGGAAAGGCTTGTTGTCGGGCGTAACGGCTATGGTGTCCGTCTTAGGGTCCTGAAAGGTGAATTCCACTTTATAATGCACCCCGTAGCGCTCCTCGTAAGCAGCCTGTATGTCTTCAAGAGCCTTCTGGAAAAGCGGCAGGTGCTCAGGCGAGACGGTGAAACAGATATTTACGCTCCCGTCTTCGTTTTTCATATATTCCTTTCCTTCAACCAGATGCTCGGCCATAGCGGTGCGAACCTCGTCTTCGTATCTGTGGAAAAGAAGCACTCCTTTAGGCTTGCTGCCGTAGTTTAGACCTTCGCTTCCGAGCAGCTGATCCGCCACTTTGTCCGGCTCATAAGGGCCTGTTCCGAAGACTTTCGGGTCGTAGAATGCGAATTTTTCTATATTTTCTGCCAATTTCCCTATCGCTTCCCTCTTATGTGCAAATATGTCTTTGAACATTCTGGATGCGGCCCCCGATGCGGGAACGAATTTGCATCTGCCGTTGACAAGCGCGGCGTCATTATATTCTATATATTCGTCTATCTCCTCCTCGGTAGGACGGTCTATGCCACCGCCCACGCAAGCGGCTCCCACTATGTCCAGTTCGGGAAACCCCGTCTTGAAGATGTTTATCTGTTGTTCTGTAGTCATAACTTAAAGATTAAAGGATATGAAACTCTCTGCGATATTTGTATTTGATTCTTAATTCGTTAAATGAATCCGGCGACATCCTGAAGAGGAAATCGTCTGTAAAGATAGGATAATTATATTGAAATATGCTGGCTATCTCGCCCTGGCTTTTCCCTATTATGTCCACGTGTATGGCGTCCATGTTGTCTATGTCGGGTTTAGGAAAGAATTCGTAAAGTTCGCTGAATGAGAAAAACCTGGCTACGCTTCTGACGACCGAACGTGTCGCCGCGAGTTTGCTCTGATACGAATACCCAGCTATGTGAGGAGTGCCTATATCCACCATGTCCAGCAGCTCTTTGTTAATGTAAGGTTCATTGTTCCAGCAGTCAATGATTACTGGGCCGAGCTTGGGAATGGCTTTGATGAGGTCATCTTCCACCACGACTCCTCCGCCTGCTGTGTTAATGAAAAAGGCTCCGTACTTCATCTTTTCGAAGAAAGCGAGGTCCACTTTATCCTTAGTTTTCTCATTTATAGGTATGTGGAGCGTCACTATGTCTGAATTGTCCAGAAGATAATCGATGCTGCAAAAGGCGTTATTGGCCGATGTCTGAACGATCTCTTTAGGCGGGTCTTCTATGAGCACCTTGAACCCGAGCGCCCTTGCCGCAGTTTCCACTTTCTGACCTACGGCTCCATAACCTATTATGCCAATGGTCGCTCCGCTGAGATTAATGCTTCTTTTCGCGGCACATCCGTATATGGCTGAAAAGATGTAGTTGCACACCGCTCCGGAAGTGGTTCCTTTGGCATTCTGCACGTAGATGCCGTTATGGTCGCAATAGGCGGTGTCTATATGTGAAAGACTCACGAGCGTGGTGGCTATCATCTTGACAGAGGACTCTTTAAGCAGGTCTTCGTTACAGATGGTGTGCCCCTTTATTATAAGGGCGTCAGCGTCTTTGATGCACTCGGATGTAATCTCCGGCCCTCCGCAGTAGAGGACCTCCCCATATGGTTCAAACACTCCTTTAATAAAAGGTATTTCCGCATCTATTACGAATTTCATTTCAAAACTATTTTCTGTACGTATCCCACTTTCGGGTCGTCTTTTATGAATAGGGAATCCTCTTTAAGTAACTCATTCATCCTTAGGCGTATTCCTTCGGCGTGCTTGCTCAGAGCCGCCCTTGCCGCAGACGAGTTGAGCGTTACATAAAGTGTCCCGTTTTTGAAAAACTGGTTTAAAGTATAGTCCTTCATCCCGCTGGCCTGTTTCCACGTCTCGAAGATGCGATGCGTGTTGAGGGCCGGTGCCGCTTTAAGGTATTTGATGTAGGCTATGGCCAAATCTCCCGCTTCCCGGGCTGTCTTTTTTTCTAACCTCATCTTTTGAATTCTCCTTTTTCCACTTCGTAGTAGCGGCTTTCCATCGTGAATTTATCTATTATGCTCCGCAGTCTGTCCTTATGTGTGTCCGAAAGAAAAATCTGCCCGAAATCTGACCCGCTCACCATCTGCAAGAGATGTTCCGTGCGCTGCATGTCCAGTTTGTCGAACAGATCGTCAAGAAGAAGTATAGGCGGAAATCCATAGATGCTTTTCATAAGGCTGTATTGGGCAAATTTCAGTGCCACCAGAAAGCATTTCTGCTGCCCTTGCGAACCTGTCTTCTTTATAGGGTCTCCGTTCATAAGAAACAGAAATTCATCTCTATGCACTCCGGCGGAGGTGTATTGAAGCAGTCTGTCCTTATCTCTCGTCCCGGCAAGAATCTTCTGAAGCGTCCCCTTTTCCAAATCTGAGCGATAGATGATGTCCACAGCCTCACGGCTTGAAGAGAGACTATCGTAAAACGCTTGCACGAGGGGTTTTAACTTATCTATGAAATCGGCCCTGGAAGAATGGATGCGCGTGGCGTACCTGTCCATGGTGTAGTCTATGCTGTCAAGCGTGTCCGGGCTGTAATCCTGTCTTTTTAGAAGAGCGTTACGCTGTGCGAGCATCTTGTTATAGTTCTGAAGGTCAGAAAGATGCTGCCTGTCCGTCTGTGAAAGTACTGCCGAGAAGAAACGCCTTCTTTCTTCGCTTCCTTCACTTACGAGGGACGTGTCTCCGGGGCTCACCATGACTATAGGAATTAGTCCTATGTGATCGCTTATCTTGGAGTACTGTTTGGCGTCGCGAAAGACCTTTTTTTCGCCCGTCGTCTCCGAAGCGCTCACGCTGATTTTAGTGTGCCCACCATCTTCCAGTTCGTATGTCCCGCAGATGGAGAAACTTTTTTCCCCTTTTCGGAAATTATACCTGTCCGAAGACGAGAATGCGCTTTTGGTCATCGAAAGGTAGTAAACGGCATCCAGAAGGTTAGTTTTGCCCTCTCCGTTGTTCCCGCAGATGCAGTTCATATTGGGACAGAATTCCAATTCCTGCAGTGCTATGTTTCTCCAATTCTGAATTATCGCTTTTTCGAGCTTTGGCATAATGGATGCGCGCTTGTATATGTTTTCTTCAGCTTTTCTATCGAATTGTGCGTGTACACCTGAGTGGCCGCCAGCGACGAATGCCCGAGCATCTCTTTGATACTGTTAAGGTTAGCTCCGTCATTAAGCAGCTCCGTAGCTATGGAGTGTCTCAGCACGTGGGGTGATTTCCGGCATGTGATGCTTTCTTCCCCGGCCAATTCTTTTTTTACTGCCCTGTCCACGTATTCCGGATACAGCGGACCGCCTCTGGGCGTGAGAAAGAGAGTGTCATCTCTTCCCACTTTAAGCCCTATGGCGTTTTGCGAGCGTAAATATAGCGAAATTTCGCGGATAATCTCCTCTGTGAGCGGCACCTCCCTTTGCTTGTCGCCTTTACCGTGCACCATAAGAAGCCCCCGGGCGGTATCAACGCTGCTCCGTTTAAGGGATATAAGTTCGCTCCTTCTTATCCCTGTAGAATATAACAGCCGTATTATCAGGCGTCTAAGCACGCATTCATATTCTTTCTCGGCCGATTTTCCGCTTATGAGCACGAGGGCGTCCTCGCTTCCGTAAAGAACAGTCTTTTTAAAATACGATGCCAATGCCTCCTCTCTATAAAAAACGGGCAGAAGCTTTTCTGTCTTCGGACGACTTATCCCTTTCACCGGGTTTGATGCCAATATTCCCTGCTTGTTAAGGTATTTGGCAAAACTGCTCAGTGCGCTTATGTAAAGGCCCACCGTTCTCTTTCCGAGAGACCTCTCCTCTAAAAGAAAGACTTCATAACTTCTTAAAACTGAAGGGCAAAGGCTTTCTACGAGGTCTTCAGAGCCTATGTATGCGAGGAAGTCTTCGAGTATCTTACGATATAGCTCCACGGTGCGTGCAGAATACCTTCTCACGCCGCTTATATAATCTAAAAAATTATCGATCAGTTCCACCGCTCGCGTTTTACTTTTTGCCGTTGCGACAAAATTAACTAATTTTGTGAGTTATGCCAACAGTATTCGATCCGCTTCGCGGCAAGGAAGTCGCTCTCACTCCGGAAGAGAAAGTCCGTCAGGGATTTATCTCTTTTCTTCGCGATGAATGCGCTGTCCCGCTCTCTCTTATGAATAGCGAAGTGTCTTTTACCTATGGGCAGAAACATTTTAGGGCAGATATCCTGGTTTTTGACCGTAAAGGAGCGCCTCTTATGGTCGTGGAATGTAAGAACGAGGATGTTCCCCTAAGTTCGCTTACCGTGCGTCAGGCACTTCGCTACCATGCCGCCCTTAATGTTTCATACATAGCGATTACGAACGGGAAGTTGTGTCATGTTTACGGTAAAGACCCCGGCGGGAAGTTTTTACCTTTGAACCATATCCCGCATTATGAGGAGATGCTAAGATGAGCACATATCCGGAGCACCTGCGCAGGGAGATTTTCGAGATAGTCGGCAGAGTGGCCGCGCAGCGAGGAGTAAAAGCTTTCGTGATAGGAGGTTATGTAAGAGATTGCTTCCTGGGAAGGCCTTGTAACGACATAGACATAGTAGTGGAGGGCAGCGGAATAGATTTCGCTCGCGGAGTAGGGGAGTTGACCGGCAGTTATGTGTCTTACTTTAAGAACTTTGGCACGGCCATGCTCCATTACCGTGGTGACGAGATAGAGTTTGTGGGGGCGAGGAAGGAATCGTACCGGAGGGAGTCTCGCAAGCCTATAGTTGAGGACGGTACTCTGGAAGATGATCAGAAGCGTAGGGATTTCACTATAAATGCATTGGCATTCTCTCTACAGGAAGATAATTTCGGAGAGTTGGTGGACCCGTTCGGTGGGCTGGAGGATCTTCATAATGGCATAATACGCACTCCTCTCGATCCTTTTACCACTTACAGCGACGACCCTTTGAGGATGCTTCGTGCCGTGAGGTTTGCCACGAAACTTAGCACTCCCGAGCTCCAGTTTACCATAGTGGATGAGTCGCTCACTGCCATTCATGCCCTTGTAGACAGGCTTTCCATACTTTCCATGGAGCGTATAACCGAGGAACTTAACAAGATGCTTCTCACTTCGCATCCGTCCAAGGCTTTTCTTCTTATGGAACAGACGGGGCTTCTTGAACGTATCCTTCCCGAACTTTGTGCCCTGAAAGGCGTGGAAACCGTTGAGGGGAGGGGACATAAGGAGAATTTTTCGCACACGCTTATGGTGCTTGATAACGTCGCTGCGACAGACGGGCCTGAACCTAAGCTGTGGCTGCGTTGGGCTGCGCTTCTGCACGACATAGGGAAGCCGGCTTCGAAGCGTTTTGACCCAGCCATAGGGTGGACATTTCATGGGCACGACGTCATAGGCTCCAAGATGGTGCCCGGCATATTCAAGCGTTTGAAGCTTCCTATAGATGCGTCCAAATATGTACGTAAACTTGTGTGGCTGCATCTCAGACCCATCGCTTTGGTGGATGACGGGGTGACGGATTCGGCGGTGCGCAGGCTTCTTTTCGATGCCGGCGATGACATAGACGATCTCATGCTTCTCTGCCGGGCGGACGTCACTTCGAAAAATCCTGCTAAAGTGGCCAGAATTCGGGCCAATTTCTCCCTTGTAGAAGAAAAACTTGTGGAGGTGGAAGAGAAAGACAGGCTGCGTAATTTTAAGAATCCCATTACAGGAGAATACGTTATGGAAGTTTACGGCATTCCGCCGTGCTCGAAGATTGGCGCGTTGAAAGAGAGAGTCAAAGAGGCCATCCTGGACGGGGTAATAGAAAATGACTTCGCCTCGGCCGACAGATACATGCGTCAGATAGCTCCGGAATTTGGTTTGGAGGCTGTTGAAAAATAATTTTACTACTATGCGTTCATCGATTTTACTCATATACACGGGTGGCACCATAGGCATGAAGGCAGGTGCCGACGGCGTGCTACAGCCTTTCGATTTCTCACAAATTCTTCTTCAAGTGCCTGAACTTGAGAGATTTGCCTGTAGAGTAGATTATAAGGTATTCTGTCCGCTGATAGACTCTTCAGATGTGGAGCCGCAGCTTTGGGTGGAATTGGCCCGTGTGATAGAAGAGAATTACAGGAGTTACGATGGTTTCGTGGTTCTTCACGGGACGGATACTATGGCCTATTCCGCTTCGGCACTGAGTTTTATGCTGGAGAACCTTTCGAAGCCGGTGATTTTTACCGGAAGTCAGCTTCCTATAGGGGCGACGCGCACCGACGGCAGGGAAAATCTGGTTTCGGCGGTGGAGATAGCATCAGCCCGTCGTCCGGACGGAACAGCGGTAGTTAATGAGGTAGCCATATATTTCGGCTCCCGTCTTCTTCGGGCCAATCGCAGCACCAAGGTCAATTCCGAGAATTTTGAGGCTTTTTCTTCCCCTAATCTTGAAGTCTTAGCCCAGGCCGGAATAAACATAAGATATAACGAGTCTCTTCTGCTGCCGCCTTCCGCGAGGCCGTTGAAGGTCTATACCAGTCTGGATACGAGAGTGAGCATCTTGAAGATACACCCCGGGATTACTCCGGCAGTGGTGCGCGACATCCTTTTAGGAAAAGACACAAGAGCCGTTATAATAGAGACTTACGGAGCCGGTAACGCTCCTTCTAAAGACTGGTTTCTCGATATGGTCAGGCAGGCCAATGAGCAGAGCAAAATCCTTGTGAATGTAACCCAATGCCTTTCAGGAGAGGTGAATATGGATCTTTACGCCACAGGAAAGTGTATGAAAGAGTGTGGGGTGGTCTCCGGCCATGACTCCACGACGGAGGCTATGCTCGCGAAGCTTTTCTTCCTGCTTGGTAGGGACCTCGACAATGCCCAAATCAAGGCTTTGCTTGAGACGTCTCTTCGCGGCGAGATATTATAGGATATTCATCGACTGCTCGCGCATCTTTTCGAGTTCGTCCTTCATCTTTACTACAAGTGCCTGAATCTGAGCGTGATTAGCCTTAGAACCGGTAGTGTTGATTTCGCGCCCCATCTCCTGAATTATGAAGCCGAGCTTTTTCCCCGGGAACGCTTCTCCATCTATGGTCTCAAGGAAATATTTGCAGTGCTGACGAAGACGTACCTTTTCTTCGTTTATGTCCAGCTTTTCCAGATAGAAAATCATCTCCTGCTCGAAACGTTCGGAGTCCAGCTTGACCTGAAGCTCCTGCGAGGCCTTCAAGATGCGTTCACGCACGGACTGAACTCTTTGAGGCTCACACTCCTCCACTTCCTTATAGTAGGCAAGTATCTTCTCCACTCTGGAGGTTACGTCGCGGTAGAGTATCTCGCCTTCCTTCGCGCGGTAGTCGTTCACCTTTTCAAGGCATTCGCGTAGGGCTTTTTCTATCTCAGGCCAATCCTCATCCGTCATTACGTCGGTCTTCTGCTGGTCTATGACATCCGGAAGCCTTAGGATGGAGGCGAGAAGGGTGGCCTGCACTTCGGCGCTCGCCTGTTCCGTAGGAATTATGTCCAGCATCTGTTTCATATATGCACGGGCCACATCAGCATTTATGGCTTTAGCCGCTTCGCCTTCAGCGTTTTCCCATGTAAGGAATACGTCTATCGTGCCTCTTTGCAGGGAAGAAGCGATGATTTGCCTGAACAGCAGATCTTTATCTTTAGGAAGAAGCGAAGATTTGATGTTTATGTCCGCGCTCTTTCCGTTGAGCGTTCTAATCTCTATGGTGAGTTTCCCTTTCGGCAAGATAGCTGTGGCCTTGCCGTAGCCTGTCATGGATTTGATCATCTGTGTGGGTGTCTCTCCGGTTCAGTTTATTTTCGCTTCCGGAATGGCGTGCAAATGTAGTTAAAAATTACATAAAAAAGAGTATCTTTGCCCCCTTGTAAAACGTAATTTAATATGGAAGAAGCAACAAGAAAACTGAATTTCCTTGAGGAAATCATTGAGGATGACCTCAAGAGCGGAAAGGTGGACAGCATTTTGACACGTTTCCCGCCGGAGCCTAACGGATATTTGCACCTCGGACACGCTAAGAGTTTGTGCATCAATTTCGGATTGGCCCAGAAATATGGAGGAAAAACTAACCTCCGTTATGACGACACTAATCCTACTAAAGAGGATACTGAATATGTGGACGCCATAAAGGAAGATATTAAATGGCTCGGCTTCCAGTGGGAGAAGGAACTCTATGCTTCTGATTACTTCGACCAGCTGTACCAGTGGGCTGAAGATATGATTAAAAGGGGATTGGCCTATGTAGATGACCAGACCCAGGAAGAAATATCCGCAGGACGCGGCACGGTGGATAAGCCAGGTGTGGAAAGCCCGTACCGTAACCGCAGCGTGGAGGAGAATCTTCGTCTTTTCCGCGAGATGCGTGACGGGAAATATGCCGACGGAGAGAAAGTGCTTCGTGCTAAGATAGATATGGCTCACCCTAATATGATGTTCCGTGATCCGCTGATGTATAGGATTAAACATGCGCATCACCACAGGACTGGGGACAAGTGGTGCATCTATCCTATGTACGACTTTACACACGGGCAGTGCGACTCCATAGAGCATATCACACACTCTATCTGTACGCTCGAATTCGACGTTCACCGTCCTCTATATGACTGGTTCATCAAGACTTTGGGCATTTATCCTTCACATCAGTACGAATTTGCCCGTCTTAATCTTACTTACACCCTTATGTCCAAGCGTAAGCTTCTTGAACTTGTGCAGAAGGGTCTGGTAAGCGGATGGGACGATCCTCGTATGCCTACACTTTGCGGGGTGCGCCGTAGGGGATATACTCCCGAGGCTCTTAAGATGTTCTGTGATAAGGTCGGGGTTACGAAACGCGACCAGCTTATAGACCTACAGCTCCTGGAATGGTGTGTAAGACAGGATCTCAATGCACGTTCTAACAGATATATGGTAGTAGGCGCGGATCCTATCAAGCTTACACTCACCAATTGGCCTGAAGGTCAGGTGGAGTGGTTCAACGCACCTCTTAATCCGGCAGAGCCTGAAGGAGCGAGCAGAAAAGTACCTTTCACGGGTCATCTGCTTATAGACAGGGCCGATTTTATGGAGGATGCTCCTAAGAAGTTCTTCCGTCTGAAACCGGACGGAGAGGTTCGCCTTAAATACACCTATATCATCAAATGTAATGAGGTGGTAAAGGATAACGAGGGCAGGGTAGTCGAGCTCAAATGTACTTACGATCCTTCGACTAAGCCGGGAGCAGGAGAGTGGCGTTCCGTCAAAGGCACCATACATTGGGTTTCCACAGAGTTCGCTAAGGAGATAGAGCTTCGTCAGTATGACCGTCTCTTTACCCTTCCTGATATGAGCCAAGTTCCTGAAGATAAGGATTATAAAGATTTCCTTAATCCGGACAGCCTTATCGTGGAGGCAGCCTTGGCAGAGCCGGCACTTATGGAGGACAGTTCGGATATAGCTGTGCAGTTCGAAAGAGTGGGCTATTATGTTAAGGATAAGGACAGCACGGAGCAGAAACCTGTCTTTAACAAGACTACTTCGCTCAAGGATTCTTTCAAAGTGGAGGGATAGTTACAGAAAAACTTAAGGGCCGCAACCTCACGGCGTGCGACCCTTAAAATGTGTACTAAAACCTAAACCTATTACATAGATGCAAACGATTCAGGTTTCGTTGCACAAAGTTGAAATTATTTCTTGTTAGCCTCAACTACAGAGACCTTACGGAATTCCTTAAGATCCTTCATAAGTTCGAGAGCTGCCTTGCGTGCACGTGCACCGGCTGCTTTGTTACTCTTCTCTACCTGAGCTTCAGCATTAACCTTGAATGCCTCGATAGATGCATTGATTTTTTCAACAAGTTCTTTCATGACTAGTGTTTTTAAAAGTGTTTATAATAGTATAATTTTAATCTGTGAAGCAAATCTTGTGCAAGATAAACAACAACTTGCTTTTTTGCAAGAGTTTAAGCTAAATTTTTGTATTTAGTGTGTTCATCGCGCGATCTGCACCTATGAAAACCCAGTCTTTTACCCCCTGAATCACCCTTTCGCTAAGTCCCTGCATCTTAAGAAGTTCGTCTTCGCTTAAGTCTCCCAGAACATAATCGCATTGTGCGCCTCTGGCGAAGTCATTTCCGACGCCCATTCTTATTCGGGCATAATTCTGACTTTCTATGCATTCCGCTATGTTCTTAAGCCCGTTATGTCCTCCGTCGCTTCCGCTCTTTCTCATTCGCAGAGTCCCGAAAGGAAGATTTATGTCATCGCATATCACGATAAGTCTCTCCGTGGGTATGGGAAGTTTCTGAAGATAGTACCTTACGGCGTTACCGCTCAGGTTCATGTAAGTGGAAGGCTTCAGAAGGTAGATCGTCCTTCCTTTGATGCTAAGTTCTGCTACATCTCCGTAGCGGAGCGTATTAAACGCAGTATTGGATGCCTTAGCCCAGGCATCCAATACCATAAAACCCATATTGTGGCGTGTCTTTGCGTACTCAGGACCTATGTTTCCAAGTCCGACGCACAGGTAACTTTCTCCCGCCATAATATTATGTTCTGTCTAATTATTTCGCACGTGTAGGACGAACCTGGCAGATGACGGTGTTCTTCTCGCTCACGATAGAAATCTTATCGTAGCTCAAGTTACCAGCCTTAACTTTCTGTGCTATGTCAAGGTCTGAGATGTCCACGTTAACGCTGTCCGGAAGGTCGTTCATAAGAGCGGAAATACGGAGTGTACGCGCGTTCTGTATGAATTTACCACCGAGCTGTACACCTTTAGAGTGTCCTGAGATGGTGATAGGAACATCTACTGTTATAGGCTTGTCTTCGCCCACTGCGAGGAAGTCCACGTGCAGACAGTCATCACTTACCGGATGGAACTGAAGCTCGTGAAGAATGGCTGTGAAAGTCTTATCTCCGAGTTTAAGATCTACGATGAATGTCTGAGGAGAACTGATCAGAGCTTCAAGCTCTTTAGCGTTCACTGTGAAAGCTGTATTCTCTACGCCGTTACCGTAAAGTACGCAAGGAACGAGTCCTTCACGACGAAAAGCTTTTATGGTGGCTTTTCCGCCTATCTCGCGGATTTGGCCGTTAAGTTCAAAATGCTGCATTTTTTCAAATAATTAAAATGTGTTACTCAGTCTGAACGAGTCAGACCCCATTGCACCAAAGCCCTTGGACAGGGTTTTAGCGAGTGCTGTTATTCAGCGACCACTTCTACTTTAAGTGTAGCGACTACACCCTTGTAGAATTTAGCTGAAGCCTCGTATTCTCCGACAGTTTTAATCTCCGGAAGAGTGATATTACGTTTGTCAAGTTCCACGCCACCTGCTGCGAGAATGTCTGCCACCTGAGCAGGAGTGATGCCTCCGTAAAGTTTACCGGAATCGCCCACTTTAGCTGCGATCTTTATCTCTATAGTTGAAGCCTTAGCTGCAAGAGCCTGTGCGTCAGCTACGAGTTTCGCCTCTTTATGTGCTCTCTGACGAAGTGTCTCCTCGTGCTGCTTGAGAGCTGAAGGAGTACCTACAGATGCAAATCCCTGAGGAACGAGATAGTTGAGAGCATAACCTGTCTTGACGTTTACTACATCACCGGCCTCACCGAGTCCGATAACTTCTTTTTTCAAAATGATCTTCATACTCTCTGCTATTATTTAAGGAGGTCAGTTACAAATGGAAGAAGAGCAAGTGAACGCGCTCTCTTTATGGCCTGAGCCACTTTTCTCTGGAATTTAAGAGACGTTCCGGTGATACGGCGAGGAAGAATCTTTCCCTGCTCGTTAAGGAATTTCTTCAAAAATTCGGCGTCTTTATAATCGACGTACTTGATGCCTGCCTTCTTGAAACGGCAGTATTTCTTCTTACGAACCTCTACGGTAGGAGGGTTCAGATAACGGATTTCGCTGTTTTCTACATTAGCCATGGTTTAGTCCTCCTTTATGGTTTCCGGTTCTACTTCTGCTACAGGCTCAACTATTTGAGCTTTAACTTCTTCTACAGGAGCCTCTTCTACTTTAGGTGCAGCGGCCTTGTGGGCGCGTACCTGACGGCGGTGCTCTGCATAAGCTACAGCGGCCTTGTCAAGAGAGACGGTGAGGAAGCGGATGATGCGCTCGTCACGGTGATACTGTGTTTCGAGAGTCGCGATGAACTCAGGAGCAGCTTTGAATTCAATCAGGTAATAGAACCCTGATGTCTTGTGCTGGATAGGGTATGCAAGCTGTTTAAGACCCCAATCCTCTTCGTACACGACCTCGCCTCCATTGGATTTGATGAGATCGATGTACTTGGCAACCGCTTCCTTCATCTGAGATTCAGACAAAACGGGAGTTGCAATGAAAACGGTTTCGTACTGTTTGATCATGTGTTTAATTTATTAATAATTAATCCCCTCCGAAAAGGGCCTGCAAATATAGGCAAATTCTTTTTTAATTCCAAATTATCTCGCCGTGTAGTCATTCGGCCTCAGGGCGGTAAGGTTCATCTCCGCGTAAAGCTCCTGTATCTTGGAGGTGTCTTCGCGTGCGTCATCGCTGATTATGAACTTCTTACCGTAGCCTATCTCCTTTTTCTTGTAGTCGGCGTGTGCGAGATATAGCGCCGCTCCGGTCTGACGTACTATGGTGTGATACCCGGTTTTCCATTTTTTTATGGCTTTTCTCGTCCCTTCCGGGCAGATGGCCAGATAAAAGGTGTCGCTGTGTTCCATCTCGTGAAGAAGAGGGACAAGTGCTCCCGAAGGGTTTTTCCTGTCAATGGGAAATCCGCCGAGACTTCGAAGAAGCAGGCCGAACGGCCCCTTGAATGCTTCCTTTTTTATCATTATATGAAGTCTTCCCCCGAGAGCTCGGTAATAGAAGTACCCGTAAATGAAATCCCATATAGACGTGTGCGGGGCGAACAGGAAAACTATCTTCTTCTCCGCGGGAAGGGTATCTTCTCCCACTGTCATCTTCCAGCCCAGAATCTTTCTCAGTATGAATTGGTTAAATTTTGGGCTCATTGGATGTTGATGTCTTCAAGTTCTTCTTCGGATTTGAGGTATTCGCGTATGAAATTCTGCCTTTCTATGGTGTTGTCTCCCATATAGAACTCCATAATGCTGGCTATGGACTCTTCATCGGAAAGGCTCACTCTGTCCAGTTTAATGTTTTCGCCTATGAAATCCGAGAATTCCGAAGACGAGATTTCTCCCAGACCTTTGAAACGGGTGATTTCGCAGTTTCCTTTAAGCTTGGCCACGGCCGACTCTTTTTCCGGGATGTCGTAGCAGTAGATGTTCTCCTTTTTATTCCTTACCCTGAAAAGGGGAGTCTGGAGTATGTGCACGTGCCCCCGTCGAATAAGGTCGGGGTAGTATTTCATGAAGAAAGTGAGCACGAGCATACGGATGTGCATGCCGTCGTCATCGGCATCGGTGGCCACTATTATCTGATTATATCTGAGGTCCGCCAAGTCGTCCTCTACACCGAGCGCCGCTATCAATAGATTAAGTTCCTCATTTTCAGCCACCCTTTTACGGCTCTCCTTATAACAGTTGATAGGTTTTCCGCGAAGCGAGAACACGGCTTGATACGCGGCCTGACGTGCCTTGGTGATGGTTCCCGATGCTGAATCTCCCTCGGTTATGAAGATGGAGGAGTTATTGATGTAACCCTGCTGTTCATCAGGGGTCTTGTCCGTGATTTTGTCCGTATAGTGATACTTGCAGTCGCGAAGTTTACGGTTATAGACATTGGCCTTTTTATTCTTCTCCCTGGTCTTTTTCTGTATGCCGGCTATCTCCTCCCTTTCTTTCTGGGAGTCCTTTATCTTCTCCTCTATGATAGGCACTATGTCCTTATGTATGCGCAGATAGTCGTCCAATGCCTTGGATACAAAGTCATTGACAAATGAACGTATGGTCGGGCCAATGTCTCCGCCCGGTTTCTCCCACATATATGTGGAGCCGAGCTTAATCTTGGTCTGGCTCTCGAACTTAGGCTCCTGAATCTGTATGCTTATGGCTCCCACTATGCCTTGTCTGCAATCCGTGGGCTCGTAATTTTTCTTGAAAAATTCCTTGAGAGTCTTGGCTATGGCTTCCCTGAATGCTGCGAGATGCGTACCTCCATCGCGTGTGTTCTGACCGTTTACAAAGGACGAGATGTTCTCCCCATAGGCGTTAGTATGTGAGAGAACTATCTCTATGTCAGTGCCTTCGAGATGTATAGGCGGATAGAGCGGCGCTTCGCTGAGGCTCTCGTTTATAAGATCCGCCAGTCCGTTTTCGGAGCGGTAACTTACGCCGTTGAGCACAAGCGTAAGTCCTTTTTTAAGGTAGGAGTAGTTCTTGACCATGGACTCGACATAGTCCATATTGAACGCGAAGTCCCCGAACATCTCCTTGTCCGGAAGGAATTTTATCAGTGTTCCGTTTTTCTCTTTGGTAGGCTCCTCGCCTTCATCTATAAGCACGCCTCTTTCGAAGCTGGCCCAATGGCAAAGCCCGTCGCGATGCGAGCGCACGAAGAACCTTTCAGAAAGGGCATTGACCGCTTTGGAGCCCACGCCGTTCAGTCCCACGGCCTTTTTAAATGCGCTGTCGTCGAACTTGCCTCCGGTGTTCAGCTTACTGAGCGCGTCCACCAGTTTACCCAGAGGAATGCCGCGGCCGTAGTCGCGCACGCTCACTTCGCCCTCCTGCGAGATGTCTATCAGTATCTGACGGCCGTAGCCCATCGTGAACTCGTCCACGGAGTTGTCAATTATCTCCTTGAGCAGCACGTAGATACCGTCGTCCTGATTCTTACCGTCGCCGAGACGGCCTATGTACATACCCGGTCTCATGCGTATGTGCATCAGGCCTTCTATAGTCCGGATATTATCTTCTGTATAATTGAGCTGTTCTTCTGCCATGTCAGTATTCAATTTTGCAAGTAGTCATCGCGAAAATCCTGCAAATTTACAAAACAATAATCGGAATGTAAAGATGCAACATAGGATGTTGTGGGTCATTTGTGTAGAGCGTAGCTACGCTGTAGTTATCGCTGTCCTTTTCGAAAGCCTCAGTCTTGACCTCGAAATGAAACTCGGCCTTCTGTCCCGCGTCTATCTTTTCAGCCTTTTTGGTGCAGGAAAGCTGCGCGGAGTCATATTCCGTCTTATATATCACGAGCTGTGCCCGTCCGGAATTGCTCACCTCGAAGCGTGCCTCCATCTTTTCGCCTTTCGCTGCCGGAGTCGTTTCCTGAATGGTCTCGTAGTCCGCTGCAGGGGCGTTTTGAAGCTGCTCCGTTGTCCATGATGCGAAATTCTCTCTCGTTACGGCATAAAAATTCACTTCCCCCGAAGCCGTTTTCCCGTTTACCACGGGCCTCGCGAAGTAAAAATTCTTCCCCCAGAGCGTGCGGGAAGCATCTACTGTAGCGTGAACGGAGGCCGTTTCGCCGGGCTTAAGATGTATCTTGTCCGGCGATATATGCAGAAATTTGCTTACCCCGGTCCACGACAGCGTGGCTTCCTTATCCGAAACATTGGCCACCATAAATTCTGTACTCACCGATTCTCCCTGCAGGACATTCCCTACCTTTATATTATTTTTCTTTATGCCAATTCCTTCGAAATGAAGCGGATATGTTTCACTTACTGGCAGTTTCTTCTCGTGCACATCTCCTTTGATATGAAGAATCAGTGGCTTTTTTACCCCGTCGAAATAGACATTGAGGGTTTTGTCGAAGGCAAATGCCCCGTCATCATTGGCATAGGTTACATAGATATATCCATACCCTTGAGGTTCAATGGCTTCTTTAGTCCACGAGACTTTCGTACATCCGCATGTTTTGTTCACTGAGAGTATCTTCTGGCTCTGCCCTGAAATGTTCTTTATGGTGAAAGTGCAGTTGAGTGCTCCGTCGCTTACGGTGACATCCCCCCAGTCGTGCACCATCTTGTCTACGCTGACTATACCGGCGAAGGGAGTTCCGTAAAAAACAGAGAGAAGAGTGAGTAATAATAAGGTCTTCATCTTTGCAAATTTACGACAAATTATTACTTTTGTGGAAGCAAAATGAACTAAAAATTTTAATTATGGCACACAAAATTCTTGAAGATGTATGCGTCGCTTGCGGAACTTGCCAGGGTGAATGCCCTTCAGGCGCTATCCACGAGGGTGATGTTTACACTATTGATCCGGACGTATGCATCGACTGCGGTGCTTGCGCAGACGCTTGTCCTACAGGAGCTATCGTTCCGGGAGAGTAGTTAGAAGCTTGACTTGCTGGCGAGCATAAGAGGCACATATATACAGAGCTTCTAAAAGAAAAAAAGCGCGACCTGTCACAGGCTGCGCTTTTCCTTTCTGTACCCCTTGTTGGTAAGACACCAACTTTTTTTTGCTTGTCCCGAAAGTGGTGCAGAATATATATTTAAGCTAAAAACAAGATCATAAGTTGTGCGGCTATGACCCTCAGGAACATGGAGAGAGGGTAAACCGTGGCGTATCCTATGGCGGCGCCGTCGCCCTGTGCATCTGCATATCCTTCTTTTGCCAGGGTCGCCTGTGTCTCGGAGGTGAATGCCAATGCCGGAGGATTGGTGCTACCGCCTGCAAGCACACCCATAAGGGTGGTGAGAGGAATTTTCAGAGCGAAACGTCCTATCAGCGCGCAGATTAGAAGCGGAACTATGGTGATGATGGCACCGTAAAGTATCCAGATGAGTCCGCCCTTATTCACTATGGTGTCCACGAAGTTAGTTCCTGCCTGAAGTCCTACGCATGCGAGGAAAAGTGAAATTCCTATCTCGCGTATCATAAGATTCGCACTCGTGGTGGTATATGTACGCACGTGAAACCTTGGCCCGAAATGACTTATAAGTATGGACACGATGAGCGGACCGCCTGCAAGGCCAAGTTTGATAGGCTGCGGAACTCCCGGAATGTGGAAAGGTACTATACCTAAAAGACAGCCGAGTGCTATGCCGGCGAAGATGCTGATAAGATTAGGCTCGTCAAGTTTTTTGAGCGAATTGCCAAGCACCTTTTCAAGAGCATGGATGGACTCTGTGCTTCCCACTACCGTAAGCACGTCTCCCAGCTGAAGCACTGTCTGTGGAGTGGCTGCGAGCTCTATTCCAGCGCGTCTTACCTTTATGACGTCTATTCCGAGATATTTTTTGAATTCAAGTTTTCCGAGCGTCATCCCGTTAATCTTGCTTTTAGACACTATAACTTTTTTATTTACAAGTCTTACGGGAGTAGCGTCAGCATTGGCCTTGGCAAGAGCCAAATCTTCATTTATCTCTTCGGCGGAAGCTTCATCATCTTCCGTGTTTTTCGAGGTGATGCCGGCGCGTTTACCTGTCATGAAAGGTTTGAGGGCTATGAATGTGAGTATCCAGCCCACTACGCCGAGAGGATAGGCTACAGCGTAACCGAGTGCTATCCCGGAAGCGTCTCCGCCTGTGGCATCGGTAAAGGCCTGTTGTGCTGCTCCGAGCCCGGGGGTGTTAGTGATGGCTCCGGACATGACGCCCACCATGGTCTGATACTCTTCTCCGCTCACCTTTATGAGTGCGAATGTGGTGATTACGCCCAGCAGGATGTATCCTACGGCCAGGAGGTTGAGTTTTACCCCACCGGCCCTAAAGTTCGAAAAGAAGCTCGGACCTACTTGCATGCCAATGGAATAGACGAAGAGGATAAGTCCCAGTTCTTTCGTAAAGTGAAGGATGCCAGGGTCGAGGTTGTAGCCGAAATGGGAGAACACGATGCCTATGAAAAGTATCCAGGTTACTCCGAGTGATATTCCGAAAAGTTTACAGTTTCCTAAAAGTTTTCCCAGCGCGATTACTATGCTGAGGATGATGATAGATGATGCTACGCTCATTAGGTTTAAAGATTTTAGCGGTTGCTTAACCAGTTGCAGGCCCGTTCCATTACAGCGTTGCTCTGGCTGAGAATGCGGATAAATTCGTCCGCTGCTTTTTTTCTATAGTCTTTCTTAAGGGTGTGTACACAGCCTTCCATCTGTGCGGATGGCACGTCCAGCGGAATGCTTACGACATCCTCTCTGTTGTGCAGTGTGCTTTCCGACAGGAATGTTACCATCTTGGTAGTCGCCACGATGTCCAGAAGAATGTTCACTTCGTTAATGTCTACTTTGACGTTAAGTTTTTCGTACATCCCAGGGAAGATATGCTCAAAGGCTCCGCGTGCCTGCATGTCCTTGGCCGGCATGGCGAAAACTTGGTTTTTAATATCCTCTATGCCAAGTGATTTGCTCGTGGCGAGCGGATGGTTCTTGCTGACTATCACGCAGAGCTGGTTGTCGAAGAGAATGTGGGAATCGATCTCGTCATCTACCGTGTTCGGCTTGAAGCAGAGCACGAAATCCACTTTTCTCTCTTTCAGCATGTCCAGCATGTCGCTCATGGTGCCGCATGTGATGTTCAGTTTAACTCCCGGATACTGCGATGTGAACTCTTTTACGCTCTCCGTGAGTATGGGTGCGAAGGTGTAAGTTATACCTATATTAAGGGTTCCCGACAGCATCTGTTTCAGATCGCTGATCTGAATGAAGCACTGCTCCGCATCATGAAGAGTGCGCAGGGCTATAGGCAGAAGGTGTTCTCCACTTTCGGTAAGCACCACGCTGTGGCTGCTTCGTGAGAACAGATCTACGCCTAATTCTTGCTCAAGGCATCTTATCTGCTGAGAGAGAGTACTTTGTGTAATAAAAAGAGCGCGGGCCGCTTCAGAAAAGTTAAGCGTCTGCGCTGTTTTTACAAAATATTTTAGCTGTCTGAGTTCCATTTTAGTCCATCAAATCCTTATAATGGGCAAGTCCTTCCTCTACGCTCTTTTGGTCTGAAAGGTCGAATGTAGCCACATTATTTGATTTGCTGTTGGCCTTGGCGCCTACGCTGCGAATACGGCCGCGTTTTGAAAATTCGTCTGCGATTCTAAGTGCAAGTGCAAGTGCGATGCATCCAAGCGTAATGAATAAAGCTTTCATGATAACATTATTTAACATTGTCTTTTATTTTTCTTGTTTTTGCTTCTGTCGTTCTCCGTCTTGTATGACTATGAACGTTTTATCTTGTGATTGGAGAAGTTTTTTGTTTTTCATCTTTCCTCAATCGGCGATGCAAAAGTATCAATGCCAATAATGATAATAAAGTCTTTATTCGTGTTTTTTTATATAGCTACGTTCGTTTTTATTAATAGCCGCCTGCTGATGGCTTGCTCATTTCCGATTGCAAAATTAGTCTTTTTTTGCTTATCTTTAAAAATTGCTACATTTGATGCGGAAACGCCTATGTTTTTGTGAATTGGCCGTTGGCTTGATTTGATGGTGTATGTGTTTGTGTGGCTGGTCGCAATGTGGCTGAAATGTAAGGAAGAAAGTCATTGTGCTTGGATAGCGCTGCAGTATGTTGAATATAAGCTAAAGACTTTTAAGATAGAAAGATAGGTGGTGTTAATAAAGAATTTAGCGATATTTCTTAGCAATTATATAGGTGCTTACGGATTATAGAAACCAACGATATGTTTTACGAAGAACAGAACCAGGCGCTGAGCCTATCTGAACTACAGACTGAGATAAAGTCTCGAATTGGCCTTATTCAGCTGTGGGTCAGTGGGGAGATAGAATCGCATCGCGTGTCCGGAGGTCATCATTATCTTAATCTGATTGAAAAGCAGAAGGACGGGCAGGTGATAGCTAAAGTCTCTGCACGCATCTGGCGAAGTAACGAGCGTATAGTTAAGGAGTTTACCGAGGCTACGGGACGTTCTTTGGATGCGGGACTTTCTATAACGGTGAACGCTTTTGTCGATTATCATCCTCTTTATGGGCTCACACTTATCATTAACGAGATCGATACCTCGTGTGCCGTAGGGGAGAGGGAACTTGAAAGGCAGCGAACATTGGAAAGACTTATAAAGGAAGGTCTTGTCGATAGACAGAAGGAACTGGCGCTTCCGTATCTTCCTTTTGATTTGGCAGTAATATCTTCCGAAGGTGCGGCTGGATATGGTGATTTTTGTCGTCATCTATCTTCGAATCCTTACGGCTTTGCTTTTACTTACACTCTTTTTCCCTCGCTTATGCAGGGCGACGGAGCGGCGGGGAGTATAGTCTCGGCTTTGGAGCAGGTCCGTCAGGATGGAAAGTATTCATTGGCAGTCATATTGAGAGGTGGAGGAGCGAATTCTGACCTATATTGTTATGACGACTACGCCTTATGCTCGGCTATAGCGCGGTGCCCCGTCCCAGTGCTTACGGCAGTAGGTCATGAGAGGGATTATCATCTCGCGGACATGGTCTCGCACGATCACTTTAAGACACCTACGGCCGTGGCGGGTTTTCTTATAGACTGGGTGGCGGATGTGGAGGAGGAGATGCTAAGATGTTCCGATAATATAAAGTATGCCTTGGCATCCGGCATAGCGCGTATGGAAAGCGAGGTGGATCTCCTTTTTGCTTCCATATCATCTTCGAATCCTCTGAATATACTTTCGCAGGGCTATGTGCTCGCTGCCGATGGGTCAGGAAGAGTCCTTAAAAGTGCGGCGGAGGGAAAGTCCGGGGATAAGTTTTCCCTCAGGTTTAAGGACGGAAAGTGGGATTGCGAGATAGATAAAGTGAGTAGGAATAAAAAAGCATGTAAAAAGTTATGAATCAGCAGGAATACATAAGTAAGGTCGAAAGACTTAGGCAGATAGAGGCGCAGGTTAAGGACCCGTCGTTCAGTCTGGACCGCGTGGAGGAACTTCTCGAAGAGAGTGCGGCCATAGTCAAATCATGTAAGGAATATACGCGGGGACTTCGCGAAAAACTTGAAGCCGATAAATCGTAGCCACGAGGGGCGGCGGAGGTGAAAAACAAATACTAAGTTTTTAAGGTCCGGTGCCAGTGATAGTTGACATAAAGACGTGACACTTTGTCCAAGGCACGGAATTGGTGCTGAAAGTCATTGTAAACAGGATATAAACACTAATTATATATAGTTATGGGTAATTTTTTGACAAGCTTGGCCGACAGCGCCACGCGTACAGTTAAACATTGGTGGCTCTACCTTATAGGTGGACTTATGTGTCTCTGGGCAGGAGTAGCCGTATTTTGTAATCCGGTGGAGAGCTATGCCACTCTTTCACTTCTTTTCGGTGTAGTTATGGTGGTTTTGGGTATCGCCGAATTGGTTACAGCCCTCACGAGCCATAATTTCTTCATGACCAGAAGCTATAACATCTGGGGCGGATTTCTCGATTTGTTTGTAGGTCTTCTTCTCTGTGCCAATCCTGCATTTACCGCAGTGGCTCTTCCGATTATCCTCGGAATTTGGCTTATGTATCATAGCTTTATGATTATAGGCTTTGCCGGAGACCTTCGTTATTTCGGTATTCCTAAGTCCGGATGGGGGACAGTGGTAGGAATTCTTCTTCTTATCTTGTCTTTCTTTATCACGTTCAGACCTTTCTCCTTCGGTGCCAAGGTGGTTACCATCCTTCTCGGGATAGCTTTTCTGGTAGTGGGAGTATCGCTTGTCTGCGGCTCCATCAAGCTTAAGAAGCTTCACAGCACAGTAAAGGAAGTCTTTGATTCTAAGATAGATTACTAACGTCATTCTGCCCTCGGGCAGTGTTTTACATTCATAGGCGTGCTGAATCTTTTCGGCCCGCCTTTTTTGTATTGACTTGCCTGGCAGCATAGTGTTTTTGTTTTGTTTTGTTTTGTTTCGTTTTGTTTCGTTTCCTTTCCTTTCGTTTCCTTTCCTTCTGTTCTGTTCTGTTCTGTTCTGTTCTGTTCTGTTCTGTTCTGTTCTGTTCTATTCTATTCTATTCTATTCTATTCTATTCTATTCTATTCTATTCTTACCGTTATAACCTTTGATATTATTCAGATAGGCTGAGACTTTTCGAAGCATTTGCCCGTATAGGGTCGCGAAGCGACTGCGAAGAAAAGTTTCAGACCTGTCTGAAATTGTTTTGATGATAATTTCTCTTCTTTCTTTCACGGTCTTTCCGTTCATCTTTGTCATCGATTACGTAATTACGTCTGCGAGCCTTTTTTCAAAATCGAAACGTCCTCGAAATTCAGCGTAATAAACTTCGATTCCTTTTCAAAACATCTTCCGAGGAAAAAGAGAGAGAAAAAAAGGTTTTTTCAAGCGAATTTTGATGAAAATGAAAAAAAATCTGAAAATTTTTTGAGGCCAAAATCGGGCTTCTACGGCTGTGTATGGGGGGGGTAGAAATGAACAAAAATGGACCAGATACCATTGCGGTTAAGCCAAAAATTATGTGTATATTTGCATTCCTTTATGAATTGGAGGACGTTTTAGAAAGAACATCCGTCATAAAGGAGCGAAAAAGAACTTAAATTTCAGTAAGAAGCTAATTATTAGTGTCTTATATGCAGTTTGAGGAGCTAAGGTTTTGCTTAAGGAGTAAAATTGGCATAAAAGACAGTGGCAGACTCTCCGAAAGATAACTTTAAGGTGACATTCAGTAAAGCCGACAGGCAGGCGGTGAAGTGGTATGCGATGAGCGCCACATATCGCAGTGAGCTGAAAATCAAGGAATTTCTGGATGCTAAGGGAGTGGAATGCTTTCTGCCTTTGGTTATGGGCTTTAGAGTAGTGAACCGTCGAAGGGTTAAGAAGATGGTTCCGGCCGTAGGTAATCTGATATTTGTTCACTCTTCGCAGGAACGCATAGATGATTTGAAGATAAGTCAGCCTCGTTGGCAGTATAAGATGATGCCTTCCGAGACAGGGACCAAGAGAGTGGTCATACCTGACGGACAGATGATTAACTTTATCGCGGCGTGCGGCTTGGCCCGTGAAAAGAAGAACTTTCTCGACCCTGCTACTTTCGATTTTTCTAAGCTTAACATCAGTAACGGCGACAAGATTCGGATTACTCTGGACGATGGCACTCAGATAGACGGTTATTTTGTGTCTATTAAAGGGAATAAAAAAAAGAAGTACATTTTTATTAACGCCGGTAACGTTCTCGCTGTCAAGTTTGATGAAGAGTCAGTTAATTACACGATAGAAAAACTATAGAACAGATGCCCGTATTGAGTGTCATCGTCCCCGTATATGGGGTGGAAAAATACATTGAACGTTGCGTCAGAAGCCTTTTTGAGCAGAGTCTGGAGGGAATAGAATACATATTCGTGGATGACTGTTCTCCGGATCGTTCAGTGGAGATTTTGCAGACTCTCGTGAAGGAATATGCCCCCGTTTTCGAGAAGCATCACGATACGGTGATTATCGAGCAGATGCCCTCTAATTCGGGATCGGCAGCCGCTCGTGTCCGTGGTATGCAGCTCGCTACTGGCGACTATGTAATACATTGTGATAGCGATGATTGGG
Organism: Firmicutes bacterium TM09-10; assembly: GCA_963650755.1. Lineage (GTDB taxonomy): Bacteria > Bacteroidota > Bacteroidia > Bacteroidales > UBA932 > Cryptobacteroides. Next base: position 3,829 of record CAVJMH010000017.1, on the reverse strand, counting down.
TAGGAAAAGATGCTTACAGACTGATGCACGAAAAGGCTCTCGCCGAAGGTGCGGATGTGGTGGTCTGTGACCATATCGTGCACGATGGGAAGGATGCATTAAAATACGTGAAAGCTATCTGTCGAGGCACAGAGCCTGACACCATGCTTGTCGATGCCGCACGTGATAAGAGTACTTGGGCCCTGTGGGATAAGATGATAAGGCGCGAATGTCTGAAAAATGTTAGCGTTTTTGCGCAGAATGATCTGGGAGAAGATATGGTAATTACATTTCAGGTGCTCGCCTCGCAGCCTAAAGTAGCCTATGTGGAAAGGGGACTGTATTACTATTATGTTAATCCAGAGTCTATTACCAAGGGCGTAACGAAAGAGATGGCGCTTGAGAGTTATCATCAGCTTCTGTCGAACGTCGATGCGGTGAAGCACTCCCTTGAGCAGAGCGGGAAGTATGAGAAGTACTCTAAGCTTATAGATTGTCTATATTACAGGACGCTTAATATACTCGTGCGATTCATTCCCGACCACGAAATCTATCGCCTCTGGAGACAAAGCGTAAGGGATCTTCACATAAACGTGCTCGGTAACCCTTACATTAAGACGCACTATAAGAGCCGCCACGTCATACTGATGGCTCACCTTAACTTCCTTTTCATCCGCAAGGGATGCAAATAAGACACGTGTTATGAGTAACACTGAATTTTGGAATTGAGCCAAAAAAACTTGAACAATATGCTGAACGAATTATCAATGGACAAATTTTATTTAAACGCTACACATCAGTTGAACAGTTTGGCTGCGCAGCAGGAGGTCGCTTCCATGTTATTGCATCCTTACTCGCGGGAACAGAAACTTCAGCAAATCAAAGCAATACATCAGAATGCAGCTTTAAATGAAGTTGAAATATTATGACCTCATTTGACGATATAAAGATAGCGGTGGCGGGCACGGGCTACGTGGGCCTTAGCATAGCGACCCTTCTCTCGCAGAAGCATAACGTAACTGCGGTGGACGTTATCCCGGAAAAGGTTGACAAAATCAATCGTGGGATAAGCCCTATTCAAGACGAATACATAGAAAAATACCTTCGCGGCGAATTTGTGTCTAAAGAGGGCGAAGCAAAGCTGCATCTCACAGCCACACTTGACGGCGCAGCGGCCTATAGAGACGCCGATTTTGTGGTCATCGCCGCACCGACTAATTATGACCCCGTGAAAAACTATTTTGACACCTCGCATGTAGAAGAAGTCATAGACTTGGTGCTCAGCGTGAATCCGGATGCCGTGATGGTCATCAAATCCACTATCCCTGTGGGGTACACTCGCAGCCTTTATGCCAAGTACGGTTCGCACCTGAAGCTCCTCTTCTCTCCGGAGTTCCTTCGCGAAAGCAAGGCCCTTTACGATAACCTCTATCCGAGCCGCATTATCGTGGGCTATCCTACAGAAAGAGAAGATCTTAGGCAGGCCGCGCAAGTTTTTGCCCATCTTCTGCAGGAGGGCGCCGTCAAAACTGATATTCCCACGCTCTTTATGGGACTTACCGAGGCTGAAGCTGTGAAACTTTTTGCCAATACCTACCTTGCTCTTCGCGTCAGCTACTTTAACGAACTTGACACCTATGCCGAAGTCAAGGGTCTTGACAGCCGAGCCATAATCGAAGGTGTAGGTTTGGACCCGAGAATAGGTACGCACTATAATAATCCGTCTTTCGGCTACGGTGGCTACTGCCTCCCGAAAGATACCAAGCAGCTTTTGGCCAATTACCAGGACGTTCCTCAGAATATGATGACTGCTATCGTGGAGAGTAACCGTACCCGTAAAGATTACATAGCCGATGCTGTGCTCCGTAAGGCTGGATGGTACGACTATTCCTCTAATAATCAGTACGCAGGCTATGGCGCTGCCGCAGGGGAGAACGGCTCTGTGGTGATAGGTGTATATCGCCTTACTATGAAGTCCAATTCCGATAACTTCCGCCAGAGCGCCATCCAAGGCATAATGAAGCGCATCAAGGCTAAGGGCGCCGAGGTCATAGTCTATGAACCAACTCTCGAAGACGGCAGCACTTTCTTCGGCAGTCGTGTAGTCAACGACCTAGAGAAGTTCAAGAGTGAATGTAAGGTTATATTCGCTAATCGCTACTCCACAGTGCTTGACGATGTTCGCGATAGAGTCTATACGAGAGATCTGTTCGGAAGAGACTAAGAACGCGAGTTTCAAGAGATATGAAGATATTTCAAACATACACAGAAGAACGGGAAAAGAATGTGATTAATCAAAGTCTATTTTGGGATTACTCAATGGAAGATTTTGATTGGCAGAAATATCGCCGTGTTGTGGTTGACCTTTCACTTAGAGATCTTGATTTTATGTGTCATGCTCTTAAGGAGGATACCAAATGTTACAGAAGGACACAGTTGAGAAAGGAACATTTGAGCTGTTAAAGTGTTTGCGAATGAGCGAAATATATTGTATGTTTGGGGTAGAAGTCGATACTATATAATCAGTAAATTATATGGCATTTTGAAATAAAGAGGAAAAAGATGATAAGAGATACAAGAAAAATCATACAGGCGCTTTGTTATTTCGCCTCTAAGGAGGAAAATAAAGTGATGGATAACATGAAAGCGTATAAGCTTTTATGGCTGGCAGATAGACATCATTTGCGGCAGACAGGACGTATTATTACTGGAGATATTTATTACGCTATGCCACACGGTCTTGTGCCGAGCGATGCGAAAAGTGTGCTTGAAAATGCTAAGACAAAACTTCGTAACCCTAAAGGATATAAAGGTCGCTATATATCTAATCATGGAAACCATGAGTATATGGTTGTAGGAGATGCCGACTTAAGTATGTTTTCCGATTCCGATCAAAAGGCGATGGATGAAGTGTGGAATGCTTTTGGTGGGATGAATGCAAAGCAACTATCGGAATTGTCGCACCAGTTTCCTGAATGGACGTTTTATAGTGAACTTTTGAAAAATAAGGAGCAGAAAAATTCGTATCGAGTAGATTTTGATCATTTTTTTGAAGAAGGCCCTAAATGCGAAATTTTTTCTGAGGACAAGAACCTGTTACAATTAACGCAGGAGTTATATCATCAATATAATCGCGAATAGCATATTATGGATTTGCCGGGAAGTATTTTGGGGATGTCGGTCGGCGAGGGAGAATTGTATTTCTTTACGGTTGATTGTCCAGTAGGGGTGCGAGAGCATATTCATGTTTGTATTAAGCGAAATAGCAGGATACTATTGTTTTCGGTTTGTTCATCGCAAACTGATACTGCATTACGGTTAGCGAAATTGAAGGGTCTTGATTTGAATACGTTTCCTATGTTTACGCGAAATGATGTGAATAAGTTTCAGCGAGATGTAACATATATCAATTGCAATAACGTAATAGAGATAACAGAATCTGAGTTTGGTAATCTTCTTAGGAATGGCAAGGTACATCGTTTAAGTGGACGAATTGATGAGAGTGGATTATCTTTGATAGCGAACGGTGTTAAGCTAAGTCCAGAAGTTGAACGCAGGATTAAGAAGTTGTTTTGAAATAATTTCTCTATAGTGTTCAAAGAAAATCCTTGGACAATAGTGTCGTGAAATTACGAAATCAAGGTTCATTCAATGTTTCGCATTCCTTGATGGCCTCGATTGCCACTTATGACTTGAATTTTGAGTCGTACTTACGCCTTGTTTGTTTCATGATGCTAAGTTATGTATATTTAACTTAAGCACCCGTATTAAAAATCTGTAACTATTATACAGAGCCTTAGTATATGACAATTTTTAAAAGAATATCGGTTTAATTTATTGGTTATTAAGC
>CAVJMH010000016.1:0-42342 GCA_963650755.1 Firmicutes bacterium TM09-10 | reverse complement strand
ACCATTTTCAACCCTTTTTGCTGACTATTTTTCAAACAATTAACTTAACACCCTAGCTTTTTATTTTATGCCGTCTGGGGAGGTGCCGTAAGGCATCCAAATACGGGCTATTGTTATTGTAAGTATTTGAAAATTATATAAATATTAATTTTTTAACGAACTATTGAGTATGGAAATCATCAATTTAATGTATCACGATGTCTATAAGAGTGATATAAGCGAATCTGGTTTTACCCGGGAGCAGGATTTCCCATATAAGATAAAGGCAGATGTCTTTGAGGCACAGGTTAAAGCGATATTTGATTATTGTCAAACAGCAAACTTGCCCAAAGATTCCGTAGTATTTACCTTTGATGATGGGGGAAAGTCATTCCACAGCGTGATTGCCCCAATCCTGGAAAAGTATGGGTATAAAGGACTATTTTTCATTTCATCTAAGTATATTGGGACAGATACATTCTTGAATGAGACTGAAATTCGAGACCTCCATGCTAGAGGTCATATCATTGGGTCTCATGCACATACCCACAAACATTTTTATACTTTGTCTGATGCCGATGTGGAAGAAGAATGGAAGCAATCGATTGAAATTCTTGGTGGTATTATCAGTGAACCTATAAGATATGCATCTATTCCGAACGGAGATAAATCCAAGAGGGTTTTTGAGTATGCCCGGAGGTATGGTATTGAGAAGATTTATACCTCCGAACCAACTACGAAAGTTTTGATTTTTAATGGAATGGAAGTTATTGGAAGATATGTTTTGTTAGCAGATAAACATGATGATTATGTTTTTTCAGTTGTTTCTAATTCCCGAGTGCGTTTTGCCCTTTTATGCAAAAGGAGAGTATTGAATGTGGCGAAGGTGATTTTTGGTAGTAGCTATGTTCAACTAAAAAATACTTTATATCGTACCAAATGCAGGTAAGTATCATAATGCCGTATTATAATGCGGCAGCATATATTCGAGAAACCGTCGAAGCTATTATCGCTCAAACTTATAAAGATTGGGAGTTGATAATTATTGATGATTGTAGCCCGGCATCGGATACTGCTCAAGTTTTAGATTGTGTCAAGTCTATGGACGCAAGGATTAAGATTTTACGGACAGAAAAGAATGGTGGTGCTGGTGTGGCGAGAAATGTTGGCTTTGAAGCTGCGAGAGGACGGTATATCGCATTTTGCGACAGCGATGACAGGTGGTATTCCACCAAGTTGGAAGAACAGATAAAGTTCATGTATGACAATAGCTATGAGTTTACCTGTACTTGGTATGAAGATTCTAATGAGATGCTGGAGCCTTATTATACGGTAAAACAGGTTCCTCGGCAGTCTTTTCGTGATTTGATGTTAAAAGGGAATAATTTGGGGACATCTTCGGTGATTTACGATACGCAAAGGATTGGTAAAAAATTTATGCCGCCGCTTCGTAGTGCTGAAGATTATGGATTATGGATGACGATATTAAGTGAAGTTGATTACGTTTATACTTATCCGAGGGCACTTGGGAAGTATCGTCATGCGTCTGGTTCTCAGTCAAGTAATAAGTGGAAGATGTTGAAGGGTGTGATAAAAGTCTATGAAACTGTCGTCGGCTTATCTGCAACAAAAGCTTGGGGCATCGCGTTGTTTGTATTTCTTCCAAATAACTTGATAAAAAAGATGAAGAAATTATTCAGGTAAATTGTTGTTATGGTATGGACGAAATCATTTAGTGTCGTAACGAGTTTATGAATGCTTGTTGTACCGAATTTCAAAATAACTTTCTGATGATAGTTTTAAGGGCTGTATTTTGAAGATGTTGAGAGATAATAATGAACAGGATAATCTAAAAATTTGTTTATGAATATAACACTTATCGGGGCCTCCGGTTTTGTTGGAACACGGCTAATTGAATTGCTGCATAATAGTGGCAACGAGTATGAGCTTTCAAATATCGACTTGCTTCCAAGTCATTTTTTTAATGATATTACAACCATTGGGGACGTTCGGGTGCAGGAGCAGATGGACAGGGAGCTGGCGGGGAGCGACCTGGTGGTCTTGCTGGCGGCGCAGCACAGGGACGACGTGTCGCCGACATCGCTTTATTATGACACGAATGTCGGGGGCATGAAAGCGACGCTGAACGCGATGGAGAAGAATGGCGTCAGGCGGATAGTGTTCTTTTCTTCCGTGGCGGTCTATGGCCTCAACAAAGATAATCCAAACGAGAGTACACCGGTTGACCCGTTTAACCATTACGGCAGGAGCAAATGGCAGGCCGAGCAGGTGCTTCAGGAGTGGTACAAGACCCATCCGGACTGGAACATCGACATCATCCGCCCCACGGTCATCTTCGGCGAACGCAACAGGGGGAATGTCTATAATCTTCTCAAGCAGATTTCTTCCGGAAAGTTTCTGATGGTGGGGAATGGCAGGAATGTCAAGTCAATGTGCTACGTTGGGAACGTTGTGGCTTTCGTGAAGCATTTGATCGACAACGCGACAACGGGCTACAACGTTTTCAATTATATCGACAAGCCTGACCTTGACATGAATAACCTTGTTTATAATGTCGGTGATGTCCTCGGAAAGCATATTCCGGCCACTCATTTCCCTAAGTGGATGGGTATGTGCGGAGGCTTGTGCTTCGACCTGCTGGCTAAACTCACCGGCAGGAAGATGACCATCAGTTCAGTTCGGGTCAAGAAGTTCTGCGCCACCACCAGGTTTGACTCCACCAAGGCTATGACTTCCGGCTTCCAGCCGCCCTACACATTGAAAGAAGGGTTGCGAAGGACGTTGGAGTTCGAGTTCGTTCACCCTAAACCGGATTCTATTGAGTTTGAGTCTGAGTAGGGGGGCTATGTAAATACGTGTTGGAAAATAGAATATTGATATATGTTTGAATCTTAGTATATGACAATTTTTTAAGAATTCTCATATACTAAGAATTGTTTTGCAAATTAGCGAAATATATTGTATGTTTGTTGGAAGAGGCGAAATAGTATAATTGATAATCTATTATGGCATTTTGGAATGAAGAGGAATATGGATGCTTTTCTTATATCTCCGTAAACCCATTTATCGTTGACATAAAGGACGTGGAGATGAGGAATTCTTAAAACATTTTTATACTAATAATCAATTCTTTAAATATTATTCACTATGGCAAATGAAAATAATGAACAGGGGAATGTAGCAAATAAATTTGTGGGTATTCCTATTGCAGAATTAGTATCAGCACCTCTTGTAGCGGTTTGTGATTCACAAAAGCGATTGGCACAGTCTGCTTTTGAGTTCATGAAGGAGATAGGCTTTGATGAGGACGGAAATACGCGTTTATTGAATTTTAATCTTCAAAGGCCGGTAGAGGGTTCCTCTACTCCTCAAGAGATAAAAGTGCAGGCTCCTTTCTTGGGTCTTGTTCCGCTTCCAAGCCTTTTGATTGACGATGTGAATGTAGAATTTCAGATGGAGGTAACGGCGACGGAAACATCAACAGAGAAGTCGTCAAAGGAGGGGAGTATAGATGCCAATGCGAAATTTAAATTCGGATGTTTTGGTAGCGGTTCAGTGAATGTCAGCGGTAAGATATCATCTTCAAGAGAGAGCACTCGATCGACTAATCAGACAGCAAAATATCAGGTGCGTGTTGCTGCCAGCCAACAAAAGCCGACGGAAGGTTTGAGTAAACTGATGGATATCATGGCTTCGTGTGTAGAACCTTTGTCGGGAGTGGAATAGAGATGCCCGTGCGCGAGTATTTGAATAATCTGTGAAAGGAATTGTATTAGCTGGAGGGTCGGGCACACGGCTATATCCCATCACCAAGGCTATCAGTAAGCAGTTGATGCCGATTTATGATAAACCGATGGTGTATTATCCGATTAGCGTGCTGATGCTTGCCGGAATCCGTGACATATTGATTATTTCCACTCCTTTTGACCTTCCGGGTTTCAAGCGTCTGCTCGGAGACGGTTCTGATTACGGAGTAAGATTCTTTTATGCCGAGCAGCCTTCTCCAGATGGCCTTGCCCAGGCGTTCACGATAGGGAAAGACTTCATAGGTGATGATAGCGTCTGCCTTATCCTCGGAGATAATATATTCTATGGTTCATCCTTTACCAGGATGCTTAAAGAGGCTGTTCGGGTAGCGGAAGAAGATAGGAAGGCTACGGTCTTTGGTTATTGGGTAAATGATCCTCAGCGCTACGGAGTAGCAGAATTTGACAGCTGTGGTAACTGTCTTTCTATCGAGGAGAAGCCGGAGCATCCGAAAAGCAATTATGCAGTGGTAGGTTTGTATTTTTATCCGAATAAGGTAGTCGATGTGGCTTCAAAGATAAAGCCTTCTGATCGTGGAGAATATGAGATTACTACTGTTAATCAGTGGTTTCTTAAAGATAATGAGTTGAAAGTTCAGCCTTTGGGACGGGGGTTTGCTTGGCTTGACACAGGCACGTACGATTCTTTCTCCGAAGCATCTACGTTTATTGAGGTAATAGAGAAGCGTCAAGGGCTGAAGGTTGCTTGCCTTGAGGCTATCGCATACCGTCAAGGTTGGATAAATGATGAGAAAATGCGTGAGTTGGCGCAGCCAATGATAAAGAACCAGTATGGCCAATATCTACTTAAGGTTATTGAGGAAAAGAAGTTGGATGTAAATTCCGACACTTTGAGAAACCTTGAACAAGAATAGACTTATGATAAAGCGAAGCATAGTAGTTACTGGTGGCGCGGGCTTTATCGGTTCTCACGTGGTGCGTTTGTTCGTTAACAAATATCCTGAATACAAGATTATAAATCTTGATAAACTCACTTATGCCGGCAACCTCGCTAATCTTAAAGATGTAGAAGGTAAGCCGAATTATAAGTTTGTCAAGATGGACATTTGTGATTTCGATGGTTTTCTTAAGTTGATGCAGAACGAGCATATTGACGGCATTATCCATCTCGCTGCGGAAAGCCACGTGGACCGCAGTATCAAAGACCCGTTCACCTTTGCGAGAACAAATGTGATGGGGACTTTGTCGCTGCTTCAGGCTGCCAAACTCTATTGGGAGTCTCTTCCTGAAAAATATGAAGGCAAGCGGTTTTATCATATCTCTACTGATGAGGTTTATGGGGCGCTTGAGATGACACATCCTGAAGGTGTTAAGCCTCCTTTCACCACTAAGGCAAGCTCGGAGGGACATCATTTGGCCTACGGTGAGGATTTCTTTCAAGAGACGACGAAGTATAATCCTCATTCTCCGTATTCTGCTTCTAAGGCGGGTAGTGATCACTTTGTTCGTGCTTTTCACGATACTTATGGCATGCCTACTATCGTTACGAACTGCTCAAACAATTACGGCCCTTATCAGTTTCCTGAAAAACTCATCCCTCTCTTTATTAATAACATTCGTCATCGCAAGCCACTTCCTGTCTATGGAAAAGGTGAGAATGTCCGCGACTGGCTTTATGTAGAGGACCATGCAAGAGCCATCGACTTGATTTTTCATAAGGGTACGATTACCGAAACCTATAACATCGGCGGCTTCAACGAATGGAAGAACATAGACCTCATCAAAACCATTATCAAGACAGTTGACCGTCAGCTCGGAAGACCAGAAGGGTCAGACCTTGACCTTATTACTTATGTGACAGACCGTCCTGGCCATGATGCGCGTTATGCCATAGACTCCACCAAACTGCAGAAGGAACTTGGCTGGGAACCGTCCCTTCAGTTCGAAGAGGGTATTGAAAAGACCGTGAAGTGGTACTTGGATAATCAAGAATGGCTGGATAATGTTACCAGTGGTGAGTATCAGAAATACTACGAAAAAATGTACACTTCTTCGCTTTGAATGCTTAGTCGCAAATCAAACGACAGTAAGGTTGGAAATTCTATAACAAACAATACCTATGAATTGGATAATGTTAATAGCCGTTTTGGTTGGTGCCTTCAGTGCTTTTGGGGCGGTTCATTGGATATATTTTAAGATACTGAAAATAGCTTTTGAAAAAAAGCTCGTGGATAATCTTGACGCGCGCAAACTTCAGAAAAGGCCGGTTCCTATGGTAGGTGGGTTGGCTGTGTTTTTTGGGTTGATTGTGGGAATAATGGTTTTTACGGTTTTCTGCCGATTTGTTGGCTTGGGGGATTTGTATGGTTGTTTATTCCCTGTATTTACGGCAATGAGCATAATGCTTTATGTGGGTGCGCTGGATGATGTTCTGGGTTTAAGTCCTGCATCACGATTTGTTATAGAGATCGGGACCATCCTATGCCTCGTGTTTTCAAGTAGTATGTGCATAGATACATTCCGCGGATTATGGGGGATTGGGGAGTTCGCTTGGTGGATTGCTGTGCCTCTCACGGTGGTGGCGGGCGTTGGAATCATCAATGCAGTGAATATGATTGACGGCGTTAATGGGCTCTCCAGTGGGTTGGGTATCATTTGTTGCATATTGTTCGGGGCTGCTTTTATTAAGGTACAGGATATTCCAAATGCGGCTCTGGCGTTTACTATGGCCGGGGCAATAGTCCCGTTTTACATTCATAATGTATTTGCTTCTAAATCAAGGATGTTTATCGGTGATGCCGGGACAATGGTACTTGGGGTTTTGATTACGTGGTTTGTTATTTGTCTATTGAGTAAGGAGAATGCTTCCGCGTATTATTTAAATGCAAATGGGGTTAATATGATTGCATTTGCATTGGCAGTACTATCTATTCCTATCTTCGATACCATCCGGGTTATGACGATGCGGGTCTATCATAAAAAGAGTCCGTTTCATCCGGATAAAACGCATTTGCATCATGCTTTTGTAAACGTGGGCGTCAGCCATTTTATCACATCCTCGGTGGAGATTTTTTTGAGTCTTTTGATAATCGGCATTTGGGTATTGAGTGTTGTTTGTGGGTGTGGAATGGAGACGCAATTATATATTGTGATAGGATGTGCAGTCTTCTTTGTTTGGGGAACGTATGTGTTTTTACGCTACCACGCAAGTCGCCATACAGAGTTTATGCATAGGATTATCAGGTATAGTGTTCGTACCCATCTCGGTCGCACTTCGTGGTGGAAGGCTATCACAGATTGGCTGGATTCGAATGTTGATTATCCTATTCAGGATGTTCAGGAGGGGATTATAGATGAGCATATAAAGCATATTGGTGATGCCAATTATAAAGAGATTGACCGTAAGGCTATCCTGGAGTATATGAAAGGGAAGGCAGAAGTTTGTGTTGATGATATAATGGAGAATAGCGGGGCTGAACGTCTGAGGGTTTATTCAATCCTTTTTGAGGAGGAGCAGGCGGGGTATGTCGTAGTAGTTAAGGCTAGTTCGTGGGGCGCACCTGAGATCGTGTCTTTGAAAAGTGAGTTTTAATGTTTTATAAGGGGAAATAATATGAATTATAAGGAGATAGATAGAGGCAAGATAATGGAATATATTAAGTCTAAGGGTGGCGAGTGTTCAGTGGTAGATATAATTCAGGAGAGTGGGGCGGAGAAGCTTCGTGTATATACACTTTTGTGTGAAGAGAAGCTTGCTGGACATATTGATTATGTTGAGGTGTCAGTTTTAGGCGCCCCGGAGATTGTTAAATTAGTATAGCCGGTGGATAAGTATCTACTTTCTGATGGGGAATTTCTTGATGCTTTGACGGAGTTGGCGAAGAGGTCGGAGCGTTTGAGAATGCATTATGACCTGCGGGATACTTCGAAGGAACAGAGTATGCGTATGCTTAATGCTCTTGAACCTGGGACAGTTATTCCAATTCATCGGCATAACGACACAAGCGAGGATGTCGTGTGTTTGAGGGGATGTGTTGAGGAAGTGCTGTATGACGATGCGGGAAATGAGGTTTCAAGATTACGGCTTAGCCCTCAGTCAGGCGTGCTTCATTGTCATATCCCTATTGGACAGTTCCATACTTGTCGGTCCTTAGAATCTGGCTCTGTTATTATTGAGTTTAAGGCGGGGAAATATAATCCGCAGTTAACAGAAGATATTTTAATGATGTCTGGGGAATCTCAATAGAATTGGTAAGGTTTTGCTTTATCCTATCACCAAGGCCATTAGTAAGTAATTGATATTGATTATTTCCACTCTTTTTGATTTCTTTAAGCGTCTGCTCGGTGGTGGCTAGAGTTTCTCAATTATCGTTTGAGACGTCTATGTGAGTGAGCCTTTGTGTAATTGCTCAATAGGGAACATCATGTCCCAATTCTTACCCCATACAACATTCCCGTGCTCGATGGAGAACTTTTTGAAGTTCTTTGGCACGATGTATTGATTGTATTGGGGATGTGGGTGCGCAAGGATAAATGGCTTAAAATCCACTGTTTGGGTTGTGCCATCGCTGAAATAGATGTGAAGTCTCACATCTCCGGCGTATTCTGCGCGTATTATGTATAGTCTTTTGTTTTTCATTACTTTACCTTTTTTGTTACTTGAGTGCAGCGCACTTTCTTTTTGAGTACGAAGAAGTTCATCCACTTCTCTACGATGTTCTTGTAATAGCTTCGTATGAATTTTTCTGCCACATTGGCATCGCCCTCGGGCAAAGGATCATATCCAGGAGCAAAGCGACGATTGATTTTTGATAGTTCCCCATTCATCAGGATGAGGTCAAAGATTGTCTCATACTCTCCTTTAGTCACATGCACATGGATGGGCTCATGCTCATTGGAGAAAAAGAAGAAAATGAATCCAAAATATTCGTAAATCTTTGGCATCGTTCTGTCGTATTAATCTATCATCGCAAAAGTAAAAACTTCTTGTGATTATAGCAAATAAATGTTTTCGTAGTACTAGGAAAAGGGATGTTTTTAGTTTACGGATCTTTTTTGAAAAGATATCTGCAAGGTGATTTGGCTTGAATTTTTTACGAATTCGTTGGATTTTTGATATTGATTATTTACTTTTGCCAATGGTATGGTAATGTGGCTGTATGATAGGTTAGATGGCAAATACTTCCGCGACATATGAAGATGTGAAGACATTCTTGGGGCATCTTTGTTACATTAAGATATTCTTGGTACCTCAAAATAATGTGTATTGCATTTCCTTCCATTTTGCTGAATACGATATACGACTTCCGCTTAAAAATATAATAGAGAAGATATGAGACAGATAATTGATAAACCAAGTCCTATTACCGGTGGACAAATGGAGTTATGTTCTGAATTGGCGTCCGTGTCATATCGAGGAGAAAATATATCTTTTGAGAAGTATTTTTATCGCTGTGTGGACACGGGCATGGAGTTTGTCGATGAAGAATTAGAGCAAGCCAACCTTAAGGTAATGTATGACACATATCGCTATCGTCATGGTATCCCTACGGCGGAAGAACTAAAGATGATGAGGAGGCGTTACGGAATACCTTCCGCGGCTATGTCTATCATTCTTGGCTTGGGGGAGAATCAGTTCGGTTTGTATGAAGATGGGGTTGTTCCTACCCTCTCGGTTGGCAAACTACTCGCTTTGGCAGAAGATCCTGTTATTATGCGTGAGATGCTCCAATTCTCCAAGATGTTTTTTTCTGATAAACAGTATAACAAATACTATGATGCCATAGCACTATCCATGCATCCTTCGAGCTATGTAGTGGAGGAGTCTCGGCTGTTGGATTATGGCGTTTTTCGCGCTTTCCCGGCAAAAGTGCTTAATTGTAAATCGGAAGTTTCTTCTTCAAGAAAGATGCATTATAATGAATATAGTAACTATGCAAAATTCTGCTGAGAGCCTGAAAATACGGCTGTCGTCAGTAGATGATGCCGTTATAGATACTCCAGCTCCTGCTGGAGGGAATCTTTCTGCGTCCGATTTGAAGGTTATGTACAAAGTGGCGGTTGAGATAAACCGTCCGTTGTCGCAAGTGAAAGTGAATGTAGCGCTGTCCTATTTGTTGGATCATAACACCATATTTTCTGGAAGTCTTGCAACTACCTTTGATGTGGTTGATTTATCATCATACATTACGGAACAAGAGGGGGAGGATGAATTTCGCATTGAAAGTGATTTTTTGCCAATGCTAATAAGCATTGCTTTCAGCACCACCCGAGGTTATTTTGTCCGGGAACTTCAGGGGACTGTTTTGGCTCGTTATCCTTTCCCTATGATTTCTATGGATAGTATACAGAAGAGGGTTACTTATCAATTGAGGTAGCTCATAAAGATTTTATCAAACTGCTCATAGAAAGTCAATGGGTTGGATATATTAGGAAATCTAAATTGGTTTGAATGAGATGAGTCTTTTTGAACGGAATCAGATGAAGATATTTCAAATATGGGTGGAGGATACAAATATTATCGCTATATTTGGCTCAATAGATGTTTTACGTAATCGTCAGCTATGACTAAAAATGTACCAATTATTCTCTATCATGGGACTAATACTATAGTAAGGAATCCTGAAGTTCGTATTGCAGGTTACAATAAGGACTTTGGTTTTGGCTTTTATTGCACGCGTTTTGAGCATCAGGCTAGACGTTGGGCAATTTCAAAAAAGTCTCCTCATGTCGTATCCGACACATCAGATACTTTTTTGTACAGATCGGTCGCTTGGGACTTTGAAATTTAAATCTTACTACCAGTTATGAGTAACGCGTACTTTCCAGACGAACAGATTACCTTCAATGACTTGTATTTTGTTTGTTATATGATAGAGCGGGTTGCACGTCGGTTGCATCAACGAAACCGCTATGTCGTAGAATGTCTTGGAAGTAAAGGTCTGCTTCATGAATTATCAGTTGCCGAAACTAGTCATTGTCTTAATCCAGAGCAAGTTGAAAGCGAATGGATAGACAGATATAAGATGGCCCGTGGGAATGTGGACGTAACAGTCGTTGATCCCAATTTTACTAACAAATATCCGTCAGTGACACAAATGGGAAAGGTATATGCACGACTTATACAGTCGGTGGATACAGAAGATGACCTTGTATCTTCAATGCAAATGGTTTATAACTCCCCGATTTGTGATATAATTGACAATTATAATACCGGTGCATATTACGAACCAAGTTATATTCAGACAAGAGCTTTTTTCGAGGGCGGGTTTTAATGGTAGGTAAATTTTAAGTATTTTAAGTATTTATGTCACAGATTCCAGAAGATCTTATACAAACCCTGATGAAGATGACAGGGCAGGGGAGAGCGCAGGTGGAGCAGATGGTGCAGGGGATAATTGGCCGGCAGGTCGCTGAGACCAAAGTGCGAAGCAATGATGTTGGTTCATCGCGTAAGAAAAAGTTGTACACTTATGAGCGTTATCCGCATTATCTGACATCTGACCACGTGTACAGATACACACTTCGTGTTTCCTTGAAAGATATTAAGCCGGTGATTTGGCGAAAAATAGATGTCCCTTCTAATATTACTCTTCGTCATTTGGGAGATTTGATTTTGGACCTAATGGGCTGGGATGGAGGACATTTGAATCAGTTTAGACAAGGGAATAATTGTTATCTACCTTATTATCAGCGCGATTTGTCCGAAGAGCCGGATTTTTGTTGGGGTTGTGAAAATTTTAATCAAGAGGATTATACGATAGCGGATTTGCTGTCGGTGAAGGGTAAGAGCGTGGTGTTTGAGTATGATTTTGGAGATAGTTGGGAGCATGAAGTGCGCCTTTCTTCGGTAAATGAGTATGCAGATGGCGAAGCTCGTGAGATAGTTTTTATTGGCGGCAAACGAGAGTGCCCACCGGAGGATTGCGGTGGTGTGTGGGGCTATGAGGAACTTATGGAGATTCTTACGCGTTGTAAGGCTGGAGAGCGTTTATCTAAAGAAGAACGTGAGCATCTTGATTGGGCCGGTTGGGGTAAAGATTATAATCCGGAGGACTTGGATCTGGGTGTCTGCAGGATTATAGTTGATGAGTATAACGGGAAGTAGCGGCGTTAAATTCCCACTTGTCATTCGCCGCGGGCGAAGGCGCCGAGGCCTGTAAAGGTGTAGTAGAAAAAGGATTTGACGGTGTTTAACGGGAAGAGGGAGAAGTGTTGGAAGAAGATGGAGCCGTTCCTGAAAAATGACTCGGTCTTTCCTAACAGGTAGTTCGATTTCTTGTCGTACTTTCTTTTTTTGTTTTTCCCGAAGTTGCCGGACTTTTTAATGAAACTCCAGAGCTTGTCGGCTTTAGCATCGAACTTGTTTTCGTATAGGAACGCATCTTCTTCCGGAAGGCCAATGTAGTTCACTAAAAATGCCATGAATGTACTCCATTCCTGTGAGAGTCTCATGGTGCTCAATCTATTCTGTAGTAGCGCCTTATCATAGCTGCCCTTGTGAAAATGTAAGGCCATGGACAAGTCGCAGAGCTGTCTTAAGCCTATGCCGCCGCAGTAAAAGTGCTGTAACAGATGAACGAAGCCGAAAAGAACATCGAAATCTGCCGATGACGTTTTCTCCTCATTCTGATTTGAGAATAATTCTTCCTGCATTCCATCAAGGCATCTGTTGACTCTCTTACTTAGACAAGTATGGACTGTTCCGTGGATTTCGATATCTATGTCGCCCATGTAGGCGGCAAAGTGCAGTCTGTTATAAACCTCTTCGCCTTCTTGTCCGGACAGTCTTTTCAGCAAGTCTTTTGCCCTCTCATAGTTTTCTGGCCTTACTACAAAGTCTATATCTCCAGGCATTCTGCTTAAAGGTTCTCGGTAGCATTTCGCGATAGTCTGTCCTTTTACTACTATGACAGGCACATCGGCAGCGTCGAATTGCGGGATAAGCTCCTCTATCTGCTTATTTATCTGATGGTTTCTTTTTTCGGTGGCTATCTTGGCCGCGACGAATTTCATGGCTACATCACCGGGAGCCTTTATTTCGGGGTTCACTTCCAGTCCATCCGCGACTATTCCAGTCACTGTCTGCTCTTGGGCAAGGCGTAGTAATTTTTTCCATTCTGGAGCTGAAATCTCAGTAAATGGCTTAGCCTCAGTCTTTCCCCATAGACCCTGTCTTAGGAGTGTAAAAAATAAATTGTCTATTTGATCCATTTTTTTCATATCACGGAGTCTTCTTTTAGTCTTTGAGCTATGGCGTTGGCCATAAGTGCGGCCCCTTCCTTGTTAGGGTGGATGCCGTCGTTAAAAAGTGAAATGTCCGTTATAAGGCTGTGAAGGTCTATAACGGGCAGAATTTTTTCTTGGGCAATATCTTTGATGGCAGGTATGACGCCAGAGCACAGTATATCTTCATTGAGTGCCAAGAACTTAGGCTCCAGCCTTCCTATCTGCACGCCTTCTTTAAGTTCTATTCTGTTAAGTACGGCAGGTGGGAGCATAAGGTACACACGCGCGCCCTGCTGTAGGAATGTGTCCACTATGTAGCTGTATCCCTCGCGGAATTTTTCTTCTCCCCAATTTATCTTTTTGGTGTCGTTCGAGCCGAGCATTATGAGTGCCAAATCGGCACCGAAAGCCTTGGCTTTAGAAAATGGTGGTCTTTTCGTATAAGGCATCTCGCTTTCGCGGCTGGCCGTGGAATCGTTGAGCCCGAAATTGGCCACCTGTGCCTTGTCTTTTAAAAGTCTCTGGAGGACAGCAGGATAACTGTATGCCCCGCGTCTTAGGATAGTGAACCCCCACGTAATGCTGTCTCCTATGCAAGCTATTTTTATCATAGGACAAATTTAACGAAAATTCAAAACAGCTTCTATGGTAGTGGTAAATATTTCGAAGAAATTGTCTAATTTTATGTGCTGCGGCGAAAATTCTGTTGCGGTGAATTTAGTGCGCGATATGGAATGATAACGAATTTGCAAGTTAGATTAAGATTTGGCTTTTGAAGAAGATGGCGGGAAATAAGGCGGCTCTGGATATTCTTTCCGGATATTCTTTTTATCTGAAGGTTGAAAGAGGCCTTTCTATTAACACGGTGAAGGCTTATACTTCTGATGTGGAGGAACTTAAAGAGTTTCTATGCAGGAAAGCCGGAGTGGAAAAGGTGGATTGGGCGAGAGTGACGCCTTCGGACCTGACGGATTATCTGGTAAGCGCTTCTCAGCATCTTTCCAAGCGTTCACAGGCCAGGGTCCTGAGCGCGTTCAATTCATTTTTTGAATATCTGCTTAGCGAAGGAGAAAGGGAAGACAATCCGGCAAGTGCTCTGGAGGCTCCTAAACTTGGCAAATATCTTCCCGAGGTTCTCTCCGTAGAAGAGGTTCTGTCCATTATAGATGCCGCATCCAACGTTCGCGATAAGGCTATCCTTGAGGTGCTTTATGGTTGCGGACTTCGTGTGAGCGAGGCTTGTTCGCTAAAAATATCTGATGTTTTCCTGGATGAACTTTTTGTTAAGGTCTTTGGCAAAGGAAGTAAGGAGAGGCTGGTGCCATTGGCAGAGAGTGTGGCCGATTCTATAAATGAATATCTGCTTTCGCGACCTTGTCCCGATGCGCATTGTGAAGACGTGCTGTTTCTTAATAGGTTCGGTCGTCCGCTAAGCAGGGTGTCTGTCTTCAAGATGGTTAAGGAGTACGCCGTGGTGGCCGGGGTGAATAAAGAGATCTCTCCGCACACTTTCCGGCATTCTTTCGCTACGCACATGATAGAGAATGGGGCGGATCTGAGGGTGGTACAAGAAATGCTCGGTCATGAGAGCATACTCACAACCGAGATTTATACGCATGTGGACAGTTCCACGTGGCAAAGCGAGGTTAAGGAGATTATTTCTTCCGTTCTTCAGAAATAGCTTTGTTATAGCACTCTCGGCATAGCGGCTCGTAGATGTCTTTCTCGCCAAGTACCACCAGGTCAGCATTTTTCGACAGACGGTGAGAATGGTTGGCCAGGCTGCCGCATTTCACGCAGATGGCATGTACTTTCTGTACATCTTCCGCTATAGCCATAAGAGATGGCATTGGCCCGAATGGTTTTCCTAAGAAATCGGTGTCAAGTCCGGCTATGATTACTCGTACTCCACGATTGGCCAGGTTCTGGCAGACTTCCACTATGTTCTCTCCGAAGAACTGCGCTTCGTCTATGCCCACTACTTCTATATCTTCAGGGATGTCCAGCATGAAAGCAGCGTCTGTGATGGGGGTGGATTTGAGACTGTGCAGGTCGTGCGAGACCACTTCCACTTCGGAGTAGCGGACATCTACGCTTGGTTTGAAGATGGCAATTTTCTGATTGGCAAATTGAGCTCTTTTAAGTCTGCGAATCAGTTCCTCGGTTTTTCCCGAGAACATAGAACCGCATATTACTTCTATGCAGCCTGATTTTTTGTAGTTTTCTGAAAACATTTGTAGCTTTGTATTGAGATACTTTTACTAACGTGTTTAACCGATTACAAAGTTAAAAACTTCGAAGATAGTTTCTACATACGTTCTGTAAAAGTTATCCACAACTTGTCTGATGAAGCCGGGAATTCTGTACATAGTGCCCACTCCTGTGGGAAATCTTTCGGATATGACGTTTCGCGCCGTTGAGGTTCTCTCTTCGGCGGACCTTATATTGGCAGAGGACACGAGGATCAGCAGCGTGCTTCTCGAGCACTATCATATTAAAGGAAAGCTTCTTTCGCATCATAAATTCAATGAGCATCAGAACGTCGAGCAGATTAAGGAGCGTATCCTTGAGGGCTTGAACGTGGCCCTGATAAGTGATGCCGGCACTCCGGGGATTTCCGATCCGGGCTTTCTGCTCGCCAGGGAATGCGCCGCGCAGGGAATAGAAGTGCAGACGCTTCCCGGGGCCACGGCCTGCATCCCGGCGCTGGTGTCTTCTGGGCTTCCTTGCGACAGATTCTGTTTCGAGGGCTTCCTCCCGCAGAAAAAAGGCAGAAATTCAGTTTTGCAGGCTCTAAAGGACGAAAGACGAACGATGATTTTCTATGAATCTCCGTATAGGCTCGTCAAGACTCTTGAGCAGTTTGCTGAAGTCTTTGGCCCGGAAAGGGAATGCTGCGTGTCCAGAGAAATATCTAAACTTCATGAAACCCATCATCGGGGAACTTTAACACAACTATTGAATTACTTCTATGAAAATGAACCAAAAGGGGAGATCGTCATCACTCTCGCAGGAGCCCCGGTCCAGAAAAGGGGAGAGCATTGTAACAAGTACAAACTCGAGGACGTTTAAGTTCGGCGCTGTTTGCTTTATTTTCCTAATTGTCGGGTATCAGTTCTGCCTGTTCATCCATCACGCCGCAGTTCTGAGAATCGAGTCCTTGCGCGACCATCCCGACACTGTCTTTATCACTTCTTACGTAGCACCTTCAGTAGAATCTGCCTTAGGGCCAATGCCTTCGGTTCTTGGTTCTGATTCTGTTGCAGCGGTTTCTTTCTCGCAGCATTCATCTTTCACTATGACTGGCCCATCTAATCGTGCGTCGGCAGAAGGGCGTGACAGTGACATCGTTAGACGGGATACCGTAAGACGCAGTGCAGAACATAGCGGAGCTGTAAAAAAGGTGCGGGCTCAGCGGAGAAAGGTGGAGTCATTTGCATTTAATCCGAACACCGTGAGCGTGGAGGACCTTCAAAGGCTTGGATTTTCTCAAAGACAGGCGGAGAGCATAGATCACTATAGGCAGAAGGGTGGCAGATTCTACAGGACTGAAGATTTCGGGAAGAGTTATGTGGTGGCGGACAGCGTGTTCGCGCGGCTAAAATCTTTTATTAGAATTCCCAAGCTGGACATCAATTCGGCGGATTCTGCGGCCTTTGATGCACTTCCCGGGATTGGCCCGTATTACGCCGCGCAGATGGTGAAGTATCGTGAGAGACTGGGCGGATATAACTGCACGGAGCAGTTGATGGAACTCTATCGCTTTGATGAGGAGCGCTTTATGAAGATAGCAGACTTGGTTGAGTGCTCCTCTCCGCACCGTTTTGATCTGTGGAATGCGGATGAAGCTTCGCTTGCCGCGCACCCGGCCATAAGAAGACGGGACACGGCCCACGCGATAATACTTTATAAAGAAAGCACTGCGCCTTCTGAGCGAAGCATAGAGGACTTAAGACGCTCGGGCATATTGGACTCGTTACAGACAGTGATGCTCATCCGAAGTACCAGGTAGAAAGACGTTTACTTCAGTTTTCTATGGGCATAGCCGTCGATGCAGTCCGGGAGCACTATCTCGTAGTTCTCGTCAGTGAGCAGAGGCGAGGTGAGCAGCATGTCGGCTGTGGTTCTGTTCATGGCGAAGGCTATGTTATACAAGGCTGCCAGGCGGGAAAGGGCGGACACATCGTTCTGATGTCCTTGAACTATAAGGTTGTCGCAGAAGAAGATAAGCATTTCGATTTTCTGCTCTGCGATAAGGGAACCTATCTGTTGGTCGCCCCCGAGCGGGCCGGAAAGGAGACGGCATACCCTTCCTTTGAACGGGTAGGTCTTTTTCCCGTTCTCCACTATTTCGAGTTCTTCGATTAGTCTGCCTGTAGTCCCAGTGGCATAGAGATTATATTTGGAGAGAGTCTCGGCGTTGAATTTAACCCAAGAGAGGAGTTCCGCTTTACGTCCGTCGTGTGCCACGAGTGCGATGTTAATTTTTTTCATAGATGAATCGTGTTTTTCGACTGCAAATATAACTATTCTTGGGTAATTCCCTGCTGTCCTCAACTAACAATAGTGATTGATGCGGGTAATATTTCGTACGTTATGTTCTTCTTGCAAATTTTTCTTAAATTCGCGAGATTTTTACGATTGTTAATAGTAATAATCTTGTGCCTGTTGAAATAGGTAGTAGTTGGATATTTTGGACCAAATATAAATATGTTGAAGGGACATATCTGCAAATTGATAGTAAAAAAGAGGACGTGTCGCTTTGTACTCAATACTTTCGTTATTATGGTCTGGGCGTAAGGCCTGTAGCTAATCCGTAAAAAGTAACCGATAGTAGAAAAAATTATTTTAAAACAGCTTCTAAAGCATATATGTCTGAAAGAAACATTAAAGCCCTTTTGTTTGATTTTGACGGAGTTGTGTGCGACACCGAAGGCCAATACGACGAATTCTGGGCGAGACTTGCTCCGAAATATTTTGACGACCCGGATGTTTGCCAGAAAGTGAAGGGTACGACTTTCGAATCCATGAAAGACGCTTTCGCAATGGATGATGCCACTGTACGTGCCGTGAGAGCTGAACTGGATGAGCTTGAAAAGAATATGGACTACAGTTATGTTCCCGGGGCTTTTGAATTTATACTTGAGTCTCGTAAAAGGGGATATAAGACGGCGCTTGTAACCAGTTCGGACAGTTATAAGATTGCCCAAGTTTATGCTCATCGCCCTGAACTTAAAGGAGTTTTCGATGCGGTCTTGATAAGTAAGGACTTTTCCCGGTCTAAGCCTGACCCGGAGTGCTTTCTTAAGGCAATGTCGACTTTAGGGGTAACACCTGAGCAAAGCGTGGTTTTCGAGGATTCTGCAAATGGACTTAAAGCAGGGCGTTCGTCCGGGGCACTTGTGGTGGGACTTCTAACTTCGACTCCAGAAGAAACAGTCAAAAAATACAGCGACTATCAAATTAAAAATTTTAAGGAATCAGATAGGATTTTTGAAGTTTTATAGTAAATTTCTGCTTGCGAATAAAAATATATTATGAAGATAGAAAGATACCTTACAAATCACAGTCTTGAGTGCGTAAATTGGCCTAAGGAATATCCAGACAAGCCGGAGGTGAGATTCAGCATAGCGCACGATTCGAAGAGTCTTTTTCTGGAATTTGAGGTTAAGGAAGAATTCAGCCGCGCTACTCAGCCTATGGGAGGTCGCGTCTGGGAAGATTCCTGTGTGGAAATGTTTGTGAGTCCGAATCCTGAGGATGGGATTTATTATAACTTGGAGTGTAATTGTGCCGGTTCCTTTATTCTGAATGCAGGAAAAGACAGGCATTTCAGAACTTCAGCTCCGTCCTCTGCTATTCAGCAGATTAAGGTGTTTTCTTCAGTCGATGCTGAGGGGTTTGAAAAACAGCATATCCCGTCGTGGCGTGTGGCCCTTGTAGTGCCGGTTCAGGCGTTTTTCCTTCATGACATAGAGACTCTCGACGGTGCACATTTTAAGGGTAATTTCTATAAGTGCGGGGACCTTCTTCCGCGTGCTCACTTTCTTTCTTTCGCCCCTATAAACACACTTAAGCCCGATTTTCATAGGCCTGAATTTTTCACGGATTTGGAGTTCAGTATGCGGTAAATAATTTAAAGACAGCTTCTTAACCATCTACTATGCTTTTTAGTATCATAATACCGGTTTATAATCGTCCTGATGAACTGCACGAACTTCTCAACAGTTTCCATAGTCAGGATTTTTCTGATTATGAGATAATAGTGGTGGAAGACGGCTCTCGACTGCGGAGCGAAGATGTGGTGCGTTCTTTTTCCGACAGGCTTAACATTTCGTATTTGGAAAAACAGAATGGGGGCCCGGCACTGGCACGTAATTATGGCGCCGCTAAAGCGAAAGGGGAGTACTTGCTGTTTTTGGATTCAGACACTCTTTTACCTCAAGGGTATCTTTCTAATATTAAGGCTTTTTTGTCCGGTAGTCCGGTAGATCTTTTCGGCGGGGCCGATATGTCTTCCTCGTCTTTTTCACCACTTCAGAAGGCTATAGGATATTCTATGACTTCTTTTTTTACGACGGGAGGCATAAGAGGGGGTAAGAGAAAAGTCAGCAAATTCATACCGCGTTCGTTTAATATGGGGGTCAGGCGCTCCGTTTTTGAACAGGTGGGAGGCTTTTCCGCCATGCGCTTCGGCGAAGATATGGATTTGTCCATGCGCATCATATCCGCTGGCTATTCTTCGGCTCTGATAGAAAATGCGTCTCTTTACCATAAACGGCGCACTTCTTTTAAAGGATTTTATCGCCAAGTGTTTAATTCCGGACGTGCCAGAGTGGATTTGACTCTTCGTCATCCCGGTTCGCTTCGTTTAGTACACTTGCTTCCGTCCGCTTTTTCCCTCGGTTGCCTTGTTCTAATAATTCTTGCATTGGCATTCAAAAGCCCCGTAATGGTTTTGCCCATAGTTCTTTATGCTCTAATCATCTGGATAGACAGTTCCATAAAAGAAAAGAGCCCTTATGTAGGACTCCTTTCGGTAGCTGCTTCGTTTATACAGCTTTATGGTTATGGCTTAGGTCTGATATCTAATTTTTTCCGTAGGTGCGTTCTTCACCGCGGCGAGATAGACACCATAGACAACGACCGTTTTTATCGTAAATAAACTCTACTCCATGAGAAGTAAGTACTGAGTCGTTTATCCCAAGTACTTATTAGTCATAGTACTTAAGATCACGAGGTGTAACTTTGTTCATGTTGTCCAGCAGATCCTGATTAGTCTTGTACTCATCCATAAGCTGAAGCATGAAGTTCATGGCTTCGATAGGGTTCATATCTGCCAATATTTTACGCAGTATCCATATTCTCTGACTTGAGGATTTGTCATAGAGAAGGTCATCACGTCTGGTTCCTGAAAGAACGACATTGACAGCAGGGAAAATACGTCTGTTGGAAAGTGAACGGTCGAGCTGAATCTCGGAGTTACCTGTACCCTTGAACTCTTCGAATATCACTTCATCCATCTTGGAGCCAGTCTCCGTAAGGGCAGTAGCCAGGATGGTCAGCGAACCGCCTCCTTCAACGTTACGAGCCGCACCGAAAAATCTCTTCGGCTTCTGGAGAGCATTGGCATCGACACCACCGGTAAGTACTTTACCTGATGCCGGTTGCACCGTATTATATGCTCTGGCCAATCGTGTTATGGAGTCGAGCAGTATGACCACGTCATGTCCGCATTCTACAAGTCTGCGTGCTTTTTCGAGCACCATATTCGCTACTTTTACGTGTCTTTCAGCAGGTTCGTCGAAAGTGGAGGCCACTACTTCCGCCTTTACGCTGCGTTGCATGTCGGTAACCTCTTCAGGTCGCTCGTCTATCAGAAGAACTATCTCATACACTTCAGGATGGTTATCGGCTATGGCATTGGCCAGACTCTTGAGCAGCATAGTCTTACCTGTCTTAGGCTGTGCCACGATAAGCCCTCTCTGTCCCTTTCCGATAGGGGAGAACATATCTACAATTCGGCAAGACGGATCTGAGCCGTGTCCGTGTCCGAGAAGGTTGAATTTTTCTTCAGGGAAGAGCGGAGTCAAGAAATCGAACGGCACTCTGTCGCGTATGAACTCAGGTGTTCTTCCGTTAATGCTCTTTATGCTTACGAGCGGGAAATATTTGTCGCTTTCACGTGGCGGACGTATCTCGCCAAGTACAGTGTCTCCGTTCTTAAGAGCGTAACTCTTTATCTGCTGAGCCGATACGTAGATATCATCAGGGCTGTTAAGGTAGTTATAATCGGAACTGCGAAGGAAGCCATATCCGTCCGGCATAATTTCGAGCACTCCCGTAGCTGTAACTGTACCTTCGTATTCTGGATAGCGTGGTTTAGGCTGCGCTTGGTTCTGCTTTTTGTCTTGAACAACGTCTTGATTGACGCTCTGAACTTGGTTTTCAATTCGTTCAGGGAATAGCCTCTGGTTTTCGCTTTGCCCCTGTGTCGGAATCAGTATTTTATTCTTTTGAGATGCCAGCCTCTGGGCCGCTTTGTCCAATATGGCCTGTTTCTTAGGATCTATTACCGGGGCCTGTTTCTTTTCAGTATTATTCTCAGTTTTTACTTCTGTGTTCGTGTTTACCGGATTATCCGCCGATTTCTTAGGCCTGCCGCGGTGTTTTGACTCTTTCGGAGTGTTTTTAACTTCCGTTGCATTTCCTTGAGGGAGACCTTGTGCCGGATTTTCTGTGTTTTGAGACTTGGCCTGGTCTTGTTTTTCAGAAACTTGAGCCTGCTGCTTGTCAGAGTCTTGTTTTGGCTGTTTGTCAGAGAGTTTCTGTTTAGGCTTTCTTGAAGGCTTTTGCGACTGTCCTTGTTCAGGTTTAGCAGATGTCTCTGTCTGTTCTTTCCCCTCCGCCGTTTTTTCCGCAGGCTCTTTAGGCTTGCGTGCGCGTCTTTCTTTTTTAGGGGATGGCGTAGGCTCTGCGCTTAAAGTGCCGTTAGCAACCGCCTTGGCTTCGGCATCAAGAATCAAATATGCCAGATTCTCATTGTCCGTTCGTTTTGAAAATTTGATTTTGAGCGAACCTGCAATCTCTTCCAATTGCTCTCGGCTCATCTCACTAAGGTCGTATAGACGATGTGGCATGAAAAATAAGTATTAAATTATGACGGAACCGTCGTAAATTGAATTTTCTGAAGGATGCTTCACGCAGGTAAATCGCGAAAAGCGTGGCAAATATAAAATTAATTTTTTAATTATCCCAATAACTGCTGCTCTTTTTGAATCTCAGCAGGTCGGCAAGCGAAGCTGCATTGGCCGCAATCTTGAAACTGTACTGTTTCCATGTACCCACAGGAACCCAGGAGAACGTGATATTGAAGCAGTGAAGGTCGTATGTGGCGTTAAGCTGTGTGGTGGTGATGCTTTTTGCCATAAAATCGTAGCCGGACGAGGCGTTGATGTTCAGTCTCGGCGTAAGCTTGATGTTACCGGTTACGTTCAGAGTGGCGGTGTAGTTGTCTTTACGATTCAGCGTTTCGGTAGTGCTGTTATATGAGTAAGACCTTGAGTATCTGAAACTTCCGCTGAAGTTCATAGACCATGGCACGTTAGGGTTCGTGTAATACAGCCATCCTCCAGGAATGTAATCGCCCGTAATAGGGTGATAATAAATCCTTTGATAGTAGTCGGTGGCACTTCCCTCTGTCCTTCCATCGTTACCGTCTATGGTGCCTTTTCCGGAGATGGCGTAAGAAGCGGAGATGGAACCTGTCGTAAAACGTGCCAGTCCCTGTCCTGCCATGATGGCGAATTTATTATAGGTCTTGCCTTTACCGTCTATGGCATAAGGGTCGAAAGCCGCACTTCCACTTATATTGATTTTGTTGAACAGGTTGGTGCTCATGGATGTGCTTATGGTTCGCATCTTCAGTGAATCTGCCAGGAAATTATATCCTGAAGATATGTTAAGTTGGTCCAGAAGCTTGACTTTCTTGCTCCCTTTTCCTGTGGAGTCTGCGTAGTCCCGCACTTTGGCCTCAAGGTTATTACCTATCGAGACGCTCATCGATGCCGTCTTTCCTTTGCTTGGAGCAGAGTACAGCTGGCCCTGGTAGATGTTGTACTGATATTCTTGTTCAGTTCCATTGGCATCGGTGTAAGTATAGGTCCTGTAACCATTGGCATAAGTACCTTTTTCAGGGCTCACAGATAATGATATCGAAGGAGAGATGACATGTCTTATGGCTTGGATCTTATTGTATTTGCCGAAATTGAACATACCGTAGAGGCGTGTTGACATGCTTAGCGACCCTGAATAGTTCTGCGTGATGCCGAATGCGCCGAACTGTTTGCCTTCCACCACTTCCACTTTGTCAGTTTCTGAATTATATTGGGCTTCGCTCTTCCGGAAGAACCAGTTTTGGCTGTAGGATACGGATGGATTGAAATTCAAATACTTAAGAACTTGAAAACTTGGAAGGCCAATACTGAAGTTATGTGTCATTCCGTTTTTGAACTTATCCGTAAATCCGGCCTGTCCGAATTCGCTCGCCTTGAAGTTTATCTTGTTCTGAAGTGAGGTGTTGTAACCGAAGGAGATTTTTTCCCAGATTTTCTCTTTTCCGACTCTATTCTTCTGCTTGAAAGGGTAGAATGTGCTTACGGAAAGTGTTACGTTAGGCAGGGTGAACGCATAGGAACTGTCTCGTGAGTTCTGGCTGTGGAGCATGTTCAGGGACAGGTTTACTTTTCCGTTCCAGTTTTTAGAGTAGGAAATGGAAGAACTTACCTGGTTTTGGAGAGCTTCCGTTACGGAGTGCGAGTTATACTTGCTGTTCGAAGGGCTGGAAAAATTCACCGATGCGCTGAACGTGGTCCCGGGATGCGCCTTTGAATCTTGCGAATGGCTCCATTTTATACCGAAGTTGCTCGACGAATAGAAATCCGACGACCCCTTTTCACCTGTCTGGTCGTACGAATAATTGAAGGCAAGGTTACCGTTACACTTGTAATTAACTTTATATCTTGAGTTTACATCCAGCGACCAAGAGCCCAAGGTGTAGTAGTCTCCTGTAACTGAAAGGTCCAGATAGTCGCCGAACACGAAGTACATTCCGGCGTCTCTCATAAAGAATCCTCGCGCAGTTTCTTCTCCGAATGTAGGCATGAGAAGACCTGTCGCACGTTCCGGTTTCTTCGGAATGAAGCCGAAAGGAATGCCGAGAAAAGGAATGTCAACATCCGCTATGACCAAATGCGCCGGGCCGAATACGGTTTTTCTCGTAGGCTTTGTAACTACTTTGGCCACAGAAAGTTCCATCCAGTAATGAGGGTGCTCAAGGTCGCACACGGTGTATTTGCCGTGCTCCACGTTCATGCTTTTGTCCGGCATAATCTTAATGTGTTGTCCGTGCAGAAGCCCCTCGTCTTCCGAAGTCAGCGCTTGTTTTATGTTGATTTTTTGGCTGTTGAAGTTATACCTTATCTCGTGCATCTTATAGGACTGCTTGCCCTGTGTCATCACGGGGAGCCCTTTCCATTCGCCGGTTAGCGTATCCAATACGCCGCGAGCATAGACCACTCCGGAATTCATATCGTAGTCCATACGCTCGGCGGTCAGTGTCATATCCTGGTATTTGACCGTTACGTCGCCGTAGTAGTAAATCATCCTCTTCCCGTCGGTGAAAACCTCTACTATAGAGTCTCTTGCATTGGAAAAAGCGGGCTGTTTAAGTGAACTGTGGCTGAGTCCGGCGAGTGAGTCTATTCTGAATAATGAATCCGCTCTCGCGATGCTGTCTCTTCGGGCCAATGTAGCCGAGTCTGGGCGTGCCAATTCTTTTTTAGGTTTCGCACCACCTGCAAGAGGCTTACGCGGAGGCTTTTGCGACCACGCATCAAAGAGGCAGAGAAGCAGGAGCACCGTTACGGTGAAGACATATTTATATATGCGTTTAAGCAAATCCTTTCAAGTTAAGTTACTTTGAACCTTTGCAAATATGAATCCTGAATTTTTGTTAAATTTGCAATCTTGCAAAGATAATTAAACTTTCGCATTTGCCAAGATGAAACGTATTGCCTCGATTTTAATAATGATATTGTTCGTGTGCTTCCCATCAAGCGCATCGACAGACCTGACTCTTCGTACGGTAGTCATCGACGCTGGTCACGGAGGGAAGGACCCCGGGGCTATAAGTAAGGATGGTAAGACTTTCGAGAAGGATTTTACGCTCGATATTGCCAAGAGATTATCTACTCTCATCAAAGACAAATATCCTGGTGTAAAGGTGATTATGACGCGCACCGATGATACTTTCATCTCGCTTGACCGACGCGCCGAGAAGGCGAATGAATGTCGTGCCGACCTTTTCATCTCCATCCATATCAATTCCGCATACTCTACCAAGAGCTCTGGTTTTTCCACTCACGTCTTGGGCCAATCCTCGCAGAAGAATCGCGACCTTTATAAAGCTAATCTTGAATTGGTCAAGAGAGAAAATTCGGTCGTTATGCTGGATGATAATTATAATGCCAAGCAGGCTGGGTTCGACCCGTCCGATCCGAGTTCATATATATTCATGACCATGATGCAGAGCGCTCATCTGCAGCAGAGCATCGATTTCGCTCAGATTGTAGGGCAGAAACTTCAGGGCGGTCCCATAACGGTTAATCGCGGGGTGAGTCAGGACCCCTTTTATGTGCTGTGGAAAACTACTATGCCTGCCGTCCTCGTGGAACTCGGGTTTATAAGTAATCCGCAGGATTTGAAGGAATTAAAAAAATCTTCTACCCGGGCCGATTTGGCAAAGAGGCTTTTTGAAGCATTTAAAGAATACAAAAAACAGTACGACGCTTCCACTTCTACTTCTTCAGATGCCATTCCTGTTGCCCCTACGTCCTCTGGCGCTAAATCTTCTTCGCAGGTAAGTCCTAAACCTTCCACACCCAGGGCGGCAGACAAACCCCGCGGAGTCCTAACGGAGAATAAAGTTATGTATGGGGTCCAGATATTCGCCGTTTCTTCGGATATAAAAAAAGGAGACAGCCGACTTTTAGGATATGAGCCAATGGTCTTTCAGTCCGGGAGAATAAAAAAATATGTGGTGGGCATTTCGGATTCTCGGGAGAAGACCCTTAAGGAATATAAAAAGGTAAAGGCGAAATACCCCGACTGCTTCATGGTGGAAATAAAAGGTGAGACCATAAGCAGGTGCAAGTAGGGGCTTGTCTGGCTTGTTTTTAGCCAACTTTTCGCGCCATTCGCTAAGTGCTTGATAATCTTTACTGTTTATCGTAAGTGTTTGATTATCAGCAGTGAAAAATCAAGCAAAGTGGGACAAAAAAATATTTTTCGCTATGTATTTTAATTTATTTATGCAATAGCAAAATTATTTTTTTTCGTATTTTTTTTCTTTCACTTTTGTTCCCGTTATCAATCACAAGACATGCAAGACGAGCAAAGACATAATTCAAATGTCTGGGAGGATTGTCTACATATCATAGAGAATAATGTCCTTCCTGTTCAGTACGAAACCTGGTTTAAGCCTATACGTTTCGTAGGTCTTGCCGATAATGTCCTTACAGTGGAGATTCCCACAGAATATTATCGTAATTTCATAGAAGAGAACTTCATCGATCTGCTTTCGCGGACTCTTCGCAGGGTCATAGGGGCCACCGCTAAGTTAAGGTATCGTGTAGCGCCCGTTCAGGGGCAGCCTTCGTTGGTGATGGACGGTTCTGCCGGTCCTAAAGCTACTAACGCTCCGGTTCCTGTCTCCACCGTAAATCCAGGAGGAAATGCCGCTCACGTGGCTTATCCTGGGACTCAGCGTCTTCAGATAGACCCGCGTCTTAATCCAAGTTATCGTTTTTCCACTCTTGTGGAAGGTGAGTGTAATAAGCTTGCCATCCTTACCGGAAAGGAGATTTCGGATAATCCGGGGAATACTCCATATAATCCGCTTTTCATCTTTGGCGGCTGCGGTCTTGGAAAGACCCATTTGGCACAGGCCATAGGTAATGCCATAAAGGAGAAGAATCCGGACTGCACTGTTCTATATGTTACGGGCACGGAGTTCAAGACCAAGTATATGGATGCCACGCAGCGTAATATACTTACGGAGTTCTTGTCTTTCTTCATGAAGATTGACGTTCTGATTCTCGATGACATCCACGACATGCGGGGGCAGGGTAACCAGAGTGCTTTTTTTAGCATCTTTAACCATCTGCACCTTAATAATAAGCAGTTGATTCTGACATCGGACCGTGCTCCGAAAGAGTTGGAGAATTTCGAGGAGAGACTTCTTTCCCGTTTCAAATGGGGCTTGTCTGTAGAATTGAAACATCCGGACTATAACACCCGACTTAACATGCTGCATAGCAAGTGCGAACGAGACGGGCTTATGATTCCGGAGGATGTTCTTCGTTACATCGCGATGAATGTCAAGAGTAATTTCCGTGAACTTGAGGGCGCACTCATCTCCCTGATGGCTTATTCTACGTTTACGCATAAGGATTGTTCCATCGAGATGGCGCACAGCGTGTTGGAGAATATAATATCCGAGCAGAAAAGCGACCTTACTATAGATAAGGTTCAGGCTGCGGTGTGTGAGTATTTTCACATTTCGAAAGAGGAGCTTGTGTCGTCTTCTCGTAAGAGACAGTTGGTTCAAGCCCGTCAGATATCCATGTATTTGTGCAGAAATCTGATAGAAGGATGTTCTCTTTCTGCCATCGGAGCTAAGACCGGAGGGAAGGATCATTCGACAGTATTGCACTCTTGTAACAGTGTCAGCGACCTTATGTCCACCGACAGAATGCTTAAATGCTATGTTACAGAGCTTGAGGGTATTCTTCAGCCTGCAGGACGATAATTATAAACACTATAATATATGTTATCTGATAGAATCCTTGAAATCTTCAAGGAAATTACGTGTATTCCACGTGGCTCTGGACATGAAGAGCCTATGACTGAGTTTCTTTTGGCCTGGGCCGGTCAGCATAATTTCGATGCTAAAAAGGATGGAATAGGGAATGTCTGCATCACGCGTCCTGCAAGTAAAGGAAAGGAGAATGTTCCTACTCTTGTACTTCAGGCTCATCAAGATATGGTGTGCGAAAAGAACGCGGGGGTGGAACATGATTTTTTGAAAGACCCTATAAAGTACGAAGTTCAGGACGGATGGCTCATAGCTAAAGACACTACACTCGGGGCCGATGACGGGATAGGCATAGCCGCCTGTCTGGCTCTTCTTGAAAGCGACTTGTCCCTCGGGCCTCTTGAATGTGTGTTTACCATCTCGGAGGAGACCGGTATGGATGGTGCGGAGTATATGAAAGAGGGCTTCTTTAGCGGAAAAACACTCATTAATCTTGATTCCGAAGACGAGGGCCAGATGTTCATAGGATGCGCCGGAG
Source organism: Firmicutes bacterium TM09-10 (assembly GCA_963650755.1). GTDB lineage: Bacteria > Bacteroidota > Bacteroidia > Bacteroidales > UBA932 > Cryptobacteroides. Next base: position 13,934 of record CAVJMH010000016.1, on the reverse strand, counting down.
GTGTTACTACATTGGCTGAGTATCACTATGATACTGAGGTGCTTGCTAAGGACGCTACTTTGTACCATATCCGCATATCCGGAGGTGTAGGAGGACATAGCGGGGACGATATTAATAAAGGCAGGGCCAATACTGTTCAGCTGCTCCTTCGTTTTCTTTATGCACATTTGAATGCATTGCAGATTGTAAGTATAGACGGTGGCGGGAAGCATAATGCCATAGCCAGAGAATGTTCGGCTGTAGTGGCGACAGCTTCGGCTGATTTTCAGGAGAAATTTGCTAAATTTGCCGCTGAAGTAAAGAATGAATTCCGTGTTACGGACCCAGCCTTGTTGTTCAGTTGTGAGAGTTTGGCCTCTTCAAAAGGGCAAGAGGCTATCGCAACCGGGCAGGCAGGAAAGATAATATCTTCACTTGTGGCTTGTCCGCACGGGCTTGTGGCTATGAGTCAAGATGTTCCGGGATTTGTGGAGACATCTACTAACCTCGCTTCCGTCAAGACAGACACGAAGCAGAAAGTTATAAATGTCTGTACAAGTCAGCGTAGCAGTACGAAGAGTGAGTGCCGCGCCATTGCACAAAAGGTAGAAGCAGCGCTCTCGCTTGGAGGAGCTAAGGTGGAGCATCTTAACGAATATCCCGGTTGGGCTCCGAAGGTGGATTCTCCTATTTTGAAACAGTGCGTGGATTCTTACGAGAAACTTTTCGGAGAGAAACCTCTCGTTCTGGCTATTCATGCCGGACTTGAGTGCGGTCTGTTTCTTGAGAAATTCCCCGGTTTGGACATGATTTCATTCGGACCTACACTTCGAGGGGTTCATGCTCCAGGGGAGAAACTTGAATTGAAGAGTTTGGATAAATTTGCCCGCCATCTTGAAGATGTGGCTGTTAATTTTAAATGATATGAAAGTAGCACCTTCTATTCTGACTGCGGATTTTCTGCATCTTGAGAAAGATATAAGGATGTTGAATTCCTGCGCCGATTACATCCATCTTGACATTATGGACGGCAGTTTTGTGCCTAACATTTCGTTCGGTTTTCCGGTGGTGGAAGCGATAAGTAAGGTGGCGACTGTGCCTCTTGATGCCCATCTTATGGTGGTCCATCCTGAAAGGTGGTTCAAACGTCTGTCCGAACTTGGCGTCAGAATGGTAAGTTTTCATCTCGAAGCTACGGGATGGAAAACTCCTTATGTTATAAAAATGGCCAGAAAATGCGGACTTCAGGTAGGTCTTGCCATTAATCCGGACATTTCCATAGAGAAACTATACAAATACATAGGGAAGGTGGATTTCTTTCTTATAATGTCGGTGTTCGCCGGATTCGGGGGACAGAAGTTCATCTACCAGAGTGTCGACAGGATAGCCCTGCTCAAACTTCAGATAGAGCGTTGCAGAGCTAAGACACTTATCGAAGTGGACGGCGGTATAGGTCCGGATAATGCAGGAGCCCTTTCCAAGTGTGGCTCCGACATAGTGGTCGCCGGAAGTTCGGTGTTCAGTGCGGAAGATCCGGTCAGCGTGGTCAAAGTGCTTCAGGAAGCCTGAACACGTTTTTTTCGAATTCTTCGCAGAGATATTTTTTGCCGTCTTCGCTGTAGTACATCTCGGCGTGGCGGCAAAATTCTTTGTGAAAAACCTTCAATTCTTCCCTCAAGTCGTATTCCTCTCCGCTTAATTCTCGCATTGATACAGGGTTAGGAAGATATTCGGGCCAATTTTCTTCATTCACATTAAGCCCGATTCCGATAATCGAGTATTTTACGAATGCTCCGTCCAATGTGTTTTCGATGAGAATACCACATATTTTTTTGTCTTCTACCCAGATGTCGTTGGGCCATTTGATGCGGGCTTTGATCCCTTTTCCTGAAAGATAGGACAGGAGCGATAGTGTGGTGATGCGTGTAAGGTAGAGGGCATCTGACGCAGGAAAGCTTTCCGGCTTCAGAATGACAGTGAAAGTCAGGTTCTTCCCAGGGGTGGCGAACCATTTATGGTCACCTTGCCCTCTGCCGGCATCTTGGCAGAATGTGGAAATTATTGACAGATTGTCATATTTTTCTATGTTAATTTTGGCTTCGGAATTTGTGGATGCAGTCCTTTCGAGCCAAGTTATGCAGGGTGTTTCCATAGTGGTGCAAATTTTGTATATTTGTGGGCTCAAATATACAAAATTCATTTATGATAAATCAAGAACTTGACGTTATAGCCGGGGCCATATTGGATAAAAAAGGCGAAGATGTCATCTCCATAGACCTTCAGCCGATTGGTACGGCCATAACGGACTTTTTTGTCGTGTGTAGCGGTACATCTACCACTATGGTGTCAGCCATTGCGGATAACATTATAAAGGAAACTAAAGAGAAACTTGGCATAAAGCCTCTGCGCATGCAGGGTTTGGAAAATGCATTCTGGGTAATCATAGATTACGGACACATAGTCGTCCACATATTCCTTAAGGAATACAGGGATTTTTACCGGCTCGAAGATCTTTGGGCCGATGCTCCACGTAAAACATATACAGACTGATGGATAATAAGAAAAAGGTGAAGATGGTCAGGATAAACATTTCCTGGCTGTATATACTTCTCGTCGCGGGTATCTTTTATTTGATGTTCAAGGACAAAGATGCCGCTAACCCTCAAAAGACCGAATGGGCGGAAGTCCGTGAGATGGTTTTGGCCGGTGATGTGAAGGAGATCAATTTCATACGTAATGAATATAAGGGACTTGTCACCCTTAAAGGGCAGAGTCTGGAAAAGTATTCTTCAGATTTTGGCGGTAAGGTTCCTGCGCGTTCTCCACATTACACATTTTTAGCTACGGACCATTTTGATGCGGAGAAGGAATTGTCATCGCTAAATGCCTCTCTTCCTGCGGATAGCCAGGTTAAACTTACTGTTACTCAGAATAATGACGTCTGGGGTAATGTCCTGGAGTGGATTTTCCCTTTGGTGCTCATCATTTTGATGTATGTGATGATGTTTCGCGCTTTCCGTCCTATGGGCGGTGGTCAGAGCGGACAGGGTGGCGGATTCAACCCGTTCAATGTAGGCAAGGCTCAGGGAAAATTGGCAGATAAGAATAAAGTGAATGTCACATTTAAGGATGTGGCCGGTCTTTATGGGGCTAAGGAAGAGGTGATGGAGATAGTCGATTTCTTGAAAAACCCTAAAAAGTACACGGAGCTTGGCGCGAAGATTCCTAAAGGTGCGCTTCTCGTAGGCCCTCCGGGTAATGGTAAGACACTACTTGCCAAGGCTGTGGCGGGGGAGGCTGATGTGCCGTTCTTCTCTATCAGTGGATCGGATTTCGTGGAGATGTTCGTGGGCGTGGGTGCCTCACGTGTGAGAGACCTTTTTGCTCAGGCTAAGGAGAAAGCACCTTGTATAGTGTTCATAGACGAGATAGACGCAGTGGGTCGTGCCAGAGGGAAAAATGCCGGCTTTTCTGGAAATGATGAGAGGGAAAATACTCTTAATCAGTTGCTTACAGAGATGGACGGATTCGGAAGTAACAGTGGAGTTATAGTTCTCGCCGCCACGAACAGAGCGGATATTCTCGATAAGGCCCTTATGCGTGCGGGACGTTTCGACAGGCAGATTCATGTAGATCTTCCGGAGCTTAAGGAGAGAGAGGAGATTTTTAAGGTTCACATTAAAGATCTTAAACTTGATAAGAGTTTCGACGTGGCATATATGGCTAAGCATACGGCCGGGTTTAGCGGCGCTGATATTGCCAATGTATGTAATGAGGCCGCTTTGGTCGCTGCCCGGAAAAACAAGTCCGTAGTGCAGTTGGAGGATTTCCTCGATGCAGTGGATAGGATTGTCGGCGGCATAGTGAAGAAGGGTTATATCCTTTCTGAGGCGGAGAAAAAGACCATAGCGCACCACGAAGCGGGACATGCTGTGGTTAGTTGGTATCTTCCTCATGCCAATCAGCTTCTCAAAGTAACTCTTGTTCCCCGTGGAAGTGCTCTCGGAGCCGCGTGGTATCTTCCAGACGAACATAAGATAGAGCGTAAGAGTCAGATGATGGATGAGATGTGTTCTCTCATTGGAGGAAGGGTAGCGGAGGAAATCCTTAATGGCGAACCGTCCACAGGGGCACAGAACGATCTTGAAAGGCTAACGAAGACTGCCTATGCTATGGTGCAGTATTATGGCATGTCAGAGGAATTCGGATATTTCAGCTACTATGATTCTACCGGAAGCGGGGCTTATGATTTCACGAAGCCTTATTCTGAAAAGACGGCAGAGTTGCTGGATTCAGAAGTAAACAAACTTATTCGTGAAGTTCATGATAAGACGGCTTCCATTCTTAAGGAACATGAACTGCAGTGGAAGGCTGTGGCTGAACTGCTTCTTTCTAAAGAAGTTATCTTCGCTGAAGATGTTGAAGCTATTTGTGGTCCTAAGGTGAAAGACGATAAGGACGAGTTAAAGGAAGATAAGACGGATGAAAGCGCTGCTTAAACGTTCTTTGTCCGGTTTAGTATATGCAGGATTGATCGCTGTGGGCCTATTAGGTCCACAGCCTTGTTTTGCAGTGGTTTTTGGAGCACTTCTTTTGCTCGTGCTTTGTGAATTCTACAGGATGTCCATGGGAAAGACGTTCCTTGCAAGTCAGGTTCTTTTATGCACAGGCGCCGTTCTGCTTTTCCTTTCGGTATATCTTTATAGAATGCAGGTGCTGTCGGAATGGCCTATTTTCCTTGCCGTCATTCCTGTAGTGGTGGCTGTGGTGCTTCCGATATGGAGCAGAGATTATTCAAAATACGGTCTTATGTCCTATGGTGTGGCCGGGTTGTTCTTTACGTCGCTTCCGTTGGTCTGTGCTCCGGTGATGTGTGTGCATAACGGGCAGTTCAGCGGTATTTTACTTTTAGACCTGTTCATTATAGTGTCTCTTTCCGATGTCGGGGCTTTCTTTTTCGGTTCTACACTCGGAAGAAAGGCCTGTGCGCATAAGTTGGCGCCTAACATATCAGCTCATAAGACGTGGTGGGGTTTATGCGGTGGTCTGTTATTCGCTGTACTCGTGTCCTTGCTTTTAGTCCGTGTCGGACTGCTTCATCTTAATGTTTTGGATGCAGCTGTTTTCGCGGTTCTTATGAGCTTGATTGGGGTCTTGGGAGATCTCGTGGAGAGTATGTGGAAGAGATATTTTCACGTCAAGGATTCCGGGAAGATTATACCTGGACATGGTGGCGTGTACGACAGGCTTGATTCTATGATGCTCGCTATTCCTGCGGCGACTCTGTATTTGAGCCTTTTAGGTCAGCTTCAATAAGTTCAAGCAGGCGGTCTGTGGCTTCATTTTCCGGAATGTGTCTTAATACAGGCACATTTTTTTTGTAGATGCTCACTTTTCCTCCGCCTTCTCCGACATATCCCCAGTCTGCATCGGCCATTTCTCCCGGGCCGTTGACTATGCATCCCATGACGGCGATGACTATGTTGCTCAGGTGAGAAGTCTTGCTTTTGACTTCCTCGAATGCCTGCTGCAGATTATACATCGTACGACCGCAGCCAGGGCAGGCTATATATTCAGGTTTATAGAATTTTTTTCTGGCTGCTTGTAGTATCTCATCGCGAAGTCCCTCCTCCAAAGCGTCTTCCGGTATATCATCTATTTCCCCGCGCATAAGTTTGACTCCCCACGTGCAGGCTGCATCCAATATGTGCTCTGTCTTTGGGTCAAGAATTGGCTTAGGAAAAGAAGAATATCTGGAAGCAAGGTAGGCGGCCACAGGCAGTTCGGCTTCCGGGTCCTCTGTAAGAGAGACTCTTATGGTGTCTCCTATGCCTTCTTCCAGTAGGGTGGCTATCCCAACGCAGGATTTGATTCTTCCACTGTCACCGTTGCCCGCTTCCGTAACTCCGACGTGCAGAGGAAACCACACGCCTTCTTCCTTATAGAGTTTGACGAGTTCGCGATAGGCCTGCACCATAGTTACTGTATTAGACGACTTGAGTGACACCACTACTTTATCGAAATCGTTCTCCACACACATTCTGACCCATTCCATAGCGGCAAGAGCCATAGCACGTGGCGTGTTCCCGTAAAGAGAAGTTATATACTCTCCGAGAGAGCCGTGGTTGACTCCGATTCTTATCGCAGTTCCATAGCATTTGCACACTTCGAGTAGATGCTTGAATTCTTCACGGGCCTTCTGATGGTCTTTGTGAAAGTTCCCGGGATTTATCCGCACTTTATCCACGAAAGGGGCCACTTCTATGGCCGTAGCAGAGGAGAAATGAATGTCAGCGACGATAGGGGTGAAGATCCCCTGAGAACGCAGTGCCTCTCTTATCGCCTTTATGTGAGGAACATCCTGAAGTCCTGGGACGGTAAGTCTGATTAGTTCTGCTCCGGCATTGGCGAGCCTAATACACTGTTCTATACAGGCCTTTTCGTCGTTAGTGTGGGTGTTGCACATCGTCTGTATAGCGATGGGACGTCCCTGTCCAAGTTCTATCCCCGGATTACCTATCTTTACCATAGACTATTTCTTTTGCTTGTCGTTTGAGGTCGGCGTTGGTGGTGCCGTAACGTTTTCCTAATTGTATGTGTACACCTGCCGAGATTATGATGTCCAGCGGGTAGGCATATCTGTAATATACGCTGTTGAGCGCCTCCATGTCCGACCCGGAAGGGTAGAGAGAATTGGCAGTAAATATGCTTGAGAGGCCGTAGCGTAGCTGGGCGTTAATGTGAAATTCGAAAGGCTCGAAGATAAGGGCCGCTCCTACGCCGCCTTGAAATCCGTAATCCCAGCGAATGTCCGTGTCATAAAATGCTGTCTTATAATCTTCTTCTACATTCGGACCACTTCTTTCTACGCTGAGCCGATAGCCTCCGTATATTCCTATTCCTGCATATACTTTGCTGTGTAGAGCGTCGCGGTGAACCTGCATCATAAAAGGTACTTCCACGACATCCATCTGCATGGCGGTGCTTTTTTCAACATAGTACTCCCACGTTTTCCCCGTTTCCTTATTCTCTTTGAAGTGATAACCTTCGTGTCCGTATTCTATTCCTATGGTCCAGCCGAAATAGGGAAGATAGTTGAACATCTTCTCGTAGTGTGTGAATGTGAGGGAGTAGTGCCCAGGAACCAAGTCTCTTTGTTGGCTATGATCCGGAGAAAACTGCATACCGGTCAGAGTTACGCCATAGTTGAAGCCTATCATCGAATAGTCGTTCATCTTTGATGCAAACTCTATCTTGACGGTGTCCAGGTACTCGTCCGGCCACCATGTGATAAGGCTGTCCTTTTGGAACTTGTCTTTGTCAGGGACCGCTTGCCCTGGCGTCAAGCTCTTTTCCTGAAGTGCGACGCTATCGACTTGCAGTGTTTTGACACTGAGGCTGTCGTGTCCGTGCATCATAGGCATTTGCCCATAGATGCTCAAAGCTTGTGAGGCCAATACAAACAGTGAAACGATAAGTTTTTTCATAGTTCTTTTATGTTGATTATCTGGGTTAATTCTGTGGCAGCTGGAAGATTAAGGAATTCTTCATCTTTACTTGGCTTGAAGAATACGACTTTTTCCGGCTGTCGATGTAAAAGAAGGTCTCCCGTATCTACAAGCGAGTTCTCATTATAGTCGAATGTGATTCTTACGGTATATTTGCCTTCTTTAAGGTATGGGAAGGATAATTCGGAGTCCTTATCTATTATGTATGAGCGAAGTGTCTTGTCTTTCTTTTCGCTGAGAAGGTCGACGATGAGCTTGCTTTCCACGCCTTCCATTTTAAGACTTATGGTGCTCAGCTGATCATCTTTAGGAAGGCTGACCTTTACTTCGGTGCTGTCGTTATAGTATCCGTTTATGTCTCTGAATATTCTGTGAGGCACTTTAAGGAAGTATTCGTAGCCAGGAAGCATTTTCTCCTTAGGTCGTATTACATAACGTCTCAGATTAAGACTGTCACGTTCCACCGTAACGCTGCCTTTAAGCTCTTTCTGCTTAGGATTAATGTAGCGGAAGCGGAGTGAATCGAAGTCGGCATTGATGATAGGGTAGTCGAAGTCAAGGACAAACCCGTTCTGCTCCACTTTTTCAGGTTCTGCCGTAAGTTTATATACACAGATGGTGTCTTCGTGTTTAAGGTTCATCCTCGCGGCACGTCCTGTCTTTTGTGGAAGAGCACCTTCGATGAACATTGGATAATGCTCTGTAACGCTTTCCATTACAAAGGTCGAGTCATTGGTCTTTCGATAATTGACATATAGTCGGAGTGTGTCCGGAGTAGGTCGTCTGTCGTTTATCCAGATTTCAAGACTGTCGCGACTCAGATTGAATTGGCTTATCAGATTTTCGGCCTTATATCCCTTTATCCACAGAGAGTCTATCCAAGCATCTGCTGCTGAGAATGTTACGTGCATTCGTCTGGGTGAAGTGCGCGCTTTGTTAAGAAGCTTTTGTTTAGTGTTTTCCTCTTTAAAGAGCCTTATCTCGTATTCGCTTTTGCGCGCACGGCACTCCAGTGTGTCTTTCGCGTCGTACTTTTGCATCTCTTTAAGGGTGTCATTCACTTTCATCACAGGACGTATCAACGAGTCTATGAAGCCTACTTGCTCAGTTTCAGCCTGATAGATGTTATCGTTATTCTCGTCCTTTATGGCGTAGAGACGGTAGAGCGTGTCCGGAATATACGGGATGCAGAAATATCCCCAATCGTCTGTCTTGGACGCTGCAAATGGTCGGGTCTTGAAGATGGCCGAGTCGCTATGGTCCTTGTAAAGCATGACCGTGGCACCTTTTACCGGCAGCAGAGTATTGCAGTCCTGAACCGTTCCGGTAATCAGCATGGAATCTATCTTATCTCCGGTAGAGAATACGTAGGTGTATCCAGGGAACATATTTCCTTCGTTATTATCTGCCAATGCGTCGGTGAAGTTTAGCGTATAGGTGATGCCTTTGCGCAGCGGTTCTTCAAAACTGACCACGATTCCTTTCCCTTTTACTTTAGCTTTCGGTGCTTTTTTTTGAGGAGGGGAGAGAAATATGTTCTGCTGATTTTTAATGGTTATATATTCGTCGAACCCGAACTCGAGCTTGGTCTTGTTCGTATCTACATTCGTGGCTCCCGGAGATGGTTTGGTCCAATAAAGTGCCGGAGCTATGGTATCCTTAGCTCCCCCTGTAGGTGCTTGTGTAGTATTGGCACAGGAATGCATGAAAAAAGTAGGTATCAGGCAAAATAGCGCTGCTCCCAAGGGTAGAAATATGTCGCTAAGTCGGGATTTTATCATAATTCTATTCTGGATACGCTCTGTATTCCTTTAATTTTACTGATGCTCTCTATGAGATTTTCAAGGGTCGCGCGGTCTTTCACTAAAAGTTCTATAGTGCCTTCGAATACGCCCCTGTCTGTGTTCAGAGTGAGGTTTCTCATGTTTATGCCGAGCGAAAGGGATACCAGAGAAGTTATATCGTTCAGAAGTCCCACTCTGTCAAGCCCTTTGAGATTGATTTTGACCGGGAAATCGGATTGGCCCGACTTGCCGTCCCACTGTACCGCCACGAGTTTGTCTCCCTGCGTGCTTCCTATGCTTTCCAGACATTTGCAGCTTTTTTTATGCACTACTATGGCTCCGTCAGGATATTTTATGCCAATGACAGGGTCCCCAGGTATAGGATTACAGCAGCTTGCCGAAACATAACGTGTGTCTCCGACCATTATGATTCTCTCTGCGGGCTTGTTTATGAGGTTGTTGTTGACAGCATTCATGAGGGCTTCAGCTTTCTCGTAATCCTCCGGATTGTGCTCTTTAATGTATTCAAGTACACGTCGTTTGGCATCCTGTGTCTTTAAGAATTCGAGCCAATCCAGATGTGGCGTGGCATTTTCCGCCGTGATAATCTCTACCTGGTCTCCCTGACGAAGTGTCTGGGAAAGTGCGCAGAGTTTCATATTGATTTTCGCCGCTATGGCGTGGTGCCCCATCTGAGTGTCAGTAAGATATGCGAAATCAAGCGCAGTGGCTCCTTTCTGTATGCTTTTCTGGTTTCCGAGAGGGGTGAACACTACTATGTCGCTTGACAATAGGTCTTTATGTATGATGTCGAGCAGTTCGAGAGTGCTTACGTCAGGACTTTTTATTATTTCCTGTACTTTGTCCAGCCATTTGTCCATCTCGCTGTCGTTCTCCGAGATGTAACCGTCTTTCTTGTAAGCCCAGTGTGCCGCGATACCTTTCTCTGCGATGTCATCCATACGTTTAGAGCGTATCTGCACTTCCACCCACACGCCTCCTTTACTCATAAGAGTGCAGTGCAGTGCTTCGTAGCCGTTACTCTTAGGCTGTTTTATCCAGTCGCGAAGTCTGTCCTGCTGATAACGGTAAAGGCTTGTTATAGTGGCATATATGTCGTAACATTGTTTTCTTTCCTTAACGGGATCGTCGGTCTTGGGAGTGAAGATGATTCTAATGGCGTAGAGGTCGAATATCTGTTCGAAAGTTACATGCTTGGTGTTCATCTTTCGCCAGATGGAGTAAGGGGTCTTTATCCTTTTCTTGATTTCGAAATCGTAGCCGTCTTTGGTAAGTGCTTCTCTTATAGGTTCTATGAAGTCGTCTATGACCTTGGACTTCTCTTTCAGCGCGAGTGAAGTTTTCTCAGTTATGCTTTTATATTCGTCCGGCTCCTTGTACTTCAGCCAGATGTTTTCCATCTCGGTTTTAATGCTATACAGGCCAAGTCTATGTGCCAATGGGATAAAGAGATACATGGTCTCCGAAAGTATCTTCTCTCTCTTGTGCTCCGGCATGAATTCTATGGTGCGGCAGTTATGAAGTCTGTCAGCCAATTTAATCAGTACCACTCGCACATCGTCATTGAGCGTCAGAAGAATTCTTTTGAAGTTTTCCGCCTGAAGACTTGGTGTGTTGATGGAGGTGTTTTTCGTGCGGTCCTCGTTATCGAGCACGGTCTTAATCTTGGTGAGCCCGTCCACGAGTGAAGCCACTTTGTCTCCGAAAAGAGAGCGGATGTCTTCCGTAGTGTATTCGGTATCTTCCACGACATCGTGCAGGAGGGCGGCGGTTATGGATTTATATCCCAGGCCAATATCGCTGACCACTATCTTCGCCACCTCTATGGGGTGGATGATATATGGTTCACCGGAGCGGCGACGTACATTTTTATGGGCTTCATTGGCAAAATCAAATGCCTTCTGAACTACTGCCAATTCTTCAGCGTCCTTACACCTCTGTCTGGCCAATTCTTTCAGCCCGGCATATTCTTCTTCTATCAGAAGGTAATCGTTCGCGTCAAATTCATTACTTTTCATACACTACTTAATTGTCTCTATTTTAGACAACTCTAAAAAGCTAAAATAAACTAAGTTCGGATATTATTTCTCCTTTATCGCGGTCTTCGCGGTCTGGTAGCATGGCATAAAAGGCCTGCTCGTCAATTATGGGGATGTGCAGTTCCTCGCACTTTTTTAATTTTTCGGGTCCGGGTTTGCTGCCTGCGAGAAGAAAACTGGTCTTTGAACTTATGGAAGAGGAGTTTTTCCCTCCGTTATTTTCAATCAGTTCCTTCATTTCGTCGCGGCTTATGCTGAAATTGCCGGATATTACTATGGTTTTTCCGCTTAATGCATTGGAAATGTTTGCGTTTTCGACTTCCTTTATCTCGAATTGCAGGCCGTGCTTTTTCAGTCTCTCTATTTCTTCGAGTTGTTTAGGGTCGTGGATAAAGTTCTCTATGCTGTCGGCAATGACCTCGCCCACATCTTTAATCTGGCTTATTTCTTCTTTGCTTGCTTTAAGCAGATTGTCCATGGAGCCGAAGTGACGGGCGACTTCTTTAGCTGTCTGTTCTCCTACATATCTGATTCCAAGCGCGAAGAGCACTCTTTCGAAGGGCACTTCCTTCGATTCCCTAAGTGAAGCGAGAAATCTAAGCGCTGAGCGTTCTTTCCAGCCGTCAAGTAGTACCAGATCGTGGGCGGATAGATCATACATATCGGCTGGACTTTTTACAAGTCCTCGTGTATATAATTGGTCTATAGTGGAGTCTCCTGCAAGTATGTCCATAGCCTTTCTGGAGGTGAAATGCAGAAGTCTTCCTTTGATCTGCATAGGACATCCATCGATGTTAGGACAGAACCATTTGGCTTCGCCTTCTATTCTGATAAGGGGAGTGTGGCAGTCGGGACATTCCGTCGGGAAAACGACAGGAGGGCAGTTCTTCGGACGAAGCGAAAGTTCCACTCCGGTAATCTTCGGGATGATTTCGCCTCCTTTTTCCACATACACGCTGTCGCCTACTCTTATGTCCAGCAGTGACATCTGGTCAGCGTTATTCAGTGTGGCACGTTTGACTGTGGTTCCTGCCAATTGGACTGGAGCAAGATTTGCAACGGGGGTAACGGCGCCTGTTCTTCCTACCTGATAATCAATGCTGAGAACTTTCGTACAAGCCTGTTCGGCCTTGAATTTAAAGGCTACGGCCCAGCGCGGAGATTTGGCGGTATAGCCAAGTTCTCTCTGATATTCCAGTTCGTTTATCTTGATGACTATGCCGTCCGTGGCGTATGGAAGGCTTTTTCTCGCAGTATCCCAGTAATCTATGAAGGCGATGATTTCGTCTATGTTATGACATAACTTGTTGTTCTCTGATATGGGCAGCCCCCAGCTTTTAGCCTTGGCCAATAATTCTGAATGAGACTGTGCAAGGTTCTCAGGAATGCTTTGAGCCGGTATGTGGTATAGCGTGCAGTAAAGCCCACGTCGTGCCACTTCGTTAGGGTCCAGCAGTTTAAGTGAGCCGGAGGCTGCGTTACGGGGATTAGCGAAGGGAGCGTCTTCGTTACGGAGTCTTTCTTCGTTAAGTGCGTCGAATGATTTGTAGGGCATTAGCACTTCGCCTCTTATTTCGAATTCGGCGGGGTAGTCTCCGTGGAGAATGTGAGGGATGTTCGATATTCGTTTAGCATTCAGGGTTATGTCATCGCCCATCTTACCGTCGCCTCTGGTGAGGGCTCTGGTGAGTTTGCCCTTAGTGTAGGTGAGGCATATCGCCGTGCCGTCGAATTTGAGTTCACAACAGTAGGTAAATGTCTTACCATCAAGAAGTTTTTCTGCTCTTTGGACAAATTCTATGATCTCTTCTCTGGAGTAGGTGTTTGAGAGGGAGAGCATAGGGTAGCGATGTTCGCGTTGCTTAAATCCATTTTGCGTTCCGTTTTCTTCTATGTCAGAACCTACTTTTTGTGTTGGAGATGCCGGGTCATAGAATTCTGGAAAGGCTTTTTCCAATTTTTCGAGTTCGTGCATCAGGAGGTCGAATTCCATATCGGACATGGTAGGGGCATTATCTATATAATACCTCTTGCTGTTCTCCCAAAGAAGCTTTCTGAGTTCGTCTATTCTGCTTTTCGCTGCAGTTTTATCCATAAGGGTCAAATATACTCATTTTTCCTGACATTTTCGTTTTTCTGCTGTTCAGTCACATCGGCTTTTCTGCGCAGTATTGAAACACTACTTTTATTATTACGATATCCAGACACTGACGTTTTTCTGACATGGTGACTTGATTCAGTAAATTCGAAGTTAACTTGATTCGAAACACTTAATCCTTAGCACCTTACCTTATTTGGACAGAGTTGCTTTTATTAAGTGTATTATTTTCGGAACTTAACGTAATACAGCAACAGCGGGTCCCGAAAAGAAGCTGCCCTGCAGTCGCCCAACCAAATTTTTATAAAGTACCACCGTTATTAGTTAGCCGCGGCAGAAATTTTTCTACGCAGTCGCTCCGCGACCCTATACGGGCAAATGCTTCGAAAAACCTCCGCCGTGACTATATGTGGCCAACGTGTTATGATATAGAAATCTACGATAAAATGAACTAAAACACTAACAACTATCAAGCACTCATTATTCATCTTACCTATAAGTTTTG
>CAVJMH010000015.1:0-43103 GCA_963650755.1 Firmicutes bacterium TM09-10 | reverse complement strand
TTCTTTTTGAGACCCGTGCCACCCTCGGCATCGTAAGAGGGGGGACCACGAACTTGTGAGTGGTGGGGTCGAGCGAAGCGAGACGGTCATCGAAAAGAAGCGGCCACTGCACTTCCCGTATAGGGTCGCGAAGCGACTGCGCAGAAAAACCTCTGCCGTGGCTGATTAATAACAGCGGTACTTTAAAAAACTTGATTGGGCGTTTGCAAGGCAGTTCTTTTTGAGACCCGTGCCACCCTCGGCATCGTAAGAGGGGGGACCACGAACTTGTGAGTGGTGGGGTCGAGCGAAGCGAGACGGTCAACGAAAAGAAACTACCGAAAAAGGGGCGCCTTCAAGATTGATTACGGCAAGAAGCAGCTCATCGACATTCCTTTTTATGTATTCTTTTTCTGCAATCGTAATTATCTGTCAATGTGGCGCAAAGATAAGAAAAGTGCTCAATCACGACAAATAATTCGCGCTAAAGTGTTCAAATCCGACGAATAATTCGCATCGAAAATACTCAATTCCGACAAATCGTTTAGAGAGGATATTAATCCGCTATTTCAGAATTGGCTGTCCTTAAAAATCCACATTTCACCGAAAAATTTTCCACATTTCACCGAAAAATTTTCCACATTTCACCGAATTTTTGTGTAATCTATTGATTATTAAGATATTTATTTATAACTTTGTCTGGTGATAAATAAGAATATATGGGAGATTTCAAATACAAAAGACGAATTGCGGATACGCTGATTGAGAAAAAACTCCACTCAACTGGAGCAGTCGTCATTGAAGGGCCGAAATGGTGCGGCAAGACTACAAGTGCCGAGCAGATTGCAAAAAGCGTAAACTATGTCTCCGCCCCCGCCGATTATGAAAAAAATCTTATAATGGCGGACATAGACATCAACTCGCTACTTGAAGGAGATAAACCAAGACTGCTTGACGAATGGCAGGTAATTCCCCAGCTATGGGATGCAGTCCGTTACTCTATAGACAGAAGCAAACAAGTAGGGCAATTCATACTGACAGGTTCAGCCGTACCGTTGAACAGAGACGAAAAAGCCCAGATTCACCATACCGGAACAGGAAGAATCTCTAGAATCAGAATGAGACCGATGTCGCTGTTCGAATCTGGAGAGTCGAATGGAGAGATAAGTCTTTCGAAACTTTTCGACAATGCACCCACTGGAATATTCGCGGAGTGTCGGCTTAATATTGAGGACATATCTTTCCTGATTTGCCGCGGAGGATGGCCTATCGCCACAAACTTGAAAAATGAATATGCCCTGGAAACAGCCCGCTCCTATTATGACGCCGTCACGGAGACCGACATCTCCTCAGTGGACAGCATCAACAGAAGTTCCTCAAGAACGAAACGGCTTATGAGGTCTTTAGCCAGACATCAAGGGACACAGACGACAATCGTAGGAATCAGAAACGATATGGCGACCAACGATACGGACAGTCTTGACGAGGGGACTGTCGCCTCATACCTCGAAGTTCTAAAGAAAATATTCGTGATTGAGGATATGGAAGCATGGAATCCTAATCTTCGCTCGAAAGCGGCAATCAGGACAAGTGACACGCACTATTTCGTAGACTCCTCCATCGCTCCGGCAGCCTTGGGACTTGGACCGGCAGATCTAACAAATGACCTCAACACAATGGGACTACTTTTTGAGACTATGGCAGCCAGAGACTTGCGAATTTATGCCGACGCTCTAGACGGAAATGTTTTCCACTACCGAGACAGCAACGGGCTTGAATGCGATGCCGTGATTCATCTGAGGAACGGTAAATACGCTCTCGTAGAGGTGAAGCTCGGCGGGCGAAAACTCATCGATGAAGGGGCGAACTCGTTAAATCGTCTCGCCGCAAGAATCGACACGGACAAAATGCACGCCCCATCATTCAAAATGGTTCTGGCGGCCGTAGGAAGTCTGGCCTACAAGCGCGACGATGACGTTTATGTCGTTCCCATAGGCTGCCTCAAACCTTGATGCCGTTCGCGAGAATCATTCCAAAACGTGATTAATTTTAGTAACTAAAACGATATAGGCAGCCGTTTTCGGCTGCCTATATCGTGCCCAAAGCCGGGCTCGAACCGGCACGTCTTTAAGGGACACTGGATTTTGAGTCCAGCGCGTCTACCGATTCCGCCATTCGGGCCAATGGTCGCGTGAATTCCGCAGACAGACTACAAAGATAGGCAAAATTCCCGATTTGCCAAAACCTAAAATCTATCTATAAAAGGAAAAACGCAGTCAATCATCACTCCATTGCCTATCCTCTGAAAAATCTTTCTCAACGATATGGGGGCATTCTGTCTGTTCTACAAAAACAGCATCAAGGCAGTTACGACCAAAGCAAAAAGCAAAAAGTATTATATTTGCGTTCAATTATGAAAAGAACCTATATAGTATATGATGCCGGAGCGCGAGATTTCTACTCGCAATTCAGAGGCTCTATAAAAGGTGAAATCCTCGGAGAACTCCCTTTAGTGTGCGACGAACAACATAAGACGCTAAGCAGTGTGGAAAACATCTGCCGCGCGATGCTCGCCGCGGAAACGGAAAAATCGGACACCCTTATGTGCGTAGGAGGAGGCGTGTGCAGCGACATCTGCGGGCTTGCCGCTGCCATATATAAAAGAGGAATGCGTCTGGAACTGGTGCCCACTACGCTTCTGAGCATGGCAGACGCCTCAGTAGGCGGCAAAAATGGGGTGAACGTCAACGGAGTAAAGAATGCGGTCGGGACATTTCTCACCCCTGCCAAAATACACATACGAAAAGAAGCGCTGAAGACTCTGCCCGAAGAACAAATTCTGTCCGGCAGCGCGGAGATACTCAAGACATTTCTTCTTTTCGATGAGAAAAGCTACCACAAAGCCGTGGCCACATTCTCCGAATGGACTAAAGGCCATCACGACGACTCACTTGTGAACGAAATGGCTTCCCTGGCAGAAAAAGCTGCCAAGATGAAGGGTAAAATCGTCGAAAAAGATCCGTTTGACAAGGGAAAACGGCACCTTCTTAACTTCGGGCACACCTTTGCACATGCCATAGAATGGAAATCGGAAGAAAAAATTCCACACGGAGAAGCCGTGGCTATTGGCATAATTAAATCACTGAGAATCAGCGAACAAAACGGATGGTGCGAAAAAGGATTGGCAGACAGAATAAAAGATGATTTCAAGCGCTGCGCCCTACCGACAGAACTGCCTTGCGAGGAAAAGGAATTGGCAGAAGCCATTAAAAATGATAAAAAAGTGGAGGACTCCATCCTGGATTTCGTGTCCATCAAGAAGATAGGCTCACCGCTCAGAAAAAAGATTAAGATATGATCTGTACCAGCATCGTAAATAAAAGTGTAGAAGAAGCGCTCACCATTTTGGACGACCCTTTTGTGGAAATGGGGGAAATCCGTCTGGATTTGTGCGATTACGGGAAAGACGACCTGCAAGAACTGATAGAAAGTTGCGAAAAGCCGCTTCTGCTCAGTTTTCATACCGACGACTCCCTCACGAGCGAACAGAAAACAAAAAAGTGGAAAGCGGTGCTGGAACTTTACTTCGCAGCGATGGAAAGCGGGGTAGAATTCGTGGATTTGGACATCAACGCACCGGTAAATATAAGCCAAGACGTGCAGAAAAAATGCAAGCAAAACGGCACACGGCTGATACGCTCCTACCATAACTACGAATGCACTCCAGAGACCTCACTTATCAAACAGACCATACTTCGATGCTTCCGTTACGGGGCTGACATAGCCAAGATAGCTTGTAAGGCTTCTTGCAGGGAAGATGTGGACAGACTTCAAGGCATCTACGACACGCTCCTTGAAAATAACGCCTCCATAAAAGCGCATCAACTGCTGCTGATTTCCATGGGAGCATTGGGCGAAAAAGACAGGGTCAAATGTTTAGAAAAAGGGGCGCCGTTCACATTTGCATACTATGACAAGAGTGCGGCTGAAGGCCAATTAAACTTCGAGCAGATGCACGAAAGGGTTTATGGAGAATGGCTTGGAGTACATAAAAAGGATTTTCACGCACCGTGCTCGAAAAGTTACGCTCAAAGGGCCATATTGGCAGCGGCACTCTCTAACGGGACATCCACCCTACACGGGTTTACGCCATGCGAAGACAGCCTTGCCTCCATAGAAGTAGCAAGAAGTTTAGGAGCTAAAGTAAAAAGGCACGCAGGGACAGTCAAGATAGAAGGCATAGGAACGCCCAAACCGGAAAGTATGGAAATAGACAAACTGGACGTGGGGGAAAGCGGGCTTCTCTCAAGACTCTGCATACCGCTCTCGGCTGTCCTGTCTAAAAAAGAGACGCTCATAGAAGGGAAAGGGACACTCCCAAGCAGGCCTTTAAAAGGCGCGAGCGACATTATGGCGGCGTTCGGGATACTGCTCGAAAACGCACAAAAACACGATGACGGACAGACACACATTCCTCTTAAAGTCAAAGGCAAATTCTATCCCGGACTGGCCGAAATCCCAGGAGCTGCAGGCTCACAGCTCATATCGGGGCTTCTAATGGCGCTTCCTCTATGCGCGACGGATTCGCAGCTTTTCGTCAGTGACCCGAAAAGTATCCCGTATATGTTTATGACTCAAGACATTCTTCGTCAATTCGGGATAAAAATCAGTTGCGAGCTGGAAGGGAATGCGAAGATGCTGGAGCAGCAGGACTGGAGCTACTGCAACGGGATACACTTCAAAGTGCGCGGAGGGCAGCAATACACATCGAAAGAAATAAATATAGAAGCTGACTGGAGCGCGGCCGCGGTTTTTCTTACTTATGGGGCGCTTTTCGGGGAAGCTGAAGTGGACGGACTCAACACCGCTTCCATACAGGCCGACATCACCATACTCGACATTCTGTCCGATGCCGGAGCCTGCATATCATACGATGAGACTACAGTCAGCGTAAAACGTTCTGTACTTCAAGCATTTGAATACGACCTTAATAACGCTCCGGACCTCATCCCATTATCCGCGCTCATCGCGGCGTTTTGCCCGGGAGAAAGCATAATCGCCGGCGTTCAAAGACTACGCAGCAAGGAAAGCGACCGTGCCGACGCCATTCTCAAGACTCTGACACAGATGGGAGTTGAAGCACGTATCTGCTCGGACGAACTGCACATCAAGGGAATGAGCCTCGTTCAAAGATTTCTTTCGGGTCACAAACTGAAAGGCGGACGCTACAGTTCATTTCACGATCATAGAATGGTTATGATGCTATACATAGCACAAATGGGCGCCGACGGAGCAATAGAAATAGACGACACCGAGTGCGTAAACAAATCATTTCCAAACTTTTTCGAAGAAATGAGCCTATAAAAGGTTACAGAGAACGATAGCGGTCATAGCCTCCACTATGACAGGGGTGCGAAGCGCGAAGCACACATCGTGACGGCCGGGAACACGAAATTCCACATCCCCCTCAGCAGCAAAATTATAAGTGTGCTGTAATCGTGATATAGAAGAAGTGGGCTTGAACGCCACCCTAAAAAGAAGCGGAGCACCATTACTCATTCCTCCATTCACTCCCCCTGCATGATTCGTAAGCGGTCCATGAAGGCCAATAGGGTCATTATGCTGAGAGCCGCGCATATCACCGGCGCGAAAACCATCGCCAAATTCTATGCCCCTCACCCCTGGGATAGAGAATATCGCGTGAGAAATAAGGCTTTCAAGACTGTCCCAAAAAGGCTCCCCTACTCCTATTCGAAGGCCTTCTACCTGACATTCAACCACCGCACCAAGCGAATCGCCGTCATTCTTGGCACTTTGAAGAAGTTTAGGCCAATCATCTTTACAGTCGCTTCCTCCAAGCCTTACCACCTTCGCGTTTATATCCACTCCATCAGATAAGATATTTCTCGCCACTACGCCTGCGGCGACGATGGGAAGTGTCAGCCGACCGGAGAATTGACCTCCTCCACGATAATCGGCATTGCCGCCAAATTTAAAGAAAGCAGGATAATCGGCATGTCCGGGGCGTGGAATCGAAGGCAAAAAAGAATAATCCGAAGACTGGGCATCCGAATTCTTAAAAACTATGCACAGAGGGGCTCCTGTCGTACGGCCTTTAAAAACGCCGCTCAAAAAGATAGGCTCATCGCTTTCGTGCCTTACCGTAGTATATTCACCCTCAGGCGAACGTCTGAAAAGTTCCCCCGCAAAGTCCTCCACACTAAGTGGAAGACCCGCAGGGACACCGTCAAGGAGAGCCCCGACAACACTGCCGTGAGACTCTCCGAATATACTTACACGAAATTTAGAACCGAACGTATCCATTACCAGAGCTTGAGGAATACCTCCATAGCCTGATACTCGGCCATACCGAGAGCATCGTACTGACGGGCAGTATTCTCCGTTCTGTCTTCAGCCCTCTGCCAGAACTCACGAGGATCTTCACCAGGGAAAGGAACTATGTCCTTCTGTGAGAGGTGACGATAGATGGCATGACGCTTCTCCACCACCTCGTCCGGAGAAAGAGGAACAGCCATGTCCACGCTACCAAGATCCCACTCCATCCACGCGCCGCGATAGAGCCATACATGACAGCTCTCTATCCACTTGGCACCTTCTGCGCGAAGCTGCTCAAGAGCTTCAAGAGCACACTCGGTGCATACACGGTGCGTTCCGTGAGGATCGGCCAAGTCTCCCGCCATAAAGATCATATCCGGCTTCAGCGAATCCATAAGATTCTTTATTATGTCCACATCTGCCTGAGAACGAGGAAGCTTCTGTATGCCGCCAGACTCGTAGAAAGGCAAATTAAGGAAGTGTGCATTATGCTCGTCGTCGAGTCCGAATGAACGTACTGCCGCCTTAGCCTCTGAACGACGGATAGCGCCTTTCAGTTTAAGGAGTTCACGCGGTTCAGCCTCCCCAGGACGTTTGCTCGCGATAAGAGCCTTTACCTCGTCGAACCTGTCGCCGAAACCTATTTCGCGGGCCGCATCCATGTGCTGAAGAACTACGTCATCGTGGACTGCCACGTTACCCGAAGTCTCATAAGCCACGTGCACATTATGTCCCTGATGAGCGAGCCTTATGAACGTTCCGCCCATAGAGATTACATCATCGTCCGGATGCGGAGAGAATATAAGCACTGTCTTACGTGCAGGGATGGACGGAACCGGACGAGTGGAATCGTCAGCATTAGGTTTTCCGCCAGGCCAGCCTGTAATAGTGTGCTGTAGGTCATTAAATACCTGTATGTTAATGGAATCGAAACTACCGCAAGCCTCAAGCAGACCACCTAAGGAGTTCTGAAGATAGTCCTGGTATGAAAGCTTAAGAATAGGCTTTTTAACCTGTCCGCAAAGCCAGACGACAGCCTTACGACGGAACTTCGGAGTCCATTTGCATGGGCCTATGCACCAAGGAGCCACTACCCTCGTAAGATTACATCCGGAGTTCTCATCCACATATATCTTCACGTTCTGGTGAAGCTGGAAGAATGAAGCAGGACAATCCGGGCCGAAATCTCCCTCCACTACGCGAGCCACCACATCAGCCTTGTTCTCACCCCAAGCCATAAGGATAATCTTATGAGCGGACATCATAGTGCCTATTCCCATAGTGAGTGCCAATTCAGGAGTATTCATCACATTACCGCCGAAATAAGCGGCCTGACGCTTTCTGGACTTATATGGAAGATGAACCAGACGGTTGCGACTCTGAATCGTAGAACCGGCCTCGTTAAATCCGACTTGTCCCTGTTCACCCACGCCCATCACCAAAAGGTCAAGTTCGCGAAGAACAGGCTCCATCTCTGCACAATAATCGGAGACCTTCTCGATATGAATGGTGGCATCAGGAATAATGATGTTCTCCGGAAGAATGTCTATGTAATCGAGAAGTTCTGAACGAAGAATATGGTTTCTCGAATGAAGAGCCTCCTTAGAAACAGGATAAAATTCGTCTATTGAATTAATCCTCACATTCTTGAACGATACCCTTCCCTCGTCATAAGCTTCCCTTAGCCTCTTATAAAGAGAAATAGGACTTGACCCGGTGGTAAGACCCAGACGGAACAATTTTCCCGGATTTAAAGCCTGAAAAGAGTTAATCTGCTCTATTATCTCTTCACATACCTGTCGGCTGGCGATAAACGGAGTCTCACAAATCTCCGTATATATCTTTTCTCTTGAATGGAGAATGTCTTTAGGAAGACCATCTTCAATTAGACCGCCATCTTTTGGCAAAGAAAAATGTTTCATTATCTGCTATTTAAAATTTTTACCGGCTTTAAGTTCCTTAACGCCCATCTCTTCGAGAAGAGCACGGCACTTTTCCGGATGATTAGTCGTGATATAATCCGCTCCCATCTCTATCATAGTGCGCATATCGTTCTCATTATCAACGGTCCATACATTCACGCTCATCCCATGATTACGAGCGCGGGTGTACCATGTAGGGTCAGAATAGAATACCCAATAACCAGTGTCTATGCCGTTAATCCCAAGAGGAGCGAGAAAATCGGCGTTACGCTCCTTCTCACTGCCAAGATACTGTACGGTGAAACCAGGACACTTCTGTGCAAAAAGAATACACTCCTGAAGATCGAAAGAGATGAAAATCACCTGCTTAGGATTATAAAGGCCATGTGCCTTAAGCTTTTCGATAGAAAGGTCCACCGCCTTTATCTGATTAGCGAGTCCGGTGTGCCATTTGAGTTCAAAAACCAAACGGCAATCCTTATTCTTCTCGAACTGAGCGAGATATTCGTCAAGCGTAGGTATCTTCTCCCCATTAGGAAGTCTTACCGCAGCAAATTCCGCAGCATTGTGTTCGCCGAATTTCATGCCTGCCACCTCGGCATCGTGGAAAACCAGAAGTTCACCGTCGAGAGTCATGTTGACGTCGAACTCGCTGCCCCAGAAGCCTTCATCTTGACAAGCCTTCAGCGCGGCTATGGAATTATGCGAATTACCACCGGCCTCACAAGCCCAGTACCCACGATGAGCCACGATGGCCACCTGACGAGGAGCCTGCTTAGCAAACAAAGGAATTATCGAAAGCACTAAAAGTGCGCTTAAAAGAATTCTTTTCATAAACTACAGATTTTCAGCCTTTTCGACTGCCTTGAAATACTTATAAGAGTTAACTTTAAGTTCCCCTACGGAAGCCTCGTCTGCTACGATAAATCCGTTAGGGTGATTTTGAAGAGCGGATACGGTGCACATGTGGCTGTAAGGGCCTTCCACTGCATCCTTAATGGCGCGTGCTTTCTTCGGGCCAAATGCGAGAATTACCACTTCCTTAGAGTCCGTAACGGTAGCCACACCTACAGAAAGAGCCTGTGCCGGCACCTTTGAAGGGTCATTATCAAAGAAACGGCTGTTTACCACACGGGTATCCTCGGTAAGAGTAACCACACGAGTACGGGAAGTAAGCGGAGAGAAAGGCTCATTGAAAGCGATGTGTCCGTCTTCACCTATGCCGCCAAGGAACAGGTCAAAACCTCCGGCCTGCACGATAGCTTTCTCGTAAGAGGCACACTCGGCATCGAGATCTGCTGCATTACCGTTAAGGATATGGATATTCTCCTTCGGTTCGTCTATATGAGAGAAAAGGTTCTCCCACATAAATGAGTGATAGCTCTCGGGATGACTTTCCGGAAGACCTACATATTCGTCCATATTGAACGATATGACATTCTTGAAGGAAAGCTCTCCTGCCTTCACCATACGCGCGAGTTCGCGGTAAGTCTCTATAGGAGTGGAGCCTGTGCAAAGTCCGAGCACGAAAGGCTCCGTCGTGTGCGCCGCCTTTTCCTTTATCTTGGCGGCGATATGATGAGCGGCCCAAAGAGAGCCCTCAGTTGAGTTTTGTTTAATTATGACTTTCATATACTAATCTTACTTAAGCGTTTCGAGAATCTGCCAGATCTGATAAAGTCCTCTTGGCACGTGGAAACATCCCTTCCATTTGCCTCCCTTAAGAGGAAGAAGGACTTCGCCGCGACGGTTAAGATAACCGAACCATTCAGGATATTCCTGATCCTTGAAATGTGTCCACATATATTCGTGGAGACGCTTGAACCACTCAAGGCACTTCTCGTTTCCTGTAAGCTGATAGCCCTTAATCATGGCGATAGAACTTTCAAGATGTACCCACCAGAGTTTCTGGTCCCATTCAAGCTCCTGTGTAGGGTAACCCTTACGATCCATGAAGTAGAAGATGCCGCCGTACTGCTTATCCCAGCCGTATTCGATGACGCTGAGCGAAATCTCCACTGCTTTCTCGATGAGAGCCTTATCGTTACGACGTATGCCTATGTTCATAAGGAACCACATAGCCTCCAAGTCGTGTCCCGGATTAACTTTTCTGCCCTCGAAACAGTCGATGAGAGAACCGTCCAGAGCAAGGTTCTCCAGAATAACGCCCAAATCTTTCTGGTAGAAAACATCCACTATCTCGTGAACGCTTTCATCTATAGTCTTATCGATAAGTGCAGGGTCATTAATGATGTCCTCCACCTCGAGAGCCATATTACAGATAATCATAGGAAGAGCGAAATCCTTCATAGGACGAGTCCCCGGATAGAGCTTATTCCATTGGCCTTTAGGATTAGAACGACGAGCGAGAATACGGTCAAATGTCTTCTTCGCTATCTGCGCATATTCTTCACTTCCTGTGGCCTTAGCCAATTGAGCAAATGCCATGCATGCAAATGTGTTCGAGAAGATGTTATACGGCTGCACGATAGGCTTTCCCTCCCTCGTTACAGAGAAGTAGAAGTCGTAGTTACCGTCGTGACCGTATTTTTTCAGGAATTCGGCGCCGTCTATGGCAGTCTGAAGCCAAAGAGGGTTCTTTTCAAGGTTATTATAAAGCATGGCGAAAAGCCAGACTTCACGTCCCTGAAGCCAAATGAATTTGTCTGTGTCAAAGACACTTCCGTCACGGTTCAGACAGCTGAAGTATCCTCCGTACTCCTTGTCGATAGAATGATTAAGCCAAAAAGGCAGACAATTGTCGCGAAGCTCCCTTTCGTACTGGGAAGCGAGCTCTTTGAAATTAATTTCAGTGTTCATATTCGTACAAATAATTTTGTTTGCAAAATTGCGGTTCAAATTTAGTCAAATTACGATTATTTCGCAAGTTATCACTATTTTTGCACTACTTACAGATAAAGAGGCGTTTATGAAAGTAATAAACGAAAGAAGACAGGATATAATCAATACAATATTAAATCAGGGAGTAGTAAAAGTTTCACTTCTTGCAGAAAAATATAAGGTTACACAGACTACTATACGCAAAGACCTCACTTACCTTGAAAAAAAAGGTCTGCTACAGCGTTCTTACGGTAATGCCGTAGCGTGTTCAGCTCCTGTAAAAGATATATCTCTGGGTAAGAAAAAACTCATAAACTATAATGCCAAATTCCGCATAGCCAAGGCCGCTGCGGAACTGATAGAGGAAAATGACTCCATCTTTATGGCATCCGGCTCCACCATAGCCATCTTCGCAGACAATCTCAAGCCAAAAGGACGGCTTAACGTGGTCACCATCTCTGTAAACATCTCCACCACGCTCGGAGAAAACGACAGCATCAGCGTGATGCAGATAGGCGGAATGTTATATAGTAACACCCTCTCCGTATATGGGAACGACGCCATACAGTCGGTAAAAAATCTCTTTTGTTCAAAACTTTTCTTCGGCATCGACGGCATGTCCCTTGAGCACGGAATCACCTGTGCCACCAGGGAAGAAGCCGAGCTTACGCAGGAAATGATGCGCTCTGCGGAGAAGAAGATAGTCCTCTGCGACTCGGGGAAACTCGGGAAAAGAGGCTTCGCCCGCATCTCCGACATCTCCGACATAGACATTCTAATCACCGACACTTCCTTTCCGCAGGAAGCCAAAGAGCAGTTCGAAAGTGCCGGCGTACAAGTAATTACAGTTTAGAGGCGTGATATTTCACGAGTCCTTCTATAGGGGATTTGATGATATTGCCTATACTCATGCCAAACTCTGCCGCCACCTCGGTGAGAACTCCTTTATGGCAATACCCGACAGAGCCTACGCAATTTAGGCTATAATTCTTATAATCAGGATAAAGCGTTACGATATTACGGAAGAAATCGCGAAAGGCCCCCATGACGAGTTCCCTGCAATAAGGATAATTATCGATATTTTTTCCTACCCACGTGCAGAACTGAGCACAATAACGATTAGCCTTAGGCTTACGGTAAACTTGCTCTATTATCTCATCCGGAGTCTTGCCGACAAGAACTTTCACTTGAGCATAAACGTCCGCAGGCATATTCTCACGTGCATAATCACGAAGGAGCGTTTTGCCTATATAACCTCCGCTGCCCTCGTCTCCAAGGATAAATCCGAGAGAATCGACATTGAAAGTTATCTTCTCCCCGTCATAAAGGCAGCTGTTAGTCCCTGTCCCAAGTATGGCAGCAAATCCGGCTTTGTCGCCAAGCAAAGCGCGAGCCGCAGCGAGCAGGTCCATAGCCACGAATATGGTCTCGGCATTAGGGAACACACCCCCGAGGGTCTCCTTCATAAAATCGTAATCGAGTTCACTTACCCCGGCACCATAAAAATATACTTCCTTAACTTCCTCTCTGTCAAATCCTTCAGGAAGATTGGCCAAGATGTCCTTTTGAATCTCCGGGCCGGAAATGAAATTAGGATTATAGCCCAAACTGTTAAAAAAGGCAGGAGCCTCGCCCTTAGCGCGTATATACGCCCAATCGGTCTTAGTAGAACCGGAATCTGCAATAAGTATCATCTGTGTGGTTTTTTATAAGTAGTTACATTCTCTAAGTAATTATTTAAAAATAACTTGATTTATATTTAATCAGTCGCAGCGTACAATACACTCCGTTTTAAAACTAATACTTTTATCAACCTATTCTTAACGCTTACTAATATAGTCATTTTCTGATTTTATAGCCAATGTAGGCGTAATAAAAAATGAAAAGATAGCAAGGAAGGCATATCCAATAAGCGGCCTGATTGCCTATCCCGTCTTTAAGAAAACCGAAAATGAGCGGAATCAGCGCACCTCCTCCGAAAGAGGCCACCACCAGAGACGACCCTACCTTAGTAAAACGGCCCAAATCTGTTATAGCCAGCGGCCAGATGGCAGGATTCATTAAAGAACATGCCAACGCGATGAACGCGACACACCAGATGGAGACATGAGAGGGTGTTAGAACTATGAGCAATGTGCCTATGACCGCCAGCCAACAACAGATACGCAATGCTTTTACCTGAGATATAAAGCGTGGGATAAAGATGATTCCGAGAATATAACCTATGGCCATGCCAATGCTTGGCCAAAGTGCATATACTTGAGGATTAGGAAGATGAAGAGAATTGGCATAATCCACGACAGACGATAGGGCGAGGGTCTCCACTCCTGTATAGAAGAACATCGCCAGCGCACCGAGAATAAGATGCGGGAACTGCCAGATGCTCGTCTTACCGGCCGCATAAGGACAATCTGACGCCTGCTCTTCGTCCTCCCCAGTCGCCTTCACTTCTTCAAGAGGGGCGAAAAGGGTAAGAATGCCCAAGACTACGAAGATACCTATTATTATAATGAACGGAGTGGTGATGTCCGTAAGAACCGCCTCGTCTATGCTCTTACCTATCACTGCCGCGAGAAAAACGGGAGCCGCCGCCCATGCCATAGAGTTACATATACCCATAAGACTCATCCTCCTGGCACCGCTCTCGATAGGTCCGAGGATGGTTACGTAAGGATTAATGGCGGTTTGAAGGACGGTATTGGCCACTCCGCTTAAAAATGAAGCGAAGATGAAAAGAGGAAGGCTCTCGAACTTGGCCGATGGAATGAAAAGGACAAATGCCACGGCGAAAAGCACGAAAGAGAGGGACATAGTCTTCTTATAGCCTATCCTTCCTATAATCTTGGCCGCCGGATAACTGAACAGCAGGAAAGCGCAAAAAGTGGAGGCTATCAGAAGATACGACATGCCCGAAGACACTTCGAGAGTGGACTGAAGAAGCGGGATGAGATAGCTGTTAATACCCAGAGCGAAGCCCACTATAAAGAACATCGCCCCTATTATCGCCAGAGGAAGAGCGTAATTTCTGTTTTTACTCATCATTGCTGCGTTTTAGAACGGGAGGGAACTATAAAGGCCGTTGAACGTCTCCATACCTTTCCAAATAGGAGTGCCAAAACCGGCATTTTTGTTCGTAGGATCGCAGATGTACCACTGCCCATCTACATAGATATGAGGAATCACGTGTCCTATCACGGAAGAAGAAAAGTAGCACTGTCCGTGAATATAACGCGCCGGAATGCCGGCAGCGCGACACATAGCCACCACTGCATGAGCCATATCACAGCAGTTTCCACCCTTTTCCTTTATCGTGCCCACGGCGCCTTTCTTAGTGTTATAGTAGTTCTCCCACTCCCAACGGTCGCGTGCGTAGAAGAATATAGCCTCAGCCTTTTCCCTGTCCATAGTCTTTCCGGAGATGGCTTCCTGCATAGCGGAAACCACCGTCGCATCATCTATAGGGCAGTTATTGGCACTGTGAAGAAAATCCGACCACCACACGCTCACCTTTTCCGGAAGAGTAGAATTATGACGATAGTAGTCCATGACCCTTGACATGGCCACAAGAGCCTGAGTAAAAAGGAGATTGCCCACATATTGTTCGCCTTCCGCAGTGTAATTATACTCCACTGTCGAATCTCCGCTGCGGTCATCTTTCCAAGTACGAGTCCCGAAACAGCAATAGTTAGGATATATTCCTTTATCTTCCGCATAGGCGCGCATCTTGCCTGTCGCCCATTTCAGAGCATACATCGAGATCTCGTCCTGCTCGAAAGTGTTCCACTGCAATGTCGAACCGGCAGAATATTTAGGAACATCCACATCTGGCTGCTTCTGCCAACTGTCCGGATATTTTTCTATCAGGTCCATTATGGCGCAAGCAGCTGAAAAATACCTTGCCTGACTATAATCTATTCCCTGCACATTAACGTAAACAGGCATCTCATCGGTCTTGACGAAAGTCTCATAAGCCTGCGAAATGGCGACAAGGAACTCTCCGTTCCACGAATCAGCGACAAACTCACTGGATTTAGCGGGGTCTTCCTTTGCGCTGTTCTTAGAGCAAGCGCAACCAGCCAGCAGCACTATAGAGGCCATCAAAAAGGCATTTAGGCAAAATGTAGGATTTAAAAATCTGTATTTCATACAAAGAATCAGTTATTAGTTATCTCTGGCAGATACGGGAGCGGTCAGGCTCCCGTACCCAATATCAAGCGGGACTACTTCTCGTCTCCGAACAACTCGGTTCTAAAAATAGTAGCCGCATCTATGCCTGTAGCATCTTCAAGCTTATTATCAAGCATATACTTAAAGAAGAAAGCGTAGGTTATAAGAGCACGCATAGAGCATGCGCATCCATAATAACCATCAAGACGACCTACATAACCGCTAAGATTTGAAATAGCCATGTCGTTATTGAATGCGAAATTGATATTACGCATAGCGAAATTATCCAGCCAGTCAAGTTTTACCTTACAATGTTCTCCGTTCTCATCAGATCCCATTACAAGATGTCCGTTATTATTCTTGGTCTCATTATATGGACTACCTCCCCATACATAATTATGAGTCTCAGGAATCTCGGTCTCAGATATTTTAGCAGGAGCGGCAAGTTCATTAATCTTTCCTACGCCGTTTCCTTCAATCTGATTTCCGTCATATCCGCGAAGAAGAAGATAACTTCTTATGGCAAGCTCAAAGATGTCGGCAGTGTTGTATTCCTTTTCACCGATAGTGAGTTTCGTGGTAGAAGGAATATAATGTGCGTTCTCTACATTAAACTCATAGTTCTCGCTGCCTTCCTCTGCAGGAGTCTCACCTGTAATCATATTGATGGTTCCGGTATTTCTCTCCCATATATCGATAAGAGTAACATACTTTTCGGCAAAATCCTGAAGAGTTACTCCGGTAGGAGCCACATACTCAGCCTGCTTAACGGTAATCGCAAGACCATCGGTAACATTACCTCCCTTGATGGTAACTTTACCTTCACGTGCCTCGCCGGTATTGGCCTTGACTCTTACGGTAATCTTAGCAGGAGATGCAGCTTCACCTGAAGCAGGAGAAACGGTAATCCAGTCAGCATTGGCCTCAGCTGTCCAAGCCTTCTTCGCTACGAATGTAGCCTCTGATGAGCCTTCAGTGGCATTCAAGTTAAGTTCCTTAGTCTGGAGTTCGATGTCAGGCATCTCTACGCCGTAAAGGTCATAGTCGAGTTTAAGACTCTTGACTGCGTCATAGACATTCTCTGTAATGTTATTCTTTACAAGATGATCATAGAAGCGGCAGAGAATGAGGAATGCATGCATTGAAGAGATGTATCCGTGATAAGGCGGCATAACCACAGAAGAAGATGGATCTGACTCGAAATTAAGGAAATTACCTATGCATCCCAATTCCGGAGCCCTCTTGAGGAACCAAGGAATGGCACGTACGAGGAAAGCTATATCGCAAGGATTCTCCTCAGAGAAATTCATTGGTCCTATTTCTCCCTGATTTGTGCTTTCATACCAAGGATAGCCACCCCAGATAGCCCAATCCTCTATAGAAGGTATCTTCTCCGTCAGAGCCTTACCGTTACCGAGAGTGTGTACAGGGGTGTTACGTTCAGTCTGCTTGAGAGCTGAGCCTTCAGAAGTTACGAGGTCAAGGAACCCTTTCGCAGCGATAACGAAGCACTGAGCGGCTGTATAAGTCTGACCTGCCACAGTAATGGTGTGATATGGCTGATATTTAGCATCATACTGATCTTTACCGTCAGCATAAGCGCCACCGCTATGAGGAATAGGAATGAAGTGTACATTCTCCCAAGCGTTGTTATTATCCGAGCAATGGCTGGCATCGGCACTCAGAGTTCCTGTGGTCTTCTGCCAAACGTCGAGGTAAGAAACCAAAGCCTCAGCAAATCCCTTAAGGGTAGCAGCAGAACCGAGATAGTCGGTGGATACGCTCTCTGGAAGTTTACCGTCTTTCTTATACAGAGCCACGGTTCTGGCGAGAGTTACAGTAGCGCGATTAGTCGAGAATGCTACAGCGGAACCGCTAACTGTGAAAACAGTCTGGTTAGGAATCTGACCTTTCTCCTTCGCTACAGCGAGTATATTGGCAGCGATAGCCTCCACACTTTCAGTGCCTTTAAGTGCTATGGTCTCAGCTTCGTAACTGTCCCTGTCCGGATGGTCAGCAGCCTTATAATTAAGCACGTCCACATCAGCGGAAGCGATGCCGGCGATAAGGTTAGAAACGACTGTACACAGAGCCACCTGATACTGCGGCTGTGTAAGAGTAACTTCTCCTACCTTAAGAGAAGAAGGAATAGCCGTAGTGGACTCCCACTCGGAATACATAGTAGAGAAAGCCTCTACCAGCGCTTGCTGCGAAACTGTCGCAACAGGTTTAACATCAGGACTTTGTTCCTTTTCGCAGGCGGCAAAAGTCAAAGCGGCAAAAGTCAAAGCGATGAGATAATTCCAAATTTTTCTCATAAATAAAAAGTTTTTAGTGAATAGTGGTTATTTAAAAAATTCTTTAATGTCCGGGAACTCCCCAAGTCCGCAGCGGAAAAGAACTATACCCTTGACATTTGTCCCTTTATAGACGTTACAGTCTTTAAGTATTCCCTCCGCGTCCATAGGAGTTACGCCATTATCGTCTCCCTTATAGGAAGTAGTACCGGCCCAGCACTCCGCTCCGCCAGTGTTGCTTGCGAAGCGTTCCGCCACTTTCTGACACGCAGCATCGGAGTAGCCATAAGAGTAACGGTAAATCATAGGCATGAGTATGTGTATATACTCTCCCATCATGTCCACATTCTGCCCATACCAATAGCCGTCGCGAGTCTCGTCCGGCATAAGGGCGGCAGAAGTTACAAGCCCTTCGGAGTAACTGTCGCAAAGTTCGCGAAGTTCTCTACAGCAGCGCGTTACAGCCCCTACTGCATTAACTTCCGCAGACGGATTATGCTTTGGAGCCGTGCCTCCGAAACGGATGTAATCAAGATGAATTCCCTTGACCCCATATTCCTCTATGTAGGATTTGGCATTGGCAACTATCTTTTCGAAAACTTCGTCCTTATAGCGATTGTTCTCGTCGTCGATAGGATTGACCCAGCCTCCATCATAGAAGCACTGAATCCATGCGTGCACGGTAAGTCCTTCACGCTCAGCGGCTTCGAGAAACTTTAGCGTGTTCTTCTTAACGGCCGGCTTAAAAGCGGCATAATTAAGTATTATGTGATCGTATCCTTTGGCCTTCAAAGACTTAAGCGCTGCGCAGTCATCCTCCATAAGACCGGAAATGTGGCTGTTCCAAGTCCATACGCCGGCACGCACCGTACGGTCAAGATTGAAGATGGCATTCTCCTCCCCTTTACTGGAATAAGTAAGATTTCTCCACTGCGTCCCTCCGTCTGGAATGCGCTGGTAACTTCCTCTTGCAGCCTGCACAGGGGGTTCCACTCCGGCACCGAACGCCGTGCTCCTCTCGAACAGGTCAATCGCCTTTCCGGAAGCACCGGCAGAAAGCTTGAGGGTGAAATCGGAATCCGAAGCTATGCCCGTAAGCAAAGATTCATCTTCCGTAGAAATGACCAAACGCTCACCTGCGGCAAGAGAAGTGCCCTCCGGCGCGGCATAAATGCATTTCCGGTCAAAATATTGATCGCTGAGATATAGGCCAATTCCCGACAAGTCAACACTCTCCGTCCCGGCATTCAGCAGTTCCACCCACGAATGGGCGTCAGTGGTCTGGTCGTGAGCGGCTATCTCATTGATAACCAACCCGCCCCACTTGGCGATGTCGTTCTTCGTGTCCTGATGACATCCTGCGAACAAGAGCACAGGAAGAAGGAAAAAGAGGTTCCGTCGCATAATTACCCTTTTATTACGCCTTCCTCACGAAGACCCTTCTCGGCCTCGGTCAGTCCGCCATATTTTTTAATAGCAGCCTCACACTCCTCATAAGACAGAGACGGATTACGCTCTACCATAGTACGTGTAAGACGGTCAATAACTTTATTATTAATAAGATGAGCATGAACCATTCTATTGCCCTCGACTCTGCCGAGACGGCACATGATGGTAGTGCTTATCATATCGCAGATGAGCTTCTGCGAAGTGCCTGACTTCATGCGGGTACTTCCCGTGATGAACTCCGGTCCCGTGATGACCTCCACCGGATAATCGGAATAATCCGAAATAGGAGAGCTGGGGTTATTGACGAATGAACCGGTAGGAATGCCGTGTTCGCGACAGGCCTTGAGAGTGGCGAGCACATAAGGAG
Organism: Firmicutes bacterium TM09-10; assembly: GCA_963650755.1. Classification (GTDB taxonomy): domain Bacteria; phylum Bacteroidota; class Bacteroidia; order Bacteroidales; family UBA932; genus Cryptobacteroides. The sequence continues at coordinate 23,745 of CAVJMH010000015.1, read as the reverse complement.
TGTTACCGCTCGCGGAAATGCCCACTACGATGTCCTTATCGCTTATATTCTTCTCTTTAAGGAGTCTCCATCCTTCATCGACGTCGTCCTCCATCTCTTCGAGGTCAAGCACGAGGTTCTCCACTCCACCTGCGAGAATACACTGAATCATATCAGGAGACACACCGTAAGTGTTCGGTATCTCAAGCATGTCCAAAACTGCAAGTTTACCGCCCGTCCCGGCTCCGCAGTAGAACATCCTTCCTCCTGCTCTGAGCTGTTTCTCAATGGCGCTCACAAGTTTTTCGAGATCAGGAAGCACCTTCTCAATCGCAAGAGGAACTTTCTTGTCCTCTTCATTAATCTCACGCAGCAACTCCGCTACGCTTTTCTTCTCCAAATGGTCGTGCAATGACGGCTGTTCTGTAAGTCTTAATGCCATAAATATCAATTTTTAAATTTTCTTACTTTTAATCTCCCCTACCGTCTTTCCGTCCCGTACAAGCACAGCTTTAACTTCCTGTGAACGGTTAATGACAAACGGCAGCGTGTATAAAGTCGATTCCGACCCAGGCTGACTTCCGTCCAGAGTGTAACGAATCTCTGAATCAGGAAGATCTGAAGATATGGTTACCACCCTATCATGAGCAGTGTCCGGGTAAAACTCTATATAAGGACTGAAAAAATTACGGCAAGCCTTCACTCCCAGTCTGTCTAGCCTGTCGAAATGGCTCTCAAGTCTGCGGGTAAAGCAGCCCCAATCCTTGTCCGCAGTGGTCCAACCGCTTTCGGCGATGGCACACATTCTCGGATATGCCATATACTCCACTCTCTGAGGAGTAGGCATATACTCTGTCCAGACGCATCCCTCCACTCCGAGAATATATTTCTTTTCTTCGTCGCTGAGCACGTCCGGCACAGGATTATATTCGTACATGGTGCGTAGCATCGTAGGTCCGCCCATGGCAAGAGGCTCACTGTCAGGATCTCCCTGCCAATAGTCGAGATAGTATTTAGGATATGGAGCCATAACCGCATAGTGATGCATCTTGGCAGCCTTTATACCTCCCTCTTCGCCAAGCCAAGACATAACCCTGGCATTAGGAGCGAGACCTCCCTGAAGTATCTCGTCCCATCCTATAATCTCGCGCCCCTTGGAATTAATGTATTTCTCTATTCTCTGTATGAACCAGCTCTGCAATTCAAACTCATCCTTAAGGCCAAGCTTTTTAATAAGCGCCTGACAATGAGGGCATTTCTTCCAACTGGCCTTAGGACATTCATCTCCCCCGATATGGATTAGGCTTGATGGGAAAAGTTCCATCACCTCGTCCAGGACATCTTCAAGAAACTTGAAAGTCCCCTCTTTAGGGCAGTAAACCTGACGGAAAATACCCCATTTGGTGGCCGTTTCATAGTGGTCTTCCAGACCGCAACTCAGTTCCGGATAGCACGAAATAGCCGCCAGAGCGTGCCCGGGCATTTCTATCTCGGGAATAATGGTAACATAGCGCTGCGAAGCGTATTCGACCAGTTCACGAACCTGCTCCTGAGTGTAATAACCCCCGTAAGGCTTCCCGTCATATATGCCGGAGGCGAGAGAGCCTATCACAGTCTCCTTGCGCCATTGGCCTTTCTCGGTAAGAAGAGGATATTTCTTAATCTCAAGCCTCCATCCCTGGTCCTCTGTAAGATGCCAATGAAACCTGTTGACCTTATGAAGGGCCATGAGGTCTATGTATCTTTTAAGATATTCAATATCAAAAAAGTGCAAGCAGCAGTCAAGGTGCATGCCTCGATAACTGAACCTCGGAGCATCTTCTATCACGCAGCACGGCACGCTCCAACTTTTCACGGATTTTCTCTCAGAAGAGAATATGTCGGCGTCCATCAACTGAAAAAGGGTCTGAAGGCCATAAAACGCTCCTGCCCCATCTCCGTACTCGATGACTATGCGCCCTTTTTCCACGTGGAGAGCATAGGACTCCGAAGGAAGCCCGGCGTCAAGGAAAAAGATGCCTTCGGTCTGCGTAAAATCTACTGGCGACACTTTAAGAGAAAAGCCCGACACCCTCTGAAGACGCTCATTAAGAAAGCCTACGGTGCGCAGAATCTCATCCCCTTCAGCATAAACCAAGGTGTGCTTAGTGATGCTGAACGCCCCTTCGCAGCTTTCAATGTGCGAAGGCTGCGGAATGACGCTAATCGCCCTGCTCTCCTGGTCCCCGGACTGTTGACATCCGAGAACCAGGGCGAGAGCTATAATCACACTAACCAACCTTTTCATTAAAATGGTATTTCTACAAGTTCACCAACCTTCTCTCCATTATGCTTTATTCCTTGAGCCTTTACCACAGTTCCCTTTGCAGGAACGAAAGGCCTCGTGAATATAGGAGAACTGAGTTCCGGAGTGCTTCCGTCTATCGTATAGTGGATGGCGGCGGCAGGATAAGCGAGCATCATGTCTGCATCCTCCGGACGTGAGAGATTAACACTGTCGTAATCGAAAATCACGTTCCAGTAAGACTTCGACGCATTTACCTTCTCGGCCTCTATACGTTCCATCTCCTTTTCCATTCTGCAACGGAAAGACCACCAGTCCTTATTCTCGCGAAGCGTCCACCCGGACTCTGCCAGAGCCGATGTGCGCGGATAAGCATTATACTCCACCTTTTCAGCGGTTGGAGCATATTCTCCCCAGAGGCATCCTTCCACGCCTATGATGTATTTCTTACTCAAGTCAGGAATAGAGTCAACCGCAGGGTAATAATTGGCCACCTTCTTTAAAGGCAGGAACCTCGGCTGGTTAGCCGGTTCACGAAGCGGACCCTCCTGATAGTAATTAAAATAGCACCAGCGGTCAGGCGAGAGTATGACTTTGTGTCCCATCCTTATGCCTTTCGCTGCAGGACCGTGTCCGCGGTAAGACTGAGCTATCATCTCCTTGTTTACTCCCTTGCAGTCGAGAATTTCGTCCCATCCTATGACCTGCTTGCCGTGGCTGCGGAGAAATCCGCTGATACGGTTCACGAAATAGGACTGAACCTCGTCGTAACTCTTAAGGCCCAGCTGCTTCATCACCTTACGGCAATAAGGACTGTTTCTCCACGCATCCTGCGGACATTCGTCCCCACCTATATGGTAATACTTGGACGGGAAGAGAGGAAGCAGTTCCGAGAAGACATCCTCCAAGAACGAAAGAGTGGCTTCGCTCGGGCAGTACACGTCTTTCTTGACGCCCCAGTCTGTAGATACGGAGTATGTCTTGGTCGTGTCGCAAGAAAATCTCGGATATGCGGCAAGCGCTGCAGTAGAGTGCCCCGGAATCTCTATCTCCGGAACGACCTCTATCTGACGAAGCCTTGCATATTCCACGACTTCGCGCACGTCATCCTGCGTATAAAAGCCTTCGTGCGGAGTGCCGTCAGGATTTTTCCCATCATAATCCGAAGTGAACGGGCGTTTCGAGCCTATCTCGGTGAGAAGAGGATATTTCTTAATCTCTATTCTCCAGCCTTGATCTTCAGTAAGATGCCAATGGAATTTGTTCAATTTGCGTATAGACATATAGTCTATGAACTTCTTAACGAAATCCTTAGGATAGAAATGACGTCCGCAATCCAGCATCATGGAGCGATACGGAAGAGCCGGATAGTCACTGATACGGCAGCACGGCACCGTCCACTTCACTCCCTTCACCCTTTCAGAAGATAGAATCTGCGCAGGAAGCAGCTGCGTAAGGCTCTGAAGGCCATAGAACGCTCCCGCAGGAGTTGACGCTTCTATTATAACGCCCTTAAGACTGACTTCCATCCTATACTCTTCTTCTCTTAAACCCTCTACTTTACGAAGAATTATATCTGACCCTTTGCCTTTGCTGAGGTCTATCCCTGTGGAATTCTTAACGCGCTCCACGAAGGCCACGGCAGCTTCGGCAAAACTGTCATCACCTCCCTGCACACGAAGACCGCTCCCACGATGAAGAGTGAATTCTCCGCTCATTGGCTCAAGAGAGGCAGGCTCCGGAATAATGCCGTAACAGCGCCAATCCTTCTGAGGTTCAGCACTTTCCGAAGCTATAGCGTCTGAAAGTATCTTTTTTACTCCATCGGCATAGACAGACGGAGCCTTAGGAGACAGAGGATAAGGAGCCTTTATGTAGATATGCATCTGCTCGGTCTCGTACTCATAGCCCTTACGGACCTTATAAGCGCGGTCCGATGGCAGATATGAATTCTGTCCGTTAGTATATCCGGCGAAAAATATGGTCTTCTGCGGGAAAGCATCGCGGGCGGCCATCTGGTATTCACAGAACGGCTCTCCGTCTGAGAAGAAGAAAAGCACACCATCGAGGTCCACTACATGCAGATGATAGCGGAGTTTGCTTGACACAGGACCTGCCTTGAAACGTTCGAGAATCTCGCCTTCCCACCTGCGCACATCTTCCGCGAAAGAAGATGATACGGCAGAAGAACATCGCGCAAGAGAATCGGCATGATGACGTACATCGGCGGCCGTTATCTCATCTTTCTGATAAGGAAGATCCACCGTTTCATTCACCAGACGAAGAAGTCCGCGGCTCTTTACCGGAGTGAATTTCACGTCTTCAAGGTCAGCGGCAAGTTCCTTCCCGCACACTTCAGCATAAGCGGCATCACGCGGGCCAAAAGCCGGGTCAACATTACCTGACGCTCCTGTAAGGAAGAACACCTCGCCACCCCATTTCTCTGAAAGTATGGACGAGCACACTCCAGGATAATCCGAAGAAACGGCTACGCTTCGAGGGCCCATGCACACCGGATGGCATGCCAGATTGACTATCGAAACCATAGGCGCTCCCTTGCGGATGAGCCTTGCGACATAGACATCGTGATCGATAGGACCTGTCCGCTCGCACCTGTTGCCGTTAATAAGCGTCATCCCCTTTCCTATCTCCATAGTGAAAGGCTTGAATTCATTATCTGCGGTAATGGTTCTCACGGCATTCTCCACCAGAGCATCTATCATCCTTATCTTCCACGAAAGATTAGTTCCTCCCGGCTCGACCGAAGCTCCGCCACTGCGCGGTGCAGAGTGCGTATGGATATTGTGCATGAGAATTCTCCCCAAATCCAGCCCGGACCTTTCGGCTATCATGGTTCTGATAGTGTCTGAAATGGAAGGAGATATCTCCATAAGATCGTTGGAGATAATGCACACTTTCTGCCCTTTATCGTCCTTGATTACAAGACAATGCGTCCTAAGATTCTGGTGTATGCCGTCGGAAAGTCCATTCCTGGCGGCGAATCCCGCCAGGACGACGTGCTCCTGCTCGGTAGGGGTAATATCTGCCGACCGATAATTCATCTCCAGACGGGAAGAATTACACCCTACCGCCAAAAAGAGCGGAATAAAGAATTGAATAACGTTCTTTAACTTCATATTTATTTGTGTTCAAATCTATTGGCCAATGATTTTAATATCCGGGATTTTGGACAAGAGTACCATTGGATTTGGTCATCTCATTGGCAGGAATTGGCATAAGATAATTAGCCCATTCTCCGTCTTTCTTATAGAAATGCTTCTGGGTAGGAGGTATATTCAGGCAGCAGTCGCCGTAATCAACCCAGTAATCCTTTCCAAGCCAACGATACTTGATGCACGAGCCTTGTACTTGTACGGCACCCTCGGAGTCTATATTGGCCTGCTCAAACATATCTCTGCCGTTAGACTCTATGTATGCCTCTCTTTCCTTAGAATTAGGCCAATAATAACAGGTGTTGTTAAGGCTTTCGTCATATGTGCGGGCCACGCGGTAGATGGTCTCCTTAGACGAACCGTTCTGAAGTATCATGGTTCTCATGCCAATGATAGGAATATTCTCATAGAAAGGAGCTGTCTTCCAGCGACGGACATCGAAATAGCGGAATGTCTCGAATGAAAGCTCCACACGACGCTCGTTCACGAGTCTGTCCCAAAGACCTTCTCCGCTTTCGGTAACCTCCGGCATGCCGGCGCGAGTGCGGATCTTGTTAATATACTCCCTACACAGCGCCTCATTTCCTGTCTTATAGGCACATTCTGCGTAGTTAAGATACATCTCGGCGAGTCTGAACCAAGGATAGAGAAGTGAACCTGTCTCTGATTCGGTTATAGGAGAGGTAGGAATATACCACTTCATCATCTCCAGTCCGGTAGCTCCGGTGGCACTCCACAGATGCTTTGACTTAGAGCTGTAATCGGGTTCTTTCTGACCCTTCGCGAAATCGCTCTTGTTCACATCCTCATAGTAAAGGGCCAAATCAAGAGTGTTCACGTGGTAACCGTCACCGTCCGTGTTAGGATAGCTGCCTCCATGATAGGCAATGCTCTGATAGAAACGAGGGTCGCGTCCTGCGAAAGGATTCTGCGGGTCATAACCTGAACCCTCTTCGAATATCTTCTTACCGTTAGCCATCTCGTAATCGATAAACATAGCCTGAGTAGGCTCAAATGCGGTCCATCCGTTGAAATAAACGATGGAATAGAGAAGCTGAGCCTTCTTCATGGTGTTGTCATTGGCATCGGAATTAGAGATGAAGAATTTAGCCCAGATGAGTTCCGGAGAATCCGTATTCTTCCACATTCCGTCATAGGTCCTGTCAAGACTGTATGCTCCATCCACGTCAGCCCTGTCTATAATGAGCTTAGTGGCATCAAGTGCTCTTTTCCACTTGTCCGCGCTATATGTTCCGCGGAAGATTCCGCCTTCCGGACGGTCAGGATCATTAAAGAGAGGCGATGCGGCCACGAGAGTAAGACGGCTGCGAAGAGCGAGGACTACGTCCTTGTTAATTCTGCCCTTGAGCGCGTTCTCCTTAGCAGGAAGAAGGTCGTAAGCCGTGTTAAGGTCTTCGAGAATGAAGTCCACGCAGTCATCGAAATTATTCCTCTGCGCATCATAGACGTCCGTAAGATTATATGCCTTGGTAACGATAGGCACGCCCGCATAACGCTGAACGAGGTTAAAATATGTCCAGGCACGAAGGAAATATGCTTCACCTTTGAGCCTGATGAGATCCTCCTCCCCGATCTTGGTGCCCTTTTCGTCCACGTAGTTAAGGAAATAGTTTATCCTATAGATGCGCTCATAAGCACGGGTCCAGATGTTAAGGATAGTGGTTCTGGTACTGTGTGCAGGACCGCCTTCACTCATATACATGATGTTGTCCGGTGTCATGGTTCCGGAAGCTATGTATCTGGTAGAAGTACCGCCGTAGCGGAAGTAGCCTTCGTCTGTAATACACCCTATGTTACCCTCTTGGAAAGGATCGGGAAGCACTGTGTATATGGCGTTTATATAATTTTCTGCCAATGCCGCACTATTGAAAACTGCGTCCTCGGACAATTTATCCAACGGAGTCTTGTCGAGGAAACCGTCCTGGCATGAAAGTGCGAGTGTCGCAAGGGCAAATATTGCTAATATCTTTTTCATACTTGATTATATCTTAGAAAGTCAGTTTAACACCAGTGTTGAAAATCCTCATCTGCGGATAAGTCTGGTATGACTCATCACTTGTCTCCGGATCGACATTCTTCAGAGGTGAGAAAGTAAGCAGGTTATAGCCTGCAACGTAGAAGCGAAGATTCTTGATATGCAGCTTGTTAGTCAAATATGTATTCGCAAGATTATATCCGATCTCCACATTCTTAAGACGAAGGAACGAAGCATCGCGATAGTAGAAAGACGCGTTGTTCACACCGCCGTTGCTGACATTGGAACCAAGTCTCGGGTAGTTAGAATCGGAGTTCGTAAGCGTCCAAGCCTTCTCGGCAGCTTCCTTCTCGACGTTACCTGAAAGAGGGTCCACCAGAGGAGCATAGTAGAAGCGAGCCCTGGCCTGTCCCTGAAGGAGAACAGAGAAATCGAGATTCTTCCAGTGTCCGTCGAAAGTAAGACCATAGACTATCTCAGGCACAGCCGTAAGGTCGCATCTCTTTCTGTCATAAGATGTTATCTTACCGTCTCCGTCGAGGTCCGCAAATATGAAGTCTCCCAGCGTAGCGCCTGACATCTGCGGATAGTTCTCAAGGTCTTCCTGTGTCTTATTTATGCCAATCACCTGATAGTAGAGCTGTGAACCCATAGGATGTCCGGTAAGATTCATATATTCATGTCCCTCACCCCAAGGAGTTTCGTCCATGTATTTGATACGGTTACGGGCGAACATGAAGTTACCGCTGAGATGATAAGCGAAGTCACTTCCGCTGACTTTCTTCTCGTGATGAAGCTGAAATTCGAAGCCCTTATTGGTCACGATACCTATGTTCTCATCAGGAAGGCTGTTGGTAAGTCCTGTATAGTAAGGGATTGAAGCATTTCTGGTACAGAGGATGTTAGAACGCTCTGTGCTGAAGAATTCAAGCTCCCATCCGAAAAGACCGTTTTTTACGCTACCGTCCACACCGAGGTTCCAAGTCTCAGCCACTTCCCAAGTGATGCTCTGATTAGGCACCTTGCCCGGAATTATGAAGCTGACATCCTTGTCGTCAAGACGAAGCTTATATGAAGACGCCGACGTGTATTCATAAGTAGTCATATACTGGAATGCATCCACTTGGTCGTTACCCTGCTGCCCATAAGAAGCACGGAGTTTGAGATTGGTAAGCCAAGGCGCGTTTTCTTTCATGAACGATTCTTCGGAAATTCTCCATCCGAGAGAAACTCCGGGGAAGAAACCCCACCGCCTGTCTGACGGGAAGTTCTCTGAACCGTCGAAACGTCCGATGAATTGGAACAGATAACGGCTCTTCCAGTCATAGCCTATACGGGTGAAGTAGCTTCGACGAGCAGTCTCCGTAGCGTAACCGCCTATGCTGTACCAGCTTTTATCCGCTGAACCGGCGAAGAATTCGTCAAGTATGTCGGAGTCGTATTTGTTTATACCTGCACGGAAATAATCGAGCCTATAGGAAGCCTGCTCGAAACCGAGAAGTCCGGTGAAGTGATGTCCGTTGAAATCGCGGTCGTAGTTAAGGTTGACATTGACCGTAGTCTTGCCGCTGTTACGCTGATATTCGTGAAGTACAGGGGTGCTCCAGTAAGAAGCTGTCTTCTCTTCGAAGAGTTCGGTAACCTCATCGTAAGACCAATAATGCCAGTTTTTCTGCCAATTCTTTTGGAAATTGCCTATGACATCGTATGCAAGAGTACCATTGACCGACAGTCCTTTGGTTATGGAAGCGAGGTCCCAGTTCATAGTGAAAGTGGTGTTGATGGTATTGATGGTAGTCCTGTCGTATCCGGTCAAGTCCTGTACGAGAACGGCAGGGTTAGAACCTCCGCGAAGGTATCCGTTAGGATAATATGCGGCTCCCGTAGGCTTCAGACGAGTAGCGATGTAGAAAATACCGTAACTGTCTGACGGGAAAGCCGAATAGTTCTTATGCTGCTGACGGGCATTGAGATTGACACCGAGCTTGAGAGCCTCAGTAACCTTAATGTCAACATTAGTACGGATGTTATATTGGTCATAATTGGTGGCGGACTTCTTATAGATACCGTCCTGGTACTGTCCGTTAAGTTCCACGAAGTAAGCTACATTCTTTCCGCCTCCGCTGAAATTCACGCCATATTTGTGCTGCAGCGAGACAGGCTTGATGATCTCGTCGAACCAGTTAGTGTTAGGATAGTTGATGAGATCGTCTCCGTCGCGATAGTGCGCGAGCTGAGTCTCATTATATACAGGCGCGGCACCGGTAATGGCGAGTTCTGCATTATAGGCGTTAGTGTAAAGAACGGCATCTGCCATCTCGACCAGACGTGTAGGCTGCTGAAGGCCAAGGTCGTAGTTAAATGTTACGGTAGTGCCCTCGTTGAATTTACCGCGCTTGGTGGTAACGAGGATGACACCGTTAGCGGAACGCGAACCATAGATGGCACCTGATGCGTCTTTAAGGACGTTAACGCTTTCAATCTCGTCTCCGGAAAGACGGCTGAACTCTTCGTTACTTCTCGGCACACCGTCGATTACGATAAGCGGACTGTTGTCTCCAAGAGTGCTTCGTCCACGAATGAACATGGTAGCGTCATCTTTTCCCGGCTCACCGGTACGGTTACTGATGATGACTCCGGAAAGACGACCGGCAAGACCCTGCGAGATGTTCACTCCGGAGTTCTTCGTAAGTTCACGTCCGGAAGTCTGGGTAACGGAACCCGTGAGGGTCAGTTTGCTCTGCGTACCGTAACCTACCACCACAGCATCGCTGAGGAAGGTGGATTCGGTAGTAAGGATGAAATCTATCGTCTGTCTTCCTCCCACGGCCTGCTCCTGATCTTCAAAACCCAAAAGGCTTGCTATAAGGGTAGCATCCTCCGGAACTGTGAGTGTATAACGGCCGTCTATGTCGGTCAAGGCGCTTGACATATTAGTAGTAGCCTGTCCCTTTACATAGACAATGGCACCTGTCAGTACTTCGTTATCCGAATCTTTCACAATTCCGGAAACGGTGATGGTTTTGCGATTTTGTGGATTTTCTGCGGCTATGGCCGAAGGAATACCAACAGCGAAAGTTCCCGCGCAAAGCAGGAGAGTCGCGATAAAATGCTTGGTGACAATTCCCATATTGTTAATTTTAGTGTTATTGTAATCGGGGTTAGCGTTTACAATTCCTGGTTGTTGACACAAATGTATAAATAAAATTTCGTTTTGCGCAAACTTTTCGGCAAATTTCTTGCGATTTGATAAGTAAAATGTTTCGTTTTAGACTAAAACGAAACATTTTACTACTGAATTGGCATAAAGAAAAGCCCGTAAGGAACAAGTCCCCACGGGCAGTAACAAAACAATTTTGAAACCAGTATCTTTATTAAGAAGCTGTCTTTCTGTTAGATAACTTGTCTATCCTTTTTTGATTTGGATATCTGGTCTATCACGAATGCCAATGTAGCATAAACCGCGAACTGTATCACAAGCCCCATCACCTGAGTGTGAATCATCGGAAGAGTACAAGCCGCATTATTTACGTTATTGAATCCCTGAATCATAAAGGTGGAAGGGAAAAGATATGAGACAGCCTTCCAGAATGGGGAAAATGCGCTTGTAGGCCATGCACAGCCGCTAAGGAACAGGCAGAGCGAAGACATAAAGAGAAGGACCACGAACACTGTCTCTCTATGCCGCACAAATCTGCTGAACGTAAAGCTGAACGCTACACAAGTAACGATAAACAAAAGTATCAGCACGAGCAGCTCCACCATAGTTCCTCTCTGCGGCATTCCGAATATCATAGGGACTATCATAAGTCCGTAAATGGCTATTCCTACATATATCATGGCGTAGGCGCTGGCTCTTCCGAAAAGCGAGCCTCCGTTGACCACACCGTTCTCGCGAAGGGTTCCGTTCATCACGCTCACTCCGTAGAACATAGTCTGTTGAACGACCAGTATCAAAGCGGCGGAAAGGAAGAATATAAGGAAGGACATGTTCGTATTGAACGGTATCTGCTCCTCCGAAGGAATGGCATTGATAAGTTCCTTTATATTCTCCTCACTCATACCCATGGCCGCATAGCGGGACGCCTCAATCTGGCCCATTTCGTCGAGCATGGCGTGGTTGACAGCCATAGTCAAGTCCTTGTAATAAAGGAAGCTGGCCATATCGGCATAAGTGGAAACGGTAGCCTGTTCCAAGTTAGCGAGACGCTCGTCGTAATCCTCAGGGAAGAAGATGATGCCGTGCACTTTACGCGCCTCCATAAGAGACTCGGCCTCCTGCATAGTGGCGCAGTTATATGCCACCTCCACCTCACGCGTCGCATCTATCTTCCGGATAAAGCGGCGGCTGTTGGCACTCTGACTCATATCCACCACCGCAATAGGCATATCATCCACCGTACCGCCGTGATAAACCACTCCATAAACGAGCGGATATATCAAACCGCCGAGAATGAAGATGATGGCTACATACGAGTCGGCAAATATTCTTTTAATTTCCTTTATCATCTCGAAAAATTCTCATTAAGCCAAGCCCCTTTCAGCCTCCTGCATACACAGAGCGGACCTACAAGGAAGACAAGCAAACAAATTATATAAGGGCACAGAGCGGCAAATCCGCTTCCGAAAATAGCCTCCTGCACATAACCGAGGTAATAGAACCTTAACGGGAACAGGACAGACACTCCCTGAATGGCCTTAGGCATAGCCTCCACCGGAAAAGTAAATCCTGAGAAAGAGAAGGCCAATATAGTAAAGAGAGCCGCGACGCTGAGCGCATAACGAAGCGTAGGAAGAAGTCCCAACAGGGTTATGGCGACAGCCTCATTGGCAAGTATGAATACTATCATCAGAAGCATCATATTCCCCACACTGCCGGCAAGCGGATAATGGCAAAAACCGAAAAGTATCAGATCGAGCCCAAGGCCGAGCAAAAGATAAAGCAGCGTGTAAGGGAGCAATTTCCCGAGTAGAGCCGCGCCCATAGAGCCTCCGGCAGTCTGCATAAGTTCTTTGGATGTGCCGTAACGGAGCTCCGAGCCAAGTGCATATATCAGCACGAAGATGATACTTAGGGCCAAAAGACCCGGAAGTATTATGTTATTAAGATAGACGCCGTAATTAGTCGTGGCATTGCCTATCTTATGCTCATCTATCACTATAGGCTGGATAAGCCCCATTATCGCGCCTTCACCGTAACCTTTAGCCCGAAGCACTTCCCTCTGAACCGCACCTCCGGTGAGTGTAACCATCGTAAGTATGTCCTTGTAACTCAACGCACCGCCTATCAAATACAGGGAATTCACATAGTAAGTGAAGACCGGACGGCGTGAGGCGCTGACATCCTCGTTCATACCTTGCGGGATTACGCAGAGCGATGTTATCTCGCCCGTCTGCATGGCGTCCCTGGCCGTAGTGAAGTCATCGTACTTGATGACCCTACCGAGCTGAGTCGCATCCAGTTGGGCGCAGAAATTACGCGACAGTGAGGAATTGTCCAGATCCACTACCCCTATGGGGAGGTTCTCCGGAAGTCCCGCCTTGAAGAACGAAAGGTAGAACAGACAGCTCACCAGCATCACACCCACTGACCCGAGAAGGTAAACAGGCTGATGGAGGATACGTCCCACCTCACGACGCGCTACATTTAAAATTCCATTTATCATGATAAGGTATTCCTTATTTCTTTACGACGATGGCTGTCATACCTGGGCGAAGTCCGTCAACAGGAGCTACAGGAACAGCTCTAACCTCGAAAGTCTTAGCATCGTATCCGCCGGTCTCGGTAGTAGCTCTCCAAGTAGCATAAGACTCACGAACTGCTATGTAATTTACGGTAGCCTCCACTTTCTTATTATTAAGTGCAGGGATTTCAAGCGTAAGATGCGTGCCGTTCTTAATGGAGTTCATTCTGTCCTCGCGGATATTAAATGTGAACCACATATCGTTCAGGTCCGTAATGGTGAAGATAGGAGAACCTGTTCCTACGAGTTCACCCTCGTGAGGATAACGTGCAGATACGATTCCGTCTGCCGGAGAGGTGAGCTTAAGTTCTGAAAGATATGACTCCACCTCCATTACGGCACCGTTAGCCCTGTTTACCAGCGCTATAGCTGCATCTTTATCTTCTTCACGGGCACCCTTTACGGCCATATCATACTGAGACTTGGCTGCAAGGACAGTCGCCGCTGCTGCGTTATACTGAGCGGTAGCCTCATCAAATTTCTGATCACTTATGACATTCTTCTCATGAAGACGGGTAGCACGATCAAGAGTCTTCTTCGCGATGTCCTCACCTACGAGAGCTTTCTGCCAAAGTTCATAAGCACCTGCTATTTCCTCTTCGCGGGCACCGGCATTAGCCTTGTTACGCTGAGCGGCTGCGGCATCGTAAGCGGCGCGAGCCTGCGCAAGTTTAGCCCTTACTTCAGGAGAGTCTATATCTACTAGCACTTCACCCTTGCGAACCATATCGCCCTGCTTAGCATAGAAAGCTTCAATTCTTCCAGGCACCTTGCCGGATACACGATAATCTGTCGCCTCGGCCTGTCCTTGTATTACTTCAGGAGCAGGTTTGGTGAATACAATTCCGAGTACAGCCACAGCTGCGATAAGTGCAACCAATACGATGATTCCGATTAAGAGGTTGCCGTTTTTCTGAGTCTTTTCCATATTATATTTTCTTTTTTATTTACGATTGGATTTTTATAATCTTCCTTCTGCCTTTGCGAGGTTAACACTGCTCATCTGGAGCTCCACGCCGGCTTCTATTACTTCTGAATTGGCCTGAAGCCATGCCGTCTGAGCCTGAAGCACCACATTGGATGCTATCATACCCTCGTTCCAGCCTTCGGTGGCCACTCTGAGGTTCTCTTCAGCGTTAGCAAGGTTACTTTCCGCTGTGGTGAGTTTCTCAAGAGCTTCGGTCTCCTGCTGACGGAGTTGTGCGACTTGAAGCGAAATCATATGCTTGGCATCGTCGAGTTTAATCTGCGTAAGATTAGCCTCAGCCTTAGCCTTGCGGGTCTTGTTATAGTATTCGCCACCGTGGAAAAGCGGAACTGACACCACTACGCCTGCGGTCATGAAAGTCCCGAACTCCTTCTGGTAGCCGTTAAGAAGACTTGGATTTGATACTATATAGTTAGCTGTAAGTGCTACGGTCGGAAGCATCTCCGAACGGGCGATGGCCACTTTACGTGCATAGATGTCCTGCGCGAGCGTAAGGCTCTTTATCTCGGGACGTGCATCATAAATCTCCTCGTCCGAAAGCGCCACAGTAATCTCCGGCTGCGGAATTCTGTCCAATTCCTCATCGGCCAGCACGATATCGCTGTCCAAAGGGAGACCGCATTCCTTGCAGAGAAGCATCTTGGCAAGCGCCATTCCGTTAGTAGCCTTGGTCAGAAGCATATCGGCTTCATTGGCCTTAACCTTAATGGTAAGAGCATCTGAAGGAGTAGCAAAGCCTTCGGCGATAAGAGCATCGACATCACCTTCCATCTGATGCAGAAGTTCAGCATAACCCTTAGCGAGCCTCTGCTTTCCGGCTATCGATACTATCTGCCAATAAGCCTGCTCGATATCTACCAGCACCTGGGCATGTTCCTGATCGTACTGAGCCTGTGCCAATTTATGCGCATCTGAAGCCATCTTATTAGCTGCCAATATCTTTCCTCCCATGAAAACAGGCTGCTGAACAGAGATGACACCCGCCGTAGTATGGCTGACATCTATGCTGAGAGCATCGCTGATCTGTGCGCCTATGGCGTTAATAGGAGTAGCGATGTCAGTATTCTGAACATAAGTTACAAGCTTTTTCAACGCGGGGTCCGAAACCACCTTGGCGAAAATGTCAGGATCTGAAAGAATAGTCTTCATCTGAGCAGCTATGTCTCCCTGAATGGTAGTACCCATATTAGAAATCTGGGACATAGCCTCATCGCTTACAAGCTGAAGGTTCTTGTTCGCGTACATATATGTACCTGATGCCGTCACTTTCGGGAAATAATTAGCGGCGGCTATCTTCTGGTCATACTTTGAGATCTGTACCTTTTCTTCCGCCGTCTTCAGCGAACTGCTGTTTTCAATGGCGAGCTGTCTGCACTCATCGAGGGTCAATACCTGCTGCTGGGCTTGTGCCTGAAGCGAAAGCGCAGAGAGTGAGACAATTAAAATAACGATGTTTTTTCTCATATCTATAATTTTTGATTCTCAACAAAACCGCCGTCCCTTTAAGCAAATATTTTACCAATTATGGCGAAAGTTGTATAGCAAAAAGTGGTATCTATATTACAGATTGGCGCAAAAAGCGACTTTTTAACATTTTTTACGTATAATTGTAGAAATTAATCGAGCGTCTAAAAACAAGTCGCGGCACGTTTGTCTTCGCACGCTCACTAAAACTTATCGAATATGCAGAATTATAGAGAGGTTGACATTAAAAAATTACGCAAACATTTCCCGTCAGCGACGGTTTGTGACGATTTGTCAGATGATCTGTTCATAGCAGAACTCAGTTATGAATCGGATATGGATTTGATAGAATACCCATGTCGCTTCAATGGCTATATAGCCTTTTTCTGCTATCAGGGGCATTTCGATATAGAGCTTAATCTGAGGACTTTCCAAGTTCAGGAAGGCTCGCTTTTCTTATATACGCCAGGCAATATCGTAAGAGCATCGGCCATCTCCCACAAGGATAAAAAGGACATCAAATTCACGATTATAGCCGTTTCCACAGACCTTATGCGGCAGACGCACTTCGACTTCAACAAGCTCTATAATGAAAGTCTCCGTCTGTTGGAAGATCCATGCGTGCTTATTAACGGCACAGAAAGGGAAATTTGCAGGAAATATCTGGACCTTATCAGAGAGATTTCGGCATCGCAAGTCCCTAATATAAAAGACGCTGTGGCAGCGCTCATCTCCTCCACTTTCTATATGATGGGAGCGCTTTGGGCTGACAAATTGTCAATCGCAAGAAAGCAAAACGAGAACAAGTCCCTAAGGTCCAAGGCAGTATTCGAGGATTTTCTCGCCTTGGTAAGGGATAATCATAATAAAGAGCGCAGCCTTTCCTTCTATGCCGACAAACTGTATCTTACGCCCAAGTATCTTTCGAAACTGGTGAAAAACGTGAGC
The DNA here is from genome assembly GCA_963650755.1 of Firmicutes bacterium TM09-10. Classification (GTDB taxonomy): domain Bacteria; phylum Bacteroidota; class Bacteroidia; order Bacteroidales; family UBA932; genus Cryptobacteroides. The sequence goes on along the minus strand of CAVJMH010000015.1, from coordinate 7,169 downwards.
GGGAAATCCGCCCACGAGTGGATAGACTCATTCGTGATATCCGAAGCGATGAATATGCTGAAATACTCCGACATGAGCATCAAGTCGATAGTCTGGGAATTGAATTTCCCTAATCAGACCACCTTCTACCGGTTCTTTAAATCAAGCACCGGGATGACTCCGTCGGAGTATAGAAAAAGTTAGCTTCTTGGGCCCGTCAAGGCCTTTTTGAATTATTCAGCCACGCAGCGAACATTCATTCCCTGTGAACGGGCGTCTTTATTAACTTTGAAAGTTCGCTTTCCGTTGATTATGAACATGTATTGGCCGTAAAGATCAGGATTTTCATCCAAATTAGCACTTGCCTTGCCGGCGGTTCCTATCCACATTCCGGAATACGGATAAGCCTCTGTATAATCAAGACCACCGGAAGCATAGACGCGAGTGCCTATAGTAGGGAACCATTGACCGTTCATAGTAGCACCGCGGTTGGTTTTATCCCATTCCATCTCTTTGTAAACCATCCACGCATAAGGAGTATATCCTTCAGCATCGCACACAGGCACCTTATATCCTGCCGGACAAGGGTCATAGACGCTCTTTTTCTGAGAGACACCACCCCAAGCATCATCATCTGAAGTATCTGACCAGTCCTTAGTGCGAGGGACGTTCTCATATATATCCTGGTCATATTCGTCCTTTTCGCCTGTATTATAGGATGTTACCTTATAGAACACATCAGGATTAGCTATACCCAGAGCGATAGAGCCTTTATCTGCGGCCTTGCTGCTGATCTTAGGAAGAGCATTATTTTCAATGTCATAAAGCACCGGTTCCCCATCCTGTTCATAAGAGTAATCTTCTTTCTGAATAGTGAATGTCGTAGCAGAAGGGAACGGGTCCTTTCTTCCCCACTGATAGATAAGGCCGGCGTTCTTGTCGAAAGTGCCTTTTTCCTCAGATGTGGCACCAAGGTTTCTGTCCATAAACTTCCATACGGTACCGGCCCCGTTAGCTTCAGTGGTGTAAAGCGTCTCTTCCGGATCATAATTCACTACCCACAGATGCCAGCTCCAAAGAATGGTTCCAGCAGCATCGACTACAGCCACTACAGCATTACCTGCGACATCTCCGGTCTCAACATATACGGCATTCTTGTCAGAGCGCCATTCAAGCCTTTTTACAAGACTCTTTTCTGACTGCCAAACGAGCTTCACTCCAGAAACTTCGCCTACACTCTGCTCCGAATTACCTTTCAGGGTTCCGGTGAAATAAGCCTTAGAGCCAGGATCTACGATATAGCAGTTAGCAGTGCCCTTTTCAGAGAGATTATCCGCTTCTGCGACAGGGTCATAAGCAGTCTGGTTAACGGTTAGAGTCTTTTCTGCCGTCTTGCAGGCAAATGTAATGACGGCACTTCTGCTCTCTTCATTCGTGTTCTTGGAGATGAAAACAGTTAGATTCTGGTTATCCCCGGCCTCCCCGCTTTTCGGATCTACACTAACCCATTCGCAGTCCTTGGACACGGACCAAGCATAGTTTGAAGAAAGTACCACCGAAGCCTCCTTTGCGGAATAATCCACATTCACTTCTTCTGAAGAGAGTTCCAAAACAGCAGGATCTTCTGTTTCTTGGCAGGCGCAAAACGCCGAAACGGCCGCTACCGCGGCCAGTAAATAATTTTTCATACACTACTAAAATTAAAAATTTAATGTAAGGTATGAATTATTTTTCGGTTTTGCTAATAAACTGATACTATTTTAGCAAAGATTTTCCAAGCCTATGCCTTCAGGAGTTCTTCGCTACGAGCTATGAATTCTGAAAGTTCCTTACCCTTAAGCAGTCCCTTGGACAGAAGTGCCAAATCCACTACCTGATGCAGCAAATCCTTGGTCCCTTCCTTATCTGCCCAAATCTTACTTATAACAGGATTCTCCATATTCACCTTCAAGGTGTACATTTCCGGAAGACTTCCATAGAAATTCATACCTCCACCGATTGAGGACATCTCGCGATACCTGCGCATAAATTCGTTCTGAACGATAAGCACAGGGTCGGAATTTTCACCCAGATTGGCAGGCTCCACATCATATTCAGCCCCGGCAGGAAGAACAGATTTGAACAACTCGCTGAGCGCCTTCTTGTCATCATCGCTCATCTCGGGCTTTACTTCGTCCTGTTTAGGGATAAGATTAGAAGCGCTGTCGGAGTCGACACGAGCAAATCGGCAGTTCTCTATCTTCTGCTCCAAAAGGCCGACAAAGTGGGAATCAAGTTCACAATCCATCAGAAGAACACTGTAACCCAAATCCTTAACTGCCTTTACCGCAGAATACTGTGCATTCAGGTCCGTAGCATAAAGAAGCACCAGTTTGCCGTCCTTATCCTTCTGATTTTCTTCTACCGACTTCTTATATTCGTCTATGCTATAATATTTGCCTTCAGAATCCTTCAAAAGAGCGAAGTTCAAGGCACGTTCGCAGAATTTCTCGTCAGAGAGCATACCGTACTCTATAAAGAGCTTTATATTATCCCACTTCTGCTCATAAGTCTCTCTCTGGTCCTTGAAAATCTCTTCAATCCTATCCGATACTTTTTTAGTAATATAAGTGCTTATCTTCTTGACATTTGCATCGCTCTGAAGGTAAGAACGGCTTACGTTAAGCGGAATATCCGGCGAATCTATGACACCATGCAGAAGAGTAAGGAAGTCCGGGACTATGTTATCCACGTGGTCCGTTACGAACATCTGATTACAGTAGAGCTGGATTTTATTCTTATCGATGGCCATTCTCTCCTTAATCTTAGGGAAATAAAGCACACCGGTAAGCGTGAACGGATAATCCACATTAAGATGGATATAGAACATAGGGTCCTCATCCATAGGATAGAGGGCATGATAGAAATTCATATAGTCCTCATCCTTAAGTTCTGACGGGGCTTTAGTCCATATAGGCTCCACCGAATTGATGACCTTACCGTCGAACTCTACAGGAACAGGCATAAACTTACAATATTTGTCAAGAAGACTGTTAATCCTCTCTTTATGAGCGAATTCCTCGGCATCGCTGTCAAGATAAAGCGTAATGACAGTTCCGCGGTCGTCCTTCTTGCATTCACTCATCTCAAACTCAGGAGAACCGTCGCAAGTCCAGAAAACAGGCTTCGAGCCTTCCTTATAACTAAGAGACTCTATGGTAACCTTACTGCTGACCATAAAGGCCGAATAGAAGCCAAGTCCGAAATGGCCTATTATACCGCTTGCCTGGTCCTTATATTTTTCAAGAAACTCTCCTGCAGATGAAAACGCTATCTGATTAATATACTTTTCCACCTCCTCGGCAGTCATACCTATACCTCTGTCTATGATTTTAAGGGTCTTAGCCTTTTCGTCAAGTTCGACCTTGACTTTCAGTTCGCCAAGTTCCCCTTTCCACTCCCCCGTAGAGGCGAGAGTCTGTATTTTCTTCGTGGCATCGACAGCATTGGCCACTATTTCACGAAGGAAAATCTCGTGATCACTATAAAGAAACTGTTTGATGACCGGAAATATATTCTCGGTGGTTACTCCTATCTGTCCTTTCATATCTTCAAATCTCGCGGGATATTTATTTTAGCCGCGCACGCATCCCACGAAATTATTTCTCACGCACACGCCAATTCTTATTCTCTTTTATCCGACGCCTCACCTATAAAGACAAAAAGCGCCTTCCGCGAAAGGGAAAGCGCAATTTCTATTCCATTGACAATTTGTCAGATGACGATTAGCTACTTATACATAAACCGCTTGATACTCATCTTAGGAGTCTTAGCAAATGGTTCAAGAACCACCTCTACCTTAGTCAGCTTACTATAATTAGGCATGCTCTTATTTACATTCGCAACTATGCTCTCCGGTATGTCAGAGACGGCTTCCGCGTCAAGTCCAGCCTTTTTAATGCCGTCCTGATCCAGATACACAAGGGCCACAAGTTTAGAACCTCTGTCCACCACTACGGACTCTGCCACGTAAGGCTGTGAATTAACTACCGCTTCTATCTCCTCCGGGTAGATATTCTGTCCTGAGGAACTGAGTATCATATTCTTAGACCTACCTCTAATGTAGATGTTACCCGCTTTGTCTATAGTTCCGAGGTCTCCGGTGCGAAGGAATCCGTCATCCGTAAATGCAGCAGCAGTGGCTTCCTCGTTCTTATAATAGCCCAGGCAAACGTTATTTCCCTTGGCCTGTATCTCACCGGCGATTTTATGCCCGTCCTCCGAGTCAATTCTAATCTCGGCACAATCCACTCCCTTGCCGCATGACCCGAACGCGTACTTGCTCCAGTCTTCAAAAGCCAGCAAAGGAGCAGCCTCCGTCATTCCATAACCTACTGTATAATGCAGGCCAATCTTACGGAAACATCTCTCCACCTCCGGATTAAGAGCGGCACCTCCCATAATGTATTGCTGAACATTGCCGCCGAAAGCGGCATCCAGAGACTTACGAACCTTATTATATATAAGTTTATTTACGCCCGGAATGTGCGTGAGAACCTTAACTGCAGGCTTACTGAGGGCTGGCTTTACGGAAGACTTGTATATCTTCTCCATTACCAGAGGAACGGTAATTACCAGATAAGGCTTTACGGACTTCATCGCCTTCAAAAGAAGCGATGGCGCAGGAGATTTGCCTAAATAATAGACACATACGCCACCAGAAAGAGGATAGATAAATTCGAATACAAGTCCGTAGATATGCGCCATTGGCAGCATTGAGACTATAGTCTCCCCCGGGCAGCAAGGGATGTGATTATGAGCGAATTCCACTGATGCGCTCACGTTACCATAAGTAAGCATTACGCCTTTAGGCGCACTCGTGGTACCGGAGGTGTAGTTTATGACGGCAAGGTCGTTTATGTTACTGTCATCAACTTTAAACTTGGCATCCTCCTTCCCGAAGCCCTGAGGATATTTTTCGTTGAAGCTTTCGTCTAAGCTGGCAAATACATCAGCGAAGTTTTTGTCCGAAGAATACAACAGGGAGAAATCGTCCACATTAATCACCGCTTTGATTTTCGGCATTTTAGAGGCGTTGAGCTTATTCCATATCTCCTTGTCTGTGAAAAGTATAACACTGTCCGAATGGTCCACAAGGGAATTGACACTTTCAGGAAGGAAATCTGAAAGAATAGGGACTATCACAGCACCATACGTATTGACTGAAAGAAAAGACACAGCCCATCTGTTCGTGTTTTTAGCGCAGATCGCTATCTTGTCCCCCTTTTTTATCCCAGTCTTTTCGAAAAGAATGTGAAAACGGGCGATATGCTTGGCCAATCCTTCAAAAGTAATCTTTTCTCCGTTAAAAAAGCATAGAGCCGGACTTTCCCAGTTCTCTTTAACGGTCTTATTCAATAAATTCAGATAATTATGCATAACTATGTTTTTTAATGAATGTCTGAATGTATGTTTTGGTAGTAACCTTGGGTTCTTCAAATCCCACAAGTTTTTAAAAAACCAAGCAAATATAAGTTTCAAAGGAGTTTAACGAAGTTTCATTTGCATAAATGTGGCGAAAATTATGCATATTTGTGGCAAAAGAAAACAATAAGTGGTGAAAAACAAGTAAGATTTTCGATCATGAGAAAGCCAATAGTAGCACTAATCTATGATTTTGATGGAACTCTGGCTCCTGGAAACATGCAGGAATTCGGCTTCATACAAGCCGTAGGCTCCACTCCGGACGAGTTTTGGGATAAAAGTAACCGTATAGCTGTAGGGCAGGACGCCTCTAACGTGCTCTCCTATATGAAGCTGATGTATGATGACGCGCGGGAGAAAGGCATTAAGCTTCTCCACCAGCAGTTTAAGGAGTTTGGAAAATCTGTGGAGTTTTTCGAAGGGGTTCAGGAATGGTTCTCTCTTGTCAATGAATATGGCAGAAAGCGGGGCATTCAGATCGAGCACTACATTAATTCGAGCGGGCTAAAAGAAATCATAGAAGGGACTGCGATAGCGGATAAGTTCAGATATATCTTCGCGAGCAGTTTCATATACGACGAGAACGGTGAAGCCGCTTGGCCAGGCATAGCCGTCGATTCCACGAACAAGACGCAGTTCATTTTCAAGATCAATAAGGGCATATTCAGTGCCAGAGACAGCGTGAGGCTCAATTCGTCTATGGCGGATGAAAAAAAACGAATCCCTTTCCCAAATATGATTTATTTTGGCGATGGGGACACCGATGTGCCGTGCATGAAAATCGTGGGGATGTTCGGAGGGCACTCTATAGCGGTATATAAGCAAGGGGACGAGGATAAACGAGACACTGCGCGGAGATTAAAGCGTCAGGGGCGCGTGCAATTCGCAGTGCCGGCAGTTTACACTAAAGACAGTGAAGCGTTTAAGGTAGTTTGCGCCATTATTGACAAAATCAAAGCTGACACTGAGCTTCAGCGACTTATCTGACCTTGTTCTGCCACAGCAGAGGTTTTTCTGCGCAGTCGCTTCGCGACCCTATACGGGAAGTGCTTCGAAAAACCTCCGCCGTGGCTATTTTAAGCAACGTACCGAGAATAATACGAGGCTGACAAAACTACCGCTATAAACACTTAATAAAAGCAACTATGTCTGAATGAGGTAAGGTACTAAGGATTATGTGCTTCGAATTAAGTTACCTACGAATTTACTGAATCACGTCACTATATCAGAATGACGTCAGTGTCTTGGTGTCATTAAAAACTTTAAAAGCAAGTGCATATCGGTTTAAGACGGCTGACCGCCCATGGTCTGTGAATGGGAGGGGCCCACGTTAGTGGGAGGGATAGCGCGAAGCGCGTACCGTCTTAAATGATATGAACGTGCTTTGTTCAATCAAATGTTACGATGTTTAGAGTTCTGCTATTAATCAGCCACGGCAGAAATTTTTCTACGCAGTTGCTTCGCAACCCTATACGGGAAGTGCAAGGCAGCTTCTTTTCGGCGACCGTCTCACTTCGCTCGACCCCACCACTCACAGGTTCGTGGTCCCCCCCCCCTCTTACGATGCCGAGGGCGGCACGGGTCCCAAAAAAAACTGCCTCTGCAAACACTTAATCGGAACGACCGTGGCTATATGAGGTCGCGATGAACAGAACTAAAATACTAATACCTATCAAGCACTCATTGTTCTTCTCATCCATAAGTCTTGAACAACCCGAATGAACCGA
>CAVJMH010000014.1:0-55879 GCA_963650755.1 Firmicutes bacterium TM09-10 | reverse complement strand
GCTAAGTTATATATTTTTAACTTAGGCACCTGTATTAAATTCCGCGACTATTATAATTCCGCACAGGGCGCGTACGCGTATCCTTGACATAGCTTCCACGCAGTTCCCGGATGGAGGATGCTATCATCAGTACCAGCCTCTTACTAAGCGCGGTAACAACGACATAGGTGGTGGATTTAATGACGACCCTCTGTGGCTTATCTTCGGCACGGTGGCTTATCTTAAAGAGACGGGGGACTTCTCTATCCTGGATGAAATGGTTCCGTTCGATAATGTTCCCGGCTCTGAAAAGACGCTCCTTGAACATCTGTTCATAAGTTTTGAATATACTGGGAGAAATCTTGGCCCTCACGGGCTGCCTCTCATAGGGCGTGCTGACTGGAATGATTGCCTGAACCTTAACTGTTTTTCGGATAACCCCGATGAATCTTTCCAGACTACGGAGAATAAGACCGAGGGCAGCAAGGCAGAATCGCTTATGATAGCAGGGCTCTATGTGGTTACAGGTAATGACTTTGCTTCGCTCATAGAGCATATAGAGGATAATCTGGGATTGTGTTCTCTGCAAGTGCCGTTGGAAGGGGAGAGGACAAGTGAAAACATACGCGGATGTGTGGAGAGAATGTCCGAGGCCGTTCAGAAGTATGGGTGGGACGGAAAGTGGTTTTTGAGAGCCTATGATTATTGGGGAGGAAAGATTGGCTCTAAGGAAAATGAAGAGGGAAAGATATTCATCGAAAGCCAAGGATGGTGCACGATGGCCCGTATAGGGGCGGATAAGGGCTTGTGCGATAAGGCATTGGACTCTGTTAAAAAGGCGCTCGACTCTAAGCACGGCATAGTTCTTCTTAATCCTGCCTATACGCATTATTATAAGGAATACGGGGAGATTTCTTCTTATCCTCAGGGCTATAAGGAGAATGCGGGCATCTTCTGTCATAATAATCCGTGGGTGATTATAGGTGAGGTGCTTGCCGGAAGGGCGGAGGATGCCTGGCGGCATTATTGTAAGATTTCTCCGGCTTTCATAAAGGATCAGGAACTGCATAAGGTGGAGCCTTATGTGTATTGTCAGATGGTGTCCGGAAAGGATGCGGCGCGTCCTGGAGAGGGAAAGAACAGTTGGCTTACGGGCACGGCGGCGTGGAATTGGTACACGGCTTCAGAGTATCTTTTGGGCGTTTATCCTGAATATGACGGACTTACGATAAAGCCTTGTCTTCCTGCGGAGATTAGTGAATATACCGTTCATCGTGTTTTCCGTGATGCAGTGTATAATTTGAGGATTCATAATTCGTGCAGCGGAAAGGCTGTGTTTCTCAGGTATGAACCTGGAAAACATAGTCTTGAGCTGGATTTGTAAATTGTTGAGTAGCAGCCTTCTGTCAAAAAAATTAGACATCGTATGAAAAGAGTAGCAGGTTTAGTAATGGGGATTATTCTATGTTGCGGCAGTGCCTTTGGACAGACCATAAACATAGATACCGATTGGTCATTTTCTTTGGGCGATGCTTCGTCCATGGAGGCTGACTTTACCCACGGAACAGAGTACTTTACTTATCTCTGTAAGGTCCGTTCCGCCGATCACAGTTCTTCTCCTATAATGCCTTCATTCGATGATTCTTCGTGGCAGAGGGTCAGTCTCCCCCACGACTGGGTGGTGGACCTTCCTTACAGCGGCGAGGCAAGCCATTCGCATGGATATAAATGCGTTGGCTGGAAATATCCGGAAAATTCCATTGGCTGGTATAGAAAGCACATTTTTATTCCCGAGCAGGACAAAGGAAAGCAGCTGGCCCTGGAGATAGAGGGGGCCTATCGTAACAGCGAAGTCTTTTGTAACGGATTTTATCTTGGCCACGAGGTAAGCGGCTATAAGTCAAGTGTCTATGAACTCACACCATACTTGAAATACGGCGAGGATAATGTGTTGGTGGTCCGCTGCGATGCCTCCACGGAAGAAGGGTGGTACTACGAAGGCGGAGGGATATATCGCCACGTTTATCTGCATAAGGCGGGGAAGATAGCCATAAAGCCGTATTCGGTCGTCATCTCTCAGAAAAAAGAGGATGGAAGTCTTTGGACGCTTCCCGACGGCACTTGTCCAGTGTTCGTAGATGCTTCGTGCGTCGAATTTGGCTGTAAATATGCCGACACATCGGTGGGAGAGAATGACTTGGCCTATGAAATAAGCATTCAGGACGCGGAGGGTAATTTTGTGGACAGGGCCGAAAGGCTGTGGACTCCTTCCGAACCTTATCTTTACACGCTGAACCTCAAGGTCTTCTGCAAAGGGGAACTGTCCGATGAGTATTCTTGTCGTTTCGGGGTCCGCACGCTGGAATTTAATCCGGAAAAAGGACTTTTTGTGGGTGGAGAGCCTGTCAAGTTGAAGGGGGCCAATATGCATCTTGACCATGCCGGGGTGGGTGTAGCTGTGCCTGACGAACTGTGGCGCTACCGGATCGAACGTCTTAAACAGTTTGGTTTCAATGCTATACGTTGTTCTCATAACAATGCTTCGCCATCTATGCTCGCTCTTTGTGATTCTTTGGGCGTGGTGGTCATCGATGAGAATCGTCAGTTCGGCATCAATTCCGAGCAGTTGGGCCAATTCCGTAATATGATAGAGCGCGATCGTAATCATCCGAGCGTGATACTTTGGAGTGTGGGTAATGAGGAATGGTCTATGGAACACGACCCTTGGGGTATGCAGGTGGCGCTCAGGATGAGTGAATTTGCACATGCGCTGGATCCGACGAGGCCTACTATCTATGGGAACTCCGGAGGACCTGAACTTGTGAAAGGACTCGATGTGTTCGGTTATAACTATATAGTGCAGAATCCGGTAGAAAGATACCACGAGATGTTTCCGCAGAAGTGCGCCATAGGAACGGAGGAGACTTCGGGCGCAGGTACGAGGGGAAAATATCGCACAGTAGAGGAAAACGGCTGGATGGCGCCGCTCAATAGAGTGGATACCGCCGGCAGAGTGAATGTCATCGAGCATGGTTGGCAGTTCTATAAAAAGCACGACTGGGCGCTGGGGCTGTTTTATTGGACCGGATTCGATTATAGGGGAGAGCCTAATCCTATGAAATGGCCTGCCACGGGCTCGCAGTTTGGCATATTTGACTATTGCGGATTTCCTAAGGATGAGGCTTATTATCTGAAGGCAGCGTGGAGAAGTGAGCCGCTTGTGCATATCTGTGGTCCGTACGATGGAAAGGTGTGGGTGTATTCGAACTGCGATAAGGTGCGTCTCTATGCCGGTGGAAAGAACCTGGGAGTGAAGTCTATGCCGGTGGATGGGCATCTGGTATGGGATGTGTCTAAATATTCGGGGGATAGTTCCATCGCGTATTCGGCTGTGGGATATAGGAAAGGGAAGAAATGTGCAGAGGATATGTATCCGAAGAGGCTTCCTGAACTTGAAGTGTCGTTTTCAAAAAACGTGCTTCGCCCTGACGGAAGAGATGTGGTGATAGTGGATGTTCTGACTTCCCTCGTGGACCCGTTCGAAGTAAGCGTGGACAATGCGGAGATTCTGGGCTGGGGTAATGGCGATCCTGGATTTAAGCAGGAGGAAAGGCCTTCGAGGAAGACTTTTTCTGAAAGGAATGTTATGACGCTTAGCCCTTTTGAAGGGTGCGTTCAGATTATAATACGTTCTCTGGAAGGGTCCAGCGGTGAGGTTACCTTATCAGTCGGCGATAAAAAATTTTGCCTTGGTTTGGCCGACTGACAGGTAATCTCCTGTTTTTGTAAATAATTTTGTATATCTTTGCGAAGATTTACCACAGAGATTATGCTTTCAAAGGGAGAATATTTTGTTTTTGGCGATGAGTTTTCTTCTGCCATTCCCTTTGTCTCTCTTCTTGGAAATCTGTTAGGGGGGGGGTAGACTAAATAATTATAGTATAGATAATTATGCGAGGTCCTGCGCTGGCGGGGTCTCGCTTTTTTCGTGTCTTTCCAAACACTCAATATCATTATGTCAAAAAATCTTAATTACTTGTCACCCGAAGTTGAGGTGATAGAAATTTGCGCTCAAAGCGTAATGTGTCAATCGTGGGGAGGGGCCAATGACCCGGGAAACGTAGGCGAGGAGGATGAAGGTAGGATATACAATTATTAGTCGCTGCCTTATGAAAAAGTTGTTTAAATCTGCGGTTCTTCTTTCCACTGCATTGTCAGCCGCCATCGGATGTCAAAGTAATTCTTTGTCTCCGGAAACTGTTAATGAAGCTCATTTTGTACTTCTCTCTGATGCTCCTGCTACTAAGACAGGTGTACTCTACGATGCAGGATCTTATGCCCCTTATTGGAATAAAGGAGATGAATTGGGGGTTATTTTTAATCTGCCTACTGCTAAAGGTGATTTAAAGCCCGATGCTGTCTTTGCCAATACTTCGGAAAGTGGAAGCAAGGCTGCTTTTGAAGGCACTGTTACCATAGCGGATGGGGAAAATATTACTTTCTATTCATTCTATCCGGCATCGTCTGCGGCTAAATCGTATGTTGATGCTGATGGTGTTGTAACCATTGGTCTTGATGTTCCTTCAAGTCAGACTCCGGTATATGATTCTTCATTCGGATATTCATTTGACCCGAAGGCCGATATTTTGATCGCAAAGCCTGCTACTTGTACTGCTGTCAGCGGAGATGCTGTAAATGAAGTAGATATGTATTTTGCGAGGCTCTCCGGCGTGCTTCGTGTTGAGCTTGATGCCGAGAGTTCTGCCGCATGCTATGGCGAGCTCGTAAAGTCCTTTAAGATAGAAACTTCTGCGGGGGACATAGCAGGACGCATAGCAGTAAATCCTTCGACCGGGGAATATTCTAAGACTAACAGTTTGACTTCAAGTAAAACCATTACAGCCACTTACGATACGTCAGACTGCCCTGTAACTATTGGAAAAGAGTATGAGAATAATGTATTCTTGGGCGTCGCTCCTGTAACTATTGCGTCTGGCTCCACTATTACTGTTTCTATAGAGACCGTAACAACTGCCGGGGCTAATGGACACACTTTAGTAAAGAATATAACCACGACATCGGATATCGTTTTCGAAAGCTCCAAGCCTACGGTTCTCATGCTCGCTCTCAGTGACGAAAACATCTATTACTCTTTATCTACAACGCCGGAGAGTGGATCGACACTTTCTTGGACGGCTGAGGAGTACGGCGCAGAAAAAGCCGAGACCATTACGGTATCTCTTAATGGTGCTGCATCGGGCTATACGGTAAGTGAGTCTGATGATAACTGGACAGTTACGGACGATGGTGAGGGCACCGTTACGGTTTATCCTAATGCCGCCAATACCGGCACGACAGAGGCCGACATCAAGACTCTTGATTTGGTTATCACGCACAAGGACGATGCTTCCCTTACTTCTACCATCACTTTGAAGCAGGCTCAGAGCGGCGCGAAAAAGTCTAAGGTTTTGATTATAGATGGCTCGCAATTATCTAGTACTGCTACTTCAGATGTCGATACAAAAACGTATTCCGGAATTGACGTAGTATTTAGTAAAGGAGCAAAGCAACAGTCTGTCAGCGGAAATAATAGTTTCAGTACGGAGCCAGCAATTTTTATTGGTAAGGCGGGAACTTACATTTATAATAAAACTGCCATTCCTGGAAAGATAACGAAGTTTGAGATATTTGCAAATGGGGGTAGTGCTTCTACAAATGTTAGTATAGGTGTTAATTTTAGTGCAGAATCTATTTCGGAGTATTCATCTAGTGCGGATAATACGTACACAGCTCAATTAATCACTAAGGATAAAATTTATGATTGTTCTGATAAACTGCCAGAGAACGCAAAGTACTTCTGGTATCAAGTAACGAATAAATATAATTCGCAGGTTCAGTTTAGAATCACCTACGAAGAAGAATAATAACCTACAGAGAGGCGATAAGCCTTCTGTAAATATCACTGTTGTGATAAATATTTGAGGAAAGAAGCCACGCTGTCGTGAGACACCGTGGCTTCAAAATTTCGTGGGAATTGATGGGCTATTCTCCAGCATTTTAAGAAACTACCTCTGCATTTCTCGTATATGGTAGCGAAGCGCGTACCGTCTTAAATGATATGCCCTTGCTCTAAGTACTTATCAGAATAACGAGACGTTGTCGAACGAAGGCTTTAATTCGCCCTTTTCGATTTTGTGAATAATCTCCACTACTTTATCGTTACACGGCGTAGGCACTCCCACCTTTCTGCCATACGCACACACGCTTCCATTGATGGCATCCACCTCGGTAGGCTTGCCATGCTCTATATCCTGCAGCATACTTGCCTTCAAAAGAGCGTGTTTCTTGATGGCTATAGGGATGATGGCAAAGGATATGGCTTTCTTTAGCGGGTTCTTATAGTCAAGCAGTTTTACTATATCTTTCCCTTGGATAGGCTCTATCTTGATGCCCCCTTTATCGCAGACATCTATGCACTCCTTTATTATAGCCTGTATAATTCTGCGAGAAGACTTATCCTTGGCCGCCTGCCCGAAAGTGCTGCCGCAAACGGCGCTCATTCCTGAAAATGAAGCATTTATCAAAAGCTTACTCCACCTTGTCCCTATGAAATTCTCATCCACTTCCACAGGCCCCATTTTCTCCAACAGCGCTTTCACGTCATCGAAATGCTTATTTGGCTTCTTGCCAATGTAGCCAAGCGAAAAGGTCAGGGAGTCCGGTGCACTTGTAAGTTCACTCACCCCGGGTTCCTTCATCGTGGCGCCCCAAGCCACAGTGCATCCAAGCACTCTGTCTTCTCCCACGATTTCGCTTATGAGAAGCTCCGGAAGACCATTCTGAAGTGTTACTATCACGCCGTCTGGCTCCAGGAAGTCCTTAAGGCTGGTAACCACTTCCTGGTTATGCTGCTGCTTGGTTATAAGGAAGATGATGTCGTATTTCCCGCTCATCTCGTCCGGTGTGTAGGCTATCACCTTCTGCGTAAAGTCTAAAGTGCCAGTTACGTGCGCTCCATTTGAGCGTAGTGCCTCCACGTGCTTGATGTTACGGTTTATAAGCTCGATTTTTTCTCCGCTGCGGGCGATAAAGGCTCCGAGTATGGTGCCAAGCGAACCCGCTCCATAGATGGCTGATCTCATAAGATATTTTGTTGTTTAATAATTTCTTTTCACGGCTTTCCGGCTTTTTCAGCTTGTCTTTGGTTACGTAGTTACGGTTAAAATTAACCATAATAATTGGTAACCATCTAAAAACAGTTTCTAAGGTCTATCTCGGCTAATTTAACTATTATTTTCGAAATACGAGAAGGTAATGGTGAAGGGGACGCAGAGAAGCGAAGTTCTATAGAATTACCGCCTGTGACATTTTGTCAAAATTGGCCTGTCGGAATATAATTTGGGATATAAAGCGAGAAAAAGGAGAAGAAATATGGAGAACAAATACGAAAATCTTGAAAAATATGCAATAAACCTTAATCAAAGGGCTTTGCAGGGGAAACTTGACCCGGTCATTGGCCGAGATGAAGAAATTAGACGTGTCCTTCAGATACTAAGCCGAAGGACCAAGAACAACCCTATTCTTGTAGGTGAACCTGGTGTAGGTAAGACCGCCATTTCCGAGGGCATAGCGCAGAAGATAGTGGACGGCAATGTGCCGAAGAACCTTAAGAATAAGCTGATCTATTCGCTTGACTTGGGCGCCATTATAGCAGGTGCCAAATATCAGGGCGAATTTGAGGAAAGGCTTAAGGCTGTGGTAAAGGAAGTTACCGAGTCCGACGGACAGGTAATCCTCTTTATAGATGAGATACATACGCTCGTAGGTGCCGGACGTAGTTCAGGTGCTATGGATGCCTCTAACATATTGAAACCGGCCCTGGCCAGAGGTGAGCTGCGTACCATAGGTTCGACTACATTGGACGAATATCAGAAGTATTTTGAGACTGATAAGGCGCTCGAACGTCGATTCCAGATGGTTATGGTCGATGAACCTACTCAGGCGGAGTCTATATCCATCCTGCGTGGTCTTAAAGAAAAATATGAGAACCACCACAAGGTTAAGATAGAAGACGACGCTTTGATAGCGGCAGTGGAACTTTCTTCCAGATACATAACGTCGCGTTTCCTTCCGGATAAGGCGATAGACCTGGTAGATGAAGCTGCGTCAAAACTTCGTCTGGAGATGAATTCAGTTCCTGAGCCTATTGCAGAACTCGACAGTAAGATTAAACAGCTCGAGATAGAAAAGCAGGCCGTTAAGCACGAAGGCGTTTCGCTTAAGCTCGACAAGATAGAGGCTGACCTCTCCGAAGCACGCGCTCAGAAAGATGCTCTGCAGCGCCGTTGGGACGAAGAAAAAGGAATTCTGTCGAAGATACAGGCGGACCGCTCTCAACTCGAAGACCTTAAGCTTCAGGCTACTAACGCCGAACGTAGCGGCGATTACGGTCGGGTAGCGGAACTTCGTTACGGTAAGATGGCCACCATTCAGAAAGATATAGATGAACTTACAGCTAAGAAGGCTGCCATAAAGGATCCTATTCTTAATGAGGCTGTTACCCCTAACGATATAGCGGAGATCGTGGCCAGGTGGACAGGCATCCCTGTAAACAAGATGCTTGAAAGCGAAAAGACCAAACTGCTTAGGATGGAGGATGAGCTGCACAAGAGGGTAGTGGGGCAGGATGCCGCTATAAAGGCTGTGAGCGATGCAGTGCGCAGAAGCCGTGCGGGCTTGCAGAACGAAAAGAGGCCTATAGGCTCGTTCCTGTTCTTGGGTACTACCGGTGTAGGTAAGACTGAACTTGCCAAGGCGCTTGCCGAGTTCCTGTTCAACGATGAGAACATGATAACCCGTATCGATATGTCCGAATATCAGGAGCGCCATTCAGTTAGCCGTCTGGTCGGTGCGCCTCCTGGATATGTAGGATACGATGAAGGCGGTCAGCTGACAGAAGCTGTGAGAAGAAAGCCGTACTCCGTCATATTGCTCGACGAGATAGAAAAGGCACATCCGGACGTATTCAATATCCTTCTTCAGGTGCTTGACGATGGACGTCTGACCGATAACAAGGGCAGGACGGTCGATTTCAAGAATACTATTCTGATTATGACCTCAAATGCCACGCACGAACAGTTGAAAGCTACGATGCGTCCTGAGTTCCTTAACCGTATAGATGAGATAATCACTTTCTCTCAGCTTACCAAGGACGACATCAGGAACATACTTCACCTTCAGATGAACATTCTTCGCGATAAACTTGCAGAAAGCGGTGTTCAGATAGTCTTCAGCGAAGACTTCGAAAACTATATGACTAATGAGGGGTATGACCCGGCTTACGGTGCCCGCCCTATCAAACGTCTTATGCAGCGAGAGCTTGTAAACCTTATCGCGACGAAGATACTTGAAGGCTCCGTACAGAAGGGTAGCGTGCTTAAAGTTGACGTAAAGGACGGCGAAGTAGTAGTAAAATAGGGTTAAAGTAGGGGTCGATTTTCGGCCCCTACTTAGTTACCGTTTCAGCCTCAAAATTTGAAAAACTTGCTCTACTTCGTACGCGACAGCGCGCTGCGTGAGGGATATAAGAACAGAATAAAAAAACTCGCGGGATTTTTCCTGCGAGTTTTTTTGTGTGGAAAGTCTTATTTAGTGGAGAGCCTTGTTTGTTACAGCGAATCTATCAAGTCCAGAACTCTTTTTCTGTTTTCCTCTATGGTGTTAGCGTCGGCCTGCACCTCGTGGTATTTGCCCTGAGTCTTATAGTAGTCGATAAGAGGCTCAGTCTGAGCGTGATAGGTCCTGATTCTGTTATTTATGGTCTCTTCGCTGGCATCGTCCGCACGTCCTTCTATGGCTGCGCGGTGAGCTATACGCTGTTTGACCATTTCGTCTGAAATCATAAGAGAGATGACGGCATCCACCTGTGCACCTCTCGAAGAGAGAATCTTGTCCAGATCTTCAGCCTGTCCAAGTGTGCGCGGGAATCCGTCGAGAAGGAATCCGTTCACGTCTTTCACGGCGTCGAATTTGGCGGCTATCATATTCTCCACTACTTCGTCCGGAACGAGTGAGCCTTTGTCTATAAGCGCTTTAGCTTGTATGCCAAGTTCCGTTCCTGCGGCTATCTCTGCCCTGAGCAGTTCTCCTGTGGAGATATGACACAGATTATATTTTTCGCGCACTGCCACGGCGTGCGTCCCTTTACCTGCCCCCGGAGGGCCGAACATAATGTAATATTTCATAATGACTCTGTTAGTTGCTTTTTAATGGTTACTTAAGTAAACAGTAAAAATAAGTTGATAAAGAATTTGGCAGTATTTTAGAGTTAAACTAAAAAGACAATCAAATAATAGCAAGTTACTTTTTAATGGTTACTTAACACATATATATCTTTCAGATTACGACCTATCTGATTATAATCCAGCCCGAATCCCACTATGAACTGTGGAGGAATGCTCATAGCTACATAATCTATCCTGAGGCTTTCCTTGTAGATTTCCGGCTTATGCAGCAGCGTGCAGATTTCCACTTTCCCGGCGCCCTTTTCTTTAAGGTGGTCGTAAAGGAACTTGATGGTGGCCCCGGTGTCCACTATATCCTCGCAGATTATCACGTCGCGCCCCTTGATGCTGTCCGGAACATCGTAGTCTATCTTGATGTGTCCTGTGCTGGTCGTGCCTTCATAAGAAGAAAGCTTGATCGACATTAATTCGCAGTCAAAATCAAGCTTCTTTAAAAGTTCAGCAGTAAACATAATGGCGCCATTCAGCACACAGAGCAGAACGGGAACGCTCTTGTCGCCTTCGTGTGCGCGATTTATCTTGCAGGCCACTTCGTCCGTGGCGCTGATTATCTTCGAATAGGGGATAAGAGGGACAAATGTCTTGTCAAATAGGGTAATACTTTTCATTAGCGGTTCGTACCAAAAAACAAAGGTAATAAATTTTTATTATATTGCAGGTCTAAACGATGAACTATGACAGCTTTATTCTTGATTTTATCATTATGCGGCGTTTTTGTCGGCACTCCGTCCGCGGACGAAGATTACCTTCGACAAGCCGTCTTTCTTTTAGGCGCGGGAAGTGAAGAGGACCTTGGCGAGCAGGAGCAGGAACGTGTTTACCGTCTCTATTGCAGTCCGATACCGCTAAATCGTGCGTCTTCGTCAGAGCTTCTGTCCACAGGCTTTTTCACTCCGTTTCAGGTGTCCTCCATTTTAGATTATAGGGAAAGTAATGGAGACATACTTTCGGCCGCCGAACTTGGCTCCGTAGTGGGAATAGGCCCTCAGATGGCACTTGCGCTTTCGTGCTTCTTTTCTTTTGAAAGTGGTCTTCTTCCTTCGCAGCGTCTTCGAGAAAGCCTTGATTTTAAGCAGAGTATGTGTAACAGCGTAAAAAATGGGCAGGCGTCGTCGCGCTTTCGCCTGTCTTTTGATTATTCGAAAGGCTTGAGCGGAGCGCTTACTTATACGGACGCTCTTCAATCCGCTTTCTTGCGGTATCGGAGGCAGGGGCCGCTGTCAGAGGTCGTCGTGGGAAGCCTCAATGCACGTTTCGGGCAGGGGCTTGTGTTTTCAAGTGCTTTTTCTATGGGCGGAGTTCAGTCGGTAGGTGCTCTGTCGCGTAATCCCACGGGTATAGCCGGGAGCAGTACTTCCAATGCCGCTTATGCCATTAAAGGCGTAGGTCTGTCTTTTAGGTTTGGTAGGGCCAATCTTCAGGCGCTCACTTCTTTTCGCGGTGACCTTCAGGCTCTTAACCTTTCTTTTTTAACTAAACTTTCTTCCTATGCTCTGACTTTTTCGCGCTCGGATGGGACTCTATCTTTAGGCACTGATGCGAAATCCACATTGGGGCGCTTTACTTTATGGTCGGAGGCGGCGCTGAGCTTGCATTCTCAGATTTTAAGCAGCGCCTTCATAGCCGGAACCTATTATAATATAGGCTATAAGCGAAGGGCGGCGCTTTGTGTCCGCTCTTACGGCGCGTCTTTTTCTAACCCCTATGCTTCGGCCCTCAGAACTTCTTCCTCGTGTAGCGACCAGAGGGCTTTGGACCTTGGCCTTGAGTACGATGTGTTTAGTTTTCTGTTGGATATGTCTCTTAAACCCAGCACCGGAGGAAAGCAGGCGAAGCTCGTGTCGTCTTACACTTTGCCGTGGAGGGTCTCCGGCTGGACCGGCAGTGTGGAGTGTCGTCTGAATAACCGCTTTTCCTCATCCCCAAGGCACGAGGTTCGCCTGACTGCGAGTGCTTCTAAAGGGAATTTGTCGCTGTCTTCGCGCGTGCAGGCTCTGAAATGCGAAAAGGCGGCCGCGCTGTTTTACGTCCATTCGCAGTTGACGGCGGGAGACGTGAAATTGGCATTAAGGCTAACTTGCTTTGATGCAAGGCTTTGGAATGACAGGATATACAGCTATTCTCCGGATGTGCCGGGATATTTCAGCGTTAAGGCCTATTATGGCAGGGGAGTGGAGTGCGCGCTGTATCTGAAAACGAAAGCGGCATCGTTAAGAATAGGATACACGGCTTATTCGGACGGGAAAAGTCCGCGGCTGGAGGCTCGTTTTTTAACGGAACTTAAAACCTTAGGCTTACGCCCATCCCTATGGCTGTCCCGCCGGAAAGGGACGGAGTGAATGCGTAGGCGTTCCCTGAAGGTAGCGAAGGACTGATGAGTGTAGGACTGACGCTCATGGATATGTCGTCGGAGATCTCGAAGTCGTGCATGTAGGCGAAGACATTGGCATCTATCACCTGAAGCACATATCCTACGAAAGTTACGAGCAGCGCATAGTCGCGATAACGCCTGTAGAGGTCTTTATAGTATTTGGCGGTCTCCGTGCTTATGTATGTGGTGTCTCCGGAGTTATATATGGCTCTGAAGCGCTCGAAGTTCGACTTGAAGTTAAAATAATAGCTAAGACTTCCGCCCATAATACCCCAATAGACAGGGAGTTTCCATAGTTCGCGGTTATAGATTTGGCCAAGTCCGGGGAGAAGAATCGAGTAGAGCGTGGCTTTTTGTGGATTAGGCCAATCCCCTGGTTCATAGTGGATTATTCCGTCCATAAGTGTGCTCCAGTACATAAGCCCTGCTCCTACATAACAAAGCGTGCTCGCGGTGGAGTTGCCTGCGTTCTCATAGTACAGGCCCCCTCCTATTCCTGCCGCCAAGCCTCCGTACACTATGGGCAGTTTCCAGTAATCCTTATTATATATCTGCATTCCGCCTACGCACAGAAGTGAGCCTTCAAAGGAAGTGGACACGTCCATGGTGGTCTTGTGCCCCAAGGCGTGGAAGTATTTTTTGACGTCGAATATCTTGTCTGCCGAGGTGGTGTCGGCTACGCCCGAATCGTTATAGTTCTGCGAAAAAGCCTCGTCCTTGAATTGGGCGCGGCAGTTGAGCGAACCTGACAGAAACAGGACGCCCAACAAGCAGAGCAGTAATCTTTTATTCGTTTTTGAGAGCATTCAGAAAGCGGTTTATCTCCTCGTCTGAACTGAAATTGACGGTAAGCGTCCCTTTACCGTTTTCGCTTCGTTTAAGGCTGATTTTTCCTTTGAAGTAGCGTGCTATCTCCTTGCAGAGGTCTTTATGAAGAGCCGGTACGTCCGGTGTTTTAGCCCCCGACTTTACCTCCTCATCTTTGACCGGATTGTCATTTGCCTTGTCCAAGAGCGACTTGACCTTGTCCTCCAGCTGGCGCACGTTAAGCGAATTTTTAATGGTGTAGTCGCAGAGCTTGGTCTGTGCGTCAGGGTCTTCTACGGAGAGAAGCACCTTGGCATGTCCTACACTTATTTGTCCCACTTTTATGTCGTGCTGAACCTTTACCGGAAGCTTCAGAAGCCTTATCTGGTTAGCGATAGCGGAGCGGCTTTTGCCGAGCCTCGATGCCATCTGCTCCTGTGTGAGGGAACATTCCGACAGAAGCCTTTCATAGCTGAGAGCCACTTCGATAGGGTCGAGATTTTCCCTCTGTATGTTCTCCACGATAGCCATTTCGAGCATCCCTTGGTCATCGGTCTGCCTTACGTACGCAGGGATTTCTTCCAGCCCGGCCATCTGCGACGCTCTGTAGCGACGTTCTCCGCTTATAATCTGGTAACGGCCCTCGCTCGTCTTTCGCACCGTGATAGGTGTGATGAGACCTAATGATTTTATGGAGGATGCCAATCCTTCCAGCTGTTCGGCGTCAAAGGATGTGCGTGGCTGATATGGGTTCGGGTCTATGCTTCCGATAGGGACTCTCAGAATGTCAGCGGTGGATTGGGCCGAAGACACACTCTGTTTCTGCTGGTAGGAGACAGGTTTTCTGAGTTCGTCCACATTGGCAATGTCCCCTAATATGGCGCCTAATCCGCGTCCTAATCCTCTTGGTGGTTGGCTCATATCTTATCGTTATTTCTTTCAAGAACTTCTTTAGCCAAGTTCAGGTAGTTGTTAGTTCCGTTACTGTTCACGTCGTACAGCACGATAGGCTTACCGTAAGACGGGGCTTCGGAGAGTCGTATGTTACGCTGTATCACGGTGTTGAACACCATGGATTTGAAGTATTCTTTAAGCTGTCCGACCACCTGTGAGTGCACTTTCGTGCGTCCGTCGAACATGGTCACCACGAAGCCCTCTATGTTGAGCGAAGGATTGCTTCCGTTCTGGACTAAACGTATGGTCTGCAAGAGCTTACCTATGCCTTCAAGTGCGAAAAACTCCGGCTGTACAGGTATGATGACCGAGTCGGCTGCCGACAGACAGTTTATGGTGATAAGTCCCAGAGATGGGGCGCAGTCCATTATGATGTAGTCGTAGTCGTCTTTAATCGGAGCGAGCGCGTTACGCAGGATGTGATCTCTTTCGGGCAGGTCGATGATTTCTATCTCCGCGCCTACCAGATTGATATGGGAAGGGATAATTTTAAGATAGTCCATCTCCGTGGGGAGAATGGTGTCTTCTGCCTTGGCCGAACCTATCATAATCTCATAGAGCGTGTGTCCCTGAGTGTCGTCCGGCGAGTAATTAAGCCCCGAGGTGGTATTGGCCTGAGGATCGGCGTCTATTATGAGAACCTTTTTTTCAAGAATGGCGAGCGATGCCGCCAAATTGATGGCAGTGGTGGTTTTGCCCACTCCGCCTTTCTGATTTGCTATTGCTATTATCTTTCCCATAGAGAGACAAATTTAGTAAATTTATTTGAGTCCGTCTTTCTTCAGAACATTAATTTTATGCGGCAGAAGTTCCAGCTGCAGGGGAAGACGCCCTACGATTTCGCCGTCCAGCTCCACTATGTCAGATGATTGCGCGTTTTTAGGTATTACGCGGAAATTCGTTCCTCTCGTGTAAATTAATTTTTTGGAAAGGTGTGCCGTCTTTTTATATATGCGCGGAAGTTCCGGGATAAGGGACAGGATGCCTGTTTTGGGAACTATTATCGCATCCAGAATTCCGTCCGAAGGGTCTGCCAGACAGCATTGCTGCATGCCGCCACCGCAGTAGGACCCGTTTCCGAACGCTATGTCGAGCACCGGTCCGGAATAGACGAGTTGGTCCCCGTTATAGAAATCTATATCTATAGGCTTGATATGGAAAAGATTATGAATCAGCGCACGAAGGTATATCCTGGCCTTTCTCTTTCCGTGTTCTTTACTATGGTTAACCTGCTCGCAGACGTGCGAATCGAACACTATTCCGCCTATGTTGGCCATGTAGGAGACCTTTCCGTCGGCGAGGGTGGCTTTGACCACATCCTCTTTTGCGAATTTGCCTTTTGAGAGAATTTGGGTCATCTTAATGGTGTCGTTAGGTATGTTGAAAGCTTTGATCCAGTCATTTCCGCTACCTATCGGGGCCAATGCGAGATAAAATTCTTCTGTCCGCGTGCCTGAAGTCTCGCACCAGGAGAGTATTCCGTCGAAGACTTCGTGTATGGAGCCGTCTCCTCCTACGGTCAGTATCCGTCTATATCCCATTCTGGCGGCAGCTGCGGCCAATTCTTCTGCGTGATGGCTGTGCGTAGTGTAAACCACGTGCAGGGGAACGCCTAATTTTTTTAGATGTCTTTCGGCGGGAACCCAGCGCGACATGGTCTTGCCGGAGCCTGCATGCGGATTAACTATGGTGTACCATTCTTTTCTTGAGTGTGCCATTCGCGGAAAAAGTTTTAGCCAGAGGAGTCAGGTTTCCAAAGGGACGGCAAAAATAGGCAAATATTCGGAATTTGCCGAATATTTGCCTTAAAGAAGCTGTTAACAGCATCTAATTGCTTGCGCTTTCCCGCGCATTATTTATGCTTTCCCGCGCGCGAAAGATTATTTGATCTTCTGCATGATGGCGTGGGCCTTTTCCGGACACACTTTGATGAGGTCTCCGTCCTTATGGTATTCGTAGCCTTGGTAGTCGTATATCTGAAGCAGAGCGTCGTCGCTTTTAGCGGCGTAGTAGAGGTCCACTCTGAAGCTTCCTCCGTCAGAGCCTTCCTTGATGTCGAGGGTGCCGGTCTTATCGTCAAGGAAGTTTTTCAGCGGTTCTTTGCATCCACGGCACAGGTCCACAGACTTTTTATGATACACTTTGGAACTGTCTCCTATTCTGTATCCTGATTTATAAAGAAATAGTAGCAGAACGCCCAGGGCTGCGATGCAGAAGCCGCATCCTTTGTTGACGAAGAATACGCCTGCGCCCACGGCTATAAGTCCAATTGATGGTGTTAAATCTTTAACTGTATGTATTTTTTTGATATTTGTTTCCATAATGTTATCGTTTTTGTGTTTGTTTAATGATTTTCGCGCGTTTTTCTTACGCCGCCTTTCCGAACATTTTCATCTTTGTCATCGGTTACGTAACTATGGCCACGCTCCCTCCTCCAAAATCGAAATTGTCGCGAAAGTTCAGTGTATAAGGTAATTTGATAGGAACTTGGCGGTATTTTTTAGAGTGCAGACTTAGTTTATACTAAGCGCCAGTTAAATAATACCAAGTTATTACTTAAAGAAGTTAAGAGACTAAAAGCAGTTTAGTCTAAATGAGAAGGTTGCAGATGGAAAATGGCAGATTGGACGAACAGAACTGTCCTTTGTAATTAAAATCAAGCCATTCGGGATGGTAAAGTCTGATATTCAGCGTATAATAGAAAGAATTCAAGGCCGGAACGCTGAATTTTGACGGGCCTCTTTGTATGTTTCTGACAGAAAATGACGGCGACAGATTGACGTTCTGCGTGCCGGTGCCCAAGTCCGTGCATTTGAGACTATAGCTTGTGCAACAGATTTCGGAAGTTTGGACTTGTTCGTGCACTCCGTCGGCAGTGGTCTCTACCCGTCCCGTGAGATTCCACGCCAGAGTGAAAACCCACAGGAGAATGATTATGACCACGCTTTTTCTCATAGAATACAAACTTACATAAAATTCTCGAAACTATTACTTTTTTTGTATGTTGCGAGAGTTGTAGAAAATTGGTGAGCAATTTCCATGATGGTTCCTTTGCATATTAAAGGAAATATCTGTACATTTGTGGGCTTTTCCTTTGCCGGCTTGCTCGGTTTTTCGAAAAGCAGTGGTTGAAAACAAATAAAATTATATAAAGATGGCAAATAACAAGAAAGCGGAGGAAATCCGTGAGGAGAATGTAAAATCTACAGCTGAGACTTTCTTTATTCAGAATAGGAATGTCCTCATAATTGCCTTGGCAGCGGTGGTTATAATCGGGCTTGGCATTATGGGATATGGCAAGTGGATTTATGCACC
The DNA here is from genome assembly GCA_963650755.1 of Firmicutes bacterium TM09-10. Taxonomy (GTDB): domain Bacteria; phylum Bacteroidota; class Bacteroidia; order Bacteroidales; family UBA932; genus Cryptobacteroides. Next base: position 38,149 of record CAVJMH010000014.1, on the reverse strand, counting down.
GGGGGTAGCTAAGGCACAGGAGAATACCTATGTGGCAGAGCTTAATTTCCAGTCAGGAGAGTATGAATTGGCACTCAATGGAGATGGTGTAAATAAGGGATTTGCACAGATCTGCAGCGAATATGGCGCTAAGGCTGGAAAGGCTGTATATCTGTATGCCGGCATCTGCTGCGCGCAGCTTGAAAAATGGCAGGATGCTCTTGATTATCTGAAAAAATATAAAGGTACGGAGCCTATATTGGCAGCACGTGCATTGGCACTTCAAGGAGACTGCTATTCAGCGCTTTCGAATAACGAGGAGGCTGCTAAATATTATATGAAGGCCGCTAAGAAGGCTGATAATCCTTTCGCAGCAGAATATCTTGTTAAGGCAGGACAGACCTATGAGGCTCTTGGACAGAAAGATAAGGCTCTTCAGGCATATCAGACCGTGAAGGACAAGTATCAGATGAGCTTGGAATATTCTCTTATAGACAAATACATTAACGAGGTTTCAGAATAATTTATGGGAAGAGCTTTTGAATTCCGTAAGGAACGTAAACTCAAGAGATGGGGTCACATGGCCCGCACCTTTACTAAACTCGGAAAGGAAATCACCATAGCTGTAAAGCAGGGCGGACCTGATGTTACCGGTAATCCTCGTCTTCGTGCGCTTATCGCTACGGCCCGCACCGAACAGATGCCTAAGGAGAATATAGAACGCGCTATCAAGAAGGCAGTTGAGAGCAAGCAGGGAGATTTTAAGGAGGTCGTTTACGAAGGTTATGGTCCTTTCGGTATCGCATACCTTGTGGAGACGGCTACGGATAATACCACACGTACCGTGGCTAATGTCCGGTCATATTTCACTAAATGCGGAGGTACGCTCGGAACAAGCGGTTCTGTGTCTTTCATGTTTGAGCATAAGTGTGTCTTCAGAATTAAAGAGACCGAGGGGATGGATCTCGAAGAGCTTGAGCTTGAGATGATTGATTATGGCGTAGATGAACTTTTCGAGGAGATAGAACTGGATAAGGATGATAATGAGACTAAAGTGGTGGTCATCTACGGAGACTACGCTTCTTATGGTCAGATTCAAAAATACATAGAGGATCACGGGTTTGAACTCGTTTCCGGTGGATTTGAACGTATCCCTACCACTGAACTTAAAGATGTTACTCCAGAGCAGAGAGCCACGCTTGATAAGCTTACGGGACTTCTCGAAGATGATGAGGATGTAACTAATGTTTATAGCACACTTAAGCCGGCAGAATAGTTCGGCTATTACGCATATCGTTGTTTTCAGGTAAGCGGTAGAAATTTGCCATAGTTTTTTTTACCGATTGCTTAACGATTAATAGTTAATAAATATTTAAGGATGCCTGTCCGCCGTTTTCGGTGGGCAGGTTTTTTTGAGTAGTCGGTTTATTTTTCAACAATCACTATCTTTGCAGAACTCTTAAGTAAACGAAAAAATTATAGGTAACTTGAAAAACATGGATTATGGCTATGGTTATCAATCCTAATATGAAATTGGCAGATCTGATAGATATCAATCATAATCTGCTGTCGGTCCTCTCGCGTCTGGATGTAAATCTGGGCTTCGGAGAACATACTGTAAGACAGGCTTGTGAACTCTACGGGGTGAACACGGAGGCTTTCCTTCTCATTTGTAATGTTTACACTTTCGAGGATTACGTCCCTACACAGTCCCTGCTTGACTGCGCCGATGTTCGCGACATTATGAAGTATCTGCATAATTCGCACGTCGATTACACGACTTATTCTTTAAGTCAGCTGGAGAGTCTTACTTCGCAGATGCTTAAAGGCTGTCCTGACGCTCAGAAAAAGATGATGGAAAAGTTTGTCGAAGATTACCAGAGGGAGGTGCGCAACCACTTTGATTATGAAGAAAATGTGGTGCTTCCTTATGTGGACGCGCTTCTTCACGGCGACAGACAGAAAGGTTATTCCATAGAGACTTTTGAGGAGAACCACGGTAACATAGAGGAGAAATTGTGCGACCTTAAGAATTTGGTAATGAAATACCTTCCTCAGTCGTGCGACCAGGCGCTTCGTTACGAAGTTCTGCATCAGATATATCATCTGGAGAAGGACCTCGCCCGTCATACTCTCATAGAAAACAATGTGCTGATACCTATGGTGGCACGAATGGAAGAACGCAGATGAAAAATAGGAACATCCTTATAATCAGTCCTTCGCGCATAATCTCCGGAGGTCTTGAGCGCCTTTTTTCAGAGCATGGCGAATTCAGGGTAGTAGATTCTCTTTCTGAACTTCCTCAGGATTTGTCTTATCTTCGCAGCCTGTCTGTAAGCCTTATAATACTGGACCCTTCCGCGCTTGATTCTTCTTCGCGAAACGTCCGCAGTCTTTTTAATTCTTCGCTCGATGCCCCTCTGATAGCGATTCGAACTAATCTTTTCGACGAAGATTTTTATAGCCAATTCGATTCTGTAATAAGTCTTTATGACCCTCCGACGGTGATAGTGGGCAGGTGCCGTAAGGCTCTTGACTTGGAATTGGATTCGTCTCGTGGAGAGGGTGGAGAATTGACCGCCCGGGAGAAGGATATACTTGTGAGTGTGGCCAAGGGTAAATTAAATAAGGAGATAGCGGACGAATATAACCTCTCTGTCTATACGATCATGACTCATCGCAAGAACATTACGCGCAAGACAGGCATCAAGAGTGTAGCCGGTCTTACTGTCTATGCCATGCTTAATGGCCTTATAGACCCTTCTTCTATAGAGTAGGAGCGGGGGGGGTCAGTTCTTGTCCGTAACCATGAATGTTACGGCACCCACGCAGATGCACACTCCTGCGATAATGCTCGTGGTGAGGTTCTCTCCGAATACTAAAAGTCCTATCATTATGGCTGTTATGGGCTCGAACACTCCCAGGACAGCCGTTTTTGTAGGTCCTATCAGGCGCGTTGAAAGGGCGAGGGAGAGCATGGAGATGGTGGTCGGAATGATGGAAAGACCTATTATGCTGCGCCATTCTTCCGCACCTTTGATGGCGCCTATTATTGGCTGTCCCTTCAGGGTGGTGATTATGAAGAAAAGCACTGCTCCGGCGGCAAGTCCGTATAGGGTGAGGCAGTGTGCGGAGAGAGTTTTAAGTCTGGCGCTGTGGTTCACTATGACCAGATACACCGAGTAGCATAGCGCTGAAGAGACCGCCAGGAGCACTCCAGATATTTTTATGACCACTCCTCCGGTAGGCATACATATAAGCACCACACCGAATAGGGTCGTTATGATGCTTCCCCACGTGCGAAGCGACGGCTTTTGGTGAAGGAATATCATGGCGATAGCCGTAAAGACAGGGTAGAGGTAAACTATGGTGGTGGCAAGCCCGGCGGGGATGTAATTGTACGATTCGAAAAGTCCCAGGCTACTGCACGCGAAGATGAGCCCGAGCAAGACTACCAGTCCTATTTGGCTGCGTTCCATCAGAAGTTTTTCTTTTTTGAGGAGCATCCACAGGAGCATTATGTCCGCGGCTATCACATAACGATAGAAAAGCATGGTATAGACCGGTATGTGGTCTACGAGCAACTGTTTTGCAAACAGGGGATTGAATCCGTAAGAAACACCGGCTGTGATGCCGGCGAGATAGCCGGCGACGTTTTTTCTTGAATTCATTTCAACGAATACTTAAGTCGTTCGCGGGTAGTACAGATTAATTCAGTTCAGGCTCCGTATGGATTTGGCCACGTTGATAAGGTGGTCGGCTATACGTTCGGAGTTGGACGATAGCTCCAGATAGTGTGCTCCCACGTTAGGCGTACATACACCGGCACTGAGACGGGATATATGGTTGTCTTCCATCATCTTCGTGAAGTCGTCTATCTGCTCCTCTATGACATTGGCCTCTGCCATGACGGTGAGATCCTCTGTCTTGTAGGCTTCGATGGCCTTATCGTAAAGCTTGTGTATCAAGTCTTTAAGCTGGAGTATCTCGTTAAGAGCCTCCGAAGAGAACGTATCGCCCGTCTTCTGAAGGTCATCGGCATATTCGGCGATGTTCTCGGCATAGTCTCCGATACGCTCTATGTCTCTGATGGAACGGAATGTCGTGGACAGGTAGATGTGGTCGTGCTCATTGAGCCCTGACTTGTCGGAAAGCTGTACAACGAAATCCACGAGTGCGCGGTTTATGAAGTTAATCTCATCTTCCACTTTGTCGAACTGTTCTCTTTCCTTGAAGTCCATAGTGGTGATGATGTTTATCGCACGGTCGAAATTCTGCATTGCGAGTTCAGACATCCACACGATTTCTTTTTTCGTCTGGTTAACTGCGAGCGGCGGAGTGCTGAGCATGTTCTCGTCCACGTATTTAAGCTTGTATGAATTCTTGTCGTGCAGGTCTGCGCTGTCGGGGATGATTTTGCATACGAGCTTGATCATAAGGCTGTTCATAGGCAGGATGATGCATACGGTCGTTACATTGAAGAACGTATGGAACATGGCGAGCTGGGTCTGTGGCAGGCCAGGGAAGAGTGATTCGAAAAGGGTTCCGAAACTATATGTTCCGCCGCTCACGATGCTCATGACAAGGCTTGCGAAAAGGAAAATCAGCACGCCTGAGCAGTTGAACAACAAGTGGATAAGGGCGGTGCGCTTGGCATTGCGTCCGCTTGTGAGTCCGGCTATGATGGCTACTACGCAGGAACCTATGTTCGAGCCCATGGTGAGGAATATGCCTTGGTCGAGGTGTATAAGTCCGGTAACCACCATGGCGAGTGCGACGGATGTCATCACCGAAGAACTCTGTATTATGGCTGTAAGTATGGCTCCGATAATGACCAGAAGTATAGGGTTGCTTATGCTCGCGAGAAAATTCTTCACTCCGTCGAGAGCGGCGAAATCCTCCATCGAATTACTCATAAGAGCCAACCCCACGAAGAGCATACCGAATCCGGTGAGTATGCCGCCTATGTTTTTCCATTTGGTGGTGCTTGCAAAAAGCGTTATGAATGCGCCTATACCGGCAAATGCCGAAAAGATGACTGTCGTGGAGAGGGCATTGCTTCCGAACATTCCGAGAGCCACGATTTGGGCCGTTACTGTCGTGCCTATATTGGCCCCATAAATGATGGTGGCTGCCTGTGATAGGGAGATGATGCCGGCGTTCACGAAACCTATGGTCATCACCGAGGTGGCTCCGGAACTTTGTATGGCCGCCGTGCCTATCGTTCCTATTCCTACGCCGAGCATTCTGCTGCGCGATGCCTTTTCGAATAGTTTCTTCAGTTTTTTGGAACTTGCCGATTCAAGATTGGAACTCATCATCTGGCAGGCTATGAGGAAAATTCCTATTCCCGCCAGGAGAGTCAATATGGCTGAGATTACAGTCGATGTATCCATCCGCTTTCTTTTTGATTTTGGGTGCGCAAATTTAGTCAAATTCTCTGACATTCAAAATATAATCATTTTGCGCAATTAGTATTATAATTTTCGTATTTTTGCGTTAAATAGAGAATAATAAGAACTATTATTGCACATCAAATAATAGTAACACGATGAATAACCGTTTTTATCTTACAATGGCGGCGGCTTGCTGCCTATTCTGTGCTTGCGATGAAAGTGAAAGTTCTTCTGGACTTACAGCACTTCTTTCTCCTACTTCGGTAGCGGTAAAGCAGGTGGATGAGACTAATTTTAACGTCACGTGGGTCGATAACAGCGACTCAGAAGTGGGCTACGAGGTTTATCTCATAGAGCCTGATGACATAGATAATCTTCAGCTCAGGGCCAGTCTGGAAGCGAATACCACTTCCTTTACTCTCACCGAGTCTTTGCTCGCAGACCATAGTTATTATATAGGTGTCATGGCTGTGGCTCAAGATGCCAAGTATAATTCGCGTCTTAAAAAGACTCTTTTCAAGACCAAGGCTCCGGAGGATCCTAATGCACCGAAGGTGGCTTTGGTGAAGGCAGAGAGCCACGATGTCTGCGTGAGGGTCGAATACACTCTGTCCAATATCGCTAAGGATGCTGAAGTGGGCGTATGCTGGGGTGAAAATGAGGAGCCTACCATATCGGATGCACATCAGAGCGGAGCTTCTCTTACTGACTCTGACAAGTCTGCAAGGCAACAGGTCATATCAAACGTTCTTCTGGAATATGGTAAGACTTTTTATTTCAGAGCCTATGCTAAGGTCGGAAGCGAGATTTATTATAGCGAATCGTCTCAGTGTCAGCTTGGTAAGGAACTTGAGGCCATTACTTTGGACTGGACGGAGCAGAGCTTTTCTTCGCTTCCTTCAAGCGTGAAGGTCTATAGCTACGACGGGCTTCTCAATGGGCGCAAATGCCGCGCGTGGTATGCAAGTGCCGATTTGAACGCCGGTGATGTAGAGTTTAAGGTTAATATTCCGAGTGAGCCTACCACTATAGATGAACAGGCAGCTTCTGACGCAAAATGCCTTGTGATGGTAAACGGAGGATACTTCTATAATAAGAGCAATACTGGTCTTGGCTGCGTGGACGGAGTGATTTCCGGCGGGGTGAATGCCGTACGCGGTTCATTGAAGACTGAAGATGAGGAGTATAGCGTAATGTATAACGTTACACGAGGAGTGTTTGGCGTGGATGCATCCGGTAAACCTGCCGTTTATTGGACGGGTGCGGATAATAGCGGACAGAGTCTATTCTTCGATCGTCCTCTTCCTACCGTAAAGGGTGAGGCCAAGTATGCTGCCGTAAGCACCACTCTTCCTACGACGAACGTCTCTTGGGCTCCGAAATATGCTCAAAGCGCGGGACCTCTTCTTTTAGCGGGAGGGACATGTCCATTTGATTTTGAGACCACTTCCAAGGGAGAAGACTATTATCTTTCTAATTATGAGGTAATGCCTTATGACATATTTGGACCGGATGTAAAGCCGGACCGTACCGCTGCCGGCTATACCGAGGATGGTAAAGTGATTCTCTTCATCGTGGACGGCCGCATAGAGAGCAGCGATGGTGCCACTCTCGTGGAATTGGCCCGGATAATGAAGGGTCTTGGATGCGTAGGTGCTGTGAATTTCGATGGCGGCGGTTCTACAGGTATGGTCGTAGCCGGAGAGCATCTTAACGATCTCACGGGAGGCAACCGTCCGGTAATGTCCACCCTTGGCATATATAAGAAATAGGTCATGATAAGGGTCATTCTCATGATAGACTCTTCCAGCGAATTTGACCGTTGTCTTCTTCGCGGAATGATGCGCTATTCTCGTGAGAATGGCCCGTGGGCTTTTTATAGGCTTTCGTCCGAATATCAGGCGAGAGGTAAGAGACACGCTGAAGTGGTTAATCTGGCACGCCAATGGGGTGTGGATGCCATAATCGGAAGGTGCGATGAGGAGGATATAGAAAAATTGGACAGTCTTAACATTCCTATAGTCCTGCAGAACTATAAGAACCGTTCCACTGTCTATTCTAACATAACGGGCGATTATAAGGAGACAGGAGCTATGGCGGCCAGGTATCTTTATGGTAAAGGTGCCGTGGATTTCGCTTTTTTAGGAATCAGAGGCGTTCTGTGGTCAGAGGAGAGGCTTTTGGGTTTTAGACAGGAGGTCGAAAAATGTAAAGGTCGGCTTTATATCTATGATATAGTCGATCCCAGCGGTGAGGAAAGAGTGCAGATAGCCGAATGGCTTAAGTCCTTGCCTAAAGGGACGGCTGTTTTCTGCTGTGATGATGAGAGAGCTCTTATAGTTACGGAAGTCTGTAAGATAGAGGGCATAGACATCCCCGCGCATCTTTCCGTTCTCGGGGTTGATAATGACGAACTTATGTGTTGCATATCCGATCCTCCCATTTCTTCTGTGCAGCTCGATGTGGAGCAGGGCGGCTATATGATATGCAAATGCCTTTATAATCAGATTAAAGATCCGCAGCTTGGGCATTTTAATGTGTCCATTTCGCCTGTGGGTGTAGTGGAGAGGTCTTCTACCGCCGTCGTTTGTTCTGATCCTTTTGTCTCTCAGCTGGTTTCCGTCATTGATAAGCGCTATTCGGAAGACATCAGCATAGGCGATCTTCTGGAAAACATACCTCTTTCAAGAAGGTGCATAGAGTATCGTTTTAAAAAGGCTATGGGGATGGGCATATACCAATATGTGCTTGAGTGTAGGTTAAATAGGATAGCGCAGTTGCTGTCCACCACCTCCCGTCCGCTTTTGGACATAGCCATGGAGGCCGGTATCTCGGATTATAATACCGTTTGCAGGCTCTTTAAGAAGAAGAAAGGTCTGTCGCCTAATGAGTATAGGAAAAGAAGAAATCCTAATATTTGCGTTTAATGCATATAAGTCTGCGCGAATTTGCGTTAAATCGTGAATGTGTAAATCTAATTTTGTAGAAGAAGTAGAACTTCTAAAAACCGCATATTGATAAATTTAATTATTAATCAAATGAATTCTAACACTAAAAGTAAAACTGTCAAGGCATTGCTTTCTGGTAAATATCTTTTTACCGCACTGATGCTCAGTTGCTTGTGTGCGATTACATCATTTGCACAGAGCAATGTGGTGACAGGTAAGGTTACTGATGAGAACGGTGAACCTCTTCCTGGGGTCAGCGTTTATATCAAGGGCACCGTGAATGGTGTGGTCAGCGAACTTGACGGTTCCTACGCGATCTCTGTCAAGAAATCTGACGTATTGGTTTTCAGCTCTATGAGCTACATCACAGAAGAAAGGAAAATTACAGGCCAGAAGAGGCTTGACGTCGTTCTTCAAGAAGATAACAGCGCTCTCGAAGAAGCTGTCGTCGTAGGCTACGGTACGCAGAAGAAAGCCCATTTGACAGGCTCTGTGGCAGCTGTAACTCAGGAGGAAATCCTTAAGACGACGGCAAGTAACGTGTCTCAGGCCCTTGTGGGCAAGCTTCCCGGTATCGTATCTCAGCAGTCGCTCGGTCAGCCTGGCTCGGATGATGTAACTATGCTGGTGCGCGGTTACTCTTCTTATCAGGGCACGTCTCCGCTTGTCCTTGTTGACGGTGTGAAACGTACTATGAGAAGTGTGGACGCTCACGATATAGCATCCATTTCAGTGCTTAAGGACGCTGCTGCATGTGCCGTTTATGGTATGGATGGTGGTTCGGGAGTTATTCTCATCACGACTAAGAGTGGTACGGAGGGCAAGGCTACCGTGAATTATAGCGGCAGTATGACTTTCTCTCATGCTACGGCTCTTCCTAAGATGATGAACGGTATTCAGTATATGCAGTACTATAACCTCGGTCGCGTGCTTGACGGTAACGAGCCTTATTTTACTCAGGAGCAGATAGATATGACTTCTAACGGGGACACTTCCGACGGTCTTGAGAACACCGATTGGACAGCTCCTCTCTATAAGACCACCACTATGCATCAACACAGCGTGTCTGTTAACGGCGGTAATAAGAAGGTAAAGTACTTCATAAGCGGAGGTTATCTGGATCAGAACGGTATCATCGAGAATCACAAATATCAGAAGACCAATATCCGCTCTAACGTGGAGGCTAATCCGGTGGAGAACGTTAAGATAAACCTTAATTTAGGTGGTTATCTGGCAGACAGTTACATCCCAGGCTCATATTCTTATGAGAACCAGAAGTCATATAATGTCTTCCACCAGATGCTTTATTCTCTTCCGTTCGTGCCTCAGGAGATCGATGGTCAGCCGGTGTCCGGTTATCGTGTTTATAATTATGCCAATCCTATCTATGGCTCTGCCAATTCAGGATTCCAATCAACAAAGACTTATAAGTTCGAGACTTCCGCACGTTTGGAGTATTCTTTCCCTTTCCTCAAACAGCTTAAGGCTTCGATGTTCTTCAGCTGGGACTGGAAGGATGCAGAGTCCAGGACATTCTCTTATGCCTATAAGTTAATGGCTCCTACTTCATTCGGAAGCACCACTTATAAGGAGGTTACTTCCGCAGACCTTCTGGAAGGAGGTAACTTGTATAGAGGAGAACAGAAGAGTCAGCAGGTGGTACTTCGTCCACAGATTTCTTATAATGACACGTTCGGTAAGCACACCGTGGGCGTTCTTTTCCTCTATGAGCAGATGACGGGTAACAGCTCTGTATTCAGTGGCTCACGAAAGAATTTCGCGTTCTTCGACCTTCCGTATCTTAATTTCGGTGATGCTTCCACAGCACAGAACACTGACAGCTACGGACACACCGCCCAGGCCGGATACGTCGGAAGACTTAACTATGCCTATGCGGATAAATACCTCGTGGAGGCTTCTGCACGTTATGACGGCTCTTATCTTTTCCATAAAGACCACAGATGGGGCTTCTTCCCTTCACTTTCACTCGGTTGGGTGATGTCTAAGGAGGACTTCTTCAAGCAGGCGTTTCCGAAAGTGGATATGTTCAAGCTCCGCGCTTCCATAGGTACGCTCGGTTCCAAGAACGTAAGCGCTTTCCAGTATCGTAAGAGCTACAGTTGGTCTGCCAATAGTGTGGCATTCGGTACCACGCCTACTGCACAGAACACTCTCTATAACGCAGTGGCTTATCCTTTCGAGGATCTTACTTGGGAAAGGATGCGCTCATCTAACGTGGGATTTGACTTCAGTGCATGGAAGGGTAAACTCTCCATCGAGGCTGACTACTTCTATAAGTACACCTATAACATCCTGAACAGCATAAGCAGTGTGTTCCCTCCTTCACTTGGCGGACACTATCCGTCGCAGGAGAATTCAGGTGCTTTCGATAACCAGGGATTCGATCTCATCATTCGTCATCGTAACCGTGTGAACAAATTCAATTACGGTCTCACAGGTACGCTTACATACGCTCATAACCGTATTCTCAGCAAGCAGCAGAGTGATAACATCCTGCCTTGGCAGAGCGTGCTCGGCTCGTCCGTAGGTTCTATCTGGGGATATAAGTCAGATGGCCTGTATCAAAGCCAGGACGAGATAGACAATTCTCCTAAGCCGGTAAGCGTTACACCGCGCATAGGTGATATCAAGTATGTGGATATTAACGGAGACGGCCAGATCAATTCTGAGGATATGGTGAAGATCGCCCGCAGCACTATGCCGGAGATGATGTTCTCGTTCCAGTTCGATGCCGATTACGCCGGATTCGATTTTTCTCTTCAGTTCCAGGGCGCCGCACTTTGCGACAAGATGCTTATGGGCTCGTGGTCTAATTATTCGGGCGTAGTTGACCTCACTCCTCTTACCGTTCCTTGGTATGCCAATTACGACAATGCTCCGCTTTACCTCGTAGAGGGCAGCTGGACTCCTTCTAACACTGATGCCGAGTTCCCAAGGCTTTCCGTGGACAAGTCTTCTTATGCCAATAACGGACTCCTTTCGGATTTTTGGAAAAGAGACGGCGCTTATCTTCGTCTGAAGAACGCCACCATAGGATACACCTTCCCGGCTAAGCTCCTTAATAAGATAAATATAGACAGACTTCGTGTTTACCTTACGGGAACCAATCTTCTTACATTTACCCAATTCAAATATATCGATCCTGAAAGTACCAATGTCGTGACGGGATATTACCCACAGCAAAGGACATTCAGCTTCGGTGTGGATTTGTCATTCTAAAGGAGGAACAGAAAGATGAAAAAGTTTATAAATAAAGCTATTATAGGACTTGCAGCAGGCACGTTGATGGTTTCTTCCTGCGATGTCCTCGACCTTGACCCTACAGGATGGTATTCGGAGACAGTTCCTTATTCTTCTGTAGAGAAGCTTGACTATTATGTCAAGGGATTCTATTCTACTCTCTATACCAATGCCGAGATCTCCATGGGATATTCTCTTACGGACGGCATGTCTGAACTTCTGAAGTATTCGTGGTATGGCGACAAGGGTGAGTTCAATAGAGTATTTTATCTGGATAACTATATTACAGTGGAAAGTAACTTCCTTTCTAACTGGTCTTCGATGTACACCTATATCCGTCGTCTTAACGAGTATTTTTACGACCTCAGTAACGGTCGCGCCGCTTCTTTGGATGCCGATGAGGTGAAGATAAGAACTGCCGAAGTGCGTTTCCTCAGGGCATTTGCCTATCAGGAGCTCGTTCTTCGTCATGGTGGTGTAATCCTGCGCGTAGCAGAAGATTACGTGGATGGCCCTAATGAGAGAGCTAGGGCGCGTTCTACTAAGGAAGAATGCTATAAGTTCATTTTGGACGAATATAAAAAGGCTGCCGAGGATCTGCCTGAGACTTGGGATTCTTCCAATACGGGCCGCGTAACTAAAGGTGCCGCTTGGGGTATGATAGCTCGCGCTTGCCTTTATAACGGACAGTGGGGTGATGCCATAGAGGCATGTGATAAGGTATTTGAACTTGGTTATGACATGCTTCCGGTTTCTTCCGTAGCAGATTATAATAAGATTTTCACGACTCCTGGTAATAAAGAGCTTCTTCTGGCCGTTTATTTCCAGCAGGGAACCGGTGGTGCGAATGCCAGACAGCATAATTTCAATAATTATTTCTGTGCTCCAGGCGATAATGACGTCCTTGGCGTAAAAACAGCTACTGTAGGATGCTGTGCCACTCCGACGGATGAGTATGCTTCTTCTTTCGACATTAAGGTCGGAGATACATGGGAAGAGTTCTCTTGGAATAATCTGGATTCTTATGCAGGTAAGCCTTATGCTAATCGCGACATTCGCTTCTACGCTTCCATTCTTTACGATGGGGCCACTTGGCTTGACCGTGAACTTAATCTTAAGAAGGACAGCGGTAATTATATGAAGTTCGCTACCAGTGGACAGGATAACGTGCATAAGACCACAACTGGTTATGTTCTTCGTAAGTTCTTGTCCGACAGTAAAAAGATTAATTTCTCAAGCATTTTGAGCGGACAGTACTGGATAGAGCAGAGGGCTGCTGAGATTTATCTTATCCGTTCCGAGGCTTATGCTCGCAATGGAGACTTTACCGCGGCTTACACCGACCTTAACAAAGTGCGTGCACGTGTGGGGCTTCCAGACAAGGCTGCGACTTCTTCTTGGGAAGAGTATCTTACGGACCTCAGTAAGGAAAGAGTCTGTGAACTTGGCATAGAGGGACAGCGCTTCTTCGACCTCGTAAGATGGGGTAAGGCAGAAGAGACCCTTAGCGGTAAGAGACTTCACGGAGTGGAGATAAGCAAGAATGCGGACGGTTCGCTCAAATATGAAAGAGTGGAGGTAGATACTCAGGACCGTAAGTTCGATTCCAGACTGAATATTTTCCCTATTCCTAAGGGAGAATTGAGAAACAATAATCTCTGTACTCAGAACCCGGAATGGGAATAGTTGAATAAGTAATGAGATAATGAATATGAAATTCAATAAATTAATTATAGCGGCTCTCGCGTTTGGAACCCTTCTGTCAGCTTGCCACAAGCCTGACGAACTTATAAGGGAGAACAATGAGAACGTGATGCACCTCAGCATAAAGGCTACTTTGGTGCAGAACGGAGTGGATTATGATGCCACGATTGACGAAGAAAACGGAGAGGTTATTCTCGGTATACCTTATTATATAAGTGACACCGAGAAGATTATGTCCGACCTTTCCGAGGTTAAGATACGCGCTACTATGCCTCTGGGTGCCACATTTAATCCGGGGCTCAGCGGCATACACGATTTCAGTGAGGGGAAGGTGTTTACTTCTACTCTTCAGTACGAGGACGGCACTTCTGTTCCTTATGTATTTCGTGCACAGAGGGTTAAGTCCGACGCCTCTACCATCACGGCGGTAGGTCTGGCCGATGAGGACGTGCGCGTGGTGTTTAATGTAACCGCACCTACCGAAGAAGGAGGTAAAGGCAAACTTACAGTGCTCAAGACTTCGGCTTCCGTGGAGGCTGCCCTTAAGCAGGTTAAAATCGCCGTTTCGCCTTGGGCTACCATGGTGGCTTACGGATACGATGAGAAGACGGGGTATGTTAATCTCAACTCTCTTTCCGAGATTAAGGTCATCTCACAGAACGGTGTAGATTATACTGTCTATGAAGTGTCCATAGAGACTCCTTCACTCGTCCCTTCAGGACAGGTGGGTTATGTCTCCGCGCTTTTCGGCGTTCAGTGCACAGCGATCAATACTCTTGGTTTTGAACCTGATGCTAACTGCGCCATCGCGGCGGTGGATAACTATCTTATCATAAGTAATAAGAACGACTTTAATAAGATGGCCATCCTCAACCGTTTCTCTGGACGTCAGATTACGGACGTTACCATTAACACTTTCGGAATAGATGCCGGAAGGCAACTTCGCGCCATAGGTACGGATGATGACGGACATCTCGTAGCTGCTACTTATACCTGTACTAAGGAGTCGACGGAGACTACTATCGCCAATGGTTGGGATTATCTTCTCACCGACCCTGCCATTAAGATTTATGTATGGCTCGATGGCCTTCAGGCCGCTCCTACCTGCGTTATGAGTCTTGATATAAAGAGTGATGAGATGAATGCTCTCCCTTCAAAGGCTACGGAACTTTTCAATGTTCTGGGTGTCAAGGGTAGTTTCCGTTCAGGAAGCGCTGTAGTAACTTCCACAGATGCAGGTGTAGCACGTGTGTTCGCGTTCTACTTCGAGAACGGTACCTTCACTAAGGTAAGACAGTATTGTCCGTTCAGCGAGGGAAAGGCTTTTTGGCTCTCTACCAAGAATGCTTCTAAGGCCGATCCTCTTAACACTTCCGATCCGCTTACTTTCGTGATGAACGGCGATTTCCGTCCGCAGGTGGCTTTCTATGACGGAACAGCAGCAGGGTCTTGTGTATTCGATTCGCCTACTTCACATTGGTGGGCACCCAATGGAAATAATGATTATACGAGAAATCTTCGTGGTTGTGCCGGTGCTTTCTTTAATGGTACCTATGTTATTGCTGTCGCCAATGGCCAATTGACGAACGGTATTTGGGGACATAGACTCTATTTCTCTAATATAGGTGCTGTTCCTACGGCAGCTTCTTTGAAGAGTGGATTCCTTTTCGATTCCAGAGAGGGAGACCTCGCTTCCGGTGATGAAAGTAAGGGCGGTCCTACTGGAACAGGATTCTGTGCGTCCGGCATGACTTCCACCTATCCTTACGTGGCTGCCGACGGTAAATTCGGAGGAGATAATCTCACTAAACGCGGCGATGTGATATGTGTGGAGAGTGCTGACGGTAATTCTCTTCAGTTCTACATGTTCACATGTAACGCCGGTGTTCTCGGATACGAGATTACCCGCTACGATATGTAATTTACATAAACACTAAACAATAATTAAGATGAAAAAGTTATTTTATTTGGCCGCTTTGGGTCTGCTTGCACTTTCGTGTGAGAAGTATGACGATTCGGCTATCACAAAGAGAGTGGATGAACTCGAAACCAGAGTTAAGGCCCTCGAGAAATTGCAGTCTCAGATGACTGAACTCCAGAATCTGGTGAAGGCTCTTGAGGCCGAGGATTACGTAACCGCCGTGCAGCCTATTATGGAAGGCGGTGTGCAGGTGGGCTATGCCATAATGTTTTCGCAGAGCGGTACTATAGAGATACGTAATGGTAAGGACGGCACCAACGGTACTGACGGACACGATGGTGCAGCTGGTAAGGATGGCTCCGTAGTAAGCATCAAGCAGGACACCGATGGCATTTACTATTGGACCATAGATGGAAAGTTCACTGATCCTAAACTCAGAGTGGATGGTGTTACACCTTCATTTAAGATAGATGACGAGAACTATTGGTGCGTATCTTACGATGGAGGACAGACTTGGGAGCGTCTTGGCAAGAGTGGTGCTGAGGTTACTTCAAATACGAAGATTGAGTATGACGACGATAATGTCTATATCACATTCGTGGATGATGAAAATTATAAGATTACCATTCCTCGTTATAAAGAGTTCGCGCTTTCTATCGCGAGGTCTGCTGGTATAGGTGTCAAGGCCGGTGCTACGGTAACTATCCCTTATGTAATAACTAACGGAGACGATGCCACTGTAGTGGAGACTCTCAGCGAGAACGGATTTAGTGCTGTAGTTGAGAAGACTTCAGATACTCAGGGTAACATTAAGGTTACCGCTCCTGATCCTTTTGTAGCCGGTAAGGTGCTTGTATTTGCTTCCAAGGGCGACAAGACTTGCATGAAGGCTCTTTATTTCGAAGAAGAAGAGTTCAAGATAAGTACTACAGCATATCCTGTCGATCAGTTCGGGGGCACAGTTGAAGTGAAATTCACTACAAATATCGAATTCAGCGTGGCTATCTCTAAGGATGCTGATTCGTGGATTTCGCTCGTGGAGACCAAGTCAGCAGAACATACAGTTATTCTTAAGGTGGAGGCTAACACCGGAGAAGAAAGAAGTGCTTTGGTTGATATTAAAAATGCCGAGGGAACTACGCTCCAGAGTGTAACAGTAACTCAGGATGCTTATGAGGAAGAAATAGAATCTCTGTTCGGATTCCAGGTATATACTGATGATACTCACGGCTTTACTAAAGATGCCAACTTCACCATGGCAGTAGTGGGAGATTATCTTATCCTTTCCAACAGTAAGAATATAGCCGAAATGCCTGTCTATAATCGTTATACTGGAGAACTTCTTACAGATGTCAAGGTCAATACAGAAGGCATTGATTGTACTGCTCGTGAGTTCAGGGCTATCGCTACGGACGATGCCGGACATCTTTTTGCCGTCGCTTACACTTCTACTATCGACGATGATACATCCAACGATACAGTCCGTGCTTTTGTATGGAAGAACGGTATAGATCAGAAGCCTACATCTTTCATTTGGGCTGATTTAGGGGGCGATATGTATTCAAATGCTCCTTCTGGAATCAATAAAGTAACGAAGTATGATATCTACAACACTGTTCACGTTTATGGAGATCTTACCGGGGACGCTGTCATAGCCACTTCTTCATATAAGAATATTCGTCCTGTGTTCCAGTTTGTGAAAGATGGTAAACTTCAGTCCAAGGCTTATGTGTATTGGCCTGGTGACAAGGCAGTAGCATCTTTGGGGGCGATGACTAATGTAATTCCGCTTGCATACCCTAATGATCTTACAGCTCCTACCAATATGGAGTTCTTCTACAACACGGGTAATCATTATCAGCAGATTGTTTCAGTTTCCAATTCGACTACGGCTTTCCCTTATGACAGGCCTACATCACACTGGTGGACATATCAAGAGGCAACTAAATATCAGCGTCCTTGTCTTGGTCTTGATGCCATAAAGATTAACGGAACTGTAATAGTAGCTGCTCATAATGCTTTGTATGCTGGATCGTCCTCAGCTGCTGATACTTTCCGTTATTCCTCAAGGCTTTATGTCGCTAATGTGGGGCTTAACTCTGCAGCGTCTTCTCTTAATGACGGATTTATCTTCGATTCTCGTGAAGGCGATAAGACAGGAGATGAGTCTAAGGGTGGTCCTAAGGGAACAGGTTATGCAGTAACAGGTATGACCTCTCCTCATTCATTTGTCAGTGAAAAGACAGTGCTTGCAGATAATGACAATGCTGCATTCTATGTCCTTCTTGCTCCTGGAAAGGACGGGCGTAGCGTTCAGGCATATATGCTTGCGCAGAACAACGGACTTATTGCTTACAACATTCCGTTCAGCAAATTTTAATATTTGATATTTTGCCGGTAGGAGGGTGATACTTCCTGCCGGTCCTATTAGATAACTTGGTATATTTGACCATATTTTTGAACTATACTATGCATAGAATTTTTAAAATATCTCTGGTGTTTGCGTTTGGGCTTGTAGCATTTTCTTGTAAGAAAGGCGAAGTTAGAGCGGACATTATTCCTTACCCTAATAGCGCTGAACTTCGTGAATCTCAAGTGGATGTAACTTCCCTTGGTGTCATTTCCTACGCTAAAGAACTTTCTTCTGATGCTGTTTTTCTTCAGAAGGCTCTTCGCGAAAGGGGATTTTCTCTTCAACTCAAGGAAAACGCTAAGGCAGGTAAGGGTACGTTGTCTTTAAGGCTTGATCCTAATAAGCAGGCAGAAGGCTATGTACTTAAAACTTCCAAGCGTGAGATAGAAATCTGCGGCGGTCGCGATGGCGTTTTCTACGCTGTACAAAGCATTCTTCAGCAGATAGATAACGGAGGGGTAAAGGTGGGCGTCATAGAGGATGCTCCGCGTTACGCATGGAGGGGCTTCATGCTTGACGAGGCCAGACATTTTTTCGGCACGCAGACAGTAAAGCAGCTTCTTGATGTCATGGCTTATTATAAACTGAACAAATTCCATTGGCATCTTACCGATGCCCAAGGCTGGAGAATAGAGATAAAAAGCTATCCTAAGCTCGCCACGATAGGTGGCATTGGCACGCATAGCGATCCCGACACCCCGGCGCAGTTCTATACGCAGGAGCAAATACGCGAGATCGTCGCCTATGCAGCCGAGCGTCATATAGAGGTAATTCCGGAGATTGATATGCCTGGTCATGCTTCCGCTGCGAACAGGGCATATCCGCAGTTTAATGGAGGTGGTACTCCTCAGTTCGCGGATTTTACGTTTAATGTGGGTAAGGAAGAGGCTTATGCATTTCTCTCTGCAGTGCTTCGTGAAGTAGGACAGCTCTTCCCTTCTAAATATGTGCATATAGGTGGCGATGAAGTATTTTATGGAAGTGACGCGTGGAATCGTGATCCTTATGTTCAGAAGATGATGCGCCGCGAAAAGCTCGCCACCATAGAAGACGCGGAAGGATATTTCGTTCGCCGTATGAGCGATTCTCTTAAAACTATGGGTAAGAAGGTGATAGCTTGGGACGATGTGCTCGCCTTTGACCTTGATAAGGGGAACAATCTTATCTGCTGGTGGCGTCACGACCGTCCACAGTCTCTTCGCAAATCTCTTTCAGAAGGATATACTACCATCCTCTGTCCGCGTAAGCCTATGTATTATGATTTCGTGCAGGATTCTACACATACTTGCGGACGTATTTGGGACGGATTCTGCCCATTGGAAGACGTGTATGCTTTTCCTGACGCTTGGTATGAGGGTTGGGGCCTGACAGAGGGCGACATGGGTGATGTTATAGGAATTCAGTCTAATCTGTGGACAGAGCTCGTTCATAACAGAGACCGTTTCGACTTTATGATTTTCCCTCGTATCTGTGCGCTTGCTGAATCCGCTTGGACTCTCTCGCAGAACAAGAGCTATGAGGATTTCTCTCATAGGATGGACTCTGCTTATAAGCATTTTGACGCTATGGGGCTTTACTATTTCGATGCTCGTGACCCTAAACATCACAGTGAACCGGAAGGCCCTGTAATTAAGAAAAGAGGCACTACGATAAAGCCTAAAATGGATTTCAGGGATTAAAAAGTGGGGTTTAAGGTGAGAGCGTTTAGGTTTTACAATATAGTTTTATTTTTTGCCGTTCTTTTCAGCTGGACAGGCGCGGTATCTCTTCGGGGGGCTTCATCTTCGGATGTGGTTCTTGAGAATGCTGCCATTCGTTTGGTCCTGTCGTCTGAAGGCTATGCGAAGAGCCTGTGGGATAAGGCGTCCGGACAGGAATGCCTTGATACGCTTTCCGGAGTTCTGCCTTTTTGCACTCTCACGCAGAACAGACCCTATGACAATGAGAATTTTCTGATGTATCCGGCGAAGCCTAAAGTCTTTCCTTCTAATAAGATATCTTTTGATGGGAAGGCTCTTCGGGTGGAGTTTGAAAATACTGCGGATATAGCCATCATCGCTGTTGACGCGGCGGATGATTATCTTGGCTTCTCCCTTGAAAGGGTAGATTATAATATAGAGAGGATAGGCATAAAGCGTAGAACCGAGATAGATGCTCTTACTTTTGTGCAGCTGCCTATAAAGCAGAGAAAGCATTATGGAGAGTGGCTTAATACCACATGGGACGAGCAAAGTGGAGTGTGTCTTCTGGGAACATGTCCGGAGACAAGGATTGATTCGTATTTTGACCGTGGCGGGCTTGTGATGTGGGCCGGTGCGGACGTGAATGTGTCTTTGCAAGGTGTGGGCGCTGCGTTGGTGGTCTCTTCCGGCTCGAATATGCTCTCCCGGATAGATGCTGTAGAACGCGATTTTTCTCTTCCACGAGGGGTGCAGAGCCGCCGTGGGGATAAGTACCTGTGTTCATATTATGAACTTCGTGACGTTTCGCTTTCTAATATAGACGAGCATATATCTTATGCGCTTAAGGGCGAGTTCAAGACTATGGTGGTCTATTATATGGATTTCGCTCATACTTGCGGTCATTTTCTGTGGAATGAGCAATTCCCCGGCGGTCTTGAGGATCTTAAGAAGATAACTTCCAAGATAAGAAAGGCTGGGTTGACGCCCGGATTTCATATCCACTATTCAAAGGTGTCCATCGATGACCCTTACATTTGTGCGGGTGTGCCTGACGCGAGGATGAATTATCCTCTCACGCTGTCTCTTTCTTCTG
The DNA here is from genome assembly GCA_963650755.1 of Firmicutes bacterium TM09-10. GTDB lineage: Bacteria > Bacteroidota > Bacteroidia > Bacteroidales > UBA932 > Cryptobacteroides. The sequence continues at coordinate 17,752 of CAVJMH010000014.1, read as the reverse complement.
ACGCGCTTCCTGAAGATACTGATTTAAAGGTAGATGGATTTGTGCGTGGTCTTTACACGGAGGATGGCAGAAGGATAGTGCGCATAGATGATGAACTCATAGAATACTCTTCGTTCACTACTTCAAGGCCTTTCCTTCTTAAGGATTGTAAAAGGGGAGTGCTTGGAACTACGGCTTCTTTTCATAAGGCAGATGCCTCAGTCAGGCTTCTTGATGTGGATACTTGGCCAAGGTTCGTGAGGATAGACCAGAATACAGGCATTCAGGATGAGATAGCTTCTCTTTTGGCCGAGATTTATAACCAATGCGGGTTCGAATTCGTTTATTTTGACGGGGCGGAGGATGTGCCTCAGCCTTATTGGTATAACGTTTCACGGGCGCAGATGAGTGTCTATGAAAAGCTATCGCCCGAGCCTCTTTTCAGTGAGGGTGCTCTCAAATCTCATTTCGGATGGCATATACTTTCCCGCGGTAACGCTTTCGATCTTTTCCGTCCCGAAGACATACGTACGGCCATGGGACGATATACGCTTCCTTGCGCAGAAAGGCTTTCTAACGATTTCACTTCGGTTAATTTCGGGTGGGTGGATTATCTTGCTCCAAGTGAGCAAAGCATTGGCATGCAGCCTGATATGTATGAATATATATGCAGTAAGGCTCTTGCCTGGGATAGTCCTCTTTCTGTAATGGGAAAGCTGGATCAGATACGCTCCCATCCTCGCACTAAGGATAATTTCGATGTAATAAAGCGTTGGGAAAAGGCTAAACTGGAGGGTGTTTTCACTGCGGAGCAGAAACAGGCTCTGAAATCTCCGGATAAGGAGTTTATCCTACTCTATGAAAAGGGTGGTAAACCATGCTTTTATGAGTATGAATTGGCTATAGAAAGGGACGACCTGCGAGCTTTTTCGTTTACAAGAAGAGGTAAAACTTGCCTTGTTTACTGGGCTCCGCGAACTTCCTCGAAGGGCGAACTCAGAGTGCCGGCAGAGGGGCTAAAGGGCCATATCACCTTGACGGACATCGATGGTAAGCCCCTTAAAGTGAGAAGCCGGGATGGTTTTCTAATTCTTCCGCTTTCGGAAAGGCGTATAATAGAAACTGACCTTTCGAAGGATGAATTAGTGAAGCTGCTGACTCTAAACAGATAAATAAAACTACAGTAATAATGAAAAGATTTGCGTCAATCGTATTTGCATTTTTGTTTTTAGGTGCTTTCTCTCTTAGCGCTCAGCCGCTTGCCGATGACATAGTGCTTAAAAATGAACACGTCGAACTTCGTTGGGGAGGCTCACCTAAGAATTATTTCTTCCGTTATTTCTATTTCGACGGAGTGAATATCCTGCCAAGTTCCGGAAGCACAGCCCATCCTTGGGAGGTGACTCTTCTCGGTCCTAAGGGGGAGACCCCTGTCCTTCAGCCTAAATTCACTCATTATCTGGGTGGACATAAGGATGTTAAGGACGGCGAAGAGGTGGTGACTTTTTCTTGGAACCTTGTTCTTGAGAACGGATTGTGGCCTCTTACCATTCATATAGCATTGGGCGAAGATGACGATATGCCACGCTGGACTATGGAGGCTGAACTTCCTAAGGGCTGGGTGCTTACGCAGGCCGATTATCCTCGTATTACCGTCAAAAGGCTTGAGGGTGAGGCTAAAGGGATTCTTCCTTATGGTTATGGTATAGAATACGATATGCCTACTCAGGACCAGCTCCGCTCATGTTATCCTTCAGCCACTGGTACTATGGAGATGGTGATGATGCACAATGGAAAGTCCACCGTCTATTTCGCAGCGGACGATCGCGAAGGCTGTAACAAATATCTCGGTATGCGTGGTACTGACGACCAAGTTACATTCTATCAGGAGGTTACTACTTCCTATGCTTGGAGTGAAGGTGGACATTTCTCTCTACCTTGGGGTGTAGTGATGGGATATAATCCGCAGAATTGGCAGAAAACGGTCACTAAATGGTATCGTCCGTTCTCATTTACCTGCAAGTGGGGAGAGAAGACCTTAGCCCAGAGGCAGATAGCTTCGTGGATAAAGAATGCCGACATGTGGCTTCGCCCTATAGATGTAACTCCGGATATGCTGTCATCACTGGACAAGGCTTTGGATTATTATGGCAAGGGCGTTGGACTTCACTGGTATTTCTGGCAGCATTTGCCGTACGACACTAATTATCCGGATTATTTCCCGGCTAAGGACGGCTTTAAGGAGGCCATAGTGAATGCTCAGAAGAAAGGCGCGAGGGTTACGCCATACATTAACGGACGTCTTTGGGATCCGGCTAATCACACCTATGATGAATTGAACGGTAAAGATGCTTCATGCCGTCAAAAGGATGGAACCCTTTATACAGAGGTATATAGCTCTATGGTGGCCAATACCGTCACTTGTCCTTCTTCTCCTATCTGGCAGAAGATAATGTATGAGACTAACGGCAGGATTCTTTCCGAACTCAAGACAGACGGCGTTTATATGGACCAGATAGGTTGTGCGGCCAGCCAGCCTTGCTATGCCGCGAACCACTCTCATGCATTGGGCGGAGGTTCTTGGTGGCCTCAGGCTTACCGCGAGATGCTTACCGACATACGCTGTTCTTTCTATAAGGGTAAAAATCTGTCCCTCAGTACGGAAGAGAATGTCGAATGCTATATGGACCTGTTCGATATGATGCTGGTAGTAAATTCTCCGCATAATCCTAAGACTCACATGATTCCGCTTTTCCCTATGGTTTATTCCGACCGGTGCATCTATAGCGGATTTACTTACATTCCTTGGAAACTTAACGACGGTTCGTTCAATTATATCACGATGAAGTCTCTCCTCTGGGGCTCACAGCTTGGGTGGGTAAGTCCTGAACTTCTTATGAGACAGGGTAATGAGAACGAGCAATTGTTCCTTAAAAATCTCGCGGAGTTCAGAAAGAAGAGCCACGATGTATTCCTCGGAGGTAATTTTGTCGATGAGTTCATCCCGCAGGGCGATAATCCTGTAGTCAATATTCCTAACTATCAGAAGACCAATGTTGTAATGGGCGCTGAATGGCTCAGTGTCAAGGGTAAGAAAGTCTATATCCTGGCCAATATGAGTAGTAGCGACAGAACTGTAAGCACACCGGAGGGCAAGAACGTCGTCGTGCCTGCATTTGGAGCAGTCAGGATAAATGTCAAGTAGGATGATGAAAAAATTATCTTTACTCTTTTTGGCGGCTATAGCGCTTATTTTCACTTCCTGTGAGGAGAAGGCGCATACTGTGCCGGACTGGAGAGACTACATAGACGGAGACACCGACCCTGTGGAGCCGCCTTCCGGAGACAAGATACCTTCGGATATGGTGCTTCTTTATGGAGGAAGTCATCACCGCTCTCCATATAAGTGGACTGGTTCTTATCTTAAAGATTATGTCCTTTATAAAGATGCCAATGGGGCATACAACTATCTTTTCGATGGATTTCTCCTGCTGGAGTTTATGAATGTGGAAAACGGTACTCAGGAGAACAGAACCTATATTACCGGTTATAAATATAATAATGTGTCGCTTCCTTCGGCCCGCAAGGAGGATTGGACGGCGCTCATAGATTATTATTTCGACGCTGACGGAGGTACCGATGCCATAGAACAGGCTATAGCGCTTAGCGTGAAAGAGTGCGGACAGAGTCCGGAGACCAAGAGAAAAGTGGTGATTGGCATGCCTGAGCCTATCAAGACCATACAGTATTCAGATGCTTCTTCGTCAAGCGTTTATTGGGGAGAGTTGAATGGCACTCAGATGGATTTTTCTAAAACTTCTGACAGGGTTTCTGCTTGCAAATGGTATATAGATGAGATAATTAGCCGTTTTAATGCACGTAAATACACCTACATAGAGCTCGTCGGTTTCTATTGGGTGGCGGAAAAGGCTACCAACACCAGGGACATAATGAGTAAGGTAGGTGAATATCTTAATGATAAGAACCTGACTTTTAATTGGATACCATATTATACTGCGGACGGCTTCTCTGAATGGAAGAACTTCGGATTCGACTGCGCCTACTTGCAGCCTAATTATTTCTTCAATGCTTCGGTGCCTGACACCAGACTTTCGGACGCTTGCTCCCAGGCTTTGAAATACGGTATGGGCATGGAGATAGAGTTTGACGGTAATGCTCTTGAGGCTAATGGAAGAGGGTACAAACTCCGCAATTATATGGACTATTTCAAGCGTTATGGCATCTGGAAGTCATCTCCGCTTGCGTATTATCAAGGCAGTTGGGCTCTTAAATGGCTGAAAAACAGCTCCTCTACGGCTGATAATCAGCTTTATAACGATTTTTGCGAATTTGTTATTACTCGGCCTTACAGAGAGGGTTCTGACAAATAATTTTACTAAGAATCTTCTTAATTAATACACGTTCAGTTAATGACCAATAACAGTAAAAAGACCAATCTCAGTGCGATGATTATTCTCGCGGTGATGTTTTTCATCTTCGGCTTCGTGTCGTGGGTGAATTCCATCTTGATTCCGTATTTTAGAATTTCCTGCGAGCTTACGCACTTCGAATCATATTTCGTTACATTCGCCTTCTATATCGCATATTTCATAATGGCCATTCCTTCAAGCATTTTGCTTAGGAAAGTGGGCTTTAAGAACGGTATAACCATTGGCTTTATGATTATGGCTCTGGGTATGTTCGTGTTCGTGCCCGCCGCTCTGGTGAGGGAATTTGCAGTCTTCCTTTTGGGACTGTTCCTCATAGGCACCGGTCTGGCCATTCTTCAGACCGCGGCCAATCCGTATGTAACTATCATAGGGCCTATAGATAGCGCCGCGCAGAGAATAAGCATTATGGGTATCTGTAATAAGTTGGCAGGTATCCTGTCTCCGCTTATTTTCGCTGCAGTTATCCTTAGTCCGAGCGACGGAGAACTTTTCGCTCTTATAGAAAGCGGGACACTTGGCGAGGTGGAGAAGAACATCATTCTTGATGATCTCATAAGGCGTGTAATAGTGCCATATAGTGTCCTGGGAGCGGCTCTTCTGATTTTTGGTCTGTTTATCAAGCATTCATCTCTGCCTGAGATAGATACAGAAGAGAAAAATGCTTCCGAAGATGAGGGCGAATCCAGAAAAAGCGTATTCTCATATCCTTATCTGGTACTCGGTGCCCTGGCTATCTTCTTCCACGTGGGAAGTCAGGTAGTGGCGATAGACACGGTCATCAATTATGCCGATTCTATGGGTATCAATATGCTGGAAGCGAAGGTCTTTCCTTCATATACGCTTACCTGCACCATGATAGGATACATACTGGGAATATTCCTCATCCCAAGGTTCGTTTCTCAGCGTCAGGCACTCGTTTTCTGCTCGTGTCTGGGACTCATACTTTCGCTCTGCGTGGTATTCGTGGACTGTCCTGTCGTGTTCCTCGGACATAATGTCAACCTGTCGCTTCTGTTCCTGTGTGCTTTGGGATTTCCTAATGCTCTTATCTATGCCTCCATTTGGCCTTTGTCCATTCATAATCTGGGCAAATTCACCAAAACGGGTTCGTCCCTTCTGATTATGGGCCTTTGTGGTAATGCCATAATGCCTCAGATTTATGGACTTATAGCCAGAGGTTCCACTTTAAGGACAGGGTATTGGGTGCTTATCCCTTGTTTTCTGTATCTGATTTTCTTTGCGGTCAGGGGATACAAGATTAATTATTGGACAAAACAAAAACTACTGAAGTAATAATGGATAAACTTATAATTAAGGGTGGAAGGCTGATTTTTCCCGCGAGCATAGAAGAGGGGCTTTGCCTTGTCTGTGATAAGGACAGCGGAAAGATTCTTAGCATTGTAAAGGAGGATGACCTTTCCATCGAAAGCACAGACGAGGTTTTAGATGCCTCGGGAAGGTACGTGAGTGCCGGTTTTGTGGATATACACGTGCACGGGGGTGGCGGTTACGATTTTATGGACGGCACGGTGGAAGCTTTTCTGGGTGCCGTAAGAATGCATGCCACGCACGGCACCACTTCCATAATACCTACTACCGTAACCAGTACGGATGAGGATCTTTTCGGAGTGCTAGACGCGTTCGAAAAGGCCTCGCCCCTTAATGTGGACGGAGCACAGATGCTTGGCCTGCACCTTGAGGGCCCATATTTCTCTCTTGAAAAGAGCGGGGCACAGAATCCTTCTCATTTAAAGAATCCTACGAAAGAGCATTATCTGAAAGTCCTTGATTCGACGGATAAGATTCTGCGCTGGAGTGTGGCTCCTGAACTTCCCGGAGCTATGGAGTTGGGAGATGAGCTTTGCCGACGCGGGATACTTCCGGCGATGGCGCATTCCGACGCTGTTTTTGAGACCATAGAGGAATCTGTCCGTCATGGCTATTCGCACGTTACGCATCTGTATTGCGCCATGTCCACTATCGTCAGAAAGCATGCGTTCCGTTACGCAGGAATGATAGAAGCGGCTTATCTGCTTGATGACATCACGGTGGAGATAATAGCGGACGGTGTGCATTTGCCACGTCCTCTTCTTCAATATGCCTACAAATTCAAGGGCGCAGACAAGACGGCTCTCTGCACGGATGCCATGCGTGCTGCCGGTATGCCCGAAGGGGAATACATACTTGGCAGTAAGACAGGTGGTTTTAATGTGGTCGTGGAAGACGGTGTGGCTAAACTCATGGACAGAAGCGCTTTTGCAGGCAGTGTAGCTACCACAGACCGTCTGGTGCGCACTATGGTGAATGTCGCCGGAGTGCCGCTTACTGACGCTGTTAAGATGATGACACTTACGCCTTCGCGCATTATGCGTATCAACGACAGAAAGGGTTCACTTCTCCCCGGAAAAGATGCGGATATAGTGATATTCGGTAAAGACGTAGTGATAGACACCACTGTCCGTGGCGCCAGAGTCATATATAAAAATAATGCTAATAGTGAATTATAATGACAGAATTTTATAAAGATCTGTTGAAGGTCAAGGTCTATCCTACGACAGTGCAGATGGGTGAGTGTGCTGCAGAGGATGTGTCCGAAAAGATATTGGACCTGCTTTCGAAGAAGAGTGAAATAAATATGATATTTGCCGCTGCTCCTTCGCAAAGCGCTTTTCTTGAAGCTCTTATAGCAGACACGAGAATAGAATGGGGTAGAATCAACGCTTTCCATATGGATGAGTATATAGGTGTGGATTTCTCTAAGCCTCAAAGTTTTGCCAATTTCCTTTCACGTAGCATCTTCTCCAGAGTCCCTTTCAAGAGTGCCAATTATATTAATGGAGCAGCCGCTGATCCTCAGCAGGAGTGCCTTCGATATGCACGACTCCTGGAGCAGTATCCTGTAGATATAGTGTGCCTTGGAATAGGGGAGAACGGACATATAGCTTTCAATGACCCGGAATTTGCCCTCTTCGATGATCCTCATAGGGTCAAGATAGTGTCTATGGACGAGGTCTGTCGTGGACAGCAGGTGAAAGAGGGTTGCTTCCCTACACTGGATGATGTTCCCCGTCAGGCTATCACGCTTACTATCCCTGCGCTTCTCCGTGCTGACTGGATGTTCTGCATAGTGCCTTTTGCTCATAAAGCTCCTGCCGTAAAGAGGATGCTTGAGGGTGAGATTTCCGAGGAATGTCCGGCTTCAATCCTTCGGAAAAAAGAGAATTCTTGCTTATATTTGAATAATGATAGTTCATCTCTGCTTTAATTTTATGAAAAGGTTTTTATCATTTTGCTTGCTTTTTGCTTTCCTTTCAGCCGGCTCGCTTCGCGCGCAGGAGGAAGTCATCAGGATTGGCATAATAGGTCTGGATACTTCACATTCTACAGCTTTTACGGAACTTCTTAACTCTCAGAGCGATGACCCTTATGTCAAGAAATTTGAAGTCGTGGCCGCCTATCCGTATGGGTCTAAGACCATAGAGTCAAGCTATAAGCGTATCCCTGGTTATATAGAATTCGTTAAGGGATATGGGGTTACCATTACAGATTCCATAGAGGAACTTCTTTCCTTGGTGGATTGTGTCCTGCTGGAAACTAATGACGGAAGGCTTCATCTAGAGCAGGCAGCGCAGGTTTTTGCGTCTGGAAAGCCTGTTTATGTGGATAAGCCAGCCGGCGCTACGCTTGGTCAGACTATCGCGCTCTATAAGCTGGCGGAACATTACGGCGTTAAGACTTTTTCGACATCGGCGCTTCGTTTTTCTCCTCAGAACGTAAAGATAAGAAATGGTGAATATGGCCCTGTACTTGGTGCTGACTGCTATTCGCCTCATCACAGCGAGCCTACGCATCCGGATTTCGGGTTTTATGGCATTCACGGGGTGGAGACTCTCTATACTGTGATGGGAACGGGCTGTAAGGAAGTAAGTCGCGTTCATTCGGACTATGGCGATATAGTTTCAGGAGTATGGGAAGACGGAAGGCTCGGAACATTCCGTGCTGTATCTCAGGGCCCTAATATCTATGGCGGAACCATAGTAACGAAAGACGGTACTGTTCTTTGCGGGGGATATGAAGGCTATAGAGTTCTTCTTAACGAGATACTTGATTTCTTCATCTCCGGTGTTCTTCCGGTAAGTCCAGAGGAAACCATTGAAATCTTTACTTTTATGAAAGCTTCCAATATGAGTCTTGAAAGTGGTGGTAAGACCGTGAGCTTGTCAGAGGCTTATAAGGCCGGAGAAAAGGATGCTAAAAAGCTGCTCAAAAAATATGGGGTCAAACTTTAGGTTCCTTTCACTTTTGTGCTGTAGTGCTCTTCTTTTCTTCTCTTGCTCTAAAGAGAGGAATGTGACCCTTACTGTGATAGACCCGGGGCATTTTCACGCATGTCTGCTGCAGAAAAACATGATTGAGGGGCTTAGTAAGGATGTTCAGGTGTATGCTCCTAAGGGAGAGGAACTTGACAGTTATCTAAATAGTATAGAATCTTATAATTCGCGCCAAGAGAATCCTACCTCGTGGCGTGAACACGTATATGCGGGGGCGGATTATCTGTCGGCACTTCCACGTTCTAAGGGCTCGAACGGCGTAGTGATGCTTTCAGGTAATAATCAGAAGAAGACGGGTTATATTCACTCGGCAGTGGAGAAGGGTTATAACGTGCTTTCCGATAAGCCGCTTGCCATAAACGAAGAACAGTGGAAGACTTTGCAAAGCGCATATCTTCTCGCGCAGAAAAAGGGACTTGTCATCTATGACCTTATGACGGAGAGATATGACACGCTTAATGTCATAGTAAGGAATCTGCTTTCGGATAAAGACTTTTTCGGGGAGTTCGATTGCAGTAGCGGTCCGGCTGTCAGTATGACCAGTGTGCACCATTTTTACAAGGAGGTTTCAGGGTCGGCTCTTCACAGGCCCGCGTGGTATTATGATGTTACGCAACAGGGTGAGGGCATAGCCGATGTTACCACTCATCTTATAGATTTGGTGTTTTGGCAGTGTTTTCCAGAGCAGACTGTTACGACCGCTCAGGTAAAAGTGGAGGCTGCCTCCCATTATCCTACGTGCATCACGAAAGAGCAGTTTCGTTTGAGCACTCTGGAAGACGAATTCCCGGCTTACCTTCAAGGGGTAAGGAGTGGAGATGCGATAGATGTGATGTCGAACGGTGTCATAGATTTCAGTGTCCGCGGGATTCCTGTACGTATGAAGGTTAAGTGGAACTGGATGCCGCAGGAGGGTTCTTCAGACACGTTTGAAGCCGTGTATAAAGGCACGAAAGCCAGCATCATAGTGCGTCAGGATGCTACTACGGGATTTGTAAAACAGGTTTTTCTGTGTCCCAAGGGCGGTAGCGAGCAGATGGTAGAAGTGCCGCTCAGTTGCAGAATTGGCCACGAGGATCATTTTAATCTTGTGGCAGGCTCATTCCTGAGGTTTGTAAGAGGCGAGGATAGGCTCCCGGAGTGGGAGACGCAGAACACGCTCACTAAATATTATATCACGACCACTGCTGTAAAGATGGCTTCGAGATAATGGATAACGCAGGCTATACATATTATGAGGAAGGATCATTTTTCCACGCACATGCGGATAAGATAATGGGTACCCGCTTCGATATGATATGTTCAGGTCTTTCCGATGCCGACTCTCATCTTTTATGGGATGAGGTGGCGTCGCTGCTTAAAAATGGAGATGAGATTTTCGATAAGTTCTGCCCTGAGAGTGAGTTGTCAGGGGTGAATAAAAGTCTGCGCGAAAGGGGCTTTGCTGAACTTGGCCCTGTACTTTGCTCTGAAGTGAACAGGTGTTTTGATTATTACGACAGCACCTTTGGCCTGTTTGATATCAGTCGAGGTCATTTCAGTGCACTTTTTCTTGATGGCAGTACTTTAAAGGTTAAAGGAGAGGAGGTGGATCTTGACTTCGGGGGATATGCCAAGGGATGGGCACTTAAAAAGGTAGTTGAGATTATTAGAGATAGGGGCGCTAAGTCCGCTTTTGTGGATTTCGGGGGAAGTTCTATCTATGCCTATGGAGACCACCCTTCAGGAGAAGGCTGGCTTGTGGACCTCCCTTCACCTTTCGATGGCCACGTAGTTACGACGTATTCGCTTAGAGATGAGGCGCTTTCTACTTCGGGCAATACTCCGTGGTACACCGGTCACATAGTTAATCCCATCTCCAGACAGAGAGAGACTTCGCGAGCGCTTGCTACGGTGAGGTGTCCAGATCCTCTGCTTGCCGAAGTGTTGAGCACCGTATATATGATTTGTGATTCTTCGCAGAGAACGGAGATAGAGGATAGATTTCCTGACGTTAAATTTGAGAAATTCAATTTGGATATACTCGATTAGAATATTTGCAGAAAGTAATATAATGGAATATAAGGATAAGTTGGCCCTGGATATGGGGCGTAGAAATTTTTTAAGGCAGATGGGGTATCTGGCAGGTGGCGCGGCGCTTCTTTCTTCAGCCCCGTGGCTCACTTCCTGCACTCCGGAGAAGTTGTCCATGACAGGAAAGGAGGTGGCCCGCATAGCTCTGATAGGCACCGGTTCCAGAGGCCAATACCATATCCATAATCTGCTTTTGATGCCTCATGCGAAGATAGTGGCGCTTTGCGACATATATGATGTTAATCTGCAGGCGGCCGCTGCCTTGTGCCCGGACTCTCCGCGCCTCTATACAGACTATCATAAACTTTTAGAAGATAAACAGATAGATGGAGTTATAATCTCCACTCCACTTGGGTCTCACGCACAGATAACTCTCGATGCCCTTTCTGCAGGGAAGCACGTCTTCTGTGAGAAGGCTATGGCGCGTACGCTGGATGAATGTAAGTCCATATATGATGCCTATGTGAAAAGTGACAGGGCTCTGTATTTTTGCATGCAGAGAATGTACGACCCGAAATATATCAGGGGAATGCAGTTCATTAAGAATGGAGTCATAGGAGATGTCGTGGGAATGCGTTGCCATTGGTTCAGAAATGCCGATTGGAGGCGCCCCGTACCTTCTCCTGAACTTGAAAGACAGATTAATTGGCGTCTCTATAAAGAATATTCGTGCGGTCTTATGACAGAACTTGCCTGCCATCAGATAGAAGTGTGCAATATGGCCGCGGGGAAGATCCCCTCCTCTATGACTGGTATGGGAGACATTATCTTCTGGAAGGACGGGCGCGAGGTTTATGATGCCGTGAACGTCATCTATCGCTATTCCGATGGACGTAAGATTAACTATGAGTCTTTGATATCCAATAAGTTCAATGGCATGGAGGACCAGATTCTGGGGCATAAGGGAACTATGGATCTAACCAAGGGCGTGTATTATCTTGAGGAGGACAACAGTCGTTCAGGCATAGAGACGCTGGTGGACAACGTTAAGAACAAGGTATTCTCGTCCGTCCCTCTTGCCGGTCCGAGCTGGCGTCCTGAGGTGAAAGGGAACGCCATTCCGCATGCCATAATAGAGGGTAAGGTCAGCGTCAATGGAGGACAGAATATGATAGGAGTGGATAACGATGCTTCTGATACTATCCTTTCCGCTTTTTGCACTTCATGCATAACAGGAGAAAAGGCGCAGAACGTAGTGGAGGAGGCTTATTGTTCTACGGTTCTTTGCCTTTTGGGTAACAAAGCCATGGAAGAGCAGCGCACCATCATTTTTCCTGATTATTATAAGATTCCTTATATGAAGTTTTAGGTAGGAGGCGCTGCATAGTAGACAAGTTAGATGATTTGTAAAAGTTAGATTATGAAAGATATAATTATCCCTTCGCGGTTGGCGCGCAGAGAATTGATAATAATTATAGTATGCTTTTTAGCGTCGTTCTGCACGAACATAGGGGCTGTTATCGCCTATCATAAGTCGTGGACCGAGATTTTTTCTCAGATAGGTTATGTAGTGGTGATAGCTGCAGTTCTGTACGCTCTGTTGTGGGTGATAAGATTAATTTGTCTGCTGGTTCGCAGATTGTTTTGTAAAAAGTAATCGTTAAAAAATAGTAATATGACATCAAGAAGAGAATTTATTAAAAGTGCAGCGCTTGCTACGGCAGGTCTTACACTTTCCAATGTGGTCCCATCGTTCGCCGTTTCCAAGAAGGGTTCCATCATCGGGGCCAATGACCGTATCAGAATAGGCGTCATAGGCGTGAATTCGAGAGGTAGCGCTTTGGCTCAGAGTTTTGCGAAGATGCCTAAGTGCGAGGTCACATATGTCTGTGACTGTGATACCGAGGCTCTTGAAAGATGCCGTGCAGAGATTAAGCGTCTCACCGGCAAACTCCCTAAGGGAGAGACCGATATACGCCGTATGCTCTCTTCTGACGAGTTCGATGCGGCGGTCATCGCTATGCCGGACCATTGGCATGCCAAGGCTGCGATTATGGCGCTCCAGGCTGGTAAACACGTCTATCTTGAAAAGCCTACAAGTCATAATCCTGCTGAAAACGAGATGCTTATGCGTGCGGCAGTAAAATATGGCAAGGTAATTCAGGTGGGTAATCAGCGCCGTTCTTGGCCTAATATCATAGCTGCCATTGACGAGCTTAAGGCCGGGAACATAGGCAAAGTTCATTATGCCAAGTCATGGTATGTGAATAATCGCCCTTCTATAGGAATAGGTAAGGTGGTGAGTGTTCCTTCGCATCTGAATTGGGATCTTTGGCAGGGACCGGCTCCACGCACCGAGTATAGGGACAATATCGTTCATTATAATTGGCATTGGTTCTGGCACTGGGGAACAGGAGAGGCTCTTAATAACGGTACTCATTTCGTGGATTTGATGCGCTGGGGACTTGACGTTGATTATCCTACGATGGTAAGTTCAGTGGGTGGCAGATATAGGTTTCAAGATGATTGGCAGACACCTGACACGCAGCTCATTACCTATCAGTTTGGGGATAAGGCCGCAGGCTCTTGGGAAGGTCGAAGCTGTAATAATTCCGCTGTGGACGGAGCAGGCGTGGGTGTGGCTTTTTATGGAGAGACCGGCACGCTCTACCTTAACGGAGGTAATGAATACAAGATTCTTGATCTTGGCGGCAACGTGGTCAAGGATGTCAAGAGCGAACTTAAGTTCGAGACAGGTAATCTTCTTAACCCGAGCGAACAGCTGGATGCATTCCACTTTGAAAACTGGTTCGACGCCATACGTAAGGGGGAAAAACTTCATTCGGACATTAACAGCGCTTGTATAAGCACTCAGCTCGTTCAGCTTGGTAATATTGCACAGCGTGTGGGCCATTCTCTTAAGATAGAGCCGGTTAGCGGACGTATCATAGGAGATGAAGATGCTCAGAGGCTCTGGGGTCGTGAATATGAACCTGGTTGGGGAATTGAAATCTAAATTATGGCTAAAATAGTTACATTCGGTGAGATAATGCTTCGTCTATCTACGCCGGGGCATCTTCGTTTTTCTCAGGCGCATTCTTTTGAAGCCACTTTCGGTGGGGGAGAGGCCAATGTCGCTGTCTCCCTGGCCGCATTCGGACAGGAAGTCAGCTTTGTTACTGCTCTTCCTGACAATGACATAGCACGCGCAGCTCTGAGCGAACTTCATGGATTGGATGTGGATACTTCTTTCTGCATAAAAAGCGGTGAAAGAATGGGTATCTATTACATAGAAAAAGGGGCGGTATGTAGGCCAAGCAGGGTGATTTATGATCGAGAACATTCGTCTATCGCGGAGATAAAGCCCGGTATGATAGATTGGGAAAAGGTATTTGAGGGAGTTGACTGGTTTCACTGGACAGGCATTACTCCGGCTATAAGTCAGGGAGCCGCGGATGTGGTGCTGGAAGCCCTTGAATGTGCATCACGTAAGGGTGTCAAGATTTCGTGCGATCTTAATTATCGTAAGAACCTCTGGCGCTACGGTAAGGCCGCTTCACAGGTTATGCCCCGTCTGGTGTCGTATTGCGATGTTATCATCGGTAACGAAGAAGATGCTCAGAAGGTGTTTGGCATTGGTGATTCGGAAGGATTTACGGATGACGGTCAGATAGTCAGCGAGGTATTTAAAGATATGGGAATTGAGATGATGTCGTTGTTCCGTAAGGCCAGACTCGTGGCTTTTACACAGCGCTACTCCGTTAATGCTGACCATAATATGTGGTCTGCGGTTCTTTATAACGGGCATGAGCTTAAATATTCGCGGCGTTACGATATAACGGATATAGTGGATAGAGTAGGCGGGGGAGATTCTTTCGCCGCAGGGCTCATCCATGGTCTGCTTGAATATAAAGATGAACAGAAGGCTCTTGAATTCGCTACGGCAGCTTCGTGTCTTAAACACACGATAGAGGGTGATTATAATCGTGTTAGCTTAAAGGAAGTGGAGGCGTTAGTGAAAGGAAATGCTTCTGGAAGAGTGATAAGATAAATTTTATGGCTGGGAAAAATAAAGTTCAGGTTCTTTCGACCGCTTTTTCTACGGGACTTGTTCCTGTGTTCTATGATTCGTCTGCGGAAAGAGCGAAGCAGGTGCTATCAGCTTGCTACAGAGGCGGTATCAGGGTATTTGAGTTTACCAATCGCGGGGATTTCGCTCACGAGGTTTTCAGTGAATTGTCCAAGTTCGTCGCTGCCGAGCTTCCTGAGATGATACTTGGGGCAGGCTCTGTGGTGGATGCTCCCACGGCTGCACTTTACATGCAGCTTGGAGCGCGTTTTATAGTGGGGCCTGTCTTCAATGCTGAGGTCGCTTCTGTATGTAACCGTCGTTTGATCCCATATATACCTGGATGTGGCAGTGTTACCGACGTAAGCAATGCTCAGGCTGCTGGGTGCGATGTATGTAAGGTGTTCCCTGGAGATGTGCTTGGACCTTCTTTCGTAAAGGGGCTTAAGGCTCCTATGCCGTGGAGTCAGATACTTGTAACCGGAGGTGTAAAACCAGATGCGGATAATCTGCGTGCATGGTTTAAGGCTGGAGCTTCATGTGTAGGAATGGGCAGTAACCTTTTCCCTAAGGAGGAGATAAGTCTCGAGGATTGGGATGCCATATCGAAGAGATGTGAATATTGCTTAAAAGTAATCAGTGATGTCAGAAAATAAGAAAGCGTTTCGAATGACGGAAAGCTGGCGGTGGTATGGCCCGAATGATCCGGTTCCATTGGCATATATAAGACAGGCAGGTGTTACAGATATAGTTCACGCGCTGCACCATATACCTAACGGGGAGGTTTGGCTTGTGGAGGAGATTCGTGCGCGTCAGAAAATGATAGAGGAAGAGGGGCTTAAGTGGAGCGTGGTGGAAAGTGTTCCGGTGCACGAACATATAAAGACGCGCGAGGGTGATTATCAGCGATATATAGAAAATTATAAACAGAGCATCCGTAATCTCGCTGAGTGTGGCATACATTGTATCACCTACAATTTTATGCCGGTGCTGGACTGGACGAGAACCGATTTGGCCTACACGATGCCGGACGGGAGCAAGGCTCTGCGTTTCGAGATGGCCGCGTTTGTGGCTTTTGACCTTTTTATCCTGAAGCGTCCTGATGCTGAGAAAGCGTATACGCAGTATCAGATTCTGCGTGCCAAGGAGCGTTTCTCCTTAATGTCCGAAGAGGAAAAGGAGCTTATTACCAGAAATATGATAGCCGGTCTTCCGGGGAGCGAGGAAAGTTTTACTCTGGAACAGTTCCGTCAGGCTCTTTCTCGGTACGATAACATATCCGAGGCTCAGTTGCGCGAGAATCTCGTTTATTTTCTGTCTCAGGTATGTCCTGTGGCTGATGAATGCGGCTCTGTTATGGTTATACATCCGGATGATCCGCCGTTTGCTCTGCTCGGACTTCCCCGCATACTTTCTACGGCGCAGGATTTTCGTGAGCTTGTCAAGGCCGTGCCTAATCCTTCAAATGGCTTGTGCCTGTGTACGGGTTCAATGGGTGTGCGCGCGGATAATGACTGTGTAGCTATGATGCGCGAATTTGGCGACAGAATAGGATTTGTACACCTGAGGACGACCAAGCGAGACGAAGAGGGTAATTTCTTTGAGGCCAATCTTCTGGAAGGCGATGTGGATATGTATGGCATGATGCGTGCGCTTCTTGAAGTGGAGCAGCGCCGGGGGGTGAGCATTCCTGTGCGGCCGGACCACGGTCATCAGATGTGCGATGATCTTTTCCGTAAATCTAATCCGGGATATTCCTGCTATGGCAGAATGCGCAGTCTTGCGGAACTTCGCGGTCTTCAGGAGGGAATAATAAAGTCATTGAATTATGAATAATCTGTTCGATATAAAGGGCAAGGTCGTAGTGATGACAGGTGCCTGCGGAGTCTTGGGCTCCACGATCGTAAAATATTTTGCTTCAGAAGGATGCAAAGTCGTCCTTTTGGATTTGGAGAGGGCTCGCAGTATAGGCGAGGGTCTTGTAGGTGATATTTCTGCGAAAGGCGGAGAGTCTATTTTTCTTCCTACCAATGTGCTGGATAAAAGCGTGCTTGAAGAGAACTACGCTCAGATAATGTCCGCTTATGGCAGGATAGACATTCTTCTTAACGCTGCAGGAGGCAATATGGCTTCTGCTACGGTGCCGCCGGACGAGACCATTTTCGATCTGGATGTGGATGCCGTGAAGAAAGTTACGGAACTTAATCTGTTTGGAACTATCATCCCTACTATGGTTTTCGCTCGCGCCATGGCGGAGCAGAAGAGAGGCTCCATTATCAATTTTGCGTCCGAATCGGCTCTGAGACCTCTTACCAGGGTGGCAGGATATGGAGTTGCCAAGGCTGCTGTGGCTAATTGGACCAAGTATCTATGTGCTGAGCTGGCTATGAAATTCGGTGAAGGAATCAGGGTTAACGCCATAGCTCCGGGTTTTCTTCTGACTAATCAGAATAGAACGCTTCTTACTAATGAAGACGGCTCTCTTACCGCGCGTTCTCATACTATCCTCGCGCATACGCCTATAGGACGTTTTTTGGAGCCGGACGAACTGGTAGGAACACTTCATTATCTGGCATCTGACGCATCGAAGGCAGTTACTGGTACAGTCTGCGTAGTGGACGGCGGTTTCGACGCTTTTTCTATCTAATTTTACCGCTTATATAACTTCGTTGAAATATATCTTCGCTCTTTATAGGCCTTTTAGCGTCGAGGTGCTGTAATTCAGGCAGGTTTTTTTGGACCCCAGTGCACCCTCGGCATCGTAACGTAATATGGCCACAGTGGAGGTTTTTCGAAGCATTTGCCCGTATAGGGTCGCGAAGCGACTGCGAAGAAAAGTCTCCACTGTGGCTGAATAATGATGGCAGGAATTTGTTCTTTTTGAAGAACGTTCTTGTTCTTATCACGCC